>NZ_WWHU01000001.1:626433-1252867 GCF_009862785.1 Gordonia sp. SID5947 | reverse complement strand
AAGCACCTCTGCGAGGCCATGTTCGCCGCCGGTGACCTGTCGGCAGTGCGCAACGAGAACTTCGTGCGCCACTACGATCTGACCGAGCGTGTCATCGGTACCGACGTCGCAGGTGTCCATGTCGAACGCGACGACGCCCACCGGGAGCTGACCGCGCGGGCGGCGGCCGCACTCGGCGTCGCGACCCTCGCCGATCTCGCCGACTACTACCGCACCAAGACCGCTGATGTGCGGCCGGCCGTCGACGAGCTCCTCGACGCGGGTGAGCTGACGCCGGTCACCGTCGACGGGTGGCGCGACCAGGCATACCTGCACGCCCGCGCCGTGATCCCGCGCCGGATCGACCGTGCCGCGATCATCTCGCCGTTCGACCCTCTGGTGTTCTTCCGCCCACGCGCCGAGCGGCTCTTCGACTTTCACTACCGCATCGAGATCTATGTGCCGGAACACAAACGGGTGCACGGATATTACGTGCTCCCATACCTGATGGGCGAGGACATCGTGGCCCGCGTGGACCTCAAGGCCGATCGCAAGGCAGGTTCGCTCCTGGTACTCGGTGCCTTCCTCGAGGACGGGCGGCCCGAGAAGGTCGTCACCGAACGGCTCGCCGCCGATCTGTCGGCGATGGCGCACTGGCTGGGCCTGGACCGCGTCGTGGTCGGGGAGCGGGGTGACCTCGTCCGCGCTCTCGCGAGAGCCGTTCGGTGAGTGGGGTCAGGACGGGATGCGCACGACCATCTTGCCGGTGTTCTGGCCGCGCATGAGGCCGAGGAAAGCATCCACCGCGTTGTCGATCCCGTCGACCACGGTCTCGTCGTGTACGACCTCACCGTCGGCGAACCACTGACCCATCGTCGCGGTGAACTCCGGCAGCTGATCGAAATGGTGGCCGACGGTGAACCCGGTCAACGTGAGGCCGCGAGTGATGATGTTGGCCATGTTGCTGGGTCCTGGAGTACGAGTCGTGCTGTTGTACTGGGCGATCGCGCCGCAGAGCGCCGCACGACCGCCGTCGTTGAACGAGTCGAGGGCAGCCTCGAGGTGATCACCGCCGACGTTGTCGAAGTAGACGTCGATGCCGTCCGGTGCGGCCGCGCGGAGCTGCTTGCGGACCGATGGCTCGTCCTTGTAGTTGAACGCGGCGTCGTAGCCGTAACGCTCGGTGAGCAGCGCGACCTTCTCGGCCGATCCGGCGGACCCGATGACGCGTCCGGCACCCTTGAGGCGGGCTATCTGTCCGGCGGCGGTCCCGACGGCACCTGCGGCGCCCGAGATGAACACGGTGTCCCCGGCGCGCATCTGCGCGATCGTCAGGAGTCCGACGTACGCGGTGAGGCCGGTCATGCCGAGCATGCCCAGGTACACCGACGACGAAACGCCTTCGGGTGGTTCGGGCAGGGCACGGAACCCCGTGGCGTCCTCCTGCACGAGGTCTCGCCATCCGTACTGATGCGACACCAGGGTGCCGACCGGTAGGTCGTCGCTCGTGGACTCGACGACGCGGCCGACGGCACCGCCGGTCATCGTCTCGTCGAGGACGAACGGGGGGATGTAGCTGCGGGTGTCGATCATCCGGCCGCGCATGTACGGGTCGACCGAGACGAACTCGTTGACGACACGCACCTGCCCGGGCGCCAGAGCGCCGTACTCGACGGTGACGGTGCGGAAATCTGCGTCTGTGGGCCAGCCGGTCGGCCGGTTCGCGAGCTGGATCTGGGTGCTGGTCTGAGTCATCGTCGACTCCCTTCCGGATTGTGTACCGATCAGTCCACAACAGCGTACACTCGCTGTGGAGACGAACGACCGAGTCAGAGGACGACCATGGGTAGAGCACCGGCGTACGACACCGCCACCGTTGTTGCCTCGGCGCGGAATCTGTTCTGGAAGAAGGGGTTCGACGCGGTTTCGCTGTCCGATGTGGAGAAGGCGACCGGATTGTCGCGGTCGAGCATCTATCACGCGTTCGGGAACATGCGTGGTCTGTTCGATGCGGCGGTGCAGGACTATCTGGACACCGTCGTGCGGCCCCGTATCCGGCCGCTGCAGGCGCCGGATGTGGCGTCCGACGCGTTGGCCCGGTACCTCACCGGGTTGGCCGACGCGATCGGGCGGCTCGGGGATTCCGACGAGCCGACCGGTTGTCTGCTCGTCGGCACCGCGGGGACCGCACTCGGGGACGACGCCGCGATCCGGCAGGTCGTAGGTGCCTATCACGCCGAACTGCTGGCGGCTGTCACCAGGGGAGTTGCGGCACGCTTTCCCGACGATGACGCGGAGACCGTGGCCGCACGCGCCACGTCCATCGCAGGCGCAACCATCGCAGCGATGACCCTCGCGCGTGTCGACCGGCGTGAGGCGATTCGGCTCCTCGACGTGACGTCGGCCATGATTCGCTGACGGTGCACCCCGACTGGTGCACGTTCGACGGCGAGATGCCATGCTTCTGCTCGACCACTGCGCACCGACGCGCTCGACCGGAAGGCTGATGATGGCGGTTACGTACCAGGGCAAGGACTACCGGTTGGTCATGTTCGATCTCGACGACACGCTGGCGCCGTCGAAGAGTCCGATGGCCGACGACATGGTCGCCCTGATGCGCCGCATGCTGGACCAGAGTCTCGGCTGCATCATCTCCGGCGGCCGGTTCGAACAGTTCGCCGCACAGGTGCTGGCCCGGCTCGGGACCTTCGACTCGATCGGAAACCTCCATCTGATGCCCACCTGCGGCACGCAGTACGTGCGCTGGTCGGGCTCCGAATGGGAGACCGTGTACGCCGAGTACCTCACCGACGATGAGAAGTCGCGCACGCTCGCCGTCCTGGAAACCGGCGCCAAGGAACTCGGTCTGTGGGAGACGGAGACCTGGGGACCGATCCTCGAGGACCGCGGAAGCCAGATCACGTTCAGTGCGCTGGGTCAGGCGGCTCCGGTGGAGGCCAAGGCCGCGTGGGATCCCGACGGTGTCAAGAAAGAGTCGCTACGCGCTCATGCCGCCGCGCGACTGACCGACCTCGAGGTGCGCAGCGGCGGATCCACCTCGGTCGATGTCACCAAGAAGGGCATCGACAAGGCTTACGGGGCAAGGAAATTGATGGACATCCTCGATCTCGGAACCGGTGACATCCTGTTCTTCGGGGATCGTCTCGACGAAGGTGGCAACGATCGCCCGGTCCTGGATCTCGGGATCGAGTCCATCGCCGTCGACGGCTGGCAGGACACCTACGCGAAGCTGTCGGCGATCGTCGACGGGTAGTCGCCGACGATCGCCGAGAGGCGCCGGGCGTCGCGGCGACTACGCGTGCTTGACGAGGAGGGCCTTCTTGAGCCCGGCGATGTCGGCACCGGTCAGACCCAGACCCTTCGAGACGTAGTTGTCGAAGCTGCCGTAGGTCGTGTCCGCGGCCGAGAAGGACGCCCGCAGCCAGGAGATGTTCACACCGTTCAGCGGGTCGTCGGCATTGGCATGCCGGAACGTGTTGCTCGCCAGGTAATCCTGCTCGACCGTGCCGCGGTCGACTCCAAGGACGGACAGCAGGACCGCGGATGCCCAGCCCGTACGGTCCTTGCCCGCGGTGCAGTGGTAGAGCGCCGTGTTGCCCTTGGCCGCCGTGTTCTTGATGTCCAGCAACGTCTTTCGGAAGGCTGCGCGTGCCGACGGATCGGTGACGAACGACCGGTAGGAACTCTGCATGTCGACCAGGGTGGTGGGAGGTTGTGCGCCCAGCACGTCGAAGTACTGGATCGTCGCCCCGGGAACCGAGCGGTCGGGCTGTACGGCGCGTTCGATCTGGGTGCGCAAGTCGATGATCGATGTCACGTGAGCCCGGGCGAGCTTCTGCCGATCGGCCGCGGTGAGCTGTGACAGGTTGTCGCTGCGGAGCACGCGACCGTTGATCGTGTGACCGTCGACGGTGCGGTAGTTCGTGAACGTCCGGGTGTTGTCGGTGCCGGCGAGGTCGAAGGCGGCAGGAGCGACCGTCGGCGCGGCCTGCGACGGGACGGCAGTTGCCGTTCCGATCGCGGTCGGTGCGATCGCCGGTGCACCGATCACGGCGAGAGCGGCCGCTGCGGACACGAGCCGGCGTCGTCGTGCGGAGCGGTGCGAAGGTGTGGTCATCTCGGGCCTTTCGATTCCTGGGTGGACGTGACGCTCGCGGTTACGGCCGACGCTAGTCGGCGGGTCCGGTGGCGGCTTCGACGTGTGGTGATCCGGACCGTACCCGGAACGATCTGGCGTGATAGCGGCTGGTCCGCGGGTCGGCCTTGTCGACGAGGAAATACCAGTCCATCTGCGCAGCCGCCCGGGTGACGGTCAGCACCGCGTAACCGTGCGCATCGAAATCGTTCCATCGGACGTGCCGGTTGGCGGCCATGATCGCGGTCGGTACGGCAGCCCCGACGGTGTGCTCGGGGACTCCGAGGATGTCGTCGATGTTGGACGACGTCACGGAGGGGACGACCAGCTCTGTCGCGACCGAGCCGGCGGGGTAGCGGGCCGCGTCCAGCGGGATGTCGCATGCCCAGGACGAATGGATGTCGCCGGTGACGAAGACCACGTTGTCGACACCATGGTCGTGGATGGTGTCGAGCAGTCGGCGGCGGTCGGCGGTGTAACCGTCCCACTGATCGGCGTTGTACGGCACGCCGCCCGAGGGGAGGCCGAGCACTTCGGTGACCGCCGCGGTGTTGCGTGCATCGAGCGGCGGGATCAGGACGGGCGCGATCATCACCGGGTTCCCGACGATCTGCCAGCGTGTCGTCGACGAAGTCAGACCGCCCGTGAGCCATCGCATCTGAGCTCGTCCGGTGATGCTCCTTCGCGTGTCGTCGACGTCGGCCGAGGTTGCGGACACCTGCTGGTCCCGATACGTCCGCAGGTCCAGCATCGACAACTCGAGCAGACGGCCGAAACGGAGCCTGCGGTAGATATGCCTGCCGGTTCCCGCGGCCTCCGGCCGCACTGGCATCCACTCGTAATACGCGCGCTCGGACGCGGCTTTGCGTGCCGCCCAGGGGCCTTCACCCGGGCCGTGGTTCTCGGCGCCGCCCTTCCATGCGTCGTTCGACGACTCGTGGTCGTCCCATGTGCAGATCCACGGCAGGAGACGGTGGAGTTCGGCGAGATCGGCATCGGTCTTGTAATGGGCGTGCCGAATCCGATAGTCGCGCAGCGACACCGTCTCGTTGGCCGGTTTCGTCCGCCGCACCACGCCGGACTTCCCGCCGTAACCGCCGGTCTCGTATTCGTAGAAGTAGTCGCCGAGGTGCACGATCGCACTGAGGTCGTGATGCGCCCGCAGGTGCCGGTACGCCCCGAAGTACCCCGCCTCCCAGTTGGCGCACGAGACCACCCCGAAGCGCACCCGCTCGACCTCGGCGTCGACGGCCGGTGCGGTACGGGTGTGCCCGGTCGGCGACGTGGCGCCCACCGGCGGCCCCGAGGTGACCCGGAAGCGGTAGACGTACCGCGTGTCGGGCTCCAGGCCGCTGACATCGATCTTCACCGTGTGATCCGACTCGACCGATGTGCGGATGGAGCCGGATGCGACCGTGCGCGCGAACGTGGCATCCCGTGCGACCTCCCAGGTGACGTCGACGGCGGGCCCGCGACCGGAACCCGGCGTCGCCGCAGTCGTCGGCGTGACGCGCGTCCAGAGGATCACGCCGTGCGGCAGCGGATCGCCCGAAGCGACGCCGTGGGCGAACACCGCGGATGATCGTGGCACGGGCGCGCCCGGGGCGGGGGAGACGACGAGGCCTGCGGTCGACACCCCGGCTGCCACGGCGCCGGTGCGCAGCATGGCGCGGCGGCTGATCCCGGTACGTTCCGACGGTTCGGCAGGTTGGACGCCGGACTGATCGGCGTCGCGGGGCGATGTGGGCACGTCGCTCATCATGCGGCACCCGATGCCATCGTGGCGAGCGGGGTGCTCGTCTCGGATCCGCAGCGCCGTGGGCTTTCTGACGAGGGCCGCCGAACGTTCATCTGCCGGCCGCCCGACGGACATCCGGCAGTCTGCCGTCGAGCCGCCGCGGGTCTGGTGTCCACCGGACAAGAGGAGCAGGATCGGCGGCATGGCGATCGAGATGGACCGGTTCACGATGTCCCGACTCGGCGAACTCCGCTGGTGTGCGATGCGGCGCCGCGTTCGTGCCTTTGTCGATGGCGAGCCGGTCATCGATTCGAGAGGTGCGCTGCAGGTGTGGGAGCCCGACCGGGTGGTGGGCTTCTACGCCGTCCCGCTCGCCGACGTCACGCTTGTCGCCCCGGTGGCCGTCGTCCCGGCCGAGCATCGGCCACCCATCCTGACCCCCGACGACGCGTTCCTCCTGCACACCTGCGCGGGGACCGCCTGGAGCATCCCGACCCCGGATCGCACATTGGTGGCGGCCGCGTTCACTGCCGACGATCCGGATCTCCAGGGTCACGCGGTCCTCGATTGGGCCGCCTTCGACGAGTGGCGTGACGAGGAGCAGACGGTTCTCGCACACCCCCACGACCCGTTCAAGCGGATCGACTGTCTCGAGACCAGCCGCCATGTGGTGGTCCGCATCGACGATGTGGTCGTCGCCGAGAGCCGTCGCCCGACGCTCTTGCTCGAGACCTACCTGCCACCACGTCACTACCTACCGCGCGCCGATGTCCGGATGGAACTGCTTCATGCCAGTGAGACGCGCACGACGTGCGCCTACAAAGGCCACGCCGCATACTGGTCGGCCACGGTGCACGGCCGTTCGGTGGCCGACGTCGCGTGGTGTTATCCGGACCCGCTGATCGACGGGGAGCCGGTGCGCGACCTGATCTGCTTCGACGACGACCGAGTCGACATCACGGTGGACGGTATCGCGGGGTGAGAGGGAGCGCGGTCGGCAACTGGTGGACAATCGACGGGGCCGGTCGGCAGGACCGCGGCGCGGATCGAGCGGAATGCGCGAGCGGTGGCGGTGACATTGTCGGGCGGCGACACAAGAGTGCGGTGAGGAGGCAACGTGTCCGAGTTGGTGCCGTTGACGGTGCAGATGGTCGCCGCGACGCAGTTCACGCCGCCCCCGGACGTCGACTGGACCACCGACGCCACCGGCGGTGAGGCGCTCGTCGAGTTCTCGGGCCGAGCCTGCTATCAGAGTTGGGACAAGCCCAATCCCCGCACTGCGACCAACGCCGGTTACCTGAGGCACATCCTCGAGGTCGGCCACCTGTCGTTGCTCGAGCACGCGTCGGTGACCTTTTACATCACGGGCATCTCCCGTTCGTGTACCCATGAACTGATCCGGCACCGCCATTTCTCGTACTCCCAGCTGTCCCAGCGGTTCGTCCCGGAGCACGACTCGAATGTGGTGGCGCCGCCCGCGATCCGCGGCGACGCGGAGCTCGAGGCACTGTTCACCGAGGCGACCGATGCCGCCCGAAAGGCCTATAGCGAGTTACTCGACGCCCTCGAGGCCAAGTTCGCCGATGTGCCGAATGCGATCCTGAGGCGCAAGCAGGCCCGGCAGGCAGCACGGTCGGTGTTGCCCAACGCGACCGAGACCAAGATCGTGGTGACCGGCAACTACCGGGCGTGGCGACACTTCGTCGGGATGCGTGCGACCGAGCACGCCGACGTCGAGATCCGGCAGCTCGCCGTCGAGTGTCTGCGTCAGCTCATGGAGGTCGCGCCGACGGTGTTCGGCGACTTCGAGATCGGCACGCTGGCGGACGGAACCGAGGTCGCCACCTCACCGTTTGTCCTCGAGGGCTGAGCGGCGCCGCGCCGGGTGCCCACACGCGTGTACCCGGTGGAGAGAAGGTAGCCTTGAGCACCATGAACGCAGGCGTAGACCAGCCGCAGACGCACCCCTTCGGGACCATCGGCGTCGCCATGGTGACCCCCTTCACCCCCGACGGTGCGCTGGATCTGGACAAGGCCGCCGAGTTGGCCGAACACCTGGTGTCCAAGGGATGCGACGGACTGGTGGTCTCGGGTACGACCGGCGAGTCACCCACCACCACCGTCCCGGAGAAACTCGAGCTGCTGCGCGTGGTGCTCGACGCCGTCGGAGACCGGGCGCGGGTCACCCAGGGCGCGGGCAGCTACGACACCGCCGAGAGTGTTCGCTTCGCGATCGAGGCGGAGAAGGTCGGCGCCCACGGGCTGTTGGTGGTGACGCCGTACTATTCCAAGCCGCCGCAGGCGGGCCTGTATGCCCACTTCCGGTCGATCGCGGACGCCACCGAACTCCCCGTCCTCCTCTACGACATCCCGCCCCGCTCGGTGGTCCCGATCCTCAACGACACGATGCTCGCGCTCGCGGAGCATCCCCGGATCAAGGGTGTGAAGGACGCCAAGGGTGATCTGCACTCGGCCGCAGGGATCATCGCCTCCACCGACCTCGAGTACTTGTCCGGCGAGGATGCGCTGAACCTGCCGTGGTTGTCGGTGGGCGCCACCGGATTTGTCAGTGTGATCGGTCACCTGGTCGCGGATCGACTGCGCGACATGCAGATGGCGTTCGAGAAGGGCGACATCGCAACGGCGCGGGAACTCAACATCTCGATGCTCCCGCTGGTCAACGCGATGGGCCGATTGGGTGGTGTGACCATGGTGAAGGAATCGCTGCGGATTCTCGGCTTCGACGTCGGACGACCCCGACTGCCACAGGTGCCTGCAGACGGACCCCAGATCGAGGCGCTCGTCGCCGATCTCCGCACGGCAGGCGTGTTGAACTGATGACCGGGCCAGCGCGGCGCCGCCGCACCGCAAGCCGAAAGGCGGGACCTCCGGCCCCGCCCGCCGAGACCGCACCGACGACTCCGCCTGCCGAGTCCGCACCGATACCTCCCGCCGAGACCGTGCCACCGGTCAAGGCCTCCGGTGGCGCGAAGAGAGCTCCCAAGAAGGAAGCTCCCAAGAAGGAAGCCCCCAAGAAGGGCAACACGTCGGCGTCGCGAAGCGGTCAGGACGTCGAACCGAAGCACGCCGCACGCTCTGAGCGCGCCCAGTCGGGCCAGGCGCGGTCCGGTGGGGGACGTCACGAGCGCCGGGATCGGCGCGGCGACAACCGAGATCGCGGGTCGCAGGCTTCATCGGTCCCGGCGGTCGATCGTCTCGGCACCCCGCGTCGTGCCCCGCGCACCGGTCTTCGCATCGTCGCCCTCGGCGGCATCGGCGAGATCGGCCGGAACATGACGGTGTTCGAATACGGTGGGCGACTTCTCATCGTCGACTGTGGTGTGCTGTTCCCCGAGGACGCCCAGCCCGGCGTCGATCTGATCCTGCCCGACTTCACCTACATCGAAGACCGGATGGACGACGTCGACGCGATCGTGTTGACGCACGGGCACGAAGACCACATCGGCGCCGTTCCGTTCCTGCTGCGGTTGCGCAGCGACATCCCGGTGATCGGTTCGAAATTCACGCTCGCGTTGGTCGACGCGAAGTGCCGTGAACACCGGTTGCGGCCCAAGCTCGTGCAGGTGGTCGAGGGTGAGCGGACCACGCACGGGCCGTTCGACTGCGAGTATTTCGCGGTCAACCACTCGATTCCGGACGCCATCGCGGTGGCCATCCGGACCCCGGCCGGCGTGGTCCTGCACACCGGTGACATCAAACTCGACCAGCTGCCGCTCGACAATCGACTCACCGATCTCGCCGGCTTCAGCCGCCTGGGCGACGAGGGGGTCGACCTGTTCCTGGTCGACTCGACCAACGCCGAGGTTCCCGGGTTCGTGACGCCGGAACGCGAGATCGGCGGTGTCCTCGACCAGGTCATCGGTCGCGCCCGCCAGCGGGTGATCGTCGCGTCGTTCGCCAGCCACGTGCACCGGATTCAGCAGGTCGTCGACGTCGCCCTCGCGCACAACCGACGGATCGCCTTCGTCGGACGGTCGATGGTCCGCAACATGCAGATCGCGCAGGACCTCGGCTACCTGTCGGTCCCGGACGGCGTCCTGGTGGATCTCGACACGGCCGCGACCCTGCCCGACGACCGGTTGGTGCTGATCTCGACCGGCTCGCAGGGCGAGCCGCTCTCGGCGTTGTCGCGGATGGCGCGCGGTGAACACCGCCAGATCAACATCCGCGCCAACGACCTCGTGGTGTTGGCATCATCACTGATCCCGGGCAACGAGAACTCCGTGTTCGCCGTGGTCAACGGGCTGGCGAAGCGTGGTGCCACGGTCGTCACGCAGCAGAGCGCCAAGGTGCATGTCTCCGGGCACGCGTCCGCCGGCGAACTGCTGTACCTCTACAACGCCGTCCGGCCGTCGAACGTGATGCCCGTCCACGGCGAATGGCGCCACCTACGGGCCAATGCCGCGCTCGCGGTCGCGACCGGTGTTCCCGAGGACCGGGTGGTGCTGGCCGAGGACGGGGTGGTGGTGGACCTCGTCGACGGCCGCGCGGAGATCGCCGGGCGTGTCCCGGTTGGTCACGTCTATGTCGACGGGCTGTCGGTGGGTGACGTCAACGAGTCGACGCTCTCGGAACGACTGGTGCTGGGGGAGGGTGGCTTCATCTCCATCACCGTCGCGATCGATGCCACCACAGGGCGCGCCGTGAGTGTCCCCGAGGTGTCCGGCCGTGGCTTCTCCGACGATCCCGATGCGCTGAAGGCGGCGGCCGACATCGTGCATCAGGCGCTCGACTCCCTTGCCGCGGAAGGTGTCACCGATGCGCACCGGATCGCCCAGACCATCCGACGCGCCGTGGGCCGGTGGGTCGCCGAGACCTACCGTCGCCGGCCGATGATCGTGCCGACGGTGCTCGCCGTCGGATCCTGATCGAGGTCGGTGGACGGCCACAGCCGCGGTTAGGGTGTGAGATGTGACTCTCGCACAAGATGAACGTGCCGCTCTGGTCGAGACCCTCCGCTCGATCGGTCCAGATGCCCCGACCATGTGTGACGGTTGGACCACGCGGGACCTCGTCGCCCATCTGGTGGTCCGGGAACGTCGGCCGGACACCGGCCCAGGGATCATGATCAAGCAGTTCGCCGGCCATACCGAGCGCGTGCGCGCCGGCGCTGCGACGCAGCCGTGGGACGTGCTGCTCGACCAACTGGCGTCCGGGCCGCCCACCTTCTCGCCGTTCAAACTCGTGGATCGCTGGGCCAACCTCGCCGAGATGTTCGTCCACCATGAGGACGTGCTGCGCGGCGGTGCCGGGAGGGACGCGCCGTGGACTCCGCGGCCCTTGTCGCCCGACATGCAGGAGGCGCTCGTCGCGCCGGCGAAGTCGATGGGCAAGCTCGCCCTGAAGGGGTCGCCGGCCTCGATCACCCTCACCACCACGGACGGCCGGGAACTGGTCACCGCCGGGTCGGGCAAGCCGGTCGTGGTGACCGGCACCCCGGGCGAGCTGGTGCTGTTCGCGTTCGGACGGGCGCCACTGGACGTGACGTACGAGGGGGACGGGGACAGCGTGTCGGCGGTCATGAGCGCCGAGCGGGGCTTCTGACTCCTTCGATTCCGTTCGGTTACGAATTCGACACACAAATGCGTTGCCAGTGTTGCCCATGTGACTGAGGTGACGGTAGGCGACTAGTCTGTCCGGCATGGCTTCGAAAGCAACCGCTGGTGCCCAGAAACGGGGTGCGTCGCAGAGGAGTGCGCCGAAATCGGCATCGCGTGCGACTGCGGGAACGACGAAGTCGGGTGCACGGGGAACGCGCGGTACGAGTACGCGGACGTCGCGCTCGACCTCGGCCGGTACCCGTGCGACGACGGCACGTAAGAGTGGCAGCACCTCGACACGCGCTCGAGCCGCACAGCGCGCGGTGGCGTCCGAAGACATCCACCGCCGGTCCGTGGCGGCGACCGGGGCGTCCGCCGTCGGGCGAGGACTCGGCGCGGGGTGGTCGCTGATGGCCCGCGGCGTCGGCGGTCTGGCCCGCGCCGGGGGAGTCCGGTCGACAGGGGTGGGCGAGCAGTTCGACGACCTCGACGGTGACGATCCGGTCGACGATGGGTTCGATCTCGACGGTCCGATCGTCGACGACCCGTTCGACGAGGAGCGACCCGCCGATCGCCGAGGGCGGACGACACCCCGGCGGGACCTGAGCGGGCACTCGCACCGGCGCGACGGTGTCGCGCTGGCGATCCTCGCGTTTGCACTTCTGGTGGGCGCAAGCGTGTGGTTCGGGGCCGCCGGACCGGTCGGTGCATTCATCGAGGCACTCATCCGTGCGATCGTCGGAGCGGCATCCGTGGTGGTACCGCTCGCCCTGGTGGCGCTGGCGGTGGTGCTCATGCGCCGGCCGCCGAACCCGCATCGTCGAGCCCGGTATCTCGGTGCGGGCCTCCTCGTGGTCTTGCCGGTGCTCGGACTCATCCATCTCGTCGCCGGCGCACCGGAGGATCTGCCCGGCCGGTCGTCGGCAGGCGGTTTCCTCGGCTTCGCCGTCGGCACCCCGCTCACCGACGGTGTGACAGCGTGGATCTCGGTGCCCATCCTGCTGTTGTGCGTCGCCTTCGGTGCATTGATCTTGAGCGGCAAGACGGTCCGAGAGGTGATCGACGGTGCCGCCGGGTATCTCGGCCTCGGCCAGGTCCCCTACGCCGACGACGTCGCGCCGTGGGACGAACTCGACGATGACGATGACGACCGGGTCGACGACGATGGCGAGAGCGCTCCCCGTCGGTCGCTTCGTGGCCGTGCGGGTCGTCGAGGCGCGGGTGATGACGTGACCGAGGTGCTCGAGACACCCGCCGGCTACTCACCCGACCCCTACGACAACTATCCGCCCGACGCCGAGCCGGTGCGCCGCAGCCGCCGGTCCCGTCGTCCGGTCGACCCGGATGTGGATGCCGCGGATTTCGCGGCCGCGACGACGATCCCGCTCGACGACGAGGTCACCGAGCAGATCGAGACCGAACCCGCCGAACCGTCGCCGCCGCGAAAGACGCCGACGAAGCGGTCGGCGGCACGACCGCAGACGCCCGCGGTGCCGACCGAGAGCTCGGGAGCGCTCGTCGACCGCACAGTCGAGGGCGAGTACCAGTTGCCGCCGTCGGACCTGCTGATCGACGGAGACCCGCCAAAGCAGGGCGGACGCTCCAACGACGACATGATCGACCGGATCACCGGAGTCATGGAGCAATTCAAGATCGACGCCGCCGTCACCGGCTACACCCGTGGACCGACGGTGACCCGCTACGAGGTCGAACTCGGTCCGGGCGTCAAGGTCGAGAAGATCACAGCGCTGCAGCGCAACATCGCGTACGCGGTCGCCACCGACAACGTCCGCCTGCTCGCGCCGATCCCGGGCAAGTCGGCGGTGGGCATCGAGGTGCCCAACGCCGATCGCGAGATGGTCCGCCTCGCCGACGTGCTGAAGTCGCCGAAGACGCGCAAGGACGGGCACCCTCTGGTGATCGGACTCGGCAAGGACATCGAGGGCGACTTCGTCAGTGCGAATCTGGCCAAGATGCCGCATCTGCTGGTCGCGGGCTCGACCGGCTCGGGTAAGTCGAGCTTCGTGAACTCGATGCTCGTCTCGCTGCTCAGCCGTGCCACCCCTGACGACGTCCGGATGATCCTCATCGATCCCAAGATGGTGGAACTCACCCCGTACGAAGGCATTCCGCACCTCATCACGCCGATCATCACCCAGCCCAAGAAGGCCGCGGCGGCACTGGCGTGGCTGGTCGAGGAGATGGAGCAGCGCTACCAGGACATGAAGGCGTCGAGGGTGCGCCACATCGACGATTTCAACGCCAAGGTGCGTTCCGGTGAGATCACCACGCCGTTGGGCAGTGAGCGCGTGTACACGCCGTATCCCTACATCTTGGCGATCGTCGACGAGCTCGCGGACCTGATGATGACCGCACCACGTGACGTCGAGGACGCCATCGTGCGCATCACCCAGAAGGCGCGTGCGGCGGGCATCCACCTCGTGCTGGCCACCCAGCGTCCTTCCGTCGACGTGGTGACCGGTCTGATCAAGACGAATGTGCCGTCGCGCCTGGCGTTCGCGACCTCGTCGCTGACGGACTCACGAGTCATCCTCGATCAACCCGGTGCCGAGAAGCTGATCGGTATGGGTGACGGGCTCTTCCTGCCGATGGGCGCCAACAAGCCGATCCGAATGCAGGGTGCCTTCATCACCGACGAGGAGATCCAGGCAGTCGTCGACTTCACCCGCGAGCAGAGCGAGCCTGAGTACACCGAGGGCGTCACCACCGCGAAGGCAGGCGAGAAGAAGGACATCGACGGCGACATCGGCAACGATCTCGACGATCTGCTGCAGGCAATCGAACTCGTGGTGTCGAGCCAGTTCGGCTCCACGTCGATGTTGCAGCGAAAGCTGCGTGTCGGATTCGCCAAGGCCGGGCGGCTGATGGACCTGATGGAGACGCGCGGCGTCGTCGGACCGAGCGAGGGCTCCAAGGCCCGTGAGGTCTTGGTGAAACCAGAGGATCTCGCCGGCGTGATCACCTCGATCACCGGCGGCGGGAGCGACGACGCCACCGCTGAGTGAGTCAGCTCCGGACGCCCGGGTCGGCCGCCATGCGGCCGATTCGATCCTCAGGTGAGCCCGTGTTCGGACAGCCAGGAATGGGCACGCCGCGCCGACGCCCGGCTCAACCAGGCGTCCTGGATGACCTCCGTCAGTTCGGCTCGGGTCAGCTCGCCGATCCTCGACGTACGCACGAGCACCGAGAGGTGCCCGTCGAAGTGGCTTGTCGTGAAGAACGGTGAACGCTCGTCCTGGACGAGTGCGAGCTTGTCGTCTTCCGTCGGGACCCAGATGACGACGACGTCGTCGAACCGTTCGCCGGTGTCGGGATCCCGGGCGTCGGGACGAGGCGTGCGGAAGAACACGAACGACTTCCCGCCCACCTGATACACCGGTCGATCCGTCGACGATCCGGCATCCGTCACGTGCGGCATCGCCTGTGCGACGGTGTGGATGTCGCCGACGGTCGCCGGGCGCTGTGGTGGCGCCATGGTGCAACCATACCCGCGTGTACTAGGCTGGCCGGTGATCGAAGAGGGGAGTATCCCCACCCTTTGCGGCGTCTCCGTCAATACGGTCGCCCCGGGCCGCGATGCCGATCATCGCGGCGCGGACGGCCCGGATTCGTCGGTCGGCCCGATGAGCGCATCATCCTGATGCGAGCTCATCGCACCCCCCGGCGGGAGAGACCTCTGGCATCGCATGCTTGTGCTGCGCGCTGGAGGAGATCACTTTCATGGATATCTCGACAACGGTCTGGATCGTCACCTGTGTGGTGATCGCAGGCCTGTTCGTCTTCGACTTCTTTGCCCACGTCCGGGTCCCACACGCCCCGTCCCTGAAGGAATCGGGGGCCTGGTCGGCCGTCTACATCTCGATCGCCCTGGTCTTCGGGCTGTTCGTCTGGTGGAAATGGGGCGGCACGTTCGGCGGTGAGTACTTCGCCGGTTACGTGACCGAGAAGGCGCTCTCGGTGGACAACCTGTTCGTCTTCGTCATCATCATGTCGAAGTTCGCGGTGCCCAAGGAGTATCAGCAGAAGGTTCTGCTGCTCGGCATCGTGATGGCCCTGGTCATGCGGACGGTCTTCATCCTGGTGGGCGCCGCGGCGATCAACGCCTACAGCTGGGTCTTCTACCTGTTCGGTGCGTTCCTGATCTTCACCGCGGTCAAGCTGGTCAGTGAGAGCGACGACCCGGTGGAGCACGAGGAGCAGCGGGAGAGCCGCCTCGAGCGGTTCGTGAAACGCTATCTGCGTACCTCGGACGAGTACGACGGCGACAAGTTGTTCACCAAGGCCAACGGCAAACGCCTGGCGACCCCGATGCTGATGGTGCTCGTGGTCATCGGTTTCACCGACGTGCTGTTCGCGCTCGATTCGATCCCGGCGATCTACGGTCTCACCCAGGAGCCCTATCTGGTCTTCACCGCAAACGCGTTCGCACTGATGGGACTTCGCCAGCTGTACTTCTTGCTCGGCGGGCTGCTCGATCGACTCGTCTACCTGTCGTACGGGCTGTCGTTCATCTTGGCGTTCATCGGCGTGAAGCTGATCCTGCACGCGCTGCACGAGAACACGCTGCCGTTCGTCAACGGTGGTGAGCATGTGTCTGTGCCCGAGGTGACCACCCCGGTCTCGCTGGGGGTGATCATCCTGACGCTGGTGATCACCACCGTGGCGAGCCTGGTCAGGTCGCGGAATTCCGAACCGACGGCTCGCTGACGATCGCCAACCGGCGGTGGTCCGGGTGGATCAGGCGTCGAACGGCCCGAAGACCTGGGTCCATTCGATCACCCGGACACCGTCGACGGCCTCGTGTGCGATGAACGGATCGTTGGCCAGAAGCGCCTCGGCGGCGGCGAGGCTCTCGGCGCGGACGACGATCAGCGCGCCGGAGCCGTCCGGGTAGGGGCCGGCCAGCAGGACGTTGCCGGCGGTGTTCTCCTCGCCCAGCCACTCACGATGTAAAGGCCGGTACTGGTCGCGCAGCGCCGCCTTGGGCGGTTCGTAGGTGTAGTGGACGGCAAAGGTCGCCATCGGGACTCCTGTCCTGATCAGTTGAGGTTGGCCAGCATCCGGGTGTTGCCGAGGGTGTTGGGCTTCACGTAGCTGAGATCGAGGAACTCGGCGACGCCGGTGTCGTAGGAACGGCACATCTCCTCGAACACCTCGCGGGTCACGGGCGTGCCGTCGATCTCACTGAAACCGTGCCGCGCGAAGAACGAGGTCTCGAAGGTGAGCACGAATACGCGTGACAGCTGCAACTCCCGGGCCATGTCCATCAGCCGCGCGACGATCCGGTGACCGACACCGCGGCCCGCGTACCCGGTGTCGACCGCGACGGTACGCACCTCGCCGAGGTCGGCCCAGAGGACGTGCAGCGCGCCACATCCGACGACCACACCGTCGAGGTCGGCCACCCAGAACTCCTGTACCGCCTCGTAGAGCGTGACGAGGTTCTTCTCGAGAAGGATGCGGCCCGCGTACTGATCGATGAGTTCCTTGATCCGGGGTACGTCCGACGTTCGTGCCCGTCGGATCACCGCGTCGCGAACCTCTGCCGCGGCAGGGGCGTTCGCGTCGTCTCCGGCGGTTGGTCCCGGGGAGCCGGGCGGCGGCGTCCGGGGCTCGGGGTCGGGGACTGCAGGGGGCATGAGACCTCACAGTAGTCGCGCGCAGGACGGCCGCGCACGCGCCTTTCGAGCGGAGTCCGCCCTCGCGGACAGCCCGCGACCGGGGTGCCGATAGGCTGTGGGCGTGCGGGAGCAGTATCGCCTGGTCGGTCGGCGACCACGAGAGATCGGTGCGTCATGACCGATCGGATGCGCCGTGCCGTGCACGAGCACGGGATTGCCGGCGCCGGTCGTGGACCCGACCACATCACCGACCCCGTAGACCCGGTACCACTGGTCAACATCGCCAACGCGCTCACCGTCTTCCGCATCGTCCTGGTCCCCGTGTTCGTCGCGGCCCTCTTCATCGGCGGCGGGCACGACACAGCATGGCGGATCGTTGCGGCGGTGATCTTCGCGATCGCTGCCATCACCGACCGCTACGACGGCCGTCTGGCGCGGGAGCGAGGCCTCGTCACCGATTTCGGGAAGATGGCCGACCCGATCGCAGACAAGGCGCTCATCGGTGCGGCTCTGCTCGGCCTGTCCGTTCTCGGCGACCTGTCGTGGTGGGTCACCGCGGTGATCCTCGCCCGCGAACTCGGTGTCACGGCCCTGCGATTCTGGGTGCTGCGTCACGGTGTGATCCCGGCGAGCCGCGGCGGCAAGCTGAAGACCCTGCTGCAGGCGGTGGCCATCGGTCTCTATCTGTTGCCGCTCGACGGACCGTGGCACGTGGCCGCCGCCGTGGTGATGGGCGTCGCGCTGGCCGTCACCGTCTTCACCGGCTTCGATTACATCTGGCAGGCACTGGCGCTGCGGAACCGTTCTGTTGCGGCAGACCGATCGGAGACCCCGGTGGGCGATGCATCTCCGGATGCCTCGGACCCAACCGGTGTTCGCCCTCGGCGCAACTCCGGATGACGCGCGCGATACCGCGCGGCACCGGCAGTCATATTCGACTACTGTCGTCGTCACGACGGTGACTTCCGCCGAACCCGCGACCGTGGCGACAGGGAACCGGTGTGGTGTCCCAGACGTTGTGGTGGTGATGGTCCGGTCGTGAAGACGTTGTCGTGAAGATGTGGTCGTGACGAACGACGGCGTGACGAATCCAGAGTTCGCCACGGCCGAAGGCAACCGAGCAGTGAGGAGGACGCCCGATGGCAGTGCTACTGCGAGAGGCGCTGGGCGAGAGCCTGCGCCGGGTACGCACGACCCAGGGCCGCACGCTGCGTGAGGTCTCCACCGACGCACGGGTCAGTCTCGGCTACCTGTCGGAGGTCGAACGTGGGCAGAAGGAGGCTTCCAGCGAGCTCCTCGCTGCGATCTGCGATGCACTCGACGTGGAGATCGCCGAGCTCCTGCTCGACATCGGCCTCGCGATGCTGCCGGCCGACAGCGATCGCCTGGTCGGCGCCGAGACGGTTGCGACCGCGGACATGGGCGTACTCGACGCCAAGGTCGTCATCCCCGGGCCTGCCGGTCGTTCCGAGGGGGCGGCGCTCGCCGCCGCCTGATGCTCCCGCGGTTGTCGCGCCGCGACGATCGCGCCGCGTACGGGACCGGCATCGTGGGTGTCGCCGCGCCACGGTCCCAGACGCTAGATTGGTTACACACCACCGACCACCCGGAATGGAGTTGACGCAAGTATGGCGAACCCGTTCGTGAAGGCGTGGCGCTACCTGATGGCACTTGGTAACGCCAAGATCGACGAGAACGCAGACCCGAAGATCCAGATCCAGCAGGCGATCGAGGACGCTCAGCGTCAGCACCAGGCACTGTCCCAGCAGGCTGCATCGGTCATCGGTAACCAGCGTCAGCTGGAGATGAAACTCAACCGTCAGCTCGAGGAGATCGAGAAACTCCAGGCCAACACGCGTCAGGCGCTGACGCTGGCGGATCAGGCGACCGGCGCGGGCGACACGGCGAAGGCGCAGGAGTACACCAACGCCGCCGAGGCCTTTGCTGCGCAGTTGGTGACCGCGGAGCAGAGCGTCGAGGATCTCAAGGTGCTGCACGATCAGTCGTTGCAGGCGGCCGAGCAGGCCAAGAAGGCCGTCGAGCGCAACGCGATGATGCTCCAGCAGAAGCTCGCCGAGCGGTCGAAGCTGCTGAGTCAGCTCGAGCAGGCCAAGATGCAGGAACAGGTGAGTGCGTCGCTCAATCAGATGAGCGAACTCGCGGTGCCGGGCAACACCCCGAATCTCGACCAGGTGCGCGACAAGATCGAGCGTCGCTACGCCAACGCGTTGGGGCAGGCCGAACTCGCGCAGAACACCGTTCAGGGCCGCATGCAGGAAGTCGAGCAGGCCGGGGTGCAGATGGCCGGGCATGCCCGGCTCGAGCAGATCCGCGCCAGCATGGCGGGTGGAGCGCTGCCCTCGGCCGGTGCCGGCACCGCACAGCCGGCCGCCCAGCCCGCGCAACCGACCACACCGGCCACCGAACAGCCGCCACAGGCCGGCAACTGACCGACCCGGACCACGATCCGACCACGACGAACGGCCTCCCGCCGATGGGGGCCGTTTGTCGTCCGATGAGCCCGAGACCGCTGCGGCCCACCCGGACCCGGCGTGCGCGGCAGCGAGGAGATCCATGGCACGCGTCGCGATCGTGGCAGGACCTGATGCGGGACATGCGTTTCCGGCTTTCGCCCTCGCCGAGCGGCTGGACGCCGACGGCGTCGAGACGATCGTCTACACGGGGCTTCGGTGGCGCGCGGCGGCGGCCGGACGTGGCGTGGAGGTCGCCGAACTCCCCGGCCTGGCCGTCGAGGTCGGGGACGACGACGCGGACGCCGGCGCGAAACTGAGCGCACGCGCCGCGCGCATCGCGGTGTCACTGGCGCCTGTGCTGGCCGAACGTCGGGTGGACCTGGTGATCTCGGACGTGATCACCGTCGGGGGCGCGTGGGCCGCCGAACTCGTCGGTGTGCCGTGGGTGGAACTGTCGCCGCACCCGCTGTACCGACCATCCCGTGGTCTGCCGCCGATCGGCGCGGGCCTCGAACCCGGCGCCGGTTGGCGGGGCCGGCTGCGTGACTCGGCGATGCGTGCGGCGACCGCGCGGTCGCTTCGTCGTGGTGAGCGGCAGCGGGATCACGCACGGTCCGAGATCGGCCTCGGTGCATCGAGGTCCCGGCCCTCGGCGCGGCTCATCGCCACACTCCCCGCGCTCGAGGTGTATCGGCCGGACTGGCCGGTGGACACCCACCTCGTGGGTCCCCTGCTGTGGGAGCCGACCGAATCCGTCTTCGACCGGCCGCCGGGAACGGAGCCGCTTGTCCTCGTCGCGCCTTCGACCGCGGTCACCGGCGCAGCGGACATGGCCGGGACCGCGGTCGCCGCACTTGCCGCCGATGAGCTCGGTTTCCCTGTGCGCGTGGTGCTCTCGGCCCTGAATCCGCCGTCGGCCGAACAGCTCCCGGACCATGTCGTGGTGGGCACGGCCCGACAGGACGAGATCCTCTCGGACACCGATCTGGTGATCTGCGGTGGCGGACACGGGATGTTGGCCAAGGCACTCTCGGCCGGTGTCCCGGTTGTGACGGTTCCCGGGGGCGGTGACCAGTGGGAACTGGCGAACCGGGTGCAGCGTCAGGGGAGTGGCGTGCTCGTCCGGCCGGTGGGGGTGCCCGCCATGGTGTCGGCGGCCCGGGAGGTGCTCACCGATCCGTCGTACACGGCGGCCGCGGCGCGTGCCTCGGCGTCGGCGGCCGGAGTTACCGACGCGGTGCAAGTGGTCCGCCGCCTGTTGCCGCCGTCTGTTGCCGCGTCGAGAAGGGTCGTTCGGCGTGGGTAGGCTGGCCGCGTGCGCCTGACCGAATTCACCGAGCTGATCACCACCGAGTTCGGGGAGCGGGCGGCCGATTCGATCCTGGTCGACCACGTTCTCCTCGAATTCGGAGGGCGTACCGGGGCGCAGGCGATCGAAGGCGGTGCGGATCCCCGGGATGTCTGGGTGGCCATCTGCCGAGATTTCGACGTCCCTCGCGAACGCTGGTGACCCTGGGCGTGTCGGTGCTTGCCATCGAACACATGTTCGTTCATTGTGGGTGTTGTCGGAACCACGGACTCCGGGCGTGCGTCAGACATTGAGACGACCAAGCAACGACGCGCGTAGACGGAAGTTGTCGGAACCCGTGGCTAACGTGCAACTCACAACAGCCACACCAGACCACCTGGCCGGTCACCGGCCCTGAGTTCGGAGGAGAACCCCATGGCAGCAGCACCCCAGGACAGGGAGAAGGCGCTCGATCTGGCCCTCGCACAGATCGACAAGAACTTCGGCAAGGGATCGGTCATGCGACTCGGCGAGGAGACCCGTCAGCCGATCGCAGTCATTCCGACCGGCTCCATTGCGTTGGACGTGGCGCTCGGTATCGGTGGTCTCCCTCGCGGCCGGATCGTCGAGGTGTACGGGCCGGAATCCTCGGGTAAGACCACCGTCGCCCTGCATGCGGTGGCCAATGCCCAGGCCGCCGGCGGTATCGCCGCTTTCATCGACGCCGAGCACGCTCTCGATCCCGATTACGCGGCCAAACTCGGCGTCGACACGGATGCACTGCTGGTCTCACAGCCCGACACGGGAGAGCAGGCGCTGGAGATCGCGGACATGTTGATCCGCTCCGGTGCGCTCGACATCCTGGTCATCGACTCGGTCGCCGCTCTCGTCCCGCGCGCCGAGATCGAGGGTGAGATGGGCGACAGCCACGTGGGCTTGCAGGCCCGCCTGATGAGCCAGGCACTGCGCAAGATGACGTCCGGGCTGAGCAACTCGAAGACCACTGCGATCTTCATCAACCAGCTGCGCGAGAAGATCGGCGTCATGTTCGGATCACCGGAGACCACCACCGGCGGCAAGGCTCTCAAGTTCTATTCCTCTGTCCGGCTGGACGTCCGGCGTATCGAAACCCTGAAGGACGGCACCGACGCAGTCGGCAACCGCACCCGGGTGAAGGTGGTCAAGAACAAGGTTGCGCCGCCGTTCAAGCAGGCCGAGTTCGACATTCTCTACGGCCAGGGCATCAGCAAGGAGGGGTCGCTCATCGACATGGGTGTGGCGGAGGGCTTCATCCGCAAGTCGGGCTCGTGGTTCACCTACGAGGGCGACCAGCTCGGCCAGGGCAAGGAGAATGCGCGAAAGTTCCTGCTGGAGAACGACGACGTCCGGGACGAGATCGAGAAGAAGATCAAGGAAAAGCTGGGCATCGGTGCCGTGGTCGACGCCGACGAGGTCGCGCCGGCCCCGGTCGAATTCTGATCGAGTCATGAGCAGTACCACACCGGACCCCGAGGAACGGAACGGTCCCAGCGCCTGGGATGCAGCACTCCGACTCCTCGGGGTCCGCGCTCGTTCGCGACAGGAAATGGCTGACCGGTTGGCCCGTAAAGGGTTTGATGCCGAGGCTGTCGATGATGTGATGAGCCGTCTGGAGAAACATCAGCTCGTCGACGATGCCGAGTTCGCCAACGAATGGGTCCGGTCACGGCACGCCCATTCTGGACGAGGGCGTGTCGCCCTCCGCCAGGAACTCCGCACAAAGGGTGTCGACGCCCGCATCATCGAGGCGGCTCTCGACGACATCGACCCTGATGATGAGCGAGCCGTCGCCGCCGAACTCGTCGCCAAGAAGCTGACTCCCACCCAGGTGGACCGGCTGCACGCCGATCCGGCGATGCGCGACACCTTGTTCCGACGGCTGGCCGGGATGCTGATGCGTCGCGGTTACCCGCAGTCGATGGCCATCGACGTTGTCACCGAGGCGCTCGACGGCGTGAACACCTGAATCGTACGGTCAGAGGTTCGTGCCGAGATCACTTCGGCCCGAAGCTCGGTAGGTTCTCCATGGCCGCCAGGTCGGCGGCGTCGGCATCGGGGACCACCCGCTTGGTTCGGCCCTGACGCAGCCGCCGTTCGAGATAGGTGGCAAGCGACGACAACCCGAAATTGATGATGATCATCACGATCGCTACCACGACCAGTGCCGGAAGATAGTTTCCGTAATAGGAAGCGGACTGGATGCCCGAACGGACCACCTCGATGTAGCCGATGGCGTATCCGAGCGCGCTGTCCTTCAAGGCGATGACCATCTGCGAGATCAACGCAGGCAGCATCGCCGTCACCGCCTGGGGGAGCAGGATGATGCGCATCATCTGCGATTTGCGCAGACCCAGCGCCATGGACGCCTCGGTCTGCCCCTTCGGGAGCGAGTTGATCCCGGAGCGAAGGATCTCGGCGATCACCGAACCGTTGTAGAGGGTGAGACCGGTGACGACGGCTGCGAACGCCAGTTGTGATGACGGGAAGATCGCATAGTCGGCGAACAGATAGTAGGCGAAGATCATCAGGATCAGCACCGGGATCGCACGAAAGACCTCGACGAACAGTCCAGACAGGGCTCGTAACCATCGATGATCCGACAATCGCCCGATGCCGAGGACCGAGCCGAGCAGCAAGGCCAGGACAATCGAGAGTGCCGCCGCCTTCAGCGTGCCCCACAGTCCGGGCAGGACGTAGGTGGTCCAGGTGGTCGACTTGACGAACGGATCCCACTTCTCCGATGTCAGCTGGTCATTTCCGCCCAGGATGTAGAGAACGTAGGCGGCGACAGCGACCAGGATGGCGATGAAGGCGAACGCGATGAGGCGATTGCGTCTGCGCGCTTTGGGGCCTGGTGCGTCGTAGAGGACGGTGGCGCCGTTGCTCATCGTTTCACCGCCAGTCGCTTGGCCAGGTACCCGAAGACGAAGCCTTCGGTCAGCGTGATGATCATGAAGCCGACCGCGATGATCGCGAACACCGCGACGATCTGGTCGGAGAAGGTCTCGAGCTCTTCCTTCATCAGCAGTGAGGCCTCGGCCACACCGATGACGGAGGCGATCGTGGTGTTCTTCGTGAGGGCGATGAGCACACTGCCCAGCGGTCCGATCACCGAGCGCAGCGCTTGGGGCAAGATGATAATGCCGAAGACCTGGGTGAACGTGAGCCCCAGTGATCGGGCGGCCTCGGCCTGGCCGATCGGCACCGTGTTGAAGCCCGAACGCAGTGTCTCGCACACGAAAGTGGCCGTGTAGAGCACGAACGCCAGGACTGCGAGCCAGAAGTTGTTGTTGTCGATGAAGTTCTCATTGTCCGGTGCCAGAGCGAGGCCGAGGTTCTGGTAGAGCCCGATGGAACAGAACAAGATGATCAACGTCAGCGGGGTGTTACGGACCACGTTGATGTAGACCTCGGAGAACCCGCGCATAACGGGAACCGGGGACACCCGCATCGCGGCCAATATGGTGCCCCAGATCAGTGCCCCGATCGAGGAGAAGAAGGTCAGTTTCAACGTCACCCAGAAGGCCGGCCACAGTTGTGGCCCCATATCTGCCCAGAGTTCACTCATCGACGATCAGCCCTTCCTTGTCAGCTCAGGCCCGGTGGGCAGGGGGTGGAAGTGGAATCGAGGAAATCGAGATCGCCCGGATCCGGTGCGAATTTGTACTTGGAGTCCGGGCTGTCGGCGCGGGCGACCATGGAGTCCACCGTCTGGTTGCCGATGGCGTCTCGAAGCGCACGGTCCCATGGTGATTGTCCATCGGGGCCGGGGACCAGCATCGCGTCGATCGCCTTGTTGACCGCGGTCACGGCGTCGGGATACTCCTTGGCCATGCCGATGCCGTAGTACTCCGTCGAGAACGGCGTGCCCGCCTTCTTCAGCGCGTCTTTCACGCAGGCGTCCTTCGGGTAGGACATCCCGACGAGCTTGAACTCGTCGGGGAAGAAGTTGGCATATCCGGCCAGGATCACCTCGTCTGTGGTCAGCGCGTCGACCTTGCCCCGCCGCAGCGCCTCCACGCACGACGAATAGGAGTCGTACTCCTGCAACTGCACATTGGGCAGCTGTGCCTTGACGTTCTGCGCCGGGGTCGAGCCGGTGACGGAGCAAAGTTTCTTACCGGCACTCAGGTCGGTCAGTGAGGAGATCGAGTCGTCGTCTTCGCGGACGAGCAGGCCCTGATAGTTGATCAGGTACGGTCCGGCGAACGCGACTTCCTTGGCGCGTGCCGCGGTGATCGAGTAGGTGGCCGCGATCATGTCCACCTCCCCGTTGTCGATGAGTGTCTCGCGCTGCGCCGATGGTGTTTCACGCCAACGGATCCGGGGATGTTCGACACCCATCGAATCGGCGATGTTATTCACCACGAAGGTCGACACCGACGGATCGAATCCGGTGACGGACCTGTCGGGGTTGCGGATTCCGAGGCCTGGCTGGTCGTACTTGGTGCCCAGCACGACCGAGCCGCTGCGGATCGAGTCGAGAAGGTTACGTGGGTCGGTGTTGCCGCAGCCTGCCAAGGTGCCCGCGACAAGGGCCAGGGTGAGGACGAGGGTTCCGACGCCGATGGCCCGATGCGTGCGCCGAACCGACGTCGATGATGAGGTGGCCGCCATATCAGTGGCCCAGGATCTTCCCGAGGAAATCGCGGGCGCGTTCGGATCGGGGATCGGAGAAGAAGCTCTCCGGGTCCGAGTCCTCCACGATCGCGCCGTCGGCCATGAATATCACCCGATCAGCTGCCTTACGCGCAAAGCCCATCTCGTGGGTGACCACGATCATGGTCATCCCTTCCTTGGCGAGGGAGACCATCACGTCGAGGACCTCGTTGACCATCTCCGGGTCGAGGGCCGAGGTCGGCTCGTCGAAGAGCATGATCTTCGGGGCCATCGCCAGCGACCGCGCGATGGCGACACGCTGCTGCTGGCCTCCGGACAGCTGGGCTGGATACTTGTCCTTCTGACTCTCGATGCCGACGCGTTCGAGGAGTTCGAGGGCTCGTTTGTTCGCCTCGTCCTTGCTCTTCCTGCGCACCTTGGTGGGCGCGAGCGTGACGTTCTGCAGAATTGTCTTGTGCGCGAACAGGTTGAAGGATTGGAAGACCATCCCGACGTCGGCGCGCAGCCGGGCGAGGTCCTTGCCCTCGTCGGGCAGCAGCTTGCCCTCCACATAGATCTCGCCGCTGTCGACGGGCTCGAGTCGGTTGATGGTCCGGCACAACGTGGACTTGCCCGACCCGGAGGGTCCGAGCACCACCACGACCTGTCCCGCCGGGACCTCGAGGTTGATGTCACGTAGTACGTGCAGTGATCCGAAATGCTTCTGAACGTCTTTCATGACGATCATCGGTTGCGACGCAGCCGTCGGCTCGGTCGTCACAGGTTCCTCGATCGGCGAATCGGTCATAGAGAAGAAGCCTAGTGTGACCGGGGCCGGCACGTCCCGTTCCTCGGCCGTCCGAGTGTCGAAAAGCGGATTTGCGCAGGCCCGTACCCTGGGAAGGGTGAGTATCGAGTTGTCCGAACGGCGTGGCGCACCTGACGCCGGAGCCGGCGCGGGGTCAGACCTCGCCGTGCCTGCCCGCAGCTATCAGGTGCGGACCTATGGCTGTCAGATGAATGTGCACGATTCGGAACGTATCGCTGGGCTGCTGGAGGACGCCGGCTACACCAAGGCGGCCGACGACGCCGACGCCGATCTCGTCGTGTTCAACACCTGTGCCATCCGGGAGAACGCCGACAACAAGCTCTACGGGAACCTGTCACACCTCGCGCCTGCCAAGTCGGCGCGTCCCGGCATGCAGATCGCCGTCGGCGGATGTCTCGCACAGAAGGACAAGGACACCGTCCTGCGCAAGGCGCCGTGGGTGGACGTCGTGTTCGGCACGCACAACATCGGTTCGCTGCCCGCGCTGCTCGACCGCGCCCGGCACAACGATTCGGCGCAGGTCGAGATCCTCGAATCGCTCGAGCGGTTTCCCTCGACGTTGCCGGCGAAGCGTGACTCTGCCTACTCCGGTTGGGTGTCCGTCTCGGTCGGCTGCAACAACACCTGCACGTTCTGCATCGTGCCGTCGCTGCGCGGCAAGGAGGTCGATCGCCGTCCGGGTGATGTCCTGGCGGAGGTCCAGGCGCTCGTCGATCAAGGCGTCAGTGAGGTGACCCTGCTGGGCCAGAACGTGAACGCGTACGGGATGTCGTTCGCAGATCCCGACCAGCCTCGCAACCGCGGGGCGTTCGCGGAGCTGCTGCGCGCCTGCGGGACCATCGAAGGCCTGGAGCGCGTCCGGTTCACCTCGCCACATCCGGCCGAGTTCACCGACGACGTCATCGACGCGATGGCGGAGACCCCGAACGTGTGCCCGCAGTTGCACATGCCGCTGCAGTCCGGGTCCGATCGGATTCTGCGCGCCATGCGTCGCAGCTACCGGCAAGGCAAGTTCCTCGGCATCCTCGACAAGGTTCGGGCGGCCATGCCGCACGCCGCAATCACCACCGACATCATCGTCGGATTCCCCGGTGAGACCGAGGAGGACTTCCAACAGACGCTCGACGTGGTCGCCGCGGCCCGCTTCTCCAGTGCCTTCACCTTCCAGTACTCGCCGCGTCCCGGGACACCCGCCGCCACGATGCCCGACCAGGTGCCACCCGAGGTGGTCGGGGAGCGTTATCGACGATTGATCGCCCTTCAGGAAGAGATCTGTCTCGCCGAGAACCGTGCGATCGTCGGCACCGAGGTCGAACTGCTCGTCGTCGCGGACGACGGACGAAAGTCGGCGCACACCCGGCGGATGACCGGTCGAGCGCGCGACGGGCGTCTCGTCCACTTCGCGGCGGGGGAGCGTGTCGGGATCGATGTGATCCGGCCGGGCGACGTGGTGACGACGACCGTGACCGGCGCTGCCCCACACCATCTCGTCGCCGATTCGGGCGTGGCCACACACCGCCGGACCCGTGCGGGCGATGCCCACGAGGCGAGCCGCATGCCGACGACACCGCCGGTCGGCGTCGGGCTCGGGATACCGACGATCGGTGCGGCGCCCGTCGAACCGGTGGCCACCGGATGTTCAGGAGGTTGTGGCTGATGACCGACGCGAGTGACCGTCCGCAGGACGGAACGGGCGGGGACACCCCTGCCGGCCGCGATCATGCGACCGACGCGGGCCGATTCGCCGAGTACGAAGGAGATCTGCGTAAGGCCGAACGAAAGGTCGCAGGCGAGATCGATCCCGGCATGCGCGCACTCGTGGTGGCGGTCGCGGTCCTGGTGGCGATGCTCTCGCTCGTACTGCCGCACACCGGTTCGGCCACCGGGATCGAGGTGCTCACGTTCTCACCCGACGCGGCAGCCGAGCGGGTCACCATCACATCGAAGGTGTTCGTCTACTTCGTCGCCATCTTCGGGATCGGCTTCTCGGTGCTGGCGCTGCTGACCCGACGTTGGATCGTCGCGTGGATCGCGCTGTGCGGCAATGCCATCGCATGCGTGGCGGGCATGCTCGCCTGGTGGTCACGCAACACTCCCGGCGTCGGGGGTGTCGAACCGCCGTCGGGTGTCGGCATCGGGTTGATCATCGGCTGGCTGGCCGTCCTGGTGCTGACGTTCCACTGGGCCCGAGTCGTGTGGGCTCGTAGCACCTACCATCTGGCGCTCGAGGAGGAGCGTCGCAAGGAAGCTGCCACCCGCGACGCCCTGGCGCGCTCGCTGCAACGCAAACCCGGCCAGGACGGCTGAGAGAGGCCGAGCGTCACGCGATCACCGATCGGCGATCGCGCTCGCGGCGGCGTCCGCCCATTCTTTCCATTGCGCAGCCTGATCACGGAGTTTGGCTGCGTCCTTGGCCTTTCCGCGTTCCTCGGCCTTGCGGGCCTGATCCTCGAACTGGGCCGCGCGGTCGGCGAACTGCGCGGCCCGCGCCTGCGCCTCGGGATCGGTGCGCTGCCACTGAGCGTCCTCGGCGTCGCGAATCCGCTTCTCCAGCGCACGGGCGCGACCCTCGAGACTGCTCATCTGTTCACGGGGGACCTTGCCGATCTCATCCCACTTGTCACGGAACGCCCGGAACTCGCGTCGGGCGGCCTCGAGATCAGACGCCGGGTCGATGGTCTTCTCCGCGGCATCGAGGAGGGCGACCTTCGCTGTCGCGTTGGCCGCGAACTCACTGTCGCGCTCGGAGGTCGCGGCGTTGCGGGCCGAGAAGAAGACGTCCTGGGCAGCTTTGAATCTCTGCCACAGGGCGTCGTCGGCGTCGCGGGGCGCGCGGCCGGCCGCCTTCCATTCGGCGAGGAGTTCGCGGAACTTCCCTGATGTGGGTCCCCAGTCGGTGGAGCCGGAGAGTTCTTCGGCGCGTGTGATGAGCTCTTCCTTGCGCGCTTTGGCGCCCGCTCGCTCCCGGTCGAGCTCGGCGAAATGGGCGCCGCGTCGTCGGTTGAAGGCGTCACGTGCCTTGGCGTAGCGCTTCCACAGGGCGTCGTCGGTCTTCCGATCGACCCCCTTGATGGTCTTCCACTCGTCGAGGATCGCCCGGAGCCGGTCGCCCGCGGCCTTCCACTGCGTCGAGTCGGCGCCGATCTCCTCGGCTTCGGTCGCCAGCTGCTCCTTGCGTGCGATCGCCTCGGTGCGCAGCCTGTCGCGCTCGGACTTGATCGAGTCCGCGACCTCGTCGGCACTGCCGACGATGAGGTTCAACCGCTCCTCGAGCGCCGCCACATCACCGATCACCGCGGCGCTCGGCAGTGCGTCGAGAAGGTGCTGAGCGGCCGCCTGCGCCTTGCGGGGATCACCTGATCGGGCAGCGAGACGCTCTTCGAGTATCTCCACCTCGGTGGCGAGGTCGTCGAACTTGCGAGCGAAATGGGCGAGGCCTTCCTCGATCGAACCCGCCTGCCACGATCCGATCTCGCGTTCTGCGGAGCCGACCTTGAGCCAGACCACCCCGTCGGAGTCGATACGTCCGAAATGGTGCGGATCGCCGTGCGGAACGGGGGTCGGCACCGGTGGTAGCTCACTCGGACGTGGGTGCGGACCCGGCCGGGGACCGGGTTTCGGGCCTGGTCGGGGCCTCGGCCGCGGTGTCGCCTCCGGCGCGGACGGGGACGTACTGCCTGCCGCCGCGGTGTCGGCAGGGGTCGTCGACTCCGTCACCTCGGAGGCATTTGTCGGATCGGTCGGATTCGTCATGTGCAGGTGCCCTCTCCCGCAGGTTGGTTGCCGCGCGTCACGGCTGCCGTCGCATCGATACCTCCGTGGCGCCCGGCGTCGACACGGAGGTCTCCCCATTCAAACAGGTCAGGGCTCTTCGTGGGGCCGCTGCCACGACATTGCACCGCGATGCCGGTGCCGAGTGCGCCGCACCGCTCGACTAGCGTCGTGGTCGTGCTGGCGTCCGTGGTCTTCGTGCCGAGTGCTCCTCTGCTGGTGCCGGCCCTGGCCGGGCCGCGTGCAGTCGACACCGAAGAGGTGCGTGCCGCGACCCTGGCGGCGGGCCGAGATCTGGCTGCCGACGCCTCGACATGGATCGCGATCGGCGCCACCGACAGCGGCATCGACCAGGTCGGCAGCGCCGGCACCTTCCTGCCATTCGGTGTCGATGTCCCGGTCTTCCTCGACGGTTCGGACGGCGACGGGCGGCCCGACGAGCAGTCGCCGTTGCGTCCCGGTCTGCCGCTGTCGTTCCTCATCGCGGGCTGGCTGCGTGCCGAGTCCGGAGCTGCGGCGGTCAGGCCCGTGCCGGTCTCGTCCACTGCGACGGCCACCGAGTGTGCGCAACTGGGAACCCAGCTCGCCGCGCGTGTCGACGGCCATCGGGAGCCGGTCGGGATCCTCGTCGTCGGCGACGGCGCGACCTCGTTGTCGGCGCGAGCGCCCGGGGGTGGGATGCGGGAATCGGGCGCCCGACTGCAGCAGGTGATCGATGCGGCGATCGGCTCCGCCGACGTCGCGGCCCTCGCCGGACTCGATCCCGACGAGTGCGCGACCGAGGGGGTGAGCGGACGTGCGGCCTGGCAGGTCGTCTCGGCACTCTGCGCCGATCGTCCGATGCGTCCGGAACTCCGATACGCCCGGGCGCCTTTCGGTGTCGGGTACGTGGTGGCTGTCTGGACCCCGCGATGACCTCGCCGATCCCGGTTGCGGTCGTCGGACCCACCGCCGGCGGTAAGTCCGATCTCGCGCTCGACCTCGCAGAGCGGCTCGACGGCGAGATCGTCAACCTCGACGCGATGCAGCAGTACCGCGGAATGGACATCGGGACGGCAAAACTGACACCTGCCGAGCGCCGGGGCATCCCGCATCACCAGATCGATGTGCTGGATGTGACCGAGACGGCAACCGTCGCGCGGTACCAGCAGGCCGCCACCGACGACGTGGAAAGACTGCTCTCGGCCGGGCGGACGCCGGTCCTGGTCGGTGGATCGATGATGTACATGCAAGGGCTGCTGGACAATTGGCAGTTCCCGGCCACGGATCCGGCCGTTCGCGAGAAGTACGAGGCGATGCTCGGCGACATCGGCGTTGCGCGTCTGCACCGGCGGCTCGCCGAGGTCGATCCGCAGGCGGCGTCGGCCATCCTCGACACCGACGGCCGGCGGATCGTGCGTGCACTCGAGGTCGTGGAGATCACCGGAATGCCGTTCGCGGCGTCGGCACCCACCATCGGTGATCCGCGGTGGGGCACGAGGATCGTCGCGCTCGACCGCGAGACCGCCGCCCTGGACGAGCGGATCCGGTCACGGACCAGCCGGATGTTCGCCGACGGCCTGGAAGCGGAGGTCCGCGCTCTGTGCGAGCTCGGACTGCGCGAGGGGCGCACGGCTTCCCGGGCCATCGGGTATGCACAGGTGCTGGCAGCCCTCGACGGTGATTACGACATGGCGACGGCCGAGGAGCTCACCTTTGTGGGGACACGGCGCTACGTGCGACGCCAGCGCTCGTGGTTCCGGCGGGATCACCGCATCGTGTGGCTCGACGCGGGGGCACCGGACCTGCTCACCACCGCGCTGCGCGCGATCGGCAACGGCTGATCGGTCCGTGGCCGGGTCTGATCGCGGGGCCGTATCCTGGATGGGGTGATGGCGAGACAGTCCACGACGCGACCCGAACCAGCCTCCGACCCGCGGCGTTTCGTGAAGGGGCACGGCACCCAGAACGACTTCGTCATACTCACCGACCCGGCTGCCGACCTCGACCTGACCGCGCCCGCGGTGGCCGCACTGTGCGATCGCCGGAGAGGTATCGGTGCGGACGGTCTCCTGCGTGTGGTGCGATCGGCGGCCCTTGTGGAGTCCGGCGTGCTGGACGCGTTGCCCGACGGTGTGGGACCCGACGACTGGTTCATGGACTACCGCAACGCAGACGGATCGATCGCGGAGATGTGCGGGAACGGCGTTCGGGTCTTCGCTCACCATCTGCGGGCGGCGGGCCTGGTCTCCGACGACGAGTTCACCGTCGGGTCGCGCGCGGGTGCCCGACCGGTGATCGTGCATGCGCACGACGACGTGTGCGCCGACGTGACGGTCGAGATGGGCCGGGTGCGTATGGACGGCGAATCGTTGGTCCGCATCGGTGACGACGCCTATCGCGGTGCGATGGTCGATGTGGGCAACCCCCATCTGGCCTGCGTGGTGCCCGACATGACCGCGGCCGATCTCGCCGCCGTCGACTTCACCGCGGGGGTCGAGATCGACGACCAGGCGTTCCCGAACGGCGCCAACGTGGAGCTGGTGACGCCTGCCGGGCCGGTGGACGAACGTGGACGCCTGCCCGCGTCGATGCGGGTGTTCGAGCGCGGTGTCGGTGAGACCCGCAGTTGCGGGACGGGCCTCGTGGCGGCGGCCGTCGCGGTGCTCGCGGCGCGTGACGAGACCACTGGAACCCTGTGCATCACTGTCCCCGGCGGACGTGTCGAGGTCGGTATCCGCGCCGAAGGCACCTACTTGCGCGGACCGTCGATGCTGGTCGCGGACGGTGAACTACGTTCAGGGTGGGATCGACTCGACGACTGAGCACCGCGACGGTCCGCTGCGCACCGGAAAACCGGGTGCTGCGCGGTCCCGGGACGTGAGATCATGGTTCTGCCTATGACCGAATCAGCATCCACACCATTTTCTCCGTCCACCCCGGACGACGACGATCTCACCGATCTCCCCGAGACCGTCACCGCGCCGGGCGCCGGCCGCGACATCGTCCGCGGGCTGGCCCAACCCACGACAGGTGAGCTCCAGCTCTCCGAGCGCGCCTCGCTGCAGAGGGTCGCCGGCCTGTCGACCGAACTCACCGATGTCACCGAGGTCGAGTACCGGCAGCTGCGACTCGAACGTGTCGTTCTGGTCGGTGTCTGGACCGAGGGCAGCGCCGCACAGGCGCGCGCGAGCATGGTCGAACTCGCCGCCTTGGCCGAGACGGCCGGCTCCCAGGTTCTCGATGCGCTGATCCAGCGGCGGTCGCGGCCCGACTCGGCCACCTACATCGGGTCCGGCAAGGCCGACGAACTGCGGGAGGCCGTCCTCGTCTCCGGCGCCGACACGGTGATCTGCGACGGCGAGCTCACGCCCGCTCAGCTCACCGCGCTCGAGAAGATCGTCAAGGTCAAGGTCATCGACCGGACCGCCTTGATCCTCGACATCTTCGCCCAGCACGCGACCTCACGCGAGGGCAAGGCGCAGGTGTCCCTCGCGCAGATGGAGTACATGATGCCCCGCCTGCGCGGCTGGGGTGAGTCCATGTCCCGCCAGGCAGGTGGTCGTGCGGGGAGCAACGGAGGCGTGGGCCTGCGCGGTCCAGGCGAGACGAAGATCGAGACCGATCGTCGTCGGATCCGCGAACGGATGGCCAAGCTGCGTCGCGAGATCCGCGGGATGAAGAAGTCGCGCACCGTGATGCGCGCGGCCCGCGAACGCAATGCGATCCCGAGGTTGACGGTCGCCGGCTACACGAACGCCGGAAAGTCCAGTCTCGTCAACGCGATGACCGGCTCCGGCGCCCTCGTGCAGGATGCGTTGTTCGCCACGCTCGACCCCACCACCCGCCGCGCCACCCTCGACGACGGGCGTGTGGTGGTGTTCACCGACACCGTCGGATTCGTGCGTCACCTGCCGACACAACTCGTCGAGGCGTTCCGGTCGACGTTGGAGGAGGTGGTCGACGCGGATCTGGTCCTCCACGTCGTCGACGGATCGGATTCCTTTCCAGCCGAACAGATCTCAGCCGTTCGGCAGGTGATCAACGAGGTGGTCGCCGAGGAGGATGCCACGCCACCGCCGGAACTGTTGGTGATCAACAAGATCGACGCCGTGGACGCGACCCGGATGGCCGAACTCCGCGGTGCCTTCGGCGATGCGGTCTTCGTGTCCGCACGCACCGGTGAGGGACTGCCGGAGCTGTTCGACCGGGTGCGCGAGTTCGTCGGCCGGTCCGATGTCGAGTTGACGATCGACGTGCCGTACACCCGTGGTGACCTCGTCTCGCGCATTCACCAAGAGGGCGAGGTGTTGTCGAGCGAGCACACCGCGCACGGCACGAGGATGCGTGTGCGTGTCCCGGTGGCCTTCGCGGGCGCACTCGACGACCTCACCGTGTCGTGACCCCGCCGCGCGTGCGCACCCTGTGTAGGGCACACACGCTCGATGTGAACCCGCGCCCGGTCGACGGAAAAACTGCGCCCGCTCGAGGAAGGCGTACCGGCGGAGCGGGAGGTGTCGCGGTGGGCGGCGTCAGTCGGCGTCGAGATCTCTGGCGACGAGCGTGGCGATGGCGTCGAGGGTGTTCTGATCCTCTGCGGTGACCACGACGTTGGTGCCCTTCTCGGCGCCGAGGGTCATGATCATCAGCGCGGAGCCGGCGTCCACCGGGTCGCCGCCCTCGAGGCCGATGGTGACCGCGCTGCCGGTGTCGCCGACCGCCTCGGCGATGATCGTCGCGGGGCGGGCGTGCAATCCGACGGCGGAGCCGACGGCAACAGTGGTGCTTGGCATATGGGTGTCTCCTCACTCATTCGGTGGTGATGTCTGAAATCGTGTGTGTCGCTGACGACGATTGTGCACGCGATACGCGGTGGCAGGGCGCGCCTTGACCGATCGCCTCAGGCGGCGACGGTCTCCGGTTCGGATACGGACGTGGCCTGTGTGCGGGCCGTGCCCCATTGCTTGGCCGCGATGACGAGGACCGCGGACAGTGCCATCCCGGCGGCGAGTGCGACCAGGAACAGGACCCAGTGGTTCATCGTGAAGAACACGAAGATGCCGCCGTGCGGGGCGCGCTGGGTGACGCCGAACGCCATTATCAGTGCTCCCGACAGCGCGCCACCGGCCATCATCGACGGGATGACACGGAACGGGTCGGTCGCCGCGAACGGGATCGCGCCCTCGGAGATGAACGACGCGCCGAGCAGCCAGGCCGCCTTGCCGTTCTCGCGTTCCGGCTCGGTGAAGAGCTTCGGCCGCAGCACGGTGGCGAGGGCCAGGGCGAGTGGCGGGACCATGCCGGCACACATCACCGCGGCCATGATCTCTAGTTGCGCGTCACCGCCGATCGCGAGGCCCGCGGTGGCGAACAGATACGCCGCCTTGTTGACCGGGCCACCCAGGTCGAAGCACATCATCAGGCCGAGCACGATGCCCAGGACGATCGCCGAGCCTCCGGACATGCTGTTGAGGCCGTCGGTCATCTGGTCGGTCAGCCATGCGAGCGGCTTGCCCAGCAGCATGTACAGGAGCACGCCGATGATCAGGCTGCCCAGGAGCGGGATGATCACGACCGGCATCAGCCCTCGTGCCCACCGCGGCAACGGGAGTCGGGCGATCCAGAGGCACGCGACACCGGCGATGAGACCGCCGACCAGACCGCCGATGAAACTTGCGCCCACGGCGACCGACACGAGACCCGCGACGAAGCCGGGAGCGATTCCGGGCCGATCGGCGATGGCGAACGAGATGTAACCGGCGAGGACCGGGACCAGCATGCTCATGGCGAGGCCACCCACCGCGAACAGCACCGCGCCGATGTACTGGCCGAGCCCACCGGCGGGTAGGTCCCACAGACTGTTGTTCAACGCGATGAACTGGCCGTCGTTGAGCGCCCCGGATGTGTCGAGGGTCGAGTTCGCGATCTCATAGCCGCCCAGGAACGGGAGGAAGGCCAGGGCGATGAGCAGGCCGCCGGCCGCGACGAACGGGATCATGTAGCTGACACCGGTCATCAGCGCCTGCTGGACCTGCTTGCCGAGGCCGACACCACCGGTGTCCGCCACACCCTCCGGGACATGGTCGCCGGATCCGGCCACCACGGCGGCGTTCGGATTGTCCGCTGCCGCAACTGCTTCGGCGATCATCGTGTCGGGTTCGTTGATCGCCCGCTTGACGCCGGAGGAGATGACGGGCTTGCCGTGGAAGCGATCCTTGCCCTTGACGCCCACGTCTGTGGCGAAGATGACGGCATCCGCTTTCGCGATCACCTGCGGATCGAACGCGGTTGTCGCGGACGAGCCCTGTGTCTCCACATGGAAGTCGACGTCGGCGCGTTCGGCCGCGTATGTGAGCGCGTCCGCCGCCATGTAGGTGTGGGCGATACCGGTCGGACACGCGGTGACCGCAACGATCGACCGGCGTCGCACGGCGGCCGCATCTGTGGAAGACGTGCCGGTGGCACCCGACTGCGACTCTGTCGTCGCCGACGTCGCGGCCGGACCGCTTGTGGCCGGACCGCTTGCTGCCGCCACGCCTACCGCCGCCGCGCCGGCCGCCGTCCCAGATGTTGTGGCAGGCGAGGGATTGATCGCATCGTCGACGAGTCGCACGACCTGCTCATCGGTCTCCGCAGCGCGAAGCGACGCGACGAAATCGGGCCGGACCAGAGAGCGTGCCAAGGAGCTCAGCAACTTCATGTGCTCGGACGCACCGCCGGACGGCGCAGCGATGAGGAAGACCAGATCCGCCGGACCGTCGGGGGCGCCGAAGTCGACCTTCGCGGACAGCCGCGCCATCGCGAGACTCGCCTGGGTGACCGATTCGGCCCGGGCATGGGGGATCGCGATTCCTCCGGGCAGCCCGGTCGCGGACTTCGCCTCGCGATCGAGTGCGCCCCGGGTGAGATCGGTGGCATCGGTGGTGCGTCCTGCGGACTGTAGTGCTCCGGCGAGATAGCCGATCACGGCCGCCGGGTCGGCGCCGGCGTCGACGTCGAGACTCACCGTCTGCGTCGTGATGATCTGTTCGGACATCGGGTTTCCTTCTACATCGGGATGGGTGTCGTCGGGTGATGATGGGTCCGCGTGGGTGATGGTCGGGGTCATCCGACGTGGGCGGCTCCCGACAGGTCGGTGACCGTCACCCCGTCGAGATCGAGGTGCTCCGGCTCGGGCGGCTGGGTGCCGGCAAGAGCAGTGGCGGCCGAGCCGTAGGCGACCGCGGTACGCAGACGTTGCGCCTCGGTGTCTCCCCGGGTCTCGGCGATCAGGTACCCGGCCAGCGCCGAGTCCCCGGCACCGACCGTGCTGCGGGGCACGATCGGTGGTGGTGTGGCGAACCAGGCGCCCGCGTCGGTGACCAGCACGGCTCCGGCCGCACCGAGGGTGGCGAGGACGGCGGCTCCGGTGCGGTCCACGAGAGTGCGTGCCGCGGTGATCAACGGCGCATGGTCGCCTTGTGACACCGCGGCGACGAGACGCGCGGAATCGGCGCCGGTGGCCCCGGCCAGCTCTTCGTCGTTGGGCTTCAACAGATCCACGCGACCACGGACGGTCGCGGTCAGCGGTCCGCCCGAGGTGTCCACTGCGACACGGCAGCCGAGTCCGTCGAGCTCGTCGATCACGGTGCGGTACCAGTTGTCGGATGGTCCCGGTGGCAGGGACCCGCACAGGGCCACCCACCTCGCACCGTCGGCGTTCTCGACGATCACATCGACGAGGGCGTGCGCCTCGGCCGGGTTCAGATCGAAACCGGGCGCGTTGATCTTGGTGGTCGTGCCGTCGGGATCGGCGATCGTCACATTGGACCGGACGGCGCCGTTGATCGGGAGCGTGAGATAGGGGAGGCCCACGGTGTCGAGTGCACCGAGCAGTGGGTCGCCGGTCCGTGCGGGCAGCACGGCCCGGGTCGGCAGACCGGCCTCGGACACCACTCGCGCGACGTTGATGCCCTTCCCGCCGGGCTCGGCACGCACCGAACTGGCACGCTGCACCTCACCGTGGCGCAGAGGCGTCGCGAGTTCGAGGGTCCGGTCGAGACTCGGGTTGGCGGTGACGGTCAGGATCGCCGGCGTTGCAGATGAGGGTGTCATGGGGTCCTTCCGGTCACGCGATCACGACATCGATGCCGCGGGCCGCCAGGGCCGCGGAGGTGTCCGGGTCGAGCCCGGCGTCGGAGACCAACACGTCGACATCCGCGAGGTCTGCGAACGAGGACAGATCCTCGCGATCGATCTTTGATGAATCGGAAAGCACCACAACGCGATTGGCCACCCGGACGATGGCCGCCTTGATGGCGGCCTCATCCGGATCGGGTGTGGACAGTCCGTGAGACTCGCTGATCCCGTTGGTGCCGACGAAGGCAGTCGAGATGCGCAGTCGCTCCAGCGCCGCGACGGTCTCGGACCCCACGGTCGCCTGGGTGAGCCCGCGGACTCGACCACCCAGGATGTGTAGATCCGAGGAGCCGTGACCGGCCAGTGCGGCGGCGATGGGGATGCTGTGGGTGATCAGGGTCAACCGGCGATCGCGCGGCAGAGCGAGGGCGGCCTGGTAGGTGGTGGTGCCGGCGTCGAAGAACACGGAGCCACCGTCGGGCGGAAGGAAACGGATGGCAGCACGCCCGATACCGACCTTCTCGTGCGTGTGGGTCATCTGACGCTCATCGATACCGAGCTCGCCGACCACCGGTGTCGACCCCGGCCGAACCGCGCCGCCGTGAACGCGCTGGAGGTGTCCGGCGCGTTCGAGAGTTGCCAGATCCCGGCGCACCGTCTCACTGGTCACGTCGAACAGCGTGGCCAGTGCAGCGACCGATGCGCGGCCGTCGGTCCGCACCTGATCGGCGATCGCCTGCTGACGTTCTTCGGCGTACACGGCGTCCCTGTCTGTTGAAGTCGGTGAATTTTGAAGTCTGTGGATTTGAATGTTGCTATGTCTGTGTTTACGCCTGTTTGTGTTGACAAGTCAAGGTTTTCTTGTAACTTGGATCACAGAACTTTTGATCGCGGCCTCATTCCACATGGGGCCTGATGGCGAGAAGACCCCTTCATGCGATGTCGGGACCGATCTCGCGCCGATGGACAGATAGGACTGCCGTGGAACGGACGCAGGTTTTGCAGGGGACCCCGGTGGTGGGCGGGTTGGCGTTCGGTCCGGCTATCTGGCCGGGCGCCCGACCCGAATATGACCCGAGCGTCGAGGCCGCCGTCGCCGAGGACGAGCGGGAGATCGAGACCAGAAGATTCACCGATGCCGCCGCCGCGGTGGCGCGACGGCTCCGGGACCGGGGCTCACACGCCTCGGGCGCTGCATCCGAGGTGCTCGTCGCGACCGCCGGTCTCGCCGAAGACCGCGGGTGGGTGGGTGCCGCGTCGGCCCTGATCGCCAAGGGCACCCCGGCGCCGGCTGCGGCCGTGGCCGCGACAGAGCAGTTCGCCGCGATGTTCACCAAGCTCGGGGGACTGATGGCCGAACGCGTCACCGATCTCAATGACGTCCGCGACCGGGTGGTCGCCGAGCTTCTGGGGGTGCCAGAGCCCGGCGTACCGGAACCGTCGGTGCCGTCCGTGCTGCTCGCCGACGATCTCGCCCCGGCGGATACCGCAGGCCTCGATCCGACACTCATCACCGCGCTGGTCACACGTCTCGGTGGACCGACGAGTCACACCGCGATCATCGCCCGGCAGTTGGGGATTCCGTGTGTTGTGGCGATGGCGGCACTCGAGACCGTGGCGGTGGGCACCAAGGTCCTCGTCGACGGCACGGCGGGCACTCTCGAGGTCGCGCCGGACGAGGCGAAGGCACTCGCCGGTGTCGACGAGAGCCGGCGGAAGGCGGCCGCGGTCGCGTCGTGGTCTGGGCCCGGTGCCACCGCGGACGGGCATCCGGTCTCGGTGCTCGCGAACGTCGCCGACGGGCCGTCGGCACGCAACGCGTCCGAACACCCCGTCGAGGGCGTCGGGCTCTTCCGCACGGAATTGGCGTTCCTCGATCGGGCCGAGGCCCCGACGGCAGACGAACAGACGGAGTTGTATCGCGAGGTGATCGACGCGTTCGCCGATCGGAAAGTCGTGATCCGCACACTCGACGCCGGGTCCGACAAACCGCTCACGTTCGTGACACAGGCCCATGAGGCCAATCCCGCATTGGGGGTGCGAGGCAATCGGATCACCATCGACCATCCCGAGGTCCGCGCCACGCAGCTCGACGCGATCGCGGCGGCTGCGCAGCAGAGTGGAGCAACGCCGTGGGTGATGGCCCCGATGATCGCATCCGCTTCCGAGGCAGCGGAATTCGCCGACGAGGTGCGTCGGCGCGGACTGGTGGCGGGGGTCATGGTCGAGGTGCCGGCCGCCGCGATCCTGGCCCCGCGATACTGGCGGAGGTCGACTTCGTGTCCATCGGCACGAACGATCTGACGCAGTACACGATGGCGGCCGATCGGATGTCGGCCGAACTTGCCGCCCTGACGGATCCGTGGCAGCCGGCGGCACTGTCGCTGATCGACATGGTTGCCCGCGCCGGCCAGGCCGCAGGCAAGCCGGTCGGGGTGTGCGGGGAGGCGGCCGCCGATCCGCTGTTGGCGTGTGTGCTCGTCGGTATGGGCGTCAGCTCCCTGTCCGCGGCACCCGCGGCCGCGGCGCCGGTGGGCGCGCGCCTCTCGGAGGTGACCCTCGAGCAGTGCCGGTCGGCGGCTGCCGCGGTACTGCAGACCGCCGATCCCGCAACCGCCCGGGCCGCGGCGGCGGCGGCGTTAGCCAGCTGACCCTATACGCGCCGCATGACGGTGACGACCTTGCCGAGGATTGCGGCCTCGTCGCCCGGGATGGGATCGAACAGATCGTTGTGCGGCATGAGCCAGACGTGACCGTCCTTGCGCTTGAACGTCTTCACGGTCGCCTCGCCGTCGATCATGGCCGCGACGATGTCGCCGTTCTCGGCGACGTTCTGCTGGCGGACCACCACCCAGTCACCGTCGCAGATCGCGGCGTCGATCATCGATTCGCCGACGACGCGCAACAGGAACAGGGATCCCTCGCCCACCAGTTCCCGAGGTAAGGGGAACACGTCCTCGACGGCCTGCTCGGCCAGGATCGGCCCTCCGGCGGCGATACGTCCGAGTACGGGCACGAAGGTCGGCGTCGGCAACTCCTGACCATCCGCGAGCCCGGCGGCCGCGCCGCCCGGCGGGGTGTGGTCGCCGTCCTGGATGTTGACCGCACGGGGACGGTTGTGATCGCGCTTGAGCAGGCCCTTGCGCTCGAGCGTACGGAGCTGGTGGGCCACCGACGACGTCGACGTCAGTCCGACCGCGTCGCCGATCTCGCGGATGCTCGGCGGATAGCCCCGGTCCCGCACGGACTGACGGATGAATTCGAGGACCCCGCGCTGCCGGGGGGTGAGTGCGGCCTCGGCGACCTCGGGATCCGCGACGACCGGTGCCGGATCCGACGACCCGTCGGGGGTACCTGCGGCCTCGTGGATCCCGCGGGAGGCTCCACGCCGCCCGCCGACCTTGTCGCTCATCGCTGAGTCCTTCCTGTCGGCTGCCGTCTCGTCGGCGGTCGCCGGAATCGAGTTCGTCTCGCAAAATTGCTGGTCGATCGATCTGTCTCAGGCCCGAGGTTAACCGAACCGGCCGAGAGGTTCAAACATTTGTTCGACGCGTGTCGGGACTTTGTCGGAGCATCGTGCTACTAATCGAACATGCGTTCCATCGAACATGTGATCGAGGGAACGGCCGATTCGGATCCCAGGAGGACACGATGAGCACAGCCACCTTGACCCGCGAGGCACCGACCCGCGAGACGCCGAACCGCGAGACGCCCGTCGGCCGGACGTCGCGCAGGGGAGCCCCGCACCGTGAGTCGCCGATCGTCGCCCCGCGACGACCGGTCACGTCGGCAGGCCGCGCGCATCCTCGCCGTGCCGCACGCGTCGAGCCGACCCGTCCGGGAGACGGGCGTCCGGCCGGGCGCCGGGGGGAGGGCGCCCGGCTCGCCGGCACCAGGTGTGCGGCACCGGCAGGCGAACGGCGTGTGTATGCCCGCAGGCGCGCGGCCGCCCTGGCGGTGCTGGTCGGGAGTGCGCTTGCCGCACTCGTCTGGGTCGTCGCGATCGTGGGATCGAATTACGCCGCGTCCGTCGCACCCGAGCCGGTCGGTACCGAGGTGGTGCATGTGCGTCAGGGTGACTCCCTGAGTTCGATCGCCGATCGCGTGGCGCCGGACATGCCTCGCCAGTCGGTCATCGACCAGATCGTGGAGCGCAATGCCCTGCCGTCGTCGGGCCTTCGAGTGGGCCAGGCGCTCATCGCGCCCGCATACCGCTGAGCGGCGGGCGGTATCCTCCATGTCACAGGTTCCAGCCGGAAACCGGCACGGCGTAGCGAGCATCCGGTGCGCCGGAGTGTCCAGAGATGTGCGTGAGGACGACATGCGCTGCCCGTTTTGTAAGAACGAAGACACCAAGGTCATCGACTCGCGTGTCGCCGATGAAGGGCAGGCGATCCGACGGCGCCGTTCGTGCGCGGAGTGTGGTCGCCGGTTCTCGACGGTCGAGAGCGCCGTGCTGTCGGTGGTGAAACGCAATGGGGTCACCGAGCCGTTCAGTCGCGAAAAGGTGATGCGCGGTGTTCGCCGCGCTTGTCAGGGCCGTGCCGTGGCCGAAGATGCGCTGGCGCAGCTCGCGCAGCAGGTCGAGGACGCCGTGCGCTCCTCGGGGTCGGCCGAGATCCCCAGCAACGAGGTGGGATTGGCGATTCTCAAACCGCTGCGTGAGCTCGACGAGGTGGCCTACCTGCGCTTCGCTTCGGTCTACCGGTCGTTCGACTCCCTGGCGGACTTCCAGCGGGAGATCGACGACCTGTCGCAGGAGAAAACCGTGGACGCGGCGGGGTCGACCGTCTCTGAATGATGGCCTCGCTGATCGTGCTGCGTTGCGCGGTTGCTCAGCGGAACGTGTCCAAGGCCCGCAGCGCCCGCTTCTCGGAGATGGGGTACGCGGTTCCGAGGCGTTGCGAGAACAGGCCTACCCGGAGTTCCTCGACCATCCAGTGCGCGTACTCGTTGAAGGCGTCGCGTCTTCCGGCGGGCAACTGGGTGACCTTCCGGTTCCAGTGTGCGATCACCCGGTCGACCGCGGCGAGAGCATCATGGTCACGGCTCGACGATCCGAAGAGGTCGGCCAATCGGTTCTCGGCCGCCTGGAGGTAGCGAGGGATCTCGGTCAGATGCCCACGCGGGGTGGCCGCGACGAAACCGTCGAAGACGAGATTCTCCAGCTGCTCGGCCACGTCGTCGGCGGCGACCGAACCGCTGTCCCGATCGATCTCTGATCGAAGGGGGGCGAGATGACGGAGAACGTCGGTTGCGAGCGTGAAATACTCTGGGGCAGCGTCGGTCACGATCGGTCGGAGCTCGTCGCGTAATCGCGTGAACTGACCGGGAGTGCGGATGGTGGTGATGTTCCTGGCGGCGACGGTGTCTCGGATCGCCCTGCGCGTGCAATCAGCCAGGAGATCGTCCGCGTGCCGATAAGGGCTCTGGCTCAATGCCAATCGTCCCGCCGGGTCCAGGGTGCCGGTGATCTTTCTGGAGAGCGTCGGGATCGTCGACTCGAGCAGCACGATCACCGCCTCCGCCAGCTTGTGGTCGCGTTCGGCTGCGGTGACCGCGTCGATCCGGAGGACGCCGACCGGCCTGCCGGCGGCGTCCCGTGTGACCTCCAGTCCCGGATAGCGGGTGATCGTCTGGCCCGCAACAGTTGTCGTGGTCGTTTCGGGAAGGTCGCCGATGCCCTCGGCAGTCCACGACGTGTGGACGGTGCGTGTTTCCGGCGTGTCGTCGGAACCGGCGAATCGCTTCTGCAGGTCGGCGAGCGACTTGCTGGTCGAGAGCACGGCGCCGCTGCGGTCGCTGACGGCGAAGTTCATCGTCAGATGCGGCGGCACACGTTCGAGAGAGAAGTCACCGGGGGACACCGTCATGCCCGTGATGGACGTCAATTCGCGAGCCAGCCCGGTCACCAGCGGTTCCGAGCGAGGGGTCAGCCGCGACACGGCGAGATCGGCGAACCGCTGGGCGGGCGCCATGGACTTCCGGAGTGCCTTGGGCAGCGACTTCACGAGCTCGGTGGCGAGTTCGGAACGCAGACCGGGGACCGACCAGTCGAAACCCGCGGGCCGCATGTGATCGAGCAGCGGCCGGGGGATCACGACCGTCACGCCGTCGTCGGCTGCGCCCGGTTCGAACCGGTAGCGGAGTTCGAGTCGGGTCTCGCCCTGCTGCCAGGCTCCGGGGAAGTCGTTGTCCGCCACCGTGACGTCGGCCGCGACATCCTCCGGCGTGAGGTCGAGCAGGTCCGGGTGTTCGCGTCGCGTCTTCTTCCACCAGGTGTCGAAATGCCGCGCCGACACGACGTCGGCTCCGACCCGGGCGTCATAGAACTCGAAGAGCTGTTGCTCGTCGATCACCAGGTCGCGGCGCCGCGCGCGGTGTTCGACGTCGGCGGCCGCCTCGAGAAGATCCCGATTGCGGTGGAAGAACACATGATCGGTGCGCCAGTCGCCCTCGACGAGTGCATGGCGGATGAACATCTCCCGCGATGTCAGCGGGTCGATGGTGCCGAAGGGCACGCGCCGCGCGGCGACGAGGGTGACGCCGTAGAGCGTCACCCGCTCATAGGCCATCGCCGCGCCGCGCTTGGCAGACCAATGCGGCTCGCTGTACGACCGGCGGACGAGGTCGCCCGCGAGCTTTTCGGCCCAGAGGGGATCGATACCGGCGACGGTGTGCGCGAAGAGTCGGGATGTCTCGAGGATTTCCGCAGCCATGATGAACGGTGGCGGTTTACGGGCCAACGACGAGCCTGGGAAGATCGCCAGCGAGGTGTTGCGCGCGCCGGTGTAGTCACGCGAATCACCCTGGCGGACTGCAATGTTGCCCAACAGCCCGGACAGGATGGAACGATGGATCGCATCGGCGTCGCGCGGTGATCCGGAGGCTGTCCAATCGAGATCGGAAACGATGCGCGACAGCTGACGATGCAGCTCCTGCCATTCCCGGATCCGGAGGAAATGTAGGAACTCGGTCTCGCACATCCGGCGGAAACGATTCCCGGACAGCTCGGTGCGGCGGTCGTTCAGATACGACCAGAGTTCGAGGTAGGAGAGGAACTCGGAACCGGGCACCGCGAATCTGCGGTGGGAGGCGGCGGCCGCCTCGCGATGTTCGGCCGGTCGTTCCCGGACGTCGGGCACCGACAGTGCCGCCGCGATGACCAAGACGTGGTCGAGACATCCGAGTTCATGTGCGGAGATCAGCATGCGGGCGAGGCGAGGATCGACCGGTATCCGTGCCATGTCCCGACCGATCCGGGTGAGGACCGGCTCATGATCGTCGCGATCGGTTGCTTGGATGGCGCCGAGCTCGGCGAGCACGGCCATGCCGTCACGGATGGCGCGCGCATCGGGGGGCTGGACAAAGGGAAACGCTGACACGTCACCCATGCGCAGCGCGGCCATCTGGAGGATGACGGCGGCCAGGTTGGTCCGGAGGATCTCCGGATCGGTGAACCCCGGACGGTTCTCGAAGTCCTCCTCGGAATAGAGCCGGATGCAGATGCCCGGCGCGACCCGACCGCAACGCCCGGCGCGTTGCCGGGCAGAGGCCTGCGATATCGGTTCGATGGGAAGACGATTCACCTTCGACCGGGTGGAGTAGCGGGAGATCCGAGCGGTGCCGGTGTCGATGACGTACCGAATGCCCGGCACGGTCAGTGAGGTCTCGGCGACATTGGTCGCGAGGACGATCCGCCGTCCGCTCGACGGCGCGAAGACGCGTTGCTGGTCGGCGATCGACAGCCGCGCGAAAAGAGGGACGATCTCGGCACCTGCGGACACCCGGTGCCGCAAGGCGTCCGCGGTTTCGCGGATGTCTCGCTCTGTCGGCAGGAAGACGAGGATGTCACCCGAGCGATGCGACGCCCACAGTTCACTCACCGCTTCGTCGACGGCCTGGACCTGATCGAGGTCGCGATGATCGGAATCGGGATCCCGGTCGTCGCTGAACGGGCGGTACCTGACTTCGACGGGATACGTGCGTCCGGACACCTCGAGGATCGGCACCTCGGCGGGGGCGTCGGCCGCGAAATGTCGGGCGAACCGGTCTGGCTCGATCGTGGCAGAGGTGATGATCACCTTGAGGTCGGGGCGGCGAGGCAGGAGTTGCTTGAGGTACCCGAGGATGAAGTCGATGTTGAGGCTGCGTTCGTGGGCCTCGTCGACGATCAGCGTGTCGTAGTGGCGCAGCAGGGGGTCGGTGCCGATCTCACGGAGCAGGATGCCGTCCGTCATCACCTTGACGAGTGTGTTCGCGCCTGCCCGGTCGGTGAACCGCACGGAGTACCCGATCGCCTGACCGAGCTCGGTGTCGGTTTCGTCGGCGATGCGACGGGCGACGGAACTCGCGGCGATCCGACGTGGCTGCGTGTGACCGATGGCTCCTCGGATTCCGCGACCGAGCTCGAGGCAGATCTTGGGGAGCTGGGTGGTCTTGCCCGATCCCGTTTCACCCGCGATCACCACCACCTGGTGGTCGGCGATGGCGGCGGCGATCTCGTCACGAGCGGCCGACACCGGGAGGTCCGGCGGAAAGGTGATCGTCGGTACCGTGGCTCGTCGACGCTCGAGCCGGTGCGATGCGGCGTCGACGTCGGCGACCAGCTTGTCCCAGGCCGCCGGTTTCGGGGAGTTGCCGAGTTTGCCGATACGTCGGCGCAAACGGTGGGCGTCGAGGATGGTCACGTCGGCGAGGCGGTCGTTGAGCGCTCGTCGGTCCTCTGCGGTCGGAACGGGCATGATCAGTCCAGGATATGGGGTCGAGGGAGGTGACTCGGCGCACGCCCGGCATGATTGGGGCATGGCTGGTTCACTGTGGCACGGTTTCGCCGATATGGGTTCGGTCTCCACCAAGGGGCCGTTCGTGGTCACCCGCGGACAAGGAACGCGGATCTGGGATGCCTCCGGGCGCGAGTATCTCGACGCGACCGCGGGTCTCTGGTTCACCAACATCGGCCACGGTCGAACCGAGGTGGCACAGGCGGTTGCGGATCAGCTCGGCCGGCTGGCGCACTATTCGGGGTTCGGAGACATCACCGCCGACGTCACCGCCGAACTCGCGGAACGGCTGGCCTCGATCGCGCCGGTCCCCGACAGCAAGATCTTCTTCACCTCCGGTGGCAGTGACTCGGTCGACACGGCGGCGAAGCTGGCCCGCCGGTACTGGCACGAGCAGGGCAAGCCGGAGAAGAACATCATCGTCGGCCGTACCAAGGCCTACCACGGCATGCACGTCGCGGGAACGGCGCTCGCGGGCATCCCGGTCAACCGCGAGGGTTACGGCGAGCTGATGCACGACGCCGAGTCGGTGGAGTGGGACAACGCAAAGAGCCTCCTCGGCCTCATCGAGCGACTGGGCGCCGATCGCATCGCGGCGTTCTTCTGCGAACCGATCATCGGCGCGGGCGGGATCTACCTGCCCCCGGAGGGATACCTCGCGGAGGTCCGGCAGATCTGCCGCGACCACGATGTGCTGTTCGTCGCGGACGAGGTCGTCACCGGTTTCGGCCGGATCGGCGGCGAATCCTGGTTCGCATCGACCCGTTTCGATCTCGCGCCCGACATGATGACCACCGCCAAGGGCCTCACGTCCGGATATGTGCCGATGGGTGCGGTCTTCATCGCGCCACACATCGCCGAGCCGTTTTTCGCCGGCGGGGTGTGGTGGCGTCATGGCTACACCTACGGCGGCCACGCCGGTGCCGCCGCGGCCGCGATGGCCAACCTCGACATCATCGAGCGCGAAGGGCTGCTGGCCGAGGCGACCCGGTTGGAGGGCGATCTGGCTCAGGCGCTCTCACCGCTGACCGATCTTGACTCGGTGTCCGAGGTCCGCACCGGCATGGGCGCGGTCACCGCGGTCCAACTGGCCGACCCCGCGCAGGCGGTGCCGATGGTGGGCAGGCTGCGTGAGCACGGTGTCAGTGGGCGTGCCGCGGGCCAGGGCGCGCTGCAGATCTCGCCCGCCTTCGTGATGACGACCGATGAGGTCGGCGAGCTCGCCGACCGGATGCGGGCAGCACTGGCCTGACCCTCTGACGAACGAATCTGCCCCCGGCTCTTTCGACGAGTCGGGGGCAGATCTGTGTGGCGCGTCAGACCGCGGTGAGAGCCTCGGTGGTCGCGATCGCCTGGGCCACACCGGCGACGATCGATGCGACCTTGAGAGCCTCGAAGATGGCCTCACGGTCGACACCCGCCTCGCGCAGGGTGTTCTCGTGCGCGCCGACACAGTGCTCACAACCGTTGATCGACGACACCGCGAACGACCACAACTCGAAGAGTGCCTTGTCCACGCCCGGGTTGCCGATGATGTTCATGCGCAGGCCGGGGCGTAGGTCGTCGTACTTGCCGCCGAGAAATCCGCGGCCGCGGTAGAAGACGTTGTTCATCCCCATGATGGACGTCGCGCCCAGCGCGGCGTCGTAGGCCTCGGCCGACAGCGTGTCGGCTGCCTCGTCGGCGATCTCGGTCAGCACCTTGGCATTACGCGTCGCGGCCGCGGTGGACAACAGGGTGCCCCACAGCTGATCTTCGCTCAGCGCCGTGGTGCGGGTGATCGAGCCCAGGTTCAGCTTGAGATCCTTGGCGTAGCCGGGCAGTGCTTCCTTGAGATTCTCGATGCTCATACGATCTCCTCTCAGACGCTCGCGGTCAGCAGTTCGCCCGCGTCGATGGTCGGGTCGCCCTTCTTCCAGTTGCACGCGCACAACTCGTCGGACTGCAGCGCGTCCAGGACGCGGAGCACCTCCTCGACGTTGCGGCCGACCGAACCGGCGGTGACCGAGACGAATTGGATCTCATTGTTGGGGTCGACGATGAAGGTGGCGCGGTCGGCCACTCCATCCGCGTTCAGAACACCGGCCGCGGAGGCGAGTTCGCGCTTGAGGTCGCTCAACATGGGGAAGGGGAGGGTCTTGAGGTCCTCGTGCTGTGCCCGCCACTGGAAATGGACGAACTCGTTGTCGACCGAGGCACCGAGTACCTGCGCGTCACGATCGGCGAACTCGTCGTTCAGCTTGCCGAAAGCGGCGATCTCGGTGGGGCACACAAAGGTGAAGTCCTTGGGCCAGAAGAAGACGATGCGCCACTTCCCGGGATGATCGTCGCTGGTGACTGTGGTGAAGTAGTCGTCGGGCTTCTGGGCGTCGACCTTGGACAGATCGCCGCCGATGACCGCGGTGAGATTGTATGCAGGGAACTGGTCGCCGATGGTCAGCAAAGCCATGCTCTGTTTCGCTCCTTGGTGTTTCGATCATCGTGATGCGTCATACGGAAGACGCACTTCGTCGTCAGACATGCACCATCGTGCCGGAATCTCGGCAAGAGTGATACGTGATGATACGCACTATATTGATAGGTATGGCCAATAGAAGTAATCAGCCGTCCACGGCGGCGCTCCGGTCGTTCGTAGCCGTCGCTTATCGACGCCATTTTGGTTCTGCGGCAGCAGATCTGGGGGTAAGTCAGCCGACGTTGTCGCAGGCACTGGCGGGACTGGAGTCGGGTCTCGGCGTGCAACTCGTGGAACGGACAACCCGACGCGTGTTCTTGACCCCGCAGGGAGAGCGGTTGTTGCCCAAGGCAATTGCCGTCGTGGATGCAATCGACGAGCTACTTGCCGAGGCGTCAGGTGACGGCGATGCGCTCGCCGGTCCGATGCGGCTGGGTCTGATACCGACTGTCGCCCCGTACATCCTTCCGGCGGTGCTTCGCGGTGTCGCGGAACGAATTCCGGCGTTGCGCATTCAGGTGGTGGAGGACCGGACCGCACGTCTGCTTCGGCAGTTGAGAGAGGGCTCACTCGACGCGGCCATCGTGGCATTGCCCACCGATGAGCGTGGGTTGACCGAGGTGTCGATGTACACAGAGGATTTCGTCCTCGCGGTGCCGGCCGGTCATGCTCTTGCCGGGCGGCGCAGGGTGGACCCGGCATCGCTTGCCGACCTTCCGCTCCTGCTTCTCGACGAAGGTCATTGCCTACGCGATCAGGCGCTGGAGGTGTGTCGACTCGCCGGTGTCCGGCCGGACGTGGGACAGACGAGGGCGGCGTCGCTGGCGACCGCCGTGCAATGCGTGGAGGGTGGGCTCGGGGTCACCCTGATCCCGCAGACCGCGGTAGCGGTCGAGACCGACGGCGGGCATCTGGCCACCGCGACGTTCGCGAGACCGCGGCCGGGCCGGGAGGTCGGGCTGGTGTACAGAGACTCGACGCGCCGGGCAGACGTGTTTCACACGCTCGCCGGCGTCATAACCGATCTCGTCGTCGCGGCCGGCGCGGCACGGCGGAGCTGATCGGCCGCGCGGCGCCGGTACGACGGTCGACCAGGAGCCATGCGGTCCCACCTACCATGGTCGAACGATTCAGACGGCCGGATCTCAGCTGCGGGGTTCGAGGACGAACACCGGGATGACACGGTCGGTCTTTGTCTGGTATTCGGCGTAGTCGGGCCATGCCTCGACGGCTCGTGCCCACCAGGTCTCACGTTCTTCGCCGGTGACCTCGCGTGCGGTGTAGTCGCCGACCTTCTCCCCGTCGCGAAGTTCCACATGCGGCTCGGCGACGAGATTCCAATACCAGACGGGATGCTTCGGGGCACCGCCCAACGAGGCGACGACCGCGTAGTCGCCATCGTGTTCGACCCGCATCAGCGGTGTCTTGCGGAGTTTGCCCGTCTTACGGCCGACCGAGGTGAGGATCACGACAGGTTTGCCCTGCATCGTCGTTGCCGCGGTGCCGTTCGACGCCTCGTATTCGCGGACCTGATCCGTGGCCCAATCCGCCGGGCTGGGTTCGTACTCTCCGGTGAGTGGCATGTCTCCTCCAACGTGGTCGGTGGACTCGACTATTCCATACCGACCTGAGTGAGTTGCTCCCATTCGTCGACCAGGCTGGAGTCGACCTCACGGACCATGGCGCCCACCCGCTCGGTGATCTCGACCACTTCAGGTGTGCTCACGGCAGTCGGAAGTCCTTGTCGCAGAACTCGATAGCAGTCGGACAAGTATCGCAGCAGGACGCCCTCGCTCCTGGCGAGGCCATAGGCGGAGATCAGCTCGGTGAACGTCATCGACCGTTCCAGCATCTCGCGGAGCACCGACTTCGGTGACGGCGGGTAGGACGCCACCCACGGATGGCCGCGTCGGTAGACGCCGAACGCGAACTCGATCTCGTCGGCGAGTGGACGGGGCCACGTGATCTCTTCCAACCGCGCCATGCGTTCTTCGTATTCGACGCCGTCTGCCTTCATCTCGGCGATCGCGGCGTCGCGAGCGACCTTGCGCTGTGCGAACAGGAGGGGTCGAGGATCGTCGAGAGTGGACTCGAGGATGGACAACACGTCGAGTGAGTAGGTTGCCGAGTCCGGGTCGAGAATCTCGAAGGCGGCCAGCGCGAACGACGACAGCGGGTTGGTGAGCGCGAAGTTCTCCGGCATGTCGACCGACATCGCGACGTTCTTGCCGTCCGGGCCGGGTGTGTCGAGTTGCACGACGATGCCCGACTCACGCAGGCCGCGGTAGAGCTCGATGGTGTGCCGGATGTGGCGGAGCTGCCGGTTGCGCGGCTCGTGGTTCTCCTCCAGGAGATGTCGGAGAGCCGCGAAGCAGTCACCCGGCCGCGCAAGCACTTCCATGAGGATGGCGGTGGTCATCCGGAAATGTGACCGCAGAGGTTCGTCGGGTGCGTCGATGAGTTGGGTGAAGGTCTTCTCGCCCCAGGACACGAAACCCTCGGGTGCCTTCTTGCGGACCAGTTTGCGGAGCTTCTTGGGATCGTCACCCGCCTTCGCCACCGCGCGTGCGTTGTCGACATCGTGCTCGGGCGCCTGGACGACCACATAACCCACGCTGTCGAATCCGGCGCGACCGGCCCGCCCGGCGATCTGATGGAACTCACGCGCGCGCAGACGCCGGACCCGGGTGCCGTCGTATTTGCTCAACCCCGCGAACAGGACGGTGCGGATCGGCACGTTGATCCCGACACCGAGGGTGTCGGTGCCGGCGACGACCTTGAGGAGTCCTTGCTGCGCAAGACGTTCCACGAGCCGACGATAGCGCGGCAGCATCCCGGCGTGGTGTACGCCGATGCCCGAGCGCAGCAGCTTGGAAAGGGTGGCACCGAATCCGGTGTGGAAACGGAAGTCGCCGATCGCCTCGGCAATGAGGGCCTTCTCGGCCTTGTCGGCGATCTTGGCCGACAGCAGGGCCTGTGCGCGTTCCACCGCCGATGCCTGGGTGAAGTGCACCACGTAGACAGGGGCGCGACCCGCGGAGATCAGGTTCTCGATGGTCTCGTGGACGGGTGTCATCGCATATGTGTGCTCGAGCGGTACCGGTCGGTCGGTGCCGGTGATCGCCGTTGTCGGGCGCCCGGTGCGGCGCTGGAGATCGTCGACGAAGAACGAGACGTCGCCGAGTGTTGCCGACATCAGCAGAAACTGCGTGTGCGGCAACTCGATGAGCGGCACCTGCCAGGCCCAGCCCCGGTCGGCCTCACCGTAATAGTGGAACTCGTCGGCGACGAGAGTGCCGATGTCGCTGCGCGTGCCGTCACGGAGTGCGAGATTGGCGACGATCTCGGCGGTTGCGCAGACGATCGGTGCGTCGGCGTTGACCGCCGCATCGCCGGTCACCAGTCCCACCGATGCCGCTCCGAACATCGCACACAACTCGAAGAACTTCTCGCTCACCAACGCCTTGATGGGCGCGGTGTAATAGACACGCTCGCCGCGGCATCGCGCGAAATGGATCGCGCCTGCGGCGACGAGTGACTTACCCGAGCCGGTGGGTGTCGCCAGGATCACGTTGTTGCCGGCGATGAGCTCGAGAAGAGACTCTTCCTGGTGCGGGTACAACTCGATGCCCCGGTCGTTCCACCAGTCGGTGAACGTGTCGAACGCGGTGTCCTCGTCGGCCACCGGGGTCAGCACCGACCCCGGCGCCGCGCTCACATCGGGGATGGGGGGCCGCCCGCCTCGCCGCCGTCGGGATCGCCGCCGTCGCGCACCTGCTCGGCGAGGAACCGTTCGAGTTCGGCGCCCAGTTCTTCACCGCTCGGCAGATCCTCTTCGGCCGCGAGGAGTGATGCGCGTTCCTCCTGAGCCTGGGTGAAGGTGTCGTACTGCGTTTCCAGCGCAGCGACCACCGACTCGATCTCGGAATTGCCCGACACCTCGCTGTCGATCTGCGTGCGGACCTTCTCCGCTGCGTTCTCCAGGGCGGTGACCGGCAGTTGGAGGCCGGTCAACTCGCCGACCGCGTCGAGCAGTCGGGCGGAGGCCGCCGGATAGTCGGTCTGCGACAAGTAGTGCGGCACATGGACGGACAGTCCAGCGGCGCGGTGCTCGTGTTCGCTCATCCGCAATTCCAGCAGCATCGAAGCGCTGGCGGGCAACTTCATCGCCGAGCCCCACCGCGGCAGATCGCCGAGCCGATCCGGATCGCTCCCGTGGGCGGTGATCGACGGCGGGCGGGTGTGCGGGACCGCCATCGGAATGGCGTTGAGGCCGATGACGTCGGTCACCCCGAAGCGCTCCGCCAGGCGGCGCACCGCCTCGACGAACTGCTCCCAGCGAAGATCGGGCTCGGAACCCGCGAGCAGCAGGAACGGTCGCCCCGCGGTGTCGCGGATCGCGTGCATGGTCAGCGATGGCATCTCGACATCGGTGAACTTGTCACCGCTGAAGGTGATCGTCGGTCGACGCGACCGGTAGTCGATCAGTTCATCGGTGGAAAACGTCGCAACCAGTTCCGAATCGAACGCATCGCGCAGATGCCGCGCTGCCAGCGCAACAGCATGTCCTGCGTCCGCAAACCCCTCGAGGGCGTGGAGCAGCACCGGTCCGGTGCCCTCGTCATTCGAGACCTGGGGCGCGGGGAACTCCAGCGAGTACAGCGAACTGTTCTCGGCGGGCCGCTCGTCCATGGGTCGTCCCTCCTCGTCGTATGTCTGTCGATTCTCGCGCATCAGCGGCCGGCAGGGCCAATTTCGCAGATCGATGCGCTGTTCTCCTGTGTCAACAACTCCGCGGCAGACTCGATTCCCGCCGCTCCGGATTCGCCGGGTGTCGGTGCGCCGGACCCGCGCTCGTCGATGGCACAGTATGCCCTTGTGACCACAACCATGAGGCATCAGAAACGACGTCCCGTCGTGCTCGCCCCGATGCTGGTCGGGACAGCGATTCTCGTGGCTTCCGGGTGCACGGTGGACGGAGAGGGAGTCGCGGGAGCGGCAGATCTCTCGCACGACTCGGTGGCGGCATCGGATTTCCCGGGTGGATCGGCGAGTCGGGTGCCTCAGCCCGCGGTGCCGGCCGCTCTGGCCGATCTCACCGGACATCCCCTCCACGGGTCGGTGACGCCACCGCAGTGCACGCCCGTCGGCCTGCCCGCCGACGGTGCAGCGGTGCTGGTGGGCCCGGACCCCGACAACTCGACGGCGACCTTCACCTCTGCGGTGACCCGTGCCGGCAGGTCGCTGGCCGACGTGACCACCCAGGCGAGGAATTGTCCACGGGTGATCTCGGGTTCCGCCCCGACCGCCACGTCGCTGGTGACCGTTCAGGTGCTGGCGGCCCCGCGGAAACAGTCGGTCGACACTGCCGCTCTGCGCAGGCAGATCGCGACGGGCAATGTCGGATCGTCAGCGCTGACGACCGGGACGACGACCCTGATGGCGCAACACAGCGGAGTCCGGGTCACCGTCGAGTACCGCCGGCAGGGCGCGGAACCGATGTCGGCCCGAGAGAGTGACCAACTCGCGTCGCTCTTCGACAAGGCGGTCGACGCGGCGTTCGGATGACCCGACGCTGAACGTCGCAGCACTGTCCGCATCGCGCCTGCGTGATCTGTGGAACTTCGCGGGCTTGTGGACAACCAGCCCTCAACGGGCGGTTGCGGGAGGCGGTTGCGCGTGGTGAGCCGGTGGCCCATCCGACGATTGACCGCATGCCTTCATCCAGCAACGCCCGATCCCTGGCCCCATCCACGCTCCTGACGGCGGTGCCGGGGTTGCTCGGCTTCATCCCCGACCGATCCTTCATCCTGGTCGCCTTCGGCGACGACCCGCACGTGGTCCGCACCGCGATGCGTCACGATCTGGTCCTCGACGAGGCCGGCGAGGCGATTCCGGCCCTGACGTCGTTGTTCGGCGATCTCGCCAACGTGTGTGTACGCAACGAGATCCGCGCCGTGGTCGCCGTCATCGCCGATGATCGCTTCCTGCCCGGCGACGACCGGTACCGGCGGGTGTTCGCCGTCGCCGATCGCCGGTTCGTCGAGACCGGTGGCATCGCTGCGGGATTCGTGGTGCCGGAGTTCGCCGACGGCGCGCGATGGCAGCGGGTGTGGGACCCGCGCCCGCAGATGGCCGGCCCCCGCACGCCGCCGATCGCCCCGTCGTCATCGCCGCGCGGCCGGCTTGGCAACCCCAACACCAGTCCGACCGCAGTGCATCACGCGGTGACCACCGGTCGGCGTGTGCTCGCACGTCGCGCGGACATGGCGGCCATGCTGACGCCGCTCGACCACTGCGCGGGGACCGACTGCGCGGTGGGCAGCGTCACCGGCTCGGAGCGCGGCGACGTCCCGTCCGGGCGCCCAGCCGAGTCGCTCACCGACGGCGGACTCCTCCGCGGCCTCGTCGAGCAGGTGATCACCACCATGCCGTCGGCGGCCGGGTCGCAGGAGACCCGAGCACGACAACCCGGGCCACGCCAACTCGATTGCGCGACGGTCTCCATGCTCGGAACCGCGCTGACCCGACTGCCGGTCCGGGATGCGGCGCTGGCCCTCGCCGCGACCGATCTCCGGTACGCCGCCGAGATGCTGTGGCGGGAGCTGGCGCGGCGTCTGACCGGCTCGCAGCGGGCGAGCGCGGCAACCCTGCTGGCACATCTCCACTACATCAACGGAGAGGGAGGATATGCCGGCGTCGCACTCGACTGCGCTCTCGCGGCCGACCCGGAATGGTCGTTGGCCGTGTTGCTCGACAGCGCGCTCCGCGGTGGCATGCCACCGCGGATGCTCCGCGGAATGCTCGACCAGAGCTACGAGATCGCCCATTCGCTCGGGGTCCCGATGCCTGCGCCGACATCGGAGCTCGAGGCGGGCTGACTCAGACCTTGTCGACGAAGACGGAGTGGGCCATCTCCTCCGACAGTTCGAGACCGTCGTGGCCGGGCGAGTTGACCATCGCCTTCTCGCGGTTGATGGTGACCGTGACACGCGCGTTGGGCACCACGCCTGCGTCCCGCAGTTCGCTGATCAGCGCCTGATCGGACTGGGCATGCTCGGACAGTCGGCGCACGATCACGACGACCGGCTCACCCTGCGGTAGATCGGACAGACGGGTGGCGCCGTCGGTGAGCTGCGCCTGCTCGGCGCCCAGAAGTTCCAGACCGGGAATCGGATTCCCGTACGGGGACGTGGTGGGGTTGTCGAGGACGGTGAGCAGACGCCGCTCGACGTTCTCGCTCATCACGTGCTCCCAGCGGCAGGCCTCCTCGTGCACCTGATCCCAGGGCATCCCGATGACATCCACCAGCAGCCGCTCGGCCAGGCGATGCTTGCGCATCACCGCCACGGCGAGGTCACGGCCTCGTTCGGTGAGTTCGAGGTGCCGGTCGCCCGCGACGTGCAACAGGCCGTCGCGTTCCATCCGGGCCACCGTCTGCGAGACGGTCGGGCCACTCTGCTCCAGCCGTTCGGCGATACGGGCGCGGAGGGGGACGATCCCTTCCTCTTCGAGGTCGTAGATCGTCCGCAAGTACATCTCTGTGGTGTCAACCAGATCGTTCACGGTGCGCAGTCCCTTCGTCTAGGCCAAGGGTACCCTGATCAGGCCATGCGACCCTTGCGCGTGTCAGACGACACGCGTATGGGCACGTCGGTCGACCTCACTGCTGCCGCGCCGTGGACGAAGTACGTCGGCGGCCACCGGAAACCACTAGCCTGAGGTCGTGACGCGGACGACGAGCGATGAAGCGGCGGCAGTCATCTGGAGCGAGGACTTCCTGTCGTACAAGTGGGCCCACACCCACCCGATGAACCCGGTCCGTCTCGCTCTGACGATGACGTTGGCCCAGAGCCTCGGTGTCCTCGACGGCATCGACAGCCGCGCGCCACTCCAGATCGACGACTCGGCTCTGACGGTGGTGCATTCCACCGAGTACATCGACGCGGTACGCGCGGTCGGATCCGGCACGGCATCCCTGTCGGGCCCGTTGCTCGAGCGGCTCTTCGGGCTGGGGGATTCCGACAACCCGGTGTTCGACGGGATGCATGAGGCAGCCCGCCTGCTGGTCGGCGGGACGCTCGCCGCGGCGCAGGCGGTGGCGTCCGGGTCGGTGCGGCGCGCGGTGAACATCGGCGGCGGCATGCATCACGCCATGAAGGCGAGGGCGGCCGGCTTCTGTATCTACAACGACTGCGCGATCGCCATCAGATGGCTGCTCGAGAACGGGTACGACCGGATCGCCTACGTCGACGTCGACGCGCACCACGGGGACGGGGTCCAGGTGGAGTTCGCCGCCGATCCGCGCGTGCTGACCGTCTCGTTGCACCAACATCCGGCCACACTGTGGCCCGGCACCGGGTGGCCGACCGAGGTGGGCGACGAGACCGCTCAAGGCTCGGCGGTCAACGTCGCCCTGATGCCCGACGTCAGCGATCGGTTGTGGCTGCGGGCCTTCCACGCCGTGGTGCCGTCGGTCCTCGAACAGTTCCGTCCGCAGATCCTGATCAGCCAATGCGGTGTCGACAGCCACCGTGCCGATCCCTTGACCGATCTGGCCTTGACGGTCGACGGCCAGCGCGCGGCGATGCAAGCCATGCGCGGCTTTGCCGACAAGTACTGCGACGGGCGGTGGATCGCTGTCGGCGGGGGCGGCTACGGCGTCGTCAACGTCGTCCCTCGTAGCTGGGCCCACCTCATCGGGATCGTCGTCGATCGGGACGTCGACGTGGACACGACCATCAACGAATCCTGGTGTGCCACAGCAGAACAGATCGCCGAACAGGTCCACTCGGATTATTCTCAGGCCCCGGTGAGGGTCATGGGCGACGGGGGAGACGTCGGATATGTGGCGTGGGACGGCGACACGGGCCAAGAGCCGCCGGAGGGGATCACCGCCTCCGCGCAACGTCAGACCGATCGCGCGATCCTGGCCACTCGCCGTGCGGTGTATCCGCTACACGGACTCGATCCGGAGGACCCCCGTGACTGATGCGAGCGACGACCAGATGCCGTCCGAAGACCCTGTGACGGAGACGGACCCGGCGAACACCGCGACAGCGGTGAACTCCGGGGATGCGGCCGACCGACCGCAGCCGCGTGAGCCGTGGGACTATCCGCGTCACTGGATCGCCGATGTGCTGGCCTCCGACGGTGGTGTCGTTCATCTGCGTCCGATCGTCCCCGACGACGCCGATCGCGTGGTCCGGTTCCATGCCGGCCTGTCGGAGCGCACGCGCTACATGCGATATTTCGGGCCGACTCCGGCCCTTCCGCCGCGTGAGGTCGCGCGCATGACGACCGTCGACTATCAGAAGCGCGTCGCGCTGGTAGCGGTACTCGGCGGCGACATCATCGCAATCGGCCTCTACGAAGGACTCGAGTTCGACGGCAAGCCCGAATCCGCGGAGGTGGCCTTTGTGGTCGCCGACGACCATCAGGGCCGAGGCCTGGGGCCCATCCTGCTCGAACACCTGGCGGGTGCGGCCGCGGAGAGCGGATTTGTCCGCTTCGAGGCAGAGGTGCTCAGCGAGAACCCGAACATGGTGGCCGTGTTCCGCGACGCCGGTTATCAGTTGTCGCGGAACTTCGACGGAAGCACCGTGCACGTGGAGTTCCTGATCGACCCCACCGAGGCGTTGTTGTCGGTGCGCAACGCGCGAGAGCGTGCCTCCGAGGCGCGCAGCGTCGCCAACCTGCTGCGCCCGTCGTCGGTCGCCGTGATCGGCGCCTCCACCGATCCGAAGAAGGTCGGTAATGCGCTGCTCGCCAACATCATCGCCGGCGGATTCACCGGGCCGGTGTTCCCGGTGAACGGTCCGGGCCCCGCCGACGACGGATCGACGAGCGTCGATGGGCCCACCGGGTCACGGACTGCCCGAGGTCCCGGGCCGGCCCGGTCGACCCCGGCGGAGCGCCGCCGCCACACCCGGCCACCGTCTGTGCGCGGCATCCGGGCGTATCCCACAGTTCGTGACATCCCGGATCCGGTGGATCTGGCGGTGGTCGCGGTGCCCGCGTCCACCGTCGACGAGGTCCTCGACGACTGCCTGGTGAAGGGGGTCCGGACACTTGTCGTGGTCTCGTCGGGATTCGGTGAGAGTGGCGAGGCGGGTCTGGAGAGTGAGCACCGACTGCTCGAACAGGTCCGTGAACACGGCATGCGCCTGGTGGGTCCCAACGCACTGGGCGTCGCCAACAACGAACCGTCGGTGGCGCTCAACGCGACGCTGGCGCCACGGATACCGGCCACCGGCCGCGTCGGATTCTTCTGTCAATCAGGTGCCCTCGGGATCGCGATCCTGGACACCGCCGCGCGTCGCCAGATCGGTCTGTCCACGTTCGTTTCCGCCGGCAACCGTGCCGACGTGTCGGGCAACGACCTGCTCCAGTACTGGGACAGCGACACCGCGACCGACGTGATCTTGCTCTACCTCGAGAGCTTCGGTAATCCGCGCAAATTCTCCCGGATCGCCCGCCGCGTCTCGCGATCGAAACCGATCGTCGCGGTCAAGTCGGGTAAGGGCGCGATGACGGCTGCGCGTGCGGCCCGTTCGTCGGCGGCCAGTCTCGACGACCAGATCGCCCAGATGGTGCTCGAGCAGGCTGGTGTCATCCAGGTCGACACCATCTCCGAACTCTTCGATTGCGCAACGATCTTCGCCTACCAACCGCTACCGCGTGGCCCCCGCACCCGCATCATCGGCAACTCGTCGGTGCTCGGCAGCCTGGCCGCCGAGACCGCCCGTGGCGGAGGGCTGGAGGTGACCGAGACGATCGACCTCGGGGCCGGCGCGAGTGAGGACGCTTTCGAGTCGGCGGTGACGGACGCGATGGGCGACCCTTCGGTGGATGCCGTGGTCGTCGTGTTCGTACCGCCGGTGGCCGTGGACGCCGACTGGCATGCGCGCGCGCTGATGGCCGCGGCCAACTCGCAGACCACACCCGTCGGCGACGGCGCGGCCGAGCAGGACGTGAACCATCCGAAGCCGATCGTGACGACCTTCCTCGCGGTCGAGGGAATCCCGCCGGGGCTGATGAAGCCGGGCGCCAACGGACTGCCCGACGTCGGGTCGATCCCGTCCTACGGCAGCCCCGAGCGCGCGGCCAACGCACTGGCCCGGGCCTGGCAGTACGCGAAATGGCGGGAGCGACCGGAATCACCGATCCATCGACCCGAGGACACCGACCCGGAGGCCGCGCGTGGATTTGTCCGGGAGGCGATGGCCGACCTCGACGGGGCGGACGCGACATCCGATCCAGGCCGGGCTCTGGGACACGTCGAGTCGGCGACCGTGCTGAGCTGGTACGGCATCTCGATCGTGCCGTTCCGGGAGGCCACCACCATGCACGAGGCGTCTGCCGCGGCGCGCGAACTCGGCTTCCCGGTGGCGGTGAAGGCGACATCGAAGGCATGGCGCGGCCGTCTGGACCGCGAGGGGGCCCGGCTCGATCTGCCCGACGCCACCGCGGTGATCACTGCCTTCGCCGAGCTCAGTGAGCTGACCGGGGATCGCGTGCTGCACATCCAGAAGATGGCGCCGAAGGGGATCGGGACGATGATCCGGGTGCGCGACGACCGATCGTTCGGATCACTCATCTCATTCGGCCTGTCCGGGCGAACCTTCGATCTGCTCGGTGACCAGGGTTATCGCGCCATCCCGCTGTCGGCGCTCGACGCGTCGGAATTGATCGATGAACCTCGTTCGTCGGCGTTGCTGGACGGCTACGCCGGCGAGCCGCCGGTGGACCGTGCGGCGCTCGCCGATCTGCTGCTGCGGATCTCCACGCTGGTCGAGGACATCCCCGAGGTCCGTGAGGTGGTGCTGGACCCGATACTGGCCTCGCCGGACGGTGCCGCAGTGCTCACCGCCCTGATACGCGTCGGTCCGGTGCCCACACGAGCGGACACCGGACCGAGACGGCTGGGTTAGCGATCAGCTGGCATAGGCGCGCAGGCGTTCGGCACGCTCGCCCTGGCGCAGCTTGCCCATCACCTCACGCTCGATCTGCCGTACCCGTTCGCGGGAGAGCCCGAACATGCGGCCGATCTGATCGAGGGTGCGCGGCTGGCCGTCGTCGAGGCCGTAGCGCATCCGGATGACCTGCTGCTCGCGTTCGTCGAGCGTCGCCAGCACCGAGCGGATGTCGGAGTGCAGCAGACCGGCGATCACGGCGTTCTCGGCGGAGGTCGCCTCGGCGTCTTCGATGAAGTCGCCCAAAGGCGCTTCCTCGTCGCTGCCGACCGGCATGTCGAGACTCACCGGGTCACGACTGTGGTCGAGCAGGTCGGCGATCTTCTCCGCCGGGATGCCCGACTCGCTGGCGAGCTCGTCGTCGGTGGCCTCACGGCCGAGTTGCTGATGCAGTTCGCGCTTGATCCGAGCCAGCTTGTTGACCTGCTCGACGAGGTGGACGGGCAGGCGGATGGTGCGGCTCTGGTCGGCCATGCCGCGGGTGATGGCCTGGCGGATCCACCATGTCGCGTAGGTCGAGAACTTGAAGCCCTTCGCGTAGTCGAACTTCTCCATCGCGCGGATCAGACCCAGATTTCCTTCCTGGATCAGGTCGAGCAGGGGCATCCCGCGACCCGTGTACCGCTTTGCCAGCGAGACGACCAGACGGAGGTTGGCCTCGAGGAGGTGCGATCGGGCCGACTCTCCTTCGCGGACGATGATCGCGAGATCACGCTTCCGCGTCGCCGACAACCGCTTCTTGGTGGCCAACAGATGCTTGGCGTAGAGGCCTGCCTCGATCATCTTGGCGAGTTCGACCTCCTGCTCGGCGTTGAGCAGGGCGGTACGGCCGATGCCGTTGAGATAGACGCGAACGAGGTCGGCGGCCGGGGACTGTGCATCGAGATCCTGCTCCGTCATCGCGGGGCGGGTGCGGGCGGAAGTGGGATCGTCGGCGAATCCAGTAGTCGTGGTCGGGCGTGAAACTGTCGAGCGTGACATTCGGCCTCCTGACTTGAGTGCGTTCATGAGGTCCAACGCGTTCGGTGGGGTGAAAGTTCCCGGGGGTTCCCGCGACGCCGTCGTCGGAGACCGGGATGACCAGCGATTTCGGCAGGTCGATTCAGGGGGTTACATGAGAAGTTGCTGAGAGTGTGGTCAGCGGGTGCCGTGATCCGGGTCGTCGTCCCGCAGGCCGTCCGGCGTGTCGACGGTGGTGTCGACGACCCGGGGTCTCGGGGTGTTCTCCAACGACATCTGTTCGACGACGGAGTGGTCGGCGCCGTACTTGTACTGCGGTGCCTCGCCACGCTTGCGTGGCGGACGATCGTTGGCGATCAGGACCGCGACCCAGGGGATGGGGATCGAGATCGCGACGATTGCGAGGGCGAGCAGACCGTTGCCGGTCGAGCTGTAGACGATTCCGGCGATCACCAGCGCGGGAACGCGAAAGGCCATCAGCGTCAGATACTTGCGCACTCGCCTGCGTTGCTGGTCCTCGAGCGACTGCTGTGCGTCGGTGATCAGGAAGGCGTCGCGGTCGTGGCGGTGCGGTATCCGGGCACCATCTGTGCCCGTGCCCCCGCGTGCCCCGGATCCGTCGCCAGCCATGAATCCACTGTCCCACTTTCGGGAGTGGATTGCACCGTCGGGATCCCCCGCGGCCGCGGGCCTGCGGGATCGGACCGGCCCGGTGGCCGACGACCGGCGCGGCTGGCCGCGGACACCGGGTGTGTCGCACAATGGACCCATGGGAACTCAGACGATCGAGCGGCCGGACCTCGACGAACGGACCGATGTCGACGAACGGCCGGACGCCGACGCCACCGACCATGGTGATGACGACCGCCCCAAGTTCTTCCACTACGTGAAGAAGAACAAGATCGCCGAGAGCGCCGTGATGGGTAGTCATGTGGTCGCGTTGTGCGGGGAGACCTTTCCGGTCACCCGTTCCGCCAAGCCGGGTTCGCCGGTCTGCCCGAAGTGCAAGAAGATCTACGAGCGGATGAAGAAGGGCTGAGCGACGACGATCAGCCGGCCTGCCCGTCGTCGGGTGGTCGGGATCGTGTCGATCGTGTCCGGGCCGGTCGCTCTCGTCCGGTCTCCGGATCGTCGGGGTAGCGGCCACGCCGGATCGGGCCGGAGGCCAGCCGGTCGGGCAGCGTCTTGAGTTGACCCGTGATATCGGAGGTCTGCGAGGAGACCCACTCGCGTACCTGGGTGGACGCGGCCGGTTTGGCAGGCCAGAGGGACTGCACCGCCGCGTTGAACTCGGCGCCGACCACGATCGCGAACCCCAAGAAGAACGCGAACAGCAGGAAGGCGATCGGGGTCGCCAGGGCCCCGTAGGTGTAGCCGGCGCGGGTGATCGCGGTCAGGTAGATCCGCAGGATGTAGCTCGCGATCCAGAAGAACACCCCCGCCACCACGGCGCCGCCGACGAGGCGGTGCCAGGGCAGAGGATTGGGCAGTGCCAGGTGGTAGAGCGTGGTGAGAACGATCAGCATCAGTGCGGCGACAAAGGGGAAGTAGCCGTAGTCGATCAAGTGGGTGACGATCGGATCCCACGATTCGGGCACGATCTCGTGCAGATAGTTGGGACCGAGCGCGACGAGCGGGAGCAGGAACACCGCGATGACCAGGAATGCCACGTAGAGGAACAGGGCGAAGAAGCGCTGCCACACGGGATTTCGTACCTGATGCTGGTCATGCGCGCGCACGATCGATGCGACGAAACAGGAGACCGCCGACGATCCGGCCCACAGCGAGATGACGAAGCCGGCCGAGATCACCACGACGCGACCCCGTCCGAGCACGTTGTCGACGGTGGGTTTGATGATGTCGCCGACCACGTTGTCGGAGAATGTGCGGTTGGCGAAGGCGATGATCCGTTCGTAGATCACGTCGACGGTGTCGGGGCCGAACCATCCGGCGATGTAGCCGACGCTTCCCAGAATCCCGAGCACCAGCGGCGGTAGCGAGAGCGCCTGCCAGAAGGCGGCCTGGGCGGCCCAGCCGACGATGCCGTCGTCCCAGGCCTTCTTGATCGTCCGCCACACCAACCGGTGCAGATTCGGTAGCACCGGGGGCCCCGGAGAGCGCGAGAACTCCACTGCCGGGTCGTCGTGCCCGGTGGGCGGGCGGGATGAGGCGTCGTCGAGCGGCGGGCGACCGGTGCGTTCGCGCTCGAGCGCCTCCGAGGCGGGTTGCGGTTCGCGAGGGCGAGACGGCCTCGGCTCTGCCGTGCGACGGCCAGTCGGCGTGGTCGGCGGTGCGGGGCCGAAGAGCGGGGTGGTCGGAGTGTTCTGACCGGGTGTGCTGCTCGCGTTGCCGGGGTTCCGCGCATAGGACGCACCCGCCGACGACGAGCTGTCCTCGGGTATCGGTACGGGGTTCCGGTTGCGACTGTTTATGGGTCCAGCATCCCTGATCACGCACGGAAGCGGGTGACCGGTCCCGGCGTGGTGTGTGGTCGGTCGCCCAGGCCGCCGGCGGACGGGACCGTCTGCGTCACACCGCGCGACCGAGTGCGCGTCGCCCGGGCCGTCGTCAGCGGCCACCGGTAACATGTCGGAGGTCCCCTTGAGTGTGCGGATGGATCGGGAACCGAGCGACCGGGCCGGGCGAAGATCGCGTGCACGAGGGGATGTTTCATGCCCCCGGAACGTGGTGTCCGGCCCCGATGACAGGTGTCAGGAGCAGTGCAGGAGTGACTTCAGCAGCCCAGGACCCATCCGCCGACGACGAGGTGGCCGTCGCGGCAGGCCCGGCGCTACGCGCCTGGCAGCGGCGCGCACTGACGAAGTACCTGACACGCCGTCCCAAGGATTTTCTCGCGGTGGCCACACCCGGCGCCGGGAAGACCACCTTCGGGCTCCGGGTGGCGCGCGAACTGCTGGACGATCGGACGGTCGAACAGATCGCCGTCGTCGCGCCGACGGAACATCTGAAGCACCAGTGGGCGGAAGCGGCTGCCCGGGTGGGGATCGCACTCGACTCGCGGTTCAGCAACTCGACGGGCCAGACCAGTTCCGACTATCACGGGGTCGCTCTCACCTATGCGCAGATCGCGGCGCATCCCACCCGGCATCGTGTGCGGACCGAGAACCGGCGGACCTTGGTGATCCTCGATGAGATCCACCACGGTGGTGACGCCAAGTCGTGGGGCGATGCGATCCGGGAGGCCTTCTCGGACGCGACGCGCCGGCTGGCATTGACCGGCACCCCGTTCCGCTCCGACGACTCGCCGATCCCGTTCGTCACGTACGAGCCCGAGGCGGGCGGGGTCTTGCGGTCCAAGGCCGACCACACCTACGGCTACGCCGACGCGCTCGCCGACGGCGTGGTCCGTCCGGTTGTCTTCCTCGCCTACAGCGGGCAGGCGAGCTGGCGGACCAGCGCGGGTGAGGAGTTCACCGCGCGACTCGGCGAGCCGTTGTCGCAGGAGCACACCGCACGGGCGTGGCGGACCGCGCTCGATCCCCACGGCGACTGGATTCCCGCGGTCCTCGAGGGTGCGCACACGCGGCTGCGGCAACTGCGGGCGGGCGGTATCCCGGACGCGGGTGGACTGGTCATCGCCACCGACCAGACGACGGCGCGAGACTACGCCGAGCTGCTCACGGCGATCACGGGCAAGCGACCGACCGTCGTGCTCTCCGACGACCCCAAGTCGTCGTCGCGCATCGCCGAGTTCTCGGCATCCGACGACGAATGGATGGTCGCGGTGCGGATGGTGTCGGAAGGCGTCGACGTGCCGCGACTCGCGGTCGGTGTCTACGCCACCAGCGCCTCGACGCCGCTCTACTTCGCACAGGCGATCGGACGCTTCGTACGATCGCGGCGTCCGGGCGAGACAGCGAGCGTGTTTCTGCCATCGGTGCCGGTGCTTCTCGGGCTGGCCAGCGAGATGGAAGCCCAGCGCGACCACGTGCTGGGCAAACCACATCGGGAGAGCGAGGGCCTCGACGATGCGCTGCTGATCGATGCGAACAAGCAGAAGGACGAGCCGGGCGAGGACGAGAAGGCGTTCGAGTCGCTGCACGCCGACGCCGAGCTCGACCAGGTCATCTTCGACGGTGCGTCGTTCGGAACGGCCACCTTCGCGGGGAGCGAGGAGGAGTCCGACTACCTGGGTCTCCCCGGCCTGCTCGACGCAGACCAAGTTCGCGCCCTGCTGCGTAAACGACAGGCCGAGCAGGTGTCTGATCGCACCGCCGCGGCGGCGGTCGATACGCCTGCGGCCGCGCCGAGTCCACGTCCTGCGGGGGAGAACCTGCACGCGTTGCGCAAGGAGCTCAACGGCCTGGTCGCGATGCATCATCACCGGACGGGCAAGCCGCACGGGATGGTGCACAACGAGCTACGAACGCGGCTGGGCGGACCCCCGACGGCGATGGCGAGTGCTGATCAGCTGCGTGAACGGATCGCCGCGCTGCGCGAATGGCGCTGAGAACACACAGAGAAGCGTGAATGAGCGGGACCCGGATATGCGACGACCCGGCCGGATCTCCCGGCCGGGTCGTCGCGGTTGCTGGTATCGATCAGACCAATTCGCTCGCGGACTCCACGACCGTGGCGGACAGCTCGACGAGCTTCGCCTCGTGTTCGTTGAAGTGATGACGGCAGAAGAGAAGCTCTCCGCCCGCGGGCAGTACCGCCCGAACCTTGGCGGCTGCGCCGCAGCGGTCACAGCGGTCGGCAGCAGTGAGCGGCATGGAGATCGGGGATGTGGTGGCGGTGTCTGACATATTTCCTCCGTCCCGGTCCGGCGGATCCGTCCGAGGTCGGTCGCCTTTCCCTTCGTGAGCCGACACATCGGTCTGATGCGTCGCCCTCACCATGTCAGACGTTTGGGGGTTTCGTATTGTTCCGAGAGCCCGCTCGGGTGTGTCGTCACTCACCCGTAACACGGCGAGGCACGACGGCAACAAATCCGCACCGACATGTCACTGTCGGCGGTCAGCCGGTGGGTGCGACGGTGTCGACGGCGGCGGGTGTCACCGCGACCTGACGCTCTTCGCGGGCCCGGCTGATCGCGTCCGAGGACTCGTTCTCCCGGTCGCGCAGGTACTCGCGCAGCGAATATGCGAACGCGCTGGCCCAGATCACGACAACCGCCACGTAGATGGTTGCCTGGACCCCGGCCGGGACGTCGACGAGGTCGCTGCGCAGCAGCGAGCGGGTGTTGGTGAGCACGATCAGGCCGCCGACCGACGCTCCGAGCAGTCGCGGCGGGATGTGGCGCACCAGCCAGGCCGCGATGGGAGCCGCGATGATGCCGCCTACCAGGATCGCACCGACCCACGCGAAGTTGATGCCCTGGGAGCCGAGACTGAACAGGAAACCGAGGCTCGCGGCGACCGCGATGATGAACTCGCTTGTGTCGATCGAACCGATGACCTTGCGCGGCTCGAGTCGACCGCTGGCGAGGATGGCGGGCGTCCCCACAGGCCCCCAGCCTCCGCCGCCCGTGGCGTCGACGAACCCGGCGATCAGGCCGAGAGGGGAGAGGAAGCGCTTACGGAGCGGTTTGCCGAGGTGGTGGCGAGGGATGCCCTGCAGTGTGAAGCGGGCGAGGATGTAGATGCCGAGAAGCAGCAGGATGACGGCCATCAGCGGGGCGGCGGCCTCGGTTGACAGATTCGACAGGACCGTCGCACCCACGAAGGCGCCGATGGCGCCGGGTATCGCGATCCGGCGGACCACCTTCCAGTCGACGTTGCCGAAACGCCAATGGGCGACGCCGGAGACCAACGTGGTCCCGATCTCCGCCAGGTGGACGGTGGCCGACGCGGCGGCCGGATTGGTGCCGACCGCGAGAAGCAGTGTGGTGGTGGTCACCCCGTAGGCCATGCCGAGGCTGCCGTCCACGAGTTGTGCGGCGAGGCCCACGAGGCCGATCAGAACGATGGTGCGCATGCGGTGAGACTTTCGATTCAGGTGGCGGCGGGGAGCGGGACACGCGCGTCCATCGGGGTTGGCCCGGTACCGGACAGCGCGGTCGGGGACGCGCCGCGGCGACCGTCAGACGAACGGGCCGCGACGCCGCGGACACAGCATGGACGCCACCCGGAGGAGGTCGACGGCGCGTCGGGTCACCAGCATGCGGAGAATCGTAAGGCGCGCCGACCGGAAGCCACGCATCCGCCACGTCCGCGGAATCCGGCCGAGTACAACTCTTGACAAGACGTCGTTCGCGTGGGTACTCCGCAGGGATGATGTCGGACGAATCCGCTGGCGTGTTGCTGCATCTGTGCACCCATGGTGAGTGGGCCGAGGCGCGCCGCTCGGGGTTTCGCAATCCATCGTCGGTGGCCGACGACGGCTTCATCCATCTGTCCACACCGGATCAGGTGCATCTACCCGCGAATCGACTGTTCGCCGGGCGTGACGACGTGGTGCTCCTCGTCATCGACGCGGACCGGTTGTCGGCGCCTGTGGTGTGGGAGCCAGGGGCGCCCGACGACCCGGAGAGCATGCGCTTCCCACACCTCTACGGTGCACTGCCCACCGACGTCGTCGTCGAAGCACGGCCGTACACGCCGAACGCGGACGGCGCATTCGCACCGCCCGCGTTGTGACGCTTGAGTCCCGTTCGGATCAGTCCAGGTAGTCGCGCAGCACCTGGGAACGCGACGGGTGCCGCAACTTCGACATCGTCTTCGATTCGATCTGGCGGATACGCTCACGAGTGACGCCGTAGACCTGACCGATCTCATCGAGGGTGCGCGGCTGTCCGTCGGTCAGACCGAAGCGCAGCCGGACGACGCCGGCCTCGCGCTCGGAGAGCGTCTCGAGCACCGACTGCAGCTGATCCTGGAGCAGGGTGAAGCTCACCGCGTCGACCGCGACCACGGCTTCGGAGTCCTCGATGAAGTCGCCGAGCTGGCTGTCGCCCTCGTCACCGATGGTCTGATCGAGCGAGATGGGCTCCCGGGCGTACTGCTGGATCTCCAGCACCTTCTCCGGCGTGATGTCCATCTCCTTGGCGAGCTCTTCGGGAGTGGGCTCGCGACCCAAATCCTGGAGCAGCTCACGCTGGATACGACCGAGCTTGTTGATGACCTCGACCATGTGCACCGGGATGCGAATGGTGCGGGCCTGGTCGGCCATCGCACGCGTGATCGCCTGCCGAATCCACCACGTGGCGTACGTGGAGAACTTGTAACCCTTGGTGTAGTCGAACTTCTCGACGGCGCGGATCAGACCGAGGTTGCCTTCCTGGATCAAGTCCAGGAAGGCCATCCCGCGACCGGTGTAGCGCTTGGCCAGGGAGACGACGAGGCGGAGGTTCGCTTCGAGCAGGTGATTCTTTGCCCGGTTGCCGTCGCGCGAGATCCAGTTCAGGTCGCGCTTGGACGCCGTGCTGAGCTTGTCGCCGGAATCGACGATCCGGCGCAGTCGCTCGGTGGCGAAGAGTCCTGCCTCGATGCGCTTGGCGAGCTCGACCTCTTCTTCGGCGTTGAGCAGCGCGACCTTGCCGATCTGCTTGAGGTAGGCCCGGACGGAATCGGCGGACGCGGTGAGCTCGGCATCCTTGCGGGCCTGTCGCAGCGCTTCGGACTCGTCCTCGTCCCAGACGAAGTCGCCTGCGGTCTTCTCTTTCTCCTCCGCGGCCTGCTTGCCCTTGGCGGCGGACGGTTTGCCTGCTCCGCCTGCGGCGGGGACGACCACCGTCTCCTCGGGATCGTCGTCGGTCTCGGCGTCTCCGCCGTCGGCCGCGTCGTCATCGTCATCGTCGTCGTCGACGGCGATGTCGTCGATCACCACGTCCTCATCGAGTTCGCCGTCGGGGGCGTCGATGTCGTCGATCGTGCCGGTGCCGTCGAGGTCCTCGTTCGACTCGACGTTGTCGGCATCGGACGGCTTGGCGGCTTTCTTGGCTCCGCGCTTCGCCGGGGCCTTCTTTGCCGCCTTCTTGGCGGCTGCCTTGCGGGCAGGGGCCTTCTTGGCCGCCTTCTTTGCGGGTCGCTTCGCCGGCGCGCTCTCCGTGGCGGTCGTCGCGTCTGTCGAATCGTCGACGTCGGCCTGGCGGGTCTGGGTGGCTGCCACGTACAACCTTTCGGAACTGACTATCGTGAATCTCTCACGGCGGCATACGCCGACGCGGATCAGGGCTTGATTTCTCGGTGCGTGATCACCGGTGAGGACCATTGTAACGACATCGGTCCACCGAATGTGACAAAGGCCAGGTCAGTGAGTTGTGGGCGTGCCGCCGACGGTCCACAGCCGGACTCAGGTGCGAAGACCGGCATCGACGGCCATCGCGGCACCGACGATACCCGCGGTGTTGAGCAGGGTCGCCGGCACAACGGGCGTCTTGTTGGTGAGGTACGGGATCCACTTGTCCGACTTGCGACTGATCCCGCCTCCCACGATGAAGAGCTTCGGCCAGAGCAGCGCCTCGTACGCCTCGAGGACATGCGAGAGCTTGTGTGCCCACTTCTCGTAGGACCAGCCCTTGTCCTCCTTGACCTTCGAGGACGCTCGATGCTCGGCCTCCTTGCCGTCGACGATCATGTGGCCGAGCTCTGTGTTGGGTACCAGGGTGCCGTTGATGAGGATGGCGGTCCCGATCCCGGTGCCGAGGGTGAGGAGCATGACGACGCCCTCGATCCCCGCACCGCCGCCGTGGCGGTCCTCGGCCATCCCGGCCGCGTCGGCGTCGTTGAGCACCGACACGGTCCTGCCCGACAACGCGGAACTGAAGAGTTCGTAGACGTCGGTCCCGATCCAGCCCTTGTCGATGTTGGCCGCAGTGCGCATGGTGCCGTCGGTGATGACGCCGGGCAGGGTGATCCCGACGGGGCCGGTCCAGCCGAAGTGGTCGACCACCTCGGCGACGCCTCCGGCAACGGCGTCCGGGGTCGAGGGTTGCGGGGTCAGCACCTTGAACCGATCTCCGACGAGCAGGCCGGTGTCGAGGTCGACCATTCCGCCCTTGATGCCGGAACCGCCGACGTCGACCCCGAATCCGAGATTTGCCCCGGCTCGGGTGGTGCTCGCTACCTCGGCGTCGGTCATGTCGAATCCTCTCTGATCCACCCATCGGGAAATGGCGCGATCTCAAGGCTATCCAGCCCGCCGGGACCGTGCTCGGGGTCGATGCAAAGTCGTCACCCAGTGCACGGCCCTCGTTCAGGATCGAGCCCCCGTGGGCAGAACACGCACGGGTGTGCTCACATAGGGGCGTGACGGATCATCCCGGGCCAGAGGTCCTCGAGCGCGTCGCGATCGACGTGGCGCAACGCGCGGCCGACCATGTGCGGCGACGACGGCCAGAGCTGTTCGGTCCACGGCCGGGCCACGATCCGCACGCGGTCCGCGCCGAGAGCGACGCCCCGGACGAGGACGCGGCAGCGGTCAGCACCAAGTCGACACCGACCGATCCGGTGACCCTCGCCGATACCGAGACCGAACAGCTGGTCCGCGCGGAGCTCCGATCGCGCCGCCCCGGGGACGAGATCCTCGGCGAGGAGGCCGGTGGCACCGTCGACGTCCCTTCCGGGGTGCGGTGGGTGGTCGATCCGATCGACGGCACGGTGAACTTCATGTACGGCATCCCCGCGTACGCGGTGTCGGTCGCGGCCCAGATCGACGGACGCTCGGTGGCCGGAGCCGTGGTCGATGTGGCGCGCGCGATCACGTATTCGGCCGCTCTCGGTTGCGGCGCATACGTCGACGCGGGCGACGGACGGATCGAGCTGTCCTGCAACCCCATCGGTCGCCTGGATCTGGCGCTGGTGGCCACCGGGTTCTCCTACGACGCGGACCGCCGCGCCACCCAGGGCGCGATCATCGCCGAGATGCTCCCGCAGGTGCGCGACATCCGACGCGTCGGTGCGGCGGCACTCGATCTCTGCATGGTGGCCAGTGGCGCGGTCGACGCGCATTTCGAGCACGGGCTCAGTCCGTGGGACTGGGCCGCCGGTGGATTGATCGCCGCCGAGGCAGGCGCGCACGTGCTCACTCCGCCCCCCGACTCTCGGTCGGGTGACGGCCATCCGACGATCGCCGTGGCGCCGGGTATCGCCGACGATTTCCTACGGCTCCTCGATGGTCTCGGGGCACGAGGTTTGATGCCGTCCGCCTGATGCCGTCCGCCCGGTGCAGCCGGTCGGAAGCCGTTGCGCGTCAGCAGGACGCCGAGTGGACTGCCTTGACCAGGGTGGGGTCGGCGCCGGTCCGCGGGTCCTTGGGATCCGCCGATCGCAGCGCCTCGAGTGCGGCCTGCGCATCCTGAGACTGTTCGCGCCCCTCGTAGTACTTGCCCAGCGCGACGTCGACACCCGTGCCCTGGCGTCCGTCGTCGACGAGTTGGGCGCACGGCAGGGCCAGCCAGACGGCGGCGGCACTCGCTTTGCCCGCCGGACCGAAGCGGATCTGCGCGTAGCACGACAGATCCTGGTTGGTGTAGACCGTGTCGTCGCCGTACGGCGCGTCGGGAGCCGGATTGAACCCCTGGCCGGTCAGGTCGTCGGAGACCGATCGTGCCGCGCCGCGCTGCGACGACGCGTTGAGCACCCGGACCTGGAAAGTGGACAGGGCGGCGGGGGCCACGGCGAGCATCTCGTCGCGGTCGGCAGGTGTGACCGTGGTGGGCGCAGGCGTCGGTGCGGGCATTCCCGGATCCGGCGCCGCCACCCCGGATGGCTGCGCAGATGCCTCGGTGGGCTGGTTGCAGTTGGTGGGCACCGCCACCGGGCCCGAATCGGCGAGCGCCACCGCCCAGGTGATCAATCCCGCGATCAGCAACACCACGGCCAGGATGATGGCCGGGCGGAGTCGGCGACGACGAAACGGGCGACCCTTGGAGTCGACCGAGGATCCCGATGTTAGCTGCGACACCACCGTGAACTGGCTCCTTCTCCGACACCCGACCTTGGCGCCCACTGTAAACGGTGCCGATCCGCGCGACGCGCAGGCAGGCCGTGAGCCCGGATAACGCCTGGACAGAGCCCCTGTCCGACGCGTTCGGGCCAGGGATTCGGCATGGTCGGCTCATTCGGGCGGACGCGCCGGGAATGATCGAGCCGAGGAGATCGTTGACCGAGCCACACCGGTGGACTAAGCTTCGGGCGCCCGCCCCTCCAACCAGTGGGGGGCGCGCAGATTGAATGTGATGAAGATCACTCCGATCTGCAGGGTTCTGGGTAACGAATTGCACCGGTCACGACGTTGTAGAGACGCCGCCGGCAAGACAATCCCGGCGGGCTCGCGCACCTAGGTTTGTTCGGTCACAAGCCGACATATCCGAGAGCGCCCCTCACACTCTCTCTAATAGGTAAGGCACACAATGGCTACTGATTACGATGCGCCACGACGCACAGAGACCGAGGACATCAGCGAGGATTCGCTCGAGGAGTTGAAGGCGCGTCGCAGCGAAGCCCAGTCCTCGGCAGTCGATGTCGACGAGAGCGATACGGCCGAATCGTTCGAGCTGCCGGGTGCGGATCTCTCCGGCGAGGAACTGTCGGTGCGGGTGATCCCCAAGCAGGCCGACGAGTTCACTTGTACGAGCTGCTTTCTCGTCTACCACCGCAGCCGTCTCGCGCGCGAGAACGGCAATTCGATGATCTGCGTCGACTGCGCCTGAGCCTCGACGAGGAGGCGGGTCGCGTTGCCGATCCCGCCTCCGACGGTCAGTCGGCAATGCCTCCGACGGTCAGTCGGCAATGCCTCCGACGGTCAGTCGGCGATACCCGCCTCGGCGGCCGCGTCCGGTAGGTCGAGCGCCGCGAGCAGCGCCGACGGATTCCGGGTCGACACGAGCCAATACGGTGTCGGGTCATCGGGATCGTCGAGCACCAGCAGCACCATGGTCTTGACCCATGCCTTGTGCATGAGGAACGCGGCGGGATCGAGTTGGCGGCCCAGCGCGGCGCTCTTGGCGGTTGCCGGCACAGTGGCGCCACGCGCGATGACCGTCCGCGGAAGGCGTGCGCGTCCGGCGTGCAGTTCGCGGTCCGGGGTCACCCGGACCGACGCGCGGCCGAGTGACCACAACATCCACGCGCACAGCAATCCGACCACCACATAGCCCGCCACGCTCCAGGCCGAGCGGTGCGCCGACAGCTGGATCTCGTAGCCCAGCACGCCCGTGACGACCGCCGCGGCCACCCACCACCACCACGGCACGTGGAGTCGTTCGTGGAAGCGATCAGAACCTGAGTTCTCTTCTCCCGCTGATCGGTGTGCGTTGCCGGGAACCTCGACGTGATCGTCGCCGGATGACGGATCGGCCGGATTCTCAGGTGATGCTGGAGGAGTCACGCGACCAGCGTAGTCTGCCCTCGTGACGCCGAAATCCTCCGCCGCGGCATCTGACCGGCCGGCCCCGATCGGGGCGTTGCGGGTCCGCCGACTCGACCCCGACATCCCGCTGCCCACCCGTGCGCATCCCGGCGACGCGGGGGTCGACCTGTGTTCGACGACCGACCTCGAGCTGGCGCCGGGTCGCCGCCAGCTCGTCGGTACCGGACTCGCCGTGGCATTGCCGGTCGGAACCGTGGGGCTGGTACATCCGAGGTCTGGGCTGGCCGCGAGGGCGGGACTCTCGATCGTCAATGCGCCCGGCACCATCGACGCCGGATATCGTGGCGAGATCAAGGTGTGTCTGATCAATCTCGATCCCGACGAGTCGATCTCGATCGCGCGGGGGGACCGCATCGCCCAGTTGTTGGTCCAGCGTGTCGAACTGCCCGAGCTGGTCGAGGTCGACGAGCTCGACGACACGAGTCGCGGGTCCGGCGGTTATGGCTCCAGCGGCGGGCATGCGGTGCTGGCGGAGGCACTTCCGGAGATCGACGGCGATCCCGGTCCGTGATGCGACCGACGACCGGCCGACCGACGATGCGCTCGGTGAGCGAACACTTCCCAAGGAGTACACGACATGGCACGAGATGAGCAGGGCGAGTTGCGGATCGGCTCGGCAGGCGGGCCCTATGACATCGAAGCTCTCGACACCCCCGCCGAGGAACTCGAGAACTCCCACCTCGACCTCGGCTCCGTACTGGTGCCGGTCGTCGAGGGAGGCCAGGTCACGGTGGAGATGTCCGCCGCGCACGAGCCGGAGGCCGTCTACCTCGTGACGCCGCACGGGCGGATCAGCGTGAGCGCGTTCGCGGCACCGAAGTCCCCGGGCCTGTGGCGTGAGGTCGTCACGGAGCTCGCGGCCTCGTTGCGGGAGGAGGGCGCGCAGGTGTCGATCGAGGACGGCCACTGGGGTCGCGAGATCGTCGCGACCGTCCCGGGTGCCGCCCATCGTTTCGTCGGCGTGGACGGACCGCGATGGATGGTGCGATGTATCGCCAGCGGCCCCGACGAGACCGCCGACGAGCTCGGCCGGCTCGCCCGGGCGGTCCTCGCCGAATCCGTGGTGCGTCGGGGAGACGAGCCGCACCCGCCGCGGGACGCACTGCCGATCGTGTTGCCGCCGGTCCTCGCCGAGCAGGTCGCCGCAGCGCAGCAGCAGATGCTCGACGAGCAGGGGCCGACCGACGAAACTGGCGGCCCAGCGGGTTCTCCGGACGATTCGGTTCCCGGCGGCGCACTCGAGCAGGTCGCGTCGGCCACCGTGATCAGTGAAGACGGCGCGCCGCCCGCGACCGCGGAGGAACCCGCAGCGACGGAAGAGCCTGCGGTGGAGGACGACGAGCCGATGCCACGCTCATCCGGCTCGGCGATGCAGCGCTTCCGCCGCAACCGGCGCGGCTGAGCCGGCCGACCATCGTCGTCACCTGATCCCGAGCCAGCCTCGCGCGCAACCGAATCCGAGAACGGCCGGATTGTCGCCCCATTCGGCGAGCGTCACCTCGGCCAGCGCCGATCTCGGCGCCGCGGCCGCCCATGCCCGGCCCACCTCGCCGGGGTGGACCGGATCGTCGGTGGCCGCGGTGATCGCCAACGGCGCGGTGAGGGTGGCGATCTGCGCGAGGTCGGGGGAGTGGAACTCGGCGGCGTCGGCCAGCTGCTTGCCGAGCCCGGGATGGAGTCCCCGCCACGAGCGGCTCAGTTCGGCTGCGAGCCAAGCCGGACTCGACGCCGCCATCGCGGCAATGGTCGGTTCGAGACCGTCGGCGGCCAGGGCGGCGACCGTGGCGCGGGCGCTCCACGCCGCGGGCGCATCGGCCGGGTCGCCGGTCCAGGCAGGCAGCGCCGCCCACACCCCGGCACATGGGTTGTGCAGCGCCCAGGAAAGCGCTATCGCGGCGCCGATGGACACGCCTCCCACGATGAGCGGTCCGGCGGCGTCGGCGATCTCGTCGAGGCTGCGGAGATGCCCATCGACCAGGTCCGTCGATGGCTCGAGCGCAACCAGTGTGAGCCCCATCTCGTCTGCGGCGGGGCCGAAGGCGCGGTGCACGTAATCAGCGTCGGAACCCGTTCCGGGAATGGCCACGATCGTGGTCGGCACCCTCCGATCCGAACCTGCTGTCTCGGGCATGTCATGATCATGCCCGACGTTGAACAGGGAGCAAGAAGAGGATTAGGCTGGCGGAGGCGAGCAGGGTCTTGCACTCAGCCCACTTCGCTCGCGACAAGTCACCCAGGAGGGTGTGATGGCTACCACCGGTTATCTCAAGCGGTTGACGCGCCGGTTGACCGAAGATCTCGGAGATGCCGACGCCGTACAGATCGCAGAGGAGTCACGTGCCACGGGCGCGCAGCGCGCCTCGGAGTGCTGTCGTGGTGACGAGGTGACGATGCACGGCGAACTGCGGGCGGTGGAGACCTGTTCACGCTCCGCCAAGGTCGGGGTGAAGGCGGAGTTCTTCGACGGCTCCGACACCGTGATTCTCAAATGGCTGGGCCGTAACCGGATCCCGGGAGTCGAGCCGGGGCGAAAGCTGACGGTGCGTGGTCGGCTCGCCGAACACGACGGCACCAAGGTGATCTACAACCCGTACTACGAACTCTATGGCTCAGACGACGAATGATCCGTCGGCTGGTGGCCCCGTCGACGACGCGGCCGGCGCCGGGAGGCGACCGGAGCGCGTCGACGATCCCGCCGATCAGAGCCCGCCGCCCGCACCGACGATTCTCGAGCAGATGGGCGGCGTGTCCGGACTGATCTACTCGACGGTGCCGATCGTGGTGTTCGTGCCCGTCAACGCGGTGTGGGGTCTGACCGCCGCGATGATCGCGGCCATCGCCGTCGCCCTGGCGATCTTCTGCGTGCGCCTCGTGCGCCGTGAGCCGCTCAACCCCGCCATCTCCGGCCTGATCGGCGTCGCGATCTGTGTGTTCATCGCCCACAGGGTCGGAGACGCGAAGGGCTACTTCCTCTTCGGCATCTGGACCACGCTCGCGTACGCCGTCGTCTTCGTGGCGTCGATCGTGGTGCGATGGCCGTTGGTCGGTGTCGCCTGGAACTTGATCAGCGGCGACGGGATGGCCTGGCGCAAGCATCGAAAGACCCTGCTCGCCTATGACTTCGCCACGGCGTTCTGGGCTCTGGTGTTCTTCGCCCGGTACCTGACGCAGTCGGAGCTCTACGACCATGGCAGCACCGGCTGGCTCGCGGTTGCGCGGATCTCGATGGGCTGGCCACTGACCGCGCTCGCCGTGCTGGCGACCGTCGTGCTGGTCCGCCGGGCGACGCGCGAAGAGGACCGGATGGACGCCGTCGACGAGGCGACCGGTGCAGACAACGACACTGCCGGGATCGCCGACAACCCCTCACGCTGACACGTTCGAGCCGGGGCCGCCGCGCAACGGCGGGTTCGGCCGGGGTCGGTCCCTCAGTGGATCTGCATCGCCTGGTGCAATGCAGGCTCGGCCTCGGCGGGGGCGATGAACACCAACTCGTCGCCACCCTCGATGGCGTCGTCACTCTGCGGCACGATCACACGGCCGCCGCGCAGGATGGTGACCAATGCCACGTCGCGCGGGAGCTCCAGCTTCCGCACCGGCTTGCCTGCCAGGCTGGTGTTCGGTGGGAGGGTGAGTTCGACCAGATTGGCCTGGCCCTGACGGAACGTCATCAGGCGGACCAGGTCTCCGACCGATACCGCCTCCTCGACCAGCGATGCGAGGATGCGGGGCGTGGAGACCGCGACGTCGACACCCCAGTCGTCGTCGAACAACCATTCGTTGCGCGGATCGTTGACCCGGGCCACCACCCGGTTGACCGCGAATTCGGTTTTCGCGAGCAGACTCACGACGAGGTTGGCCTTGTCGTCGCCGGTCGCCGCGACCATCACGTCGAATGTCTGTAACGACGCCTGCTCGAGGTTGCTCAGTTCACAGGCGTCGGCCTGTACCCACGTCGCCTCTCGCACCGCATCCCGATCTATGTGGGACGGGTTGCGCTCGAAGAGGGTGACCTCGTGCGAATTGATCAGGAGCTCACGGGCGATCGAGCGCCCGACTGCGCCGGCACCGGCGATGGCGACCTTCATCGTGTGTTCTCTCTCACCCTCAGTCAGAGGTGCGGTATGGGGCCAGTGCGGTTGCACGGGCATTGGCGAGATTGTCGGTCAGTGTGGCTGCGTAGATGAGATCTTCTTGTTGGAGAACGGTTTTCACGTCCGGTAGGACTGGTCTGCCCAGCCGGGTGAGGAACGCGATCCGAGCGCCGGTCTCCTCCTGGAACTTCCCGACGGTCACGCCGATCCACGTTTCGTCGATGTCGAGTTGGGCGATGGCCAACGCGCCCGACGGGTCACGCCACGCAGTGGTCGTCGACGTCTCGCCGAGCGCCGAGACGAAGCGCTCGGTGGTCCAGGGCACGGTCGCCACTGTCGGGATGCCGAGGCGTTCGTAGACCTCGGCGCGTTTGGCGTCGTAGATGCGTGCCACGACTCGTTCGACGCCGAAGGTCTCCCGCGCCACCCGCGCCGCGATGATGTTGGAGTTGTCACCAGAGGAGACCGCGGCGAACGCGTCGGCGGTCTCGATCCCTGCCCTGGTCAGGACATCCCGGTCGAATCCGACCCCGATCACGGTGGTGCCGCGGAAGTCGGGACTGAGGCGGACGAACGCAGAATGATCGCGGTCGATGATCGACACGGTGTGGCCGCGCTTCTGCATCGCCATCGCCAGCGACGACCCCACGCGCCCGCAACCCATGATGACTACCTGCACGTCCATCCTCTCCACGGCCTCGGCGTCCGAGTCGGTGCCCGACGCATACGCGTTGGACGCATCGAACCTACCCGCACGGGTGAACCCGCGCGCGAGACCACCGATACCGTGTCGCGACCTCGGGTGGCCCGGGCCTGTGGCCCCTTGTGGCCCGGGCCTGTGGCCCCTTGTGGCCCGGGCCTGTGGCCCCTTGTGGCCCGGGCCTGTGGCCCCTTGTGGCCCGGGCCTGTGGCCCCTTGTGGCCCGGGCCTGTGGCCCCTTGTGGCCTTTGTCTACTACACGCTCTAGTGTTGCCTGGTGTCCACCGTGTCCAAGGTGTCCGTGGCGACGAAACGTCTGCTGCTCGGCCGCCCGTTCCGTAGTGACAAACTGGGTCACACCCTGTTGCCCAAGCGCATCGCGCTTCCCGTCTTCGCCTCAGATGCCATGTCGTCGGTGGCCTACGCGCCGCAGGAGATCTTCCTCGTCCTGTCCGTCGCGGGTCTGAGTGCGCTGACCTTCACCCCGTGGGTCGCGCTGGCCGTCGCCGTGGTGATGATCGTCGTCGTCGCGAGCTATCGGCAGAACGTGCACGCCTATCCCTCCGGCGGCGGCGATTACGAGGTGGCCACCGTCAACCTCGGCCCCAACGCCGGTCTGACGGTCGGTAGCGCACTGCTGGTCGACTACGTGCTGACCGTCGCCGTGTCGATCTCGTCGGCGGCGGAGAACATCGGTTCGGCGATCCCGTTCGTGTCCGAGCACAGGGTCTGGTTCTGTGTCGCGGCGATCGTGTTGATGGCCGCGGTCAACCTGCGCGGCATCAAGGAGTCGGGCACGGTCCTCGCCATCCCGACATACGCGTTCATCATCGGTGTTCTCGCCATGCTCATCTGGGGATTCATCGAGCTGGTCATCCTGAACGAGCCGGTTCGGTCGGAGGCTGCGGATTTCGGCATCCGTCCCGAGCAGGATCATCTCGTGGGGATAGCCTTCGTCTTCTTGATCGCGCGGGCGTTCTCCTCCGGTTGTGCGGCGCTCACCGGTGTCGAGGCCATCAGCAACGGCGTCCCGGCCTTTCGCAAGCCCAAGTCCCGCAATGCCGCCACGACACTGTTCCTTCTCGGCGCGTTCTCCATCACCTTGCTGCTCGGTATCGTGTTGCTCGCCCAGCGGATCGGCGCGAAATATGTGATGGACCCGGCCACCGACCTGATCGGCGCTCCCGAGGGATATCAGCAAAAGGCGATGATCGCTCAGCTCGCCCATGCCGTCTTCGATTCCTTCACGCCCGGCTTCTACTTCGTCGCGACGGCCACCGCGCTGATCCTGTTGCTGGCCGCGAACACCGCGTTCAACGGATTCCCGGTGCTCGGCTCGGTGCTCGCGCAGGACCGGTTCCTGCCGCGCCAGCTCCACACCCGCGGTGACCGGCTCGCATTCAGCAACGGGATCCTCTTCCTGGCGCTGGCGGCCATCATCTTCGTGGTCGCGTTCGGCGCTCAGGTCACGTCCTTGATCCAGCTGTACATCGTCGGCGTGTTCGTGTCGTTCACCCTCAGCCAGACCGGCATGGTGCGGCATTGGACGCGTCACCTGCGTACCGAGACCGATCCGCGCGCCCGGCGGCGGATGATGCAGTCGCGGGTGATCAACTCGATCGGCCTGGTGATGACGGCGAGCGTCCTCGTGGTGGTCCTGATCACGAAGTTCCGTGCCGGGGCATGGATCGCGATCCTGGCGATGGTGGCTCTGTTCGTGGTGATGAAGCTGATCCACCGGCATTACGCGACCGTGCAGCGCGAGCTCGAACTCGAGGAAGACGAACCGGTGTTGCCCAGCCGGACCCATTCGATCGTGCTGGTCTCGACGCTGCACCTGGCGACCAAGCGTGCGGTGCTGTACGCCCGCGCCACCCGGCCCGACGTGCTCGAGGCGATCACGGTGAACGTCGACGACCGCGACACCCGCAAGCTGGTGTCGCAATGGGAGGCGAGCGACATCACCGTGCCGCTCAAGGTGATCGCCTCGCCGTACCGCGAGATCACCCGCCCCGTCATCGAGTACGTCCGACGGGTGCGGCGCGAATCGCCCCGGGACGTGATCACCGTGTTCATCCCCGAGTACGTGGTCGGGCACTGGTGGGAGCAGATCCTTCACAACCAATCCGCGCTGCGTCTCAAGGGGCGGCTGCTCTTCGAGCCGGGCGTGATGGTGACCTCGGTCCCGTGGCAGCTGACATCGTCGGATCGCCTCAAGAACCGAGACCTCGCATATTCGGCTCCCGGGGACACCCGTCGTGCCCTCGGTGGTGACCCGGAGCAGCGATGAACGAATCCATCGGCAGGGCAGGCGGTGTGGGCGCCGAGCTGATCGTACGGCTGGACCGCCCCGCCAACGGCGGCGAGTCGGTCGGTCGGGTGGACGGTCGCGTCGTCTTCGTCCGTGGCGCCATCCCGGGTGAGCAGGTCCGCGTGCAGATCACCGACGACCGACGGGAGAGCTTCCTGCGCGGGGAGGTGGTCGAGATCCTGGAGCCGTCGGCGCACCGCATCGACACGCCATGCGACGCCGCACGTCACGGGGCAGGCTGCTGCGATCTCGGGTTCGTCGAGCCCGGGCACGCGCGAACGCTGAAGGGACAGGTCATCCTGGATGCGCTTACGCGCATAGGCCGGTTCTCGGTGGCCGATCTCGACGGCATCGACGCGGGCACGGTCGCGTCGCTGGGAGATGACGGCACCCACTGGCGGGTGCGGACCCGACTCGGTGTCGATGCCGAGGGTCGCGCTGGGATGCACGCGTTCCACGGCTCGTCCATCATCACCGATCACCCTTGTGCCGCACCTGAACCCGGAATGGTCGACGGACTCGACGCTTACACCGTCACGCCCGGAGCGGATCTCGCGGTGGTCGCCGACATGGACGGACGTCGCCACATCACCGAACTCGCCCCACCTCGTGTGCATGCGCGGCGAAGCCGACCCGGTACGCGCGGTCGGACGCAATCGATACGCAGGGGTCGCGAGGCGCCCCGCGCCCAGCGGGTCGTCGAGGGTGATCCCATGGCCGCCCATCGGGTGGGGGATCGGATATGGCAGATTCCGGTCGCGGCGTTCTGGCAGGCACATCGCGCCGCACCGTCGGCCTATGCGCGCACCGTGGTCGAACTGCTGGCCGGCGTGGAGCTCGCGGCCGGGCCGGAGCCGCTCGTCGCGTGGGATCTCTACGGCGGTGCCGGCGTATTCGCCGCGGCGATGCTCGACGCCCCGGGCGATGGACTGGAAGCCATCGGAACCGTGCACGTGGTCGAGTCCGATACGGCCGCCGTCTCGGCCGCCGAGCGGACCTTCGCCGACGATGACCGGGTGGTCCTGCATCCCGGTGACGTCGCCGGCGTGGCGGCCGGGCTACCCACGCCCGACGTGGTGATCCTCGACCCGCCCCGCACCGGCGCGGGGGCAGCCGTGATCGATGTGGTCGCCGATGCCGACCCGGCGGTGATCGTTCACGTGGGCTGTGACGTGGGACGGTTCGCGCGTGACCTGGCGCTCTTCGCCGAGCACGGGTACCAGCCCCGAGTGATCCGCTCCTTCGACGCGTTTCCGATGACACACCATGTGGAGGCCATCGCCTGCCTGGTACCCGCGCACCGCGAGATGTGACGGACTCGTCGCCCGAGCGCCGCCTTGCGGGGCGAGGACCCTGCGCAGGGTCCGTAGACTGTTGAGCACATGACCGTGTGTGCCGAATGGGCCCGGATATGCCGATCGCGCCGACAGCCCGGCGCGCTCACGGACCGGGCCGTGGACTTGTGATGGAGGATTCGATGGGCGTGCTGGACACGATCGGATCGCCGGCCGACCTGCGGACGCTGTCGTCGGAGGAGATGATCACCCTTGCGGGCGAGGTCCGCGAGTTCCTCATCGCAAAGGTCTCGGCGACCGGTGGCCACCTCGGTCCCAATCTCGGAGTGGTTGAACTGACGCTGGCGTTGCACCGCGTCTTCGACTCACCGACCGATCCGATCATCTTCGACACCGGCCACCAGAGTTATGTGCACAAGATCGTCACCGGCCGTACCGCGGGTTTCGACACCCTCCGCCAGAAGGACGGGCTGACCGGGTATCAGGACCGGGCCGAGAGCGAGCACGACTGGGTGGAGTCCTCGCATGCGTCGGCGGCGCTGTCGTATGCCGACGGGCTCGCGAAGTCGTTCGAGCTCACCGGGCAGGACACGCGCACGGTGGTCGCGGTCGTCGGCGACGGCGCTCTCACCGGCGGTATGTGCTGGGAGGCGTTGAACAACATCGCCGGGGGTGACCGCCCCCTCGTCGTCGTGGTCAACGACAACGGACGCTCCTATGCGCCGACGATCGGCGGGCTGGCACGACATCTGTCGGGCCTGCGTCTGCAGCCCGGATATGAGCGGTTTCTGGACGAGAGCCGCAGAGCGGTCAAGCAGTTGCCCATCGTGGGTCCACCGGCCTACGCGGTCCTGCACGGTATGAAGAGCGGGTTGAAGGATCTCATCGCGCCGCAGGCGATGTTCACCGACCTGGGACTCAAGTACGTCGGTCCGGTCGACGGACACGACATCGGGGCGTTGGAGTCGGCACTCGGCCACGCGAAGGCCTTCGGCGGCCCGGTGATCGTGCACACCGTCACCCGAAAGGGGATGGGTTACGCGCCGGCGGAGAATCACGAGGCCGATCAGATGCACTCGACCGGCGTCATCGATCCGCGGACCGGGCGCGCCACGAGTGTCTCACCGCAGGACTGGACGTCGGTGTTCTCGGCGGCGCTGGTCGAGGCGGGTGGGCGTCGCGACGATGTCGTCGCCATCACGGCGGCGATGCCCGGTCCGACCGGCCTGACACCGTTCGGCGAGAGATTCCCGGATCGTATGTTCGACGTGGGTATCGCCGAGCAGCACGCGATGACCTCCGCGGCCGGTCTGGCGCTGGGCGGGATGCACCCGGTGGTGGCCATCTATTCCACGTTCCTCAACCGCGCGTTCGATCAGTTGCTCATGGATGTGGCCCTGTTACGCCTCCCGGTCACCCTGGTTCTCGACAGGTCGGGGATCACCGGCCCCGACGGTCCCAGCCACCACGGCATGTGGGATCTGTCGTTGATGTCACTCGTGCCGGGTCTGGCTGTGGCGGCGCCCCGCGACGCCGTACGCCTGCGTGAAGAGCTCGACGAGGCGCTGGCGGTCACCGATGGCCCGACAGCGCTGCGGTTCTCCAAAGGCGCTGTACCGGAGGATATCCGGGCGGTGGAGCGTCTCGACGACGGCGTCGATGTGCTGTACCGGTCCACGCCCGGTGTCGGCGAGGCGTCCGGTGATGTCCTGATCGTCGCGGTTGGTGCGTTCTGCGCACTCGCGGTCGACACGGCGCAGCGGCTCGGACAGCAGGGCATCGACGCGACAGTGGTGGACCCGCGGTGGGTGTTGCCGGTTCCCGCGTCGATCGCGCCCCTCGCGGCACGGCACCGGCTGGTGGTCACGTTGGAGGACAGCGGTGTACGCGGTGGCGTCGGGTCGGCCGTCAGTGACGCGCTGTCGGAGGCCGACGTCGCGGTACCAGTACAGCACCGCGGCATCCCACAGGATTTCGTCACACATGCGTCGCGCGGCGAACTGCTCGCCGAATTCGGGCTCACCGCACAGGATCTGGCACGCACCATCACCGCGACGGTGGCCGGTATGCAGGCCGTGCCGGGCCTCGATGACACGGCCGACCTCGGTCACCACGCAGAGAATGCGAACGTCGAGCCGTCGAGCCGGAGTTCGGAACCGGACGCCTGAGCGGAGACCGCCGAGGGTCAGTCGCTCGGATCGGCAGTTGTCTCGTTGAGCGCGTCGGCGATCGCCGACGCGCACAGGTCACGCTGCCACTGTCGGGCGCCGAGCGCTGCCAGGCGGTGATCCACCGCGTCAGTGCCGGCGGGGAGATCGACACCATCCCAACACAATTGGCGAACCGTGTCGGGTGCGAGCAGGTTCTCGACGGGGAGATTGTGCGCCCCGGCGATGTCGCGGACCAGCGGTCGCACTTTCGCTGCACGGGCCGCCGCCTCGGGATTGCGTTGATCCCATCGGTTCACCGGCGGCAGCCCGACCGTCGGTGACCTACGCGACGGCAGTTCGTTGTCCGGCAGTTCACGGGCCCGGTGTAGGGCCTCGAGCCAGATACGGGCCTGCCGGCGTTGCCGCGGGCCGCCGAACACCGGCAACCCCAGGAGTTCGGACTGTGTCGTCGGATCTGCGGTGGCCGCGGTGACGATCGCAGAGTCGGGCAGGATACGTCCGGGCGCGACATCGCGACGCTGCGCGAGCTCTTCGCGCGCGGTCCACAACTCCCGGATCGCCGCCAGCGTCCGGGTGCTCTTGATGGTGTGCAGATTCGACGTCTTGCGCCAGCGGTCGGTTCGCGGCGGGGGCGCCGGCCGATCGAGTACCGCCTGGAACTCCTCCCGGGCCCAGGCCGACTTCCCCGCCTCGACGAGGGCGGCCTCCATCGCGTCACGTAACTCCACCAGGACCTCGACGTCGAGCGCCGCGTAGTTGAGCCAGTCCGCGGGAAAGGGGCGTCGCGACCAGTCGGCTGCGCCGTGCCCTTTGACCAGGCCGAGACCGAGGAATTCGGCCACCATCGCGGCGAGATTCACCTTGGCCAGGCCGAGCAGTCGGCCGGCCAATTCGGTGTCGTAGAGGTTCCGGCAGACGAATCCGAGTTCACGCAGGCACGGGAGGTCCTGGTCAGCGGCGTGCAAAACCCATTCGGGGCCGTCGAGCGCGGCGATGACGGGTGCGAGCGCGTCCGGGTGTTCGATCGGATCGAGCAGAAATGTGCCCGCTCCCAGCCGTCGGATCTGGATCAGGTATGCCCGTTGCGAGTAGCGGTACCCCGATGCGCGCTCGGTGTCGACCGCGATCGGTCCGTCGGCGTCTGCGATCAGCGCGGCCGCCTCGGCGAACTCGGATGGTGTGGTGAGCACCGGAGGGACGCCGTCGGAGGGCCGGAGAAGCGGGACGGTGGGCGGCTCGGCGGCCACATCGTCGGGCTCACTCCGGCCGCCGGGCTGATCGTCAGCGGTCGTCATGGCCGGACCCGCGGCGACTCAGATCGAGCCCAGTTCGGTGACACCGGCCGGTGGGAGACCGGCGGCAGCGGAGAGGACATCACAGAAAGCCTCGAGATGGGTGCCGAGGTCAAGGCCGGTCGCCGTCCACGAGGCGCGGAGTTCGAGCTGATGCGCCCGCGGCGGACCGGCGATGTCGCCGTAGCGCACCGACGTCGTGGAGGTCACGGTGCCGCCGAGGGCGGTCACCTCGACGTCGCGGTCCGACGTGGACGCATCGGTGGTTGCTGTCTCGCCCGGCGGCACGCCGAGCGCGTCCGACAGCCAGCTCCAGGCCACCTCCGGCAGCAGCGGGTCCATCGCGAGCGCCGCCTCCACCTCGGCCTGGATGTAGGCGACCAGGCGCATCGTCCCGTTCCAGGCCTCCTGGCCCGCCGGGTCGTACAGCAGGATCAGACGCCCGAAGGAACTCCCGGTCGAGTCGACCGGGATCTCGTCGGGATCATCGGCACCGGGCCGGACCTCAGCGCCCACCGCGTAGCTGTAGGGGGCCAATCGTTGCGGGGGCGGATCGGACCGACCTCGATTTCCGGCCGGATCCGCGCGGCGTGCAATGACTCGACCGCGGTGCGGAAGTCAGCAGGCTCCGTCGGAGCTCCAGAAGAGGTCACCGTTCGACGGTAGGGCGGGCCACCCCACCGTCGTCGGAGGCGCGCCGACACATGGCAGAGTAGGCACTGATGTCCGAGACAACGCGATCCCAGGCCCGCCGTGCGCACCATCGTCCGCTCGTCGCCGCGGCCACCGGTGAGACCCCCAGCCGTCGACCGGTGTGGTTCATGCGCCAGGCAGGACGATCCCTGCCCGAGTATCGCGCCATCCGGGCCGACCACGGAATGCTCGAGTCGTGTTTCGACTCGGCCCTGGTCTGCGAGATCACCATGCAGCCCGTGCGCAGGCACGACGTGGACGCCGCCATCTTGTTCTCCGACATCGTGGTGCCGCTGAAGGCGGCCGGCATCGACCTCGACATCGTGGCCGGCACCGGTCCGGTGATCGCATCGCCGATCCGCACGACCGCCGACGTCACGGCCCTGCCGCGCCTGGAACCGGAGTCCGTGGGCGCGATCGCCCGCGCGATCGAGCTGCTCCTCGACGAACTGCCGGAGGCGGCGGCGCTGATCGGCTTCGCCGGCGCGCCGTTCACGCTGGCGTCATACCTGATCGAGGGTGGACCGAGCCGCAACTACGCGCGTACCAAGGCGCTGATGCACGGTGAGCCGGAGACGTGGCATGCGTTGATGGGCCGGCTCGCCGACATCACCATCGCCTTCTTACGAGTCCAGCTCGACGCAGGTGTGGACGCGGTCCAGCTGTTCGACTCGTGGGCAGGCATGTTGTCCCTCGCGGACTACCAGACCTTCGTGGCGCCGCACAGTGCGCGTGTCTTCGCCGAGATCGCCGGCTACGGGGTGCCGAGAATCCACTTCGGCGTGGGTACGGGCGAGCTGCTCCGCGCGATGTCCGATGCCGGTGCCGACGTGATCGGCGTCGACTGGCGGGTACCGCTCGACGAGGCGGTGCGTCGGGTCGGCCCGGGGAAAGCCGTCCAGGGCAATCTCGATCCGACGATGCTGTTCGCCGGACCCGACGTCGTCGAGCGTGAGGTTCGCCGGGTGATCGCAGACGGAGAGCGTGCGGTCCGGGCGGGCGCGACCGGGCACATCGTCAACCTCGGTCACGGTGTGTTGCCCGACACCGACCCCGACGTGCTCACCCGGGCCGTCGAGTTGATCCACACGATCTGATGGTCCGGGTCGCGGTCGTCGGAGGTGGCATCTCCGGACTCACGGCGGCCTACCGCCTGCGACGGGCACTCGGGCACGACGCGCAGATCGACCTCTTCGATGCGGGTGACCGGCTCGGCGGCGACCTGCTGACGACGGAGGTCGGTGGCCGGCGGGTCGACGTGGGAGCTGAGGCGTTCATCGTCCGCCGACCGGAGGCGCTGGACCTGATCGGCGAGCTCGGACTGGCCGACCGAGTCGTGGCGCCGACGCCGCGACGTCCCGCGGTCTGGGCCGGGGGACGCCTGCACCCGATGCCCACGCCCGCCCTGATGGGGATCCCGGCAGGTGCGGAAGCTGTTGCCGGACTGGTTGATCCGGCCGATCTCGACCGAATCCGGGCCGAACCCCACCGGGGCCTGGATTGGAGTCCGGACCGCACACCGACAGTCGGCGAGTTGGTGGCGGAGCGATTCGGTCCGTCGGTGGTTGCGCGCAGCGTCGATCCGATGCTGGGCGGCGTCTACTCGAGCCTGGCGGGTGACATCGGGCTGCGCGAGTCGATCCCGGCCCTTGCGGCAGGCCTGGATGCCGGCGCGCCGAGTCTGTCGGCGGCGGTGGCCGACCTGACCTCGCGCGCGACCGGTTCGGGTCCGGTCTTCGGGGCGTTGATCGGTGGCTACTCGGTACTTCTCGAGACGTTGGTCGACGCAGCCGGGATCGAACCGCGGAACTGTTCGTTCGTCACCGGATTGGCCCCGCGACCGGGGGGCTGGACGCTGGAGATCGGTGACCACACCGTCGACTACGACGGGGTTGTCCTCGCGATCCCGGCCTGGTTGGCCGGTCACATCATGCGCAGATCGCTGCCGCATCTCGCCACGCCGCTGATCGCGGTGCGGCGCGCCTCGTCGGTGGTGGTGTCCATCGCGCTCGAGCCGGGCACACGGCTACCGGAGCATTCCGGCGTGTTGGCGGCCACCGGGGACAGCTTGCGCGCCAAGGCCTTCACCTTCAGCTCGCAGAAGTGGCCGCACCTGTCCGACGATGATCGCCCGGTGTCTGTGCGTGCCTCCTTCGGTCGGTTCGGCGCCCCCGTACCCGACGACTGCGTCGAGGAAGGCGTGGACGACCGGATTCGTGCCGAGGCGGTCGACGATCTCGACGAGGTGTGCCGGGCGGCGGGAGTCCCGCAGCCGTCGGGTCGCGTGACCGACGTGTTCGTGCAGCGTTGGACAAACGGCCTGCCGGTGTATGGTCCGGGCCACCTCGCGGCCATGGCCGAGGTTCTGCGGTCGCGACCCGCACGTCTCACCTTCGCCGGTTCCGCGTACGCCGGGGTGGGCGTCCCGGCCTGCATCGGCCAGGCGGGGCGTGCGGTGGCCGACCTGCTCACGGATCTCGCCTGACCGAGCCGATCGTCCGCGGGGCCCCGGCACCCGGCGATGTGACCTGCCTTCCCCGGATTCGGCCGCCGGTGGCACCATGAACCCATGAGCCGCTTGGACTATGCAGAACTCAACGCCACTGTTCGCTACCTGATGTTCTCGGTGTTCGCGGTCAGGCCCGGCGAGCTGGGGGCCGATCGCGATCAGGCGAAGGCCGACGCGACGGACTTCTTCAAGTCGCTGGAGGACGCCGGGGTGGTGGTGCGCGGCGTCTACGACGTGTCCGGCCTGCGCGCCGACGCCGACTTCATGATCTGGTGGCATGCCGAGGAGGTCGAGCAGCTGCAGGCGGCGTATGCGCGATTCCGGCGGGAGACGGTGCTGGGGAAGGCCTGTGATGCAGTGTGGAGCAATGTCGCACTCCATCGGCCGGCGGAATTCAACAAGAGCCACATCCCGGCGTTCCTGGCCGGTGAGGAACCGGGTGCCTACATCTGCGTCTACCCGTTCGTCCGGTCCTACGAGTGGTATCTGCTGCCCGACGAGGAACGTCGCAAGATGCTCGCAGATCACGGCATGGCCGCCCGCGCGTACAAGGACGTCCGGGCCAACACCGTGTCGTCGTTCGCTCTCGGCGACTACGAATGGTTGCTCGCGTTCGAGGCGCCGGAACTGCATCGGATCGTCGATCTCATGCGTGACCTGCGTGCCACCGAAGCACGTCTGCACGTGCGCGAGGAGACCCCGTTCTTCACGGGTCCGCGGGTCGAACCGACCACGTTGATCGACGCGCTGCCCTGAGGGGCGGCGCCGGCAGGCGTGTTCGGGTCTCAGTCCTCTGCCGGTTCGTGCGTGAGGCTGATCGAGTTGATGCAGTACCGCAGATCGGTCGGGGTGTCGTAGCCCTCGCCCTCGAAGACGTGCCCGAGGTGACTGCCGCAATTGGCGCACAGCACCTCGACGCGGCGCATGCCGAGCGAGTTGTCGGCGCGTTCGATGACCGCGTCGCCGGCGAGCGGGGAGAAGAACGACGGCCACCCGCAGTGCGACTCGAACTTCTGCTCGCTGCGGAACAGCTCGGCGTCACAGGCACGGCAGCGGTAGACGCCGACGGTCGTGGTGTCGGTGTACTCACCGGTGAACGGAGCCTCGGTCCCGGCCTCGCGGAGCACGCGGTACTCCTCGGGGGTCAGCCGCTCACGCCACTGCTCATCGGTGATGTCGGCGGCGTCGGGATCGGCAGGACGATTCGAGGTCATTTCTCCACGGTAGCCACTGCGCCACGATCATCGCCACCGCCGCCGGATGTCTCGCCGCCGGCCGGGGCCGCGGAGGAGCTCGACGCGGCGTCGTCACCGAGTGCGGTGACGCCGTCCCGGCGCATGTCGAGGTATCGGAACAGCAGCGAACAGAAGACCGCGATCATCAGCAGCGACCAGCCCCAGGTGACCTTGTTGAACTCGAGCTGGCGACCGAACGCCTCCCATCGCACCGAGTAGAACGAGTCGAAACTCATGCAGCCGTACACGCCGAGCCACGCCGGCCAGTTGCGCATCGTCGACCCGGACAGGAACACCGTCATCAACAGCGGGAACAGCAGCATCGAGTAGTAGCCCTGGCCGAGTGCGCCGACCAGGAAGGTGGTCACCAGCAGCACCCCGGACGACGTGGTGAGCCACAGCAGTTCGTCGGTACGGCGGTAGTAGCGGTAGAGGAACCAGAGCGCGAACACCGCCATCACCACGAATGCGACGCGGAGCAGGATGATCAGCCAGTCCGCGACCCCGAAATAGGCGCCGTTGCCGGCGATCGAACTGTTGTAGTAGTCCCGGGCCTCGTTGAGGTAGGGCATCGTCCGGGTGATGAAGTCCTTCGGATCGACCACCAACGGCCACGCCACCACGGTCAGCACCACCGGGATCCCGATCGCCGTGACCAGGATCCGCCACTGCCGGTTGAGCAACGGCAGCAGCAGAAGTGGCAACAACACGGGTTTCACCGCGACGGTGAGACCGATCGGGACGCCGGCCCACAGATCTCGGCGCCGCATCATCAGCAGCATGAACGCGAGCATGCCGAGCAGGACGAACGAGTTGAAGTTCGTGAAGATGAGGGTGTGCGCCACCGTCTCGGTGCTGAAGAAGAAGAACAGGATCACCGGCACGACCCACGACCGCGCAGAGAACCCGAACAGCTTGGCGAGCAGGTAGGCGCTTGCGATGAGCGCCAGAACGCTGAGCGCGATGAACAGCCAGCGAGCGCGCTCCGGATCGATGATCGCCATCGGCGCCATCAGCAGTGTTCCCGACGGCGGGTACAAGTAGTGCGGATCGACGGTGTTGAAGTTCTCGCCGTAGACCGGTTGGCGATTCAGGAACTGCAGCGCAGCCTGGTACACGGGCTTGAAGTCGTCGGTGCGGTCTCCGTTGACACCGAGGATCACCGAGCGGTGGAAGATCATCATGATGGTGATCGGCCACAACACCAGCGGGATGATCCGCTGCGCACTCATCTGCGGGTGGAGGTACCTGTCGAGAATCGCCACCCGCGAACCGTACTACGTCTGCGCGCCCGCATTCGCACAGCCTGTGCCGTCGGCCGTGCTGCCGTGCAGGTCGATCAGGTCGGGCACCCACGTTCGGTGGGTTCTCCGAGGGGCCGATCTCCGAGGTACTGGGTCACGGTGTCGGCTGCGCATCCGCTGCGTGCCAGCACGGAGTAGCCCAGTCCGTCCCAGGAGACAGTGGTAGGCGTGACGCCTGCCTTGATGAACAGTGCCTTGAGTGCGTCCGCGCCGCCGGCACCGTTGACCGGATCGTTCGCACCCGCGAGCACCAGGGGGTCGACGGGGAGAGCGTTGGGTGGATTGACCGGCGTCGATGACGCCCAGCCGTTGCATCGCAGCATCGACAGCGCGCTGTCGGCGCCGGTGAGCGGGTTCTGCTTGGTCCATGCATCGATCAATCCGGGAATCTCGTTCTGGCCGACCGGGCCGCTGACGTCGTTGCAGCGGGAGACCAGCTGTCCGTCGCCGGTCCGCAATCCCTCCGCGCGCCGGACGAGCCCGGTCAGGGCGCCGGTGTCGCCACGATCGGCGGCGGAGATCGCGGTGGCCAACTCGGTCACCGCCTGCGGTCGGCTCGGGGACAGTGCGATGGCCGTCGTGATGGCCGAGAGGGCCTGCGTATCCGAGATGTCACCGAGACGTCCGGTCCGTCCCTTGACGAGGACATCGCCGATGGTCGACAGGCCGTCGGCGCCCAGCGGGCAGGAACCGGCGCTCGCGCAGCTCTGTGCGAACGTCCGGAGGGCGGCCTGCACCCCCGTCGCCTGCGTGGCGGCACGATCACGCGCGTTGGCCCCGAACGGGGTGGGGGTGTCGAGGACGATACGTCCGGCGCGGCCCGAGTAGTTGCTGGCATAGGAGAGCACCACGTCGGAACCCTCACCGACGCCGATGAGCCCGAGATGATCGACGCCCCAACGGATGCGCAGGGCCTCGATGTCGGCGGCCGCGAATCCCGCACCGAAGTCGAGCTGATGCGGGGTCAGGGTCTCGGTGCAGCCGTCCGACGCCGACGATGCGGCCCGGGCCAGCCGGCTGATGCGCTCGGACTGGTTCGACGACCCGGCGTCGGGAAGACCGTTGCGACTCATGGCCGACCGCTCGATGCGGGTCATGCAGTCGAGGTCACCGCTCATGGGGGTGCCCCTACGGTCGATTGCCACCACCGGGTGCTGCGACAGCAGGTTGCGGCCGGGCCCGGCCGCGAGCAGAAGGAGCGTCCGCGACGACGGGAGATCCGACCCGGAGGTGAGCACCAGTGGCGCAGCATCTTTCGGGGTGGCGGCCACCGCCGTCCGGGTCAGTGCGACCGAGAGGGTGTCGCCGGTCGGGTTGTTCGGGTTGACCGGTACGTCGAGCTCGGCGCATTCGACGGAGACCCCGCTGGGGCGGGGACGCCGAAACGAGCCGCCGTCGGCCGTGCGCAGTCTTTCCAGTCGAGGTCCGACCGGGGCGCCGCGAGTGCCGGAAGTGCGGGGGCGGCCTTCGACGACGACGTGGCCGCGTCGCCGGCGCCATCCCCGCCCGTCACGGCGTCCGGTCCGATGTCGGGGCCGATCGCACAACCCGCCAGCCCTATCACCATCGCTGTCGCCGCGGCCGCGGCCGCGAACAGCATCGCGGCGGACCGTGATCCGATGCCGTCGGCGTGCCGCCGGGGTGCTCGTCGCATGTCCGCGAGCCTAGTCATGCCGCCCGGGCATACCCGTCACGGCTCCTCGGCCGAAGCGCGGACCCAGCGGATGAACACGAAGCCATCGTCGTCGGTGATGATCGTGACCGGGCGCATCCGATGGAGGCCCGCCTGGGCAGGGTGATGCGCGATGCGTCCGGCGTCACCGGCCACCGCGTTGGGGCTCGTGGTGACACACAGTTCGTCGAGGACGTCGTCGTCGATGAACGATCCGAGCAGGGTGGGACCCCCCTCGCTCAGCGCGCGCACCCAGCCCCGCTCGGCGCAGACGTCGAGGACCATCTGCATGTCGACGTCGTCGTCGCCGCAGTCGATCACCGTCGCACCGGCGTCGCGAAGTGCGGCGCGCCGATCCGCGGACGCCGACCGGCAGGTGAGGACCACCGTGTCGGGGTGCGCAAGGGGTGCGAAGTCGGTGGGGATGGACAAGGTGCGTGACAGTAGTGCGAGGGCCGGGGCGGGCGCCTGGTCACGTTCGGCGCGCATGGCGGCGAACACCTCGTCGGGTGCAGGCCGGTGATAGCCCTCCACGACGGCGGTGCGCGCACCGACGATGATCACGTCGGCCAGTGCCCGCAGCACCCGGAAGACCGCCTTGTCGCCCGGGCCGGCGAGGTCGCCGGAGCGGCCGTTGTGGGTGACCGCCCCGTCGATCGAACTGATCATGTTCACCCGCAGACAGGGACGGGGCAGACATGGTGGGGACGCGGGTCGGTCCGGATACGCGTACTGCGCGGCGAGCCACCGCAGGGTGGACGCCTCATCCTGCGTCGATGTGACCTGGGTCGCTTTCTGGAGACCGAACATGAGTCCATCATGTCCGAGGTGGATACCCTCCCACTATGACGGCACGACTCTGCGATCGAAATCCGATGGTCGCCCCCGAGGCGCTCATCGACGAGATGGTGCCACCGTCGACGTTCGACACGGTCAGCTTCGACTCGTACATCCCGGATCCGGCCGAACCCTCCCAGGCGCAGGCGGTGTCGAAGGCCCGGGATTTCGTCGCCCGCGCGAGCAAGGTCCGCGGCGGCAAGCGCGGCCTGTTCTCGCGCAAGTCGACAAGCGAGGGTGTCGGCCTCTACCTCGACGGCGGCTTCGGTGTCGGCAAGACCCACCTGCTCGCCTCGATCTACCACTCGATGCCGGAACCGAAGGCGTTCGCGACCTTCGTCGAGGTCACGCACGTGGTGGGCGCTCTCGGGTTCGTCAACGCGGTCGAGCGGCTCGCCGATCACACGGTGTTGTGCATCGACGAGTTCGAACTCGACGACCCCGGGGACACCATGCTGGTGTCGCGTCTCTTGACCGAGCTCACCGCAAAGGGCGTCTCGATCGCCGCGACCTCCAACACATTGCCCGGCCAGCTCGGCGAGGGCCGGTTTGCCGCGCAGGACTTCCTGAGGGAGATCCGCAAGCTCTCGGCGGTCTTCGAGACCATCCGGGTGGACGGGCCCGACTACCGGCACCGAGACCTACCGCCCGCCCCGGAGCCCCGTGGTGACGCGGAACTCGAGGAGGTCGCCGCGGCGACACCCGGGGCCACTCTCGACGACTTCGACGCGCTGTGTGATCACCTGAGCACGCTGCATCCCTCGAAGTACAAGGCCCTGGTCGACGGCGTCTCGCTGGTGTGCATCGAGGGTGTGCACCCGGCGAAGGATCAGTCGGTGGCGCTGCGTCTCGTCGTGCTGGCCGACCGCCTCTACGATGCCAACATCCCGGTGACCGTGTCGGGGAGCAAGCTCGACGAGATCTTCACCGACGAGATGCTCGCGGGCGGGTATCGGAAGAAATATCTCCGTGCCACCTCCCGCCTGCTCGCGTTGTCGAGGTTCGCCGAGACCACTGTCTGACCGGAGGGCCGGTCACGTCAACGGCTGCGCCAGGATGAAGTCGTGCTCGATCGAGCCGTTCAGGTCGAAGGTCTTCACGCCGACGCGGGTGAAGCCCATCTTGGCGTAGAAGCGTTGTGCGCGGACGTTCTCCTGGTTGACGCCGAGCCACGCCAGCACACTCCCGCGCTCTCTCGCCAGATCCAGTGCGGCACGCATCAATGCGTGTGACGGGGGAGTGCCGCGCCCCAGCGCGTGGTGGGTGGGTGCGACATACATCTTGGAGATCTCGGTGACCGGCCGCTCGGTGACCACTGCCGCGACATCGGGGTGGGTCGGGGCGCAGTGGTGGATCAGTGCGTAACCCACGATCGGGCCCGCGATGCCGTCACGCGCCGTGAGGACATCGCTGTCGGGACTGTGGATGTGGTCGGCGAATCGTTCCGGGTGCAGGTTCTCCCGGATGAACCCCGCGATGTCGTCGGCCGTCGAGTGCGGCGGGCATGCCAGAGGGAACGTGGCAGCCGCCACCTCGGCCACGGCGCCGGCCTGGGCCGGGTCGGTGACGGTCTCGATCACTGCTTCGACAGGCACATCGGCAATCTACGCCCAGGATGTTCGGGCCCTCACTCGCCCGCCAGATCGGCCGACAGGTCGGCCACCTCCACTCCCTCGGGGACCTGCACCTCGGTGATCCGCTCCGGGACGTTGTCGAACTCGAGTTTCAGGGCTTTGCTCATCGTCGCGTGCATGTCGTACATCGCCGTGATGTAGGTCAACTGGAGGATCTGATCCGACGGGAGGTGTTCGGTGAGGACCTCGAAGACCCCGTCCGGCACTCGGCCCCCGTCCAGGACCAACGCGTCGGTGTAGGCCAGGACTGCCCGCTCGAGCGGCGAGAACAGTTCGCTGACCTGCCACGCGGGGATGGCCGCGATCTTCTCCTCCGGCATCCCCAGCGATCGCATCTGTTTGCAGTGCTGGGAAAACACGAACTGGCTCCCGCGCGCATACCCGGCCCGGCCCTGACCCAGCTCGCGCAGCAACGGATCGAGAGTCGCGTTGCGGTACAGGGCAAATCCGCGCACCGCGTGACGGAACACCTCGGGGGACTGGGCGAAGACCGTCCACCAGTCGCCCGGTGTCGCGTGAATGGTGCCGTGGTCGACCGCCGGGTCCCGGTCCTTTCCGAACAGGTGGTCGTAGAAGAAGAGGATCTTCTCGTCGGTGACGTCGGCGCGACGGACCTCGGGCAGGCGTGGCATCGGGTTCCTTTCGGGGCTGTACAGGTCAGTTGGCGGCGTGAACGTGGCGGTCGGCCGCCGTCTTGGGTTCGTGAGCTACGTCTGCATCGGTGAATTCTCTTGTCCAGCAGGCAAACTCCAGCAAGACTCCATCGGGATCCTGGAAATAGAACGATCGGACGAAAGTGCCCGGGTGGACGTGGCGGGAGACCCCGGCCGGGCTGTCGTCGTGATTGAGGACGGGGCTGACCGCCACGCCCTCGGCTTCGAGGCGGGACCGGTACTCGTCGAACTGTTCCGGCGGGACGGCGAATGCGACATGGTTCATGGAACCGACGGCACTGGCGAGTTCGCCCTCGTCCGGCCGTCCTTTGGGGGCGGCGATGCCGGGGGCGGCATCCGGCGAGTCCGCGAGCCAGAAGAACGCGACGGTGTTGCCGCCACCGCAGTCGAAGAAGAAATGTTGTCCGAGCCCGGCAGGCAGATCGAGGGTCTTGACCAAGGGCATGCCGAGCACGCCCGAGTAGAAGTCGATCGTCCGGCGCATGTCGGCACACACCAACGCCAGGTGATTGATGCCGCGCAGTTCGAACTTGGGGTTCGTGGTCGACATGGAGCTCCTTCCCGAACATGACTTGACTGTCATGTCATCTTCTTGGAGAGTCTCGAACGTGGCGAAGTCATCTGTCAACACCCCGACAGCAGATGTGGATTCGCTGTCGCCGCGGGGAGGGCGACACGTGATGCGCTGCTCGACGCTGCCACGCGGGTCTTCGAGCGTGTGGGTTTCCTCGACGCCCGGGTGGAGTTGATCGCACAGGAGGCCGAGGTCTCCTACGGCACCTTCTACCGGTACTTCGAATCCAAGGAAGACATCTTCCGCGAACTGAGTACGCGGCTGTTCAACGATGTACACCTGCGCGAACCGGTGGCCCCCGGCCGGACCCCTGCCGAGCGGCTGATCGCATCCAATCGCGCCTATTACCAGGCCTATCGACGGAACTCGCGCATGATGGCGATCGTCGAACAGGTCGCGACCTTCAACTCCGACTTCCGAGAGTTGCGTCACCAGCACCGGGCGCAATGGATCGAGCGCACCGCCGCCGCGATCTCGCGGTGGCAAGACGAGGGTCGGGCCCGCGCCGGCATCGATCCCACCATGGCAGCGCGTGCGATGGCCGCGATGGTCGATCACAGCCTCTACCTGTGGCTCGTCCAGGGCGAAGACGCGGACGAGACGAAGCTGCTCGACACTCTCGACCAGATGTGCCTCGGGGCATTGGGTATCGACGACTGAGAACACGGGTCGGTCGCCGAAGGGCGGCCGTGAGGAACGGAGACAGCGATGACGATCGACGAGCTCGCAGATCGCTTCTTTGCGGCGATCGAGGCCGGGGACACGGCGACGCTCCGCGCGATGTACACCGACGACGCGATGATCTGGCACAACGAGGATCGGTCCGCACAGACCGTCGACCAGAATCTGCGAGTGCTCGGCTGGCTGTCGCGGACAGTCGCCCGACTCCGATACCGCGACGTCCGCCGCATCGTCCATGACTCAGGGTTCGTGCAGCAGCACGTGCTGACCGGTGTCCTCGACGACGGCACCGAGCTGTCCATCCCGGCGGCCTTGTTCGTCGACGTCACCGACGAGATGATTTGCCGTATAGATGAATACGTCGATTCCGCCCACATCGCCCCGTTGCGTGCCATGGTGGCCCGAGACCGTGCGGCCGGGACACGATGACCGGCCCCCATCAGAAAGTGACCACGATGACCGATCCGGCGACCTCTGCACCCGGCGACGATCTCGCCCGACTGTGCGCCCGTATGCGCGCATTCATCGATGACGAGGTGATACCCCGCGAGCACGAGCTGCTCGGCGAAGACGATGTCTCGGCCAAGGTGCTCGACGAATTGCGCTCCCGCGCCAAGGACCTCGGCCTGTGGGCGCTCGGCCACCCCGCGGAGGTGGGCGGCGGTGGCGTGCCGTTCATGGACTTCGTCTATCTCAACGAGATCATCGGACGCTCGGAATTCGGCCAGCTCGCGGTCGGTTCGGTCACCATGCAGGACACCATCATGCTGCACAAGCACGGTACCGAGGAGCAACAGCGTCGATGGATCCCCGGGATGGTCGCCGGTGACGTGTTCCCGTCCGTCGGCCTGACCGAACCCGAGGTGGCCGGATCCGATCCGACGCTGATCAACACCAGGGCCGAACTCGACGGCGACACCTGGGTGATCAACGGCCACAAGTGGTTCACCACCGGTGTCAACCACGCGGCCTATTGCTCGGTGTTCGCGCGAACCGAGGACGAGTCGGTTCCGCGGCATTCGCGGATCAGCTCGATCATCGTGCCCACCGACACCCCGGGATTCGAGATCGTCCGCGCGATTCCGACCATGGGGCATGATCCGAGTGACCATTTCGAGGTCCGTCTGACCGACGTCCGGGTGCCGAAGGAGAGCCTTCTCGGCGAGCGGGGCAAGGGCTTCGTGATCGCGCAGGACCGGCTCGGGCCCGGTCGGATCTTCCATTGCATGCGCTGGCTCGGCCAGGCCCAGCGCGCCTACGAACTCATGTGTGAGCGTGCCAATTCGCGCTACGTCCACGGCTCGTTGCTCGCGGAGAAGGGCGAGATCCACCGCTACGTCTCGGAGTCGGCGGCCGAGATCCAGGCGGCCCGGCTGATGACCCTCGACGCCGCCCGGGTGATGGACACCGGTGACGATGCGCGGGTCCAGATCGGCCTGATCAAGTTCTGGGGCGCACGGATGCTCCACAATGTGATCGACCGGTCGATCCAGGTGCACGGTGCTCTCGGCCTGACCGCCGACACCCCGCTGGAACGGATGTACCGGCATGCCCGATACGCACGCGTCTACGACGGCCCCGACGAGGTCCACCGGATGTCCACCGCGCGACGGTTGCTCCGCGACCCCGATGCCGCGCCGTGGCGGTGACCACGACGATGACCGACAGCGACCAAGCACTCGGCGCCGGGATCGCGAAAGTACTGACCGACTCCACCGGGGGTGAGATCGTCGTCGACGAGGTGCGCCGACTCACCGGTGGCGCCAGTCGTGAGACCTGGGCAGCGCGGGCGCAGACCGATGCCGGCGAACGCACAGTCGTGTTGCGGCGCGACCCGCCCGGTCATGGTGAACCGGCACGGATGCGAGCCGAGGCCGCCTGTCTGCGGGCGGCCGCGGAAGCCGGCGTTCCGGTCCCGACGCTGATCGCCTCGGGTGACGATGCCCCGGGTATCGACGCGCCCTTCCTCGTGACCGACATGGTCGAGGGCGAGGCGATCGCCCGGAAGATCCAGCGCGACGACGCGTTCGCCGCGGTGCGCGGGCACCTCGCTCGGGACATGGGACGGGTACTGGGACTCATCCACCGCACTCCCACCGACACGCTCGACATGCTCGACGATCCCGACCCGGTCGACCTCATCGAGTCGATCTACCGCGACGTCGACGAGCCGCGGCCCGCGGTCGAGACCGGGCTGCGTTGGCTGCGCGAGCACCGGCCCGTCCGTCGGCCGAACACCTTGGTGCACGGTGACTTTCGCATGGGAAATCTTCTGATCGACGACTCGGGCATCCGGGGGGTGCTGGATTGGGAACTGGCGCACCTCGGCGACCCGATCGAGGACCTCGGATGGCTGTGCGTGCGCGCCTGGCGCTTCGGCCAACGAGCGCCGGTCGCCGGGATCGGCTCACGGGAAGATCTGCTGGACGGTTACGGCGACGTCACCGGTGACCGCCCCGACGCCGCCGAGCTGCATTGGTGGGAGGTCTTCGGGACGCTTCGATGGTTGGTGCTCAGCCGATTTCAGGCCTACCGGCACCTCAGCGGTGCCGAGCATTCGCTGGAGCTCGCGGCCGTGGGCCGTCGGGTCTGTGAATCCGAGTACGACCTGTTGCTCGCGCTCGGTTTGCTCGACGAGAGTGTTCACGACGTGGCCGTCGAAACTCGGACCAGCACGGTGCACGACCGGCCTGCGCTGACCGAGATCGTCGACCTGGTGTCCGAGGCGCTGCGCACCGATGTGCTCGGCGCGCTGCCGCCCGACCGGGGACGTGAGAAGTACCTGCTGAAGATCTGCCTGAATCTTCTCGGCATGGTCGACCGCGAGATCGGCAGCAGCGCCGATCACGCCACAGTGGCGCAGGCCTTGGGTGAGGCCGGCGTCGCCGACGAGGTGACGCTCGCCCAGGAGATCCGGGCAGGAACCGTCGATCCGACCACGGCAGGTATTCGGCGAGCGATGTCGGCGGCGGTGTTCGCCCGCCTCCGGGTGGCCAATCCCCGCCATTTCGTCTCGTAGCCGAGGGAGTGAACCGGTGTCCGCGTCGGGGTGATCGTCGACGCGGACACCCTTCGACCGCTACGGCCCGACGACCCACCGGCCGCCGGAGCACATGACGGCCTTGCCCCGCGGTGTCCGCGCCACCGGGTACTGGCCGGAGCATGCGGATCCCGGTGTACGCACCGTCGGGTCGACCGCGGCGGTCCGCACCCATTTGTATCCGCCGGAGCCGAGGTAGGCGCAGACGGTGGGTTGCTTCTTCACCGTGTAGCGCAGATTGCCGGCCTCCGAGGCGCCGCAACGGTGGCCGATGGCCGGGGTGCTCGCGTCTGCGGCGCCTGGGACGACCGCGACGAGAGCGCCCGCGGCAGCCATCGTCGCCAGTCCTGCGATCATGCGGGTTCTCATGGTCTCGGAGTGTAGCCATGGGCAGTGGGGGACGAGGCCTTTGTAGTCCGACCAGATGACTTGCGGCGCGGGGGATTCGCGGCCTGTGTCGATGGACGACGCTTCCGTGGCCGCAGACAGTCGTGGCTGACGCAATAGGCACCCGAGGATCGGGCGGTCGTGATTCACTTGTCGCAGTCAACCTGTACCGATGCGGTCCGTTCTGGGCAGTCATCGTTCACATCGGGGGTCCGTGGCCGGCGCAGGTTGAGGGGGAATGTCGGTGGGCCGGGGGAAATGAGGAACCGCCATGTGGTGGAAACCTGTCGCCATGTGCAGTGCTCTGTGGACCGCGATCGCGGCCTCTCTGGTGGGAGTCTCACCGGCAGAAGCGGTGCCAGAGGTCTCGACTCGAGCCGCGCCCGGGGCGCGGCTCGTCGCCGTCGCCATGACGTCGCCGACGCACGCGACGGTGACGGTGTACTCGGCCGCGATGCGGCGGCCGATCAGCGTCACGGTGTTGCTACCGAGGGACCGCGGGAAACCACGACCCACGCTGTACCTCCTCGATGGCATCGACGCAGGGGTGTACACGAAATACACCGAGAGTGGGTGGACATATCAGACCGATGTCGCCCGATTCATGGCCGACAAGAATGTCAACGTCGTGCTGCCCATCGGGGGGACCGGTTCGTATTACACCGACTGGGCGACACGGGATCCGGTCCTCGGACTGAACCGTTGGGAGACCTTCTTGACCGAGGAACTGCCGCCTCTCCTCGATTCCCGCTTTCACGGTAACGGGGTGAACGCGATCGGCGGACTTTCCATGGGCGCCCTGGGCGCGATGTCACTGGCCGTCCGCAATCCCGAACTGTATTCGGGCGTTGCCGCATTCAGCGGCTGTCTCGACCAGGGGAGCGTCGAACTCCGTCAGGCGACGGCGGCGACGGTGGCCACGCGGGGCGGGAACCCCGACAACATGTGGGGGCCGCTCGGTGGCACCGATTGGGCGGCGCACGACCCGGCCGCCAATGTTTCCGCGCTCCGGGGGAAGCCCATCTACGTCGCGGTCGGGAACGGCCTTCCCGATCCATCTCTGGGGTTGGCAGGGATGGCGTCACCGGTGGGCGGCATCCTCGAAGGCGTCGTCCTCCAGTGCACGGTGAGCTTCCGGAGGCAGGCCGAGCGCGCGGGTGTCCACGCGACCTATGACTTCCGGGCCGGCTTGCACTCGTGGGGGTACTGGAACCGGGATCTCCATCGCGCGTGGCCCACCCTGGCCACAGCGCTGCGCGTCCGCCCCTGACACGACGGTCGTCGTCACGATGTCGCGTCGCGGCCCTCGCAGGGGCTAAATCGATTTCGTCCAGCGCGCGATGAGATCGCGAATGCGCTCCTCGGTGAACATGTCTGCGCCGGTGTCCGGGTCGGTGTAGGGCGACGCATCGGCGGCGACGACGAGCCGGAACCGGTCGGGAGTCGTCAGTTGGTGCACGACGCCGCCGATCTCCACACGCGCGGACGGCCCCGGCATGGTGACGTGAAAACCGTGCGGCCGCGTGAGCGCATTGAGTTCCTCGAGTTTGGAATGTGACGGACCCGGGACCTGAAAGCTCACGATGCGACCTCCTCGATGGCGACAATCTGCCTCATCACCTCAGGGTAGGGGTGCTGATCCGCCGGGTGCTGATCCGCCGAAGCGCCACCCCAGCGGTCCGATGCAGCGGCGGCCCATCACGCCCGTGCAGATACCGTGCGGCACCCGCAACCCCGCGGCCGACGCCGGACAGCATCCCTGAATCGCTGAACTGTCGCCACGTGGAAGCCGGCCTCCGACAGCCCGTTTCCCACACAGACGAGCGAGGGGCTCGCGCTCCGAATGCGGTCATGCGCGGGAGTATCGATCAAGCCCCCACCTGCTCTTTCATCGGGATCGTGACACCCGTCGCGCCCGGTGTCGACGATGACTCCTATCACCCCCGGCCCGCTTTATCAGGCTTCGTTCAGGGCTCAGTGAGTAACCTCGCCGTGTCCTTGCCGATACCGCACTGTTATCAAACGAACGGACCTGAACGTGCTACGACACCAATTGAACGCCCAGACCTCGACGCCGCCCGTCGCCGACATCCTGACCGACAATCCGCGGCGCGCCGAGCAGCAGGGCCGGCATCGCGCAGCCGTCCGCAGCTCCCGGACCGCCAAGATGAAGGCCACCGCGGTGGCGGCCTTTGTCGGCGCCATCGGCCTGAGCGTCGGCGGCGCAGCTCACGCAATGGCGCAGCCCGCTCCGCAGAACCCCGCCCTGCCGGCGAACCTGACACTTCCGCCGCAGCTGCATGACCTGGCGCGCGACATCCTTCCCCCGCACATGCTCGTGCCCGGGCCGGGTCGCGCAGTCGCGCCGGCCAGCGGCACCGTCACCTCGGGGTTCGGCCCACGCTGGGGCGCCAGCCACAACGGCGTCGACATCGCCAACAAGATCGGGACTCCCGTTTACGCGGTGACCGACGGGGTCGTCCTCGAGTCCGGCCCGGCATCGGGCTTCGGCCAGTGGATCCGGGTCCGTCAGGACGACGGCACCACCGGCGTCTTCGGACATGTCGACCAAAGCTTCGTGCGTGCAGGCCAGCAGGTACACGCAGGCCAGCAGATCGGCACCGTCGGCAACCGCGGCGAGTCCACCGGCCCCCACCTGCACTACGAGGTCTGGGACAAGGGCGGCAAGAAGATCGATCCGCAGATCTGGCTGAACAAACGCGACGTCCATCCGTGACCGCCCTTTGAGGCAGACTCGCTCGCCACGCACCGACGAGTGTCGAACGTTCCGCCACAACTGCAGGCCGTTTCTCAAACCTGCCCGTGCATCGGACCCCGCATCCCTTCGATGTCCTGTTGATCAATCCTGGTATTTCTGGGGCTCAGAGTGACAATCGAGCAGTCTGGTTGTGGGGTTCGATCCGTGGACTCACTGCTGAAACGAAGCTAGCCCCGGCAAAAACCGGGGCTGACCTGCGTAAACTTTGGTGCGCGATACTGGGATTGAACCAGTGACCTCTTCCGTGTCAGGGAAGCGCTCTCCCACTGAGCTAATCGCGCGAGACTATGAAGTTGGTGTTTCTTGGAGGCGGCGACGGGAATCGAACCCGTGTGCACGGCTTTGCAGGCCGTTGCCTCACCACTCGGCCACACCGCCAATTGCGAGAGGACTCGCTCGCCGAGCGGATGACGGGATTCGAACCCGCGACCCTCACCTTGGCAAGGTGATGCGCTACCAGCTGCGCTACATCCGCATGGTCGGGAGCTGATCTTGTGGATCTTTTGTTGCTCTCGACGCGAAGCAGAACACTATCGGACCACTCGGCGCCTCGCCAAATCGCCTGGTCAGCGCGTCGTGTCACGACGGAGAAACGTGGCGACACGATCACCGGGTGGGGATTTGGGTTCCGCGTACCAACCCGTGTAATCTTCCTCCTCGTGCACCGGCGCCGAGCGCGCCGAGCGCGGTCCCGTGGCTCAGTGGAAGAGCGTCCCGTTCACACCGGGAAGGTCGCTGGTTCGATCCCAGCCGGGACCACCTCGATCAGAGCGACTTCTGTTCAGCGCGTTCGCGTTCCGTCGCTGTGCGGGATCATCCTTCCGAAGTTCTCGTCGGTACGTCGACTGTCAATCGTGGTCGGCGGTGGGAGACAGGCGGGCTACTCCTCGAAGCAGCCATGGAGTTCGCCGGGCCATCACCTCCACCGCACGATCCGTTCGGCGCATGGTGGCACGCCGGCCCGGGGTGGGCGACTGTGCGAGTCGCGCCTCGGCCGATCCCGCCCGTGCGCCGTCTCGGTCGACCGCCAGTAGCTGCCAACTGCCGGACACGCCACGGAGTTCGACCGCGCCGCGGTCTGTGAAACCGATACCCGAGCCCACTACGAGGTCACGGACCGTGCGCGACACGAGGATGTCCCCGGCACCGGCCTGCCCCAGTATCCGTGCCGCGATGTGCACCGCGATCCCGCCGATGTCGTTGCCCATGAGCTCGCACTCGCCCGCGTGTATCCCGGCGCGTATCTCGACCCCCAGTGCCTCGATGTCGCGGCGCAGCGCCTCGGCGCAACGGATGGCCTGCGTCGGTCCGCTGAAGGTGACGAGATATCCGTCGCCGGTGCTCTTGACGACCGTGCCGTCGAATCGGTGGGTGAGATCCGATGTCATCTCGCCGAAGCGGTGCAGCACCGCGCGCCAGCGCTCATCGCCCGCGGCCTCGGCGCGCCGCGTGGAGGCGACGATATCGGTGAACAGGACCGTGCGCAGCGCGCGATGTGACTGCGCGGGAGCGGCGTGGCTGCCCGTGAGGAACTCTTCGATCGCCGTCAGGATCCGGTCGGGTTCGGTGGACCACGGCGCGTGGTCGACCCCGTCCACCTCGAGCAACGCGGCTCCCGGGATGTGGGCGGCCAGGTAGCGACCACATTCGAGCGGGATCGTCTCGTCTCGCGCATGGATCACCAGGGTGGGTGTGTGCAGTGACGGCAGGATCGGACGGACGTCGATCGCGAGGTTCGAGTACAGCGTCGCGCGTGCCATCCCCGGACTCGCACACATACGTTCGACCATCGCGAGCTGGCGTATCGATCTGATCGACGGGAACATGCACTTGGCGGCAGCGCCGCTGCCCCAATCCGAACGGGTCGCATGCGTGAGCTCCTGGAGACCGACGACCTTCTCGACGGTCGGCGTGAACTCGGGACCCAGTTCGAGTTGCATGCGTGCCCGGATCTCGTCCGGTTCGCCGTCCAGGGCCTCCCAGTCCGCGCCCGCGAGAAAGGCGAACGATCCGTACAGGATCAACGCCCGGACGCGGTCGGGCCGCTGCGCTGCAAAGAAGATCGCCTGCGGGCCACCCTCGCTCATCCCCAGCATCGCGGCCGAGTCGAAGCCGGCGGCGTCCATCACCGACTCGATCTCGCGTGCCCGGTCGTCCAGGGTGCGTACCCGGGGCAGTGGATCGGACAATCCGACACCTGCCTTGTCGAACATGAGGACACGACCGAACGTCGCAAGCTGGTCGAAGAACGCCTTGAACTCGGGCAGGGTCCAGAACAGCTCGAGGTGGGTCACCATGGGGCCCACGAAGACAAGGTCGATGGGCCCGTCGCCGATCACGCGGTACGCCAGGCTGATGTCGCCGCACCGTGCATACGACGTTTCCTGCACGGTCCCGACGATACGGCTTCCCGAGCGCGTGCACGCGGGCTTCGGCGGGTGCGCCCGATCAGCTCGCGGTCGGGGTGATCAGGTGCTCGCCGTCGGTGGCGAGGTGACGAAACGGGGTGCCGTCCTCGAGTTCTGCGACCAGCGTCCCGGCCTCCGCATCACGTCGGATGATCGTGCCGAGCCGTGCAGCGGCTTCGGCATATCCGGAATCGTCGAGCAGTCGCTGTGTCGCGTCGGCTATCTTGGTTGTTTTTGCCTTGCGGGACAACGTGATTCCGGCACCTCGGGTGGTGACGCGGACAGCATTGTCCGCCTGGTCGCGGCCATGGGGGAGCGCGAGGACGGGTACACCTGCGGCGAGGGCCCGGCAGACCGTGCCGTGGCCGGCGTGGGTGATGACCACGCTCGCGTGTTGCAGGACCTGCGAGTGCGGGGCCGCTTCGACGACGGTGACGTTGTCCGGCGCGTGCACAGCGCCGGGTTCGACGGCGGGGCCGGTGGTGACATAACCGCGAACCGGCAGCTCGGCCAGCGCATCGATGACGCGCTGCAGGCAGTCGACCTGATCCTGGAACGTCGACGAGAGTGCCACCAGGACAAGTGGTGCGTCGCCGGGCGGGGGTGTCCACGGCGCCGACCGGGTCCAGGCCGGATCGTCCAGAACGGCTCCGACGTAGCGGACGTGAGATGGCAGCTGTGCGGGGAAGTCGAACTCGGCGGAACTGAGGACGAGGTGTTTACGGGCGAGGTGGACCTGATCGAAGAACTGCCGCACCGGTGGGAGACCGTATGACGCCCGCACCGAGTTCAGCATCGGGACGCCCTTGTCCCATTGCCGCAGAGTCAACCGCCGGACCACTCGATCGCGGAACCGGGTGAGCGGACCGTGTGCGGGACGAAGTCCCAGTCCGATGGGCGGCATGCCGTCGGCGGGAAGCAGATACGTGTTGGGAAAAGGCACATCGAACGGGACGCCCCGCGCCTGTGCTGCCACCATCGCGCCGATGGCGAAGAAGGAACAGACCGCCAGGTCCGGCTGCACATCGTCGATGGCATCCGACATGTCGCGCGCGTAGTCCGCGGCGGGCCCGGCGAATTGGCTGTCGAGGAGTCGACCGAACAGCTCGAGCGGGTTGGTGCACTCCCAGTCCCGGTAGGGATCGTCCTCGGGCCGACGCGACGCGCGGTTGGGTGCCGCGGTCCACCGGACGAAGGTTGCGCCGCTGGCCTCGACGTCGGCTGCCATCGAGTCCTCGGCGAGGACCGTCACGCGATGGCCGCGTTCCACGAGGCGGCGGGCTGCGCCCAGTTCGGGCGGCACCGTGCCGCCCCCGTCGACGAGTGCGAACAGATAGGTGTGAGCGTTCATGATGCGATGCCTTCCAGTACGCCGGCCACGAGGTCGGCCATGGTCTTCTCGGTCTCGGCGCGGGTTCGCCGCAGATCTCGTCGGAGCAGCTTCCAGACGTAGACGTCGGTGGCCGCGTGCAGCGCGTCCAGAACGGGTTCCCGTCGTTCCGGGTCCGCGGGCAGCCTGTCGTCGAACATCGCCTCCAACCACGTCCGGTGGCCGGCCCTCGCGATGTCCATCTGGGCGGCCAACTCGGGGAAGCGATCTGCTGAGATGGCCCACCGGACGTTGGCGTCGCCGATCTGTTCGTAGTGGCGCACGAGCGCCTCGATGGCACCTACGACGTCTCCTGGGCGGGCTTGGTAGCGAACCTCGAAGGTCTGTTCGGCGATCAGCTCCGTGACGCCGAGCACCACGCCGGCTTTGGACTCGAAATGGTTGAGCACGGTCTGATGCGACACCCCGGCGGCCTTGGCGATCGACGCGAGCGTGACCTCCTCGAAGGCCTTCTCGAGGAAGAGGTCTTGTGCGGCAGCGAGGATTCGGGCGCGCGTGGCGACTTTGCCGTCGGCGCGGCCGGACTGGATGTAGGTGCGTGTCGTTTTCATTTGACTGTCACTCAACCATGTATTTGAGTGGCAGTCAAGTGAAATCTGCCATCATGTCGGACTCCCGTCGCACAGTCGGGCAGCTGTGGTCCGTCGCGTAGGCTGAGCGGGCGAATTCGGTCAGAGCGGTGACGGAGTGGGGATTATGTCGGCCTGGAAGCGGTTGCGGCTCTGGGGCCGCCAGCGGCGGTACCTCATCCGCCGGAATCCGAGATTGCATCTCGCGTACCGCATCGCGGTCGGCGTGGTCGGCACGCTGGTCTTGGTGTGCGGCGTCGTCACGATCCCGTACCCGGGTCCCGGCTGGCTGATCGTGTTCCTCGGCCTGGGCATCCTGGCCTCGGAGTTCGCATGGGCGCACCGGGTGCTGACCTTCGCGCGGGGCAAGTACGACGCCTGGATGGACTGGATGAAACGGCAACACTGGTCGGTCCAGGCGGGCGCGTGGTTGGGCACCGCGGCGATCGTCGTGGTCACCCTGTGGCTGTTGGGCGCGATCGGGATGGTCGCCGGATGGGTGAACATCGACGCCTCGTGGCTCGCGAGTCCCATCCTCTCCTGACGAGACGGGTACGCCGCGCCGAACGGGTCGGCGGATGCGGGTCGCCGAACAGGCGCAGATACGATCAGAGGCGCAACCAAACCGCCTCGACACGTCCATCGTGTTCTGACTGCTGAGGAGCGTCCTCGTGCCCGACGATCTCCAGGTGACCGCCCCCGCCACCATCCGTGTGCCGGCCGGGACCACCGCGGGTACGGCGCTCCGCGACCACGACCTGCCCAACAAGGGGCCGGAGGCGGTCGTCGTGGTCCGCGACCCGGCGGGGCAGCTGCGTGACCTCTCCTGGACTCCGGAGCTCGACACCGACGTCGAGCCCGTCGCCGCGAACACCGAGGCCGGTCGCAGCGTGATCCGGCATTCCTGCGCGCACGTGCTCGCGCAGGCCGTGCAGGAGCTGTTCCCCGACGCCAAGCTCGGTATCGGTCCGCCCATCAAGGACGGCTTCTACTACGACTTCGACGTCGCCGAGCCCTTCACCCCCGAGGACATCACCGCCCTCGAGAAGAAGATGAAGCAGATCGTCAAGTCGGGGCAGCGGTTCTCCCGTCGCGTCTACGCGTCGAAGGACGAGGCGCGCGCCGAACTGGCTGCCGAGCCGTACAAGCTCGAACTCATCGACGACAAGGGTGCCGCCGACGACGCCGAGGTCATGGAGGTCGGTGGCGGCGAGCTGACCGCGTACGACAACCTCAATCCGCGTACCGGCGAACGGATCTGGTGCGACCTGTGTCGCGGTCCGCACGTACCGACGACCAAGTACATCTCGGCGTTCAAGCTGACCCGCAGCTCCGCGGCCTACTGGCGGGGCGATCAGGCCAACGCCGACCTGCAGCGGATCTACGGCACCGCCTGGGAGTCGGCGGAGGCGCAGGACGCGCATCTCGCGATGCTCGCCGAGGCCGAGAAACGCGATCATCGACGACTGGGCTCCGAACTCGATCTGTTCAGCTTCCCCGACGAGATCGGGTCGGGTCTGCCCGTGTTCCACCCCAAGGGCGGGATCATCCGCAAGGAACTCGAGGACTATTCGCGACTACGGCACTCGCAGGCCGGTTACGAGTTCGTCTACACGCCGCACGCGACCAAGGGTGATCTGTTCAAGAAGTCGGGTCACCTCGACTGGTATGCCGACGGCATGTACCCGCCGATGCAGCTCGACGAGGAGGTCGATGCCGAGGGCGCCGTTCGGCGTCCGGCCATCGACTACTACCTGAAGCCGATGAACTGCCCGATGCACAACCTGATCTTCAACTCGCGCGGACGTTCGTATCGCGAACTGCCCCTGCGGTTGTTCGAGTTCGGCACCGTGTATCGCTACGAGAAGTCCGGCGTGGTCCACGGCCTGACCCGAGCGCGCGGCTTCACCCAGGACGACGCCCACATCTACTGCACCCGTGAGCAGATGGGTGCAGAGGTCCGATCTCTGCTGCAGTTCGTGCTCGACCTGCTCCGCGACTACGGACTCGACGACTTCTACCTCGAGCTGTCGACGCGGAACCCGGACAAGTCGATCGGCTCCGACGAGGCGTGGGACGAGGCCACCGAGGTGCTGCGCGAGGCCGCGTCGAGCTTTGGACTCGATCTCGTGGACGATCCGGGCGGCGCCGCGTTCTACGCGCCGAAGATCTCCGTGCAGGCCCGCGACGCCATCGGGCGGACGTGGCAGATGTCGACGATCCAGGTCGATCTGATGCTGCCGGACCGGTTCGAGATGGAATACACCGGTTCCGACGGCGCCAAGCACCGCCCCGTCATGATCCACCGGGCGCTTTTCGGCTCGATCGAGCGGTTCTTCGGAGTGCTCACCGAGCACTACGCGGGAGCGTTCCCGGCATGGCTGTCACCGGTGCAGGTCGTCGGGATCCCGGTCGCGGAGGCCTTCGCCGACCATCTGCAGGCCGTGATCGATGAGCTGCGCACGAGAGGGATACGCGCCGAGGTCGATCACTCCGACGACCGGATGCAGAAGAAGATCCGCAACCACACGACGGCCAAGGTGCCGTTCATGCTCCTCGCCGGAGAGCGCGACGTGAGTGCCGATGCCGTGAGCTTCAGGTTCCGGGACGGCTCCCAGGTCAACGGGGTGCCCGTGGCCGCCGCCGTCGATCTCATCGCGGCGTGGGTGTCCGGGCGTCGCAACGACTCACCGTCGGCGGAGACCATCGACCTCGGCGCAGGCGGATCGGACGCTGCCGATGGCTGAGCAGGCAGGCACCGACGGCGACCGCGAGATCCGTGACTGCGGAACCGGGGATCCTGATCGCTTGCAGCGCTTGTGGAGCCCGCATCGGATGACCTACATCACGTCCGACCCGCCACCGGCAGCAGCGTCGACCGGGCATCCGTTTCTCGACATCCCACTCATGTCCGACGAAGACGGATTGATGGTGGCGCGTGGTGCGGCTGTCTATGCGGTCCTCAATCTCTACCCGTACAACCCGGGCCACACCATGATCGTCCCCTATCGCCAGGTGGCCGACCTCGAGGATCTGACCGCCCAGGAGTCCGACGAACTGATGTCGTTCACGCAGCGGATGATCCGCACCATCAAGTCGGTGTCGAACCCGAATGCGTTCAACGTCGGCCTCAACCTCGGTTACGCCGCAGGCGGTTCGCTCGCCGAGCACCTTCACCAGCACATCGTCCCGCGATGGATCGGCGACGCGAACTTCATCACGGTTGTCGGGGAGACGAAAGTCATGCCACAGTTGCTGCGCGACACCCGGTCGCTGCTCGCCGACGCATGGCTGGACCAGCCGTGACACCGGCAGCGCCGATCGCGGTCGGGCGGAGGACGAAAGGAGCGGTCACATGTTGAGCATCCGGGGCCGTGCCTCGGTCTCCAAGGTGACGTTGCCGCTCGGTCGCGCATTGCTCCGCACCGGCCTCAGTCCGGACATCATGACCCTGATCGGCACTGCGGCGACGATCGCGGCGGCCCTCACGCTGTTCCCGATGGGCCATCTCTTCATCGGCACGCTGGTGATCTGGCTCTTCGTGATGTTCGACATGCTCGACGGAGCGATGGCGCGGGCCCGTGGTGGCGGGACCAGGTTCGGTGCGGTGCTCGACGCCACCTGTGACCGCGTCGCCGACGGAGCGATCTTCGCCGGACTGGCGTGGTGGTGTGCGGTGACCGAACCACACCAACTGTTGCTGATCGCCACGTTGATCTGTCTGGTGACCTCACAGGTCATCTCTTACGCGAAGGCGCGCGCGGAGGCGAGCGGCCTCTACGGCGACGGTGGATGGATCGAGCGTCCCGACCGTCTGATCATCGTGCTCGTGGGCACGGGCCTCACCGGCCTCGGGCTGGATTGGGCTGTGCACGTGGCGGTCTGGGGGCTCGCGGTGCTGTCGGTCATCACCGTCGGCCAGCGCATGTGGTCGATCTACAAGTCGCCGGGCGCCCGGGATCTGATCCCGCTGTCCACCTCGAGCGCCGACGAAGACGAGCCGCCCGCGGCGGGCAAGCAACCCGAGGCCGGGGCACACTGACACACATGGTGACGGGGGAGAGGGCCCGATGAGCTCGGTCACGGGCGCGATGGCCGACCTGGGGTACGCGGCCGGCTGGGCCGCCGTGCGCCATGCGCCGGAGTCGGTGGCGCGCGGCCTGTTCGACAAGGCCGGTGAATTCGCCGGTCGTCGTAAGGGTGGGCCCGCGCAGCTGCGCCGGAATCTCGCCCGGGTGGTCGGCACCACGCCGGAGGAGGTGCCCGACGACCTCGTCGCGGCCGCGGTGCGTTCCTATGCCCGGTACTGGTGTGAGGCGTTCCGGTTGCCGGTCCAGGATCTCGCCGCGACAGCGGCGACGGTGACGGTTCCGGCGCCCGACCAGGTCGTCCTCGACACTGCGTTGGATGCCGGGAAGGGCGTGATCCTGGCCCTACCGCACACGGGCAACTGGGACATGGCCGGTGTCTGGCTCGTGCAGAATCGTGGACACTTCGCGACGGTCGCGGAGCGTCTCGAGCCGGAATCGCTGTTCAACCGGTTCGTCGAGTACCGGGAATCCCTGGGCTTCGAGATCTTTCCGCTCAGCGGCGGCGAAGAACCGCCGTTCGCGCGGCTCGCCGAGAGACTGCGTGCGGGTGGCGTCGTCTGTCTGCTCGGCGAACGGGACCTGGCCCGGCACGGCGTGCCGGTGACCTTCTTCGGCGAGACCACACGGATGCCTGCCGGTTCGGCGAAGCTGGCCATCGAGACCGGCGCGGCGCTGGTGCCGGTCCACCACTGGTTCACCGAGGCGCCCACCTCGATGATCTCGTGCGGGACGCCGATCGACGTGTCCGGCGGGGTAGGACCGGCGACGCAGGCGCTGGCGAACGTGTTCGAGAAGAACATCGCCGCCCACCCCCAGGACTGGCACATGCTGCAGCCGTTGTGGGAGGCCGACTGGTCGTCGGAGCGGCGCGCGCGCATCGAGGACGGCTCGACGATCGAGGATTCGGGCCGATGAGGATCGGGATGGTCTGCCCCTACTCCTTCGACGTCCCCGGCGGCGTGCAGGCGCACGTCGTCGAACTCGCACAGGTGTTCATCGGCCGTGGACACGAGGTCAGCGTGCTGGCGCCGGCGGCCGACGAGACGCAGCTGCCCGACTACGTGGTCTCGGCAGGCCCCGCGCTGGCGATCCCCTACAACGGGTCGGTCTCGCGGGTGAGCTTCAGCCCGAAAGGCTATCTGCGCCTGCGAAACTGGGTCGACGAGAGCGGCTTCGACGTCCTGCACGTACACGAACCGAACGCGCCGAGCATCTCGATGTTGTCGCTGATGGTGGCTTCCGGCCCGATCGTGACGACCTTCCACACCTCCACCACGCGCTCGATGTGGCTGAGCGTCTTCCAGGGCATCCTCCGGCCCTACCACGAGCGGATCTCGGGCAAGATCGCCGTCTCCGAACTCGCGCGGCGCTGGCAGATGGAGTCGCTGGGCTCCGATGCGGTGGAGATCCCCAACGGGATCGACGTGGGCGGGTTCGCCGACGCGCAGCCGCTGGACGGCTATCCGTGGCCGGGCCACACGATCCTGTTCCTCGGACGCTACGACGAACCGCGTAAGGGCATCGACATCCTGATGCGGGCACTTCCGTCGATCGTGGCGGAGTTCCCCGACGTGCGGGTGCTGATCGTCGGTGGCGGCAGCGAGCGTGCCCTGCGCCGCCGCGCCGGGACCCTGGCGTCACATCTCGTCTTCCTGGGCCAGGTCGACGACGCGACGAAGGCGCGGGCGCTGCGTTCGGCGGATGTCTACTGCGCGCCCAACCTCGGCGGAGAGAGCTTCGGCATCGTGCTCGTCGAGGCGATGGCCGCGGGCGCCGCGGTGGTGGCCAGTGACCTGAACGCGTTCCGGCGCGTCCTCGACGACGGTCGCGCCGGACGCCTGGTGCCGACCGGATCACCGGAAGCGCTGAGCGGCGCGGTCCGGGAACTACTCGGGGACGGTGAGGCCAGGGCAGAACTGGTGAGAGCAGGCAGGCGACGGGCCGATCGGTACGACTGGTCGCGGGTCGCCGACCAGATCCTGCGCGTCTACGACACAGTGACGGTCGGCACCGGGCCGGTCGTCGTGTCCGATTGAAGGAGGTGGGCAGATGACGATATCGGGCCTCACGATTCTCGTGATCGGGGTGATCATCCTGCTCGTCGTCCTGGCGGGCGGATGGGCATTCCAGACAGCGAATCGTCTCGACCGGCTCAACGTCCGTGTGGATCTGGCCCGCCAGGCACTCGACGCTGCCCTGGCGCGTCGTGCGGTGGTGGCACGGGCGATCGCGTCCGGGATGGTCGTCAGCTACGACGAGGAGATCCGGACCGCCGGCCAAGCGTTGGCGGCCGCAGCCGATCATGCCGAGCATGCCCCGGTCCACGCCCGGGAACAGTCGGAGAACCGGGTGTCGGCCCTCCTCGCCCAGACCGATACGCAGACCAGGCCGCAGGGACTCGTCGTCGAGTTGGCCGATTCCGAGACCCGGGTGATGATGGCGCGACGGTTCTACAACGACGCCGTGCGTGACACCCGCAACCTGGCCGAACGTCGACTCGTCCGTTGGCTACACCTCGGCGGTACCGCGGAGCTGCCGCAGTACTTCGAGATCATCGAACGCGTCACCCCCAGCAGCGGCGGCTGAGTCCGGCCGCGGAGCGTAGGCGGCTGCACCAGGGCTGATGGGCGACCGACGATGACCGCCGTCGTACGACTCGCCTAGACTTGTGGGGCAACCGCGTCATGCGGACCCGGCACGCAGTGCCGGAATGACGACATCAGGAGACATCACAGTGAGTCAATTCCAGTCAGGGAACACTCCCGGACCGGACGCCCCGAACACCCACGACGGCACCGCCGGCAACGGACTTCGAGATCCGGCACCGACCGTCGGGCAGGGTACGGCCCGGGTGAAGCGCGGCATGGCCGAGATGCTCAAGGGTGGCGTCATCATGGACGTCGTCACGCCGGAGCAGGCACAGATCGCCGAGGACGCCGGCGCGGTGGCGGTCATGGCCCTCGAGCGCGTGCCCGCCGACATCCGCGCGCAGGGCGGCGTGTCGCGGATGAGCGACCCGGACATGATCGACGGCATCATCTCGAAGGTCTCCATCCCGGTGATGGCCAAGGCCCGGATCGGCCATTTCGTGGAGGCCCAGATCCTGCAGAGCCTCGGCGTCGACTATGTCGACGAATCCGAGGTGCTGACTCCGGCCGACTACGCCAACCACATCGACAAGTGGCAGTTCACGGTGCCTTTCGTCTGTGGCGCCACCAATCTCGGTGAGGCACTGCGACGGATCACCGAAGGTGCGGCGATGATCCGCAGCAAGGGCGAGGCGGGTACCGGCGACGTGTCGAACGCGACGACCCACATGCGCAAGATCCGCGACGAGATCCGCCGGCTCACATCGCTCCCGAAGGACGAATTGTTCGTCGCGGCAAAGGAACTCCAGGCACCGTACGACCTCGTCGTGGAGGTCGCCGAGGCCGGAAAGCTCCCGGTCACGCTGTTCACCGCGGGCGGTATCGCCACTCCGGCAGACGCCGCGATGATGATGCAGCTCGGCGCCGAGGGCGTGTTCGTCGGTTCGGGCATCTTCAAGTCGGGCAACCCGCAACAGCGGGCCGCCGCGATCGTGCAGGCGACCACGTTCCACGACGATCCGGATGTGCTGGCCAAGGTCTCGCGAGGCCTGGGCGAGGCGATGGTCGGCATCAACGTCGACGACATCCCGCAGCCACACCGACTCGCAGAGCGGGGCTGGTAGGTCTGATCTGCCGTAGGATCTGCTGATCATGGACGCGGCGACGATCGTTCGGGACGCATCCCGTTGCGGCACCGACACACTGGCGGGCCTGCAACTCGAGTGGGCGGCGGTGTGCAACGTCGGCCGGGTGCGTGAGACAAACGAGGATGCCGCGCTGGTGGAGCCGGGCCGATACCTGCTCGCCGACGGCATGGGCGGGCACGACAGCGGTGAGCTGGCCAGTGAGGCGGCTCTCGAGACCCTGGCAGCTGTCCAGGCGCTGGGCGACCAGACCGAGACCCAGTTGGCCCTCATCGAGCTGCTGTCAGACGCCCAGGTGCGGATCGGCGAGATCGACACCGAGTCGCAGCGCCGCGCGGGAACCACCGCAACCGGTGCCGTTCTGGTGACCCACGAGGGGGAGCCGCACTGGTTGGTCCTCAACATCGGCGACTCGCGGACCTATCGTCTCCAGAGCGGCGAACTCGAACAGCTCACGGTGGACCACTCGCAGGTCCAGGAGTTCGTGGACGCCGGCTTCCTCACGCCCGAAGAAGCCCGTGTCGACCCACGACGCAACGTGATCACCCGTGCGCTCGGAGCCGGTATGGCCGAGCCGGAGGCAGACTTCTTCTCGCTTCGGGCGTTGCCCGGCGACATGCTGTTGATCTGTTCCGACGGACTCACCGGCGAACTGCCCGACGAGGAGATCGCCGATCTCCTGCGGAGCGCGTCGTCGGCGGAAGGCGGCGCCGAGGCGCTGGTGGAGGCGACGCTTGCGCTCGGTGCGCACGACAACGTCACGGTCATCGTCATCGCGGTCGGCGAGGCCGCCTCTGAGGTCGACGGTGCCGAGGTGGATGGTGCCGAGGTCGATGATGCCGAGGTCGACGGCGCCGAGGTCGATGGTCGGGTGGTCGACGGCGGCCACGGCGACGGTCCCGACTGAAGCAGCTCCGACACGGTCGGCCGCCGCGTCGATGAATTAGTTCTCAGATTCACGGAACCTTGTGGCGATTCGTCGCGTCTAACTCACGACACCAGGGCAGATACACCGGATGCCCCCTGACGGAGTGAGGACAACCATGACAGTGATCGCACATCAGCTTTCGCAGCACCGTTCTTCTGTCGCCGGCACAGATCAGCCCGCTCCCGGCGCCGGCACTGATCGGCCCGCTCGCTGCGCTCCCGGCGCCGGCACTGATCGGCCCGAGCGCGACGCGCGCCTGCACGCCGAGTCGTCACGGCGTCGCCAGGAGGCGCTCGCCCGCCTCGCGCAACGACGGATGCCGCTGCCTGGGCAGCCACTCGACGGCCCCCTCGTCGCTTCCCGTCGCACGGGTCCCGGTCGCGCACACATGACTCTGGTCACGTCCGCGGCCCGCGCCGAATCCGATCGTCGGCTCTGTTCGTGCGGAGCCGACGCCGCGGAGAGCGAGCATCCCTCGCTCACCACCCGTGAGATCGAAGTCCTCCGTACCTGGCTGATGCTCGACTCCAAAACCGCAGTGGCAGAGGCACTGTTCATCTCTCTCGGGACAGTGAACACGCACCTGACGAGGATCCGTGTCAAGTATTCGGATGCCGGTCGGACGGCCTCCACCAAGGCCGCGCTGGTCGCGCGTGCCGTTCAGGACGGGCTGATCTCGCTCGACGAACTCTGACCGTTCCCGGGCGCGGAGGACGTGACGTCGGCAACACACCCGGTCAGACCGCACGGGCAGCACCCGCGCCGGACGCCCGGTGCGCGATACTGGGCCCGTGGCAACCATCGAAGAGATCCTCCAGGTCGAGTCCATCGAGACCGACATCTATCGGGGACTGGCGTTTCCCACGCTGATGCAGCGAACGTTCGGTGGCCAGGTCGCCGGTCAGGCACTGATGTCGGCCACCCGCACGGTGTCCGCCGAGTACGCGGTCCACTCGCTGCACGGCTACTTCCTGCGGCCCGGGAAACCGGAGAAGCCGACACTGTTCCTCGTCGATCGGATCCGCGACGGTCGGTCGTTTGTCACACGGCGGGTGACCGGTGTCCAGAACGGCGTGGCGATCTTCACGATGTCGGCATCGTTCCACGTGCGCACCGACCAGGGCATCGAGCATCAGGACCGGATGCCGCCGGCCCCGGCTCCTGACGATCTGCCCGACGAGGCGCACGATCTGCCGGAGGACGCCAAGGCGATCTTCCGGGAATGGAAGAACTTCGACATCCGCCTGGTCCCACCCGCGCAGCTCGCGACCTCCGACTATTTCGCCGCGCAGCAGCGGGTGTGGTTCCGCTACCGTCACCGGTTGCCCGACGACCAGGTCTTCCACGTGGGAACCCTCGCGTACATGAGCGACATGACCCTTCTCGGCTCGTCGAAGGTGCCGCACCCTGAAGCCGATCTGCAGGCCGCCTCGCTCGACCATGCGATGTGGTTCATGCGTCCGTTCCGCGCCGACGAGTGGCTTCTCTACGATCAGACTTCGCCGTCTGCGTTCGGTGGGCGGGCGCTCACCCAGGGCCGGATCTTCGACCATGCCGGCCGGATGGTCGCCGCGGTCACCCAGGAAGGGCTGACCCGGATCGGACGGGCCGCTCCCGCTGAGCAGCATGACGATGCCCGGTGAGCGGGTCCACCACACCGCGGATCGGGGTTCTGGCTCTCCAGGGCGACGTGCGCGAGCACCTGGCCGCTCTGACCGAAGCAGGCGCTGAGGCAGAGACCGTCCGCCGCCCCGCCGAACTCGCAGCTGTCGACGCGGTGGTGATCCCGGGCGGCGAATCGACGACGATGAGCCATCTGCTCAGCGTGTTCGACCTGTTCGATCCTCTGCGTGAACGGCTCGCCGCGGGCATGCCGGCCTACGGTTCCTGCGCCGGCATGATCATGTTGGCGAGCACCATCCTGGACACGCGCGCCGACGCCCGCCACCTCGACGCCCTCGATATCACGGTGCGGCGCAACGCTTTCGGTCGGCAGGTGGAGAGTTTCGAGGCCGATCTGCAGTTCACGGGCATCACCGATCGGCCCGGGGACGCCCTGATGCGGGCGGTGTTCATCCGCGCACCGTGGGTGGAGTCGATCTCGCCGGAGGTCGAGGTGCTCGCACAGGTCCCCGAAGGTCCTGCCGAGGGGCGGATCGTCGCGGTGCGGCAGGGCAACGTGCTGGCGACGTCGTTCCATCCCGAGGTCACCGGCGACCGGCGGGTGCATCAGTACTTCGTCGACATGGTGCGGGCGCCGGGAGCGTAGCGAGCGGGCCTGATGGTGGGGCGCCGGGAACGAAGTGAGCGGGCCGGTTGACGCGGGCGCCGGGAGCGTAGCGAGCGGGCCTGATGGGTGGGGCGCCGGGAACGAAGTGAGCGGGCCCGGTTGACGCGGCGCCGGGAGCGTAGCGAGCGGGCCCGTCAGTACATGGTCCGTCAGTACCGCGCCGGGAGCGTAGCGGACAGGCGAGTCGACACGCACCGGTAAGATCTTTACGTTGGGCCGATCGTCATCTGGCGGTCGTGCCACGTGGTACTGACGTCGAGAAGGATGTGGGAGTCTCATGAGCGGCCATTCCAAATGGGCCACCACCAAGCACAAGAAGGCGGTCGTCGACGCCAAGCGCGGCAAGATGTTCGCCAAGCTGATCAAGAACATCGAGGTGGCGGCGCGTACCGGCGGCGGTGATCCGGCCGGCAATCCCACGCTCTACGACGCCATCCAGAAGGCCAAGAAGTCGTCGGTGCCCAACGACAACATCGAACGGGCCCGCAAGCGCGGTGGTGGCGAAGAAGCCGGCGGCGCCGACTGGCAGACCATCATGTACGAGGGATACGGCCCCAACGGTGTCGCGATCCTCATCGAGTGTCTGACCGACAACCGCAACCGTGCGGCGGGCGAGGTCCGAACCGCGATGACACGCAACGGCGGCAACATGGCCGACCCGGGCTCGGTGGCATACCTGTTCACCCGCCGCGGGGTGGTCACGCTGGAGAAGAACGGCCAGTCCGAGGACGACGTGTTGATGGCCGTCCTCGATGCCGGTGCCGAGGAGGTCAACGATCTCGGGGAGTCCTTCGAGGTGGTGAGCGAACCGACGGATCTCGTCGCGGTGCGGACGGCGCTGCAGGAAGCCGGGATCGACTACGACTCCGCGGAGGCGGACTTCCGGGCCTCGGTCGAGGTTCCGGTGGACGCCGACGGCGCACGCAAGGTGTTCAAGCTGATCGACGCTCTCGAGGACTCCGACGATGTGCAGAACGTGTACAGCAACGTCGACGTGAGTGACGAGGTTCTCGCTGAGCTCGACGCCTGAGCCCATCGAGTCGTTCCCACGGGGATCACCGTGTGGTGACTGCCGGACGGTCTGGATGGTCGTAGCGGACCTCGATGTCGGCGGGTGCTGCCGTCCGCGCCGCCGCTGTCAACGCCGGCACGGTCCAGAGGTCGGGCTCGGCGGTACGTCGCCGTAATGCGCCCTCGCTCATGGTCAATGCCACCGTCGCATCGACCGGGAGTCCGCTGCCGAGCAGCAGTGGGCCGGCCAGGAGCAGCACCTGGTCCGGCGCGGCCGTCCGGGGGACGTCCCGGAAGGATCGGTCGCGCGTGGCGTCCCACAGGCGGGGTAGCCAGCGACCGCGCTCGTGAAGCGCATCGATGACCTCTCGTCGCACGGCTTCATGGTCGAACCAGATGGTGCGATAGCTCTCCGGATCGGTGTGACCGTATTCGAGGCGCAGCGACGCCGGACGCATGAAGTCGGACATGACGACCACCGCGGCCGCATGTCCGGCGATCTCGAGTCGGGCTGCGATCTCGGCGGCAAAGGCATCGGGACCGGCGGCGTCGGCACCGTCCACGGCCACGACGCGACATCCGGGAATTCGTGCCACGAAGTCCACACAGAGATCGACGAGACCGTCGGGGGAGATGGGGCGCACGTTCGGCATGTCACTGCCATTGTGGCCTGATGATCGTCGCGTGTTGTTCGGCCACCTCGTCGGTGACGGCCGATAAGATGTCGAACAACTGTTCGGTCCGGTGAAGCGGAGGGTCTGCGTGCGTGTGATGGGAGTCGATCCGGGCCTCACGAGGTGCGGCATCGCGCTGGTCGAGTCCGGTCGGGGGAGGGCGGTCACCGCGCTCGATGTCGACGTCGTCCGCACGCCCACCGACATGGAACTCGCCGAGCGTCTGCTGGCGATCTTCACGGCGGCGAGCCACTGGCTCGACACCCACCAGCCCGACGTGGTCGCGATCGAGCGGGTGTTCGCCCAGAATCAGGTGTCCACCGCGATGGGGACCGCGCAGGCCGGCGGGGTCATCGCGTTGGCGGCGGGCCAGCGTGGCGTGCCGGTGCGCTTTCACACGCCGTCCGAGGTCAAGGCGGCCGTCACTGGGAGTGGTCGGGCCGACAAGGCACAGGTGACCATGATGGTGACCCGCATCCTCGGAATGCAGACGAAGCCGAAGCCGGCGGATGCCGCCGATGCCCTGGCACTGGCCATCTGCCACTGCTGGCGAGGAGCGACCACCGAGAAGATGATCGAGGCACAACGTAAGGCCGAACAGTTGGCGCGGCGCCATCGGGAGCGGGTGGCGCAGGCGTCTGCCGCGCGCATCGCGTCGGCGGGACGGTCGCGGTCCGGGGGAGCGGCATGATCGCCTCGGTGCGGGGTCCAGTGGTCGATGTCGCCCTCGACCATGTGGTGATCGATTGTGGCGGCGTCGGTTATCGCGTCCTCGTGACACCGGGAACCGTGGGATCGCTGCGCCGTGGCGAGGAGGCCACGTTGCTCACGTCGATGATCGTGCGCGAGGACTCGATGACGCTCTACGGCTTCACCGACTCCGATGCGCGGTCGCTGTTCACTCTGCTGCAGACGGTGACCGGGGTGGGCCCCCGCCTGGCGATGGCGACCCTGGCCGTGCTGGAGCCCGACGCGCTCCGCCGGGCGCTGGCCGAGTCGGACGTGAAGGCCCTGACCAGCGTGCCGGGAATCGGCAAACGGGTGGCCGAGCGCCTGGTCGTCGAACTGCGGGACAAGGTCGAGGCGCCCGCGGTAGGGGATGGGGTTGCGTCGACCACCGCAATCGGCGGCACGGTGCGCGATCAGGTCTCGGAAGCGTTGCTGGGTCTCGGCTTCACCGCCGCGCCCGCCGACCGCGCGCTGACCGCAGTACTCGCCGAGGCGCCCGACGTGGACGCGTCCACACTTCTCCGCAAGTCGCTCGCGCTCCTGGGGAAGACCGCATGACCGACGATCAGGTTCCTGGCCCCGCAGAGCGGGACACGAGTGCGGCCGAGTTGAGCTCGGACGGCGATTTCGACGCCGGGCTGCGTCCACGATCACTGGCCGATTTCATCGGCCAGCCCCGGGTTCGCGAGCAACTCGAACTCGTGTTGCGTGGCGCCAAAGGCCGCGGCGGTACCCCCGACCACATCCTGCTGTCCGGCCCTCCGGGGCTCGGCAAGACGTCGTTGGCGATGATCATCGCCGGCGAGATGGGGGCGGCCATCCGCGTGACGTCCGGACCAGCGCTCGAACGGGCGGGCGATCTGGCAGCGATGCTCTCCAACCTGGTCGACGGCGACGTCCTGTTCATCGACGAGATCCACCGGATCGCCCGGCCGGCCGAGGAGATGCTCTATCTGGCGATGGAGGACTTCCGCGTCGACGTGGTCGTGGGCAAGGGGCCCGGTGCCACGTCGATCCCGCTCGACGTGGCACCGTTCACCCTCGTCGGCGCCACCACCCGATCCGGGTCGCTCACCGGGCCATTGCGGGACCGGTTCGGTTTCACCGCGCACATGGAGTTCTACGAGAACGATGAACTCGTGCACGTGCTGCGCAGGTCGGCCGGGATTCTGGGCATCCGGCTGCTCGAGGACGCGGCCGTCGAGATCGCCGGCCGGTCCCGCGGCACCCCGCGTATCGCCAACCGGTTGCTGCGCCGCGTCCGCGATTACGCCGAGGTGCGCAGCGACGGTGTCATCACCAAGGACATCGCGCGGGCGGCGCTCACGGTCTACGACGTCGACCAGCTGGGTTTCGACCGCCTCGACCGCGCCGTGCTCAACGCCCTTGTCCGGGGTTTCGGCGGCGGACCTGTCGGGGTCTCAACCCTGGCGGTCGCGGTGGGTGAGGAGCCCACCACCGTCGAGGAGGTGTGCGAGCCCTTCCTGGTGCGCGCCGGGATGATGGCGCGCACGCCGCGTGGCCGTGTCGCGACCGCCGCGGCCTGGCATCATCTCGATCTCACGCCCCCGGCCGGTGCGCTGAATGCCAGCTTCGGTGTCCGCACCCGCGATCCTTTGACCGAGAGCTTGTTCGACGACCTCTGAGCGGCGCCGGAGCACAAGGATCGCGAGGATTCTCCGCGGCATGGCACACTGGGGACAGCCCGCCGGAGGACTTGGTGCGATCACGCGCGCCTGCGAGCGGCATTCGGCTGACCGGCCGAACCCGACATAACGCCCACAATTAGACCGAACCGACAAGGATTGTTGCTGTCATCATGGAGTCCCTCTTCTTCCCCTTCTGCTGGCCTTGCTGGCCGGTTTCATGTTCCTGAGCATCCGCAAGCAGAAGAAGCGCATGTCCGAGATGCAGGACATGCAGAACTCCGTGGCCACCGGTGCGCGCGTGCAGCTGACCTCGGGCATGTTCGCCACCGTCGTCGACGCAGGATCCGGCGACTTCGTCGACCTCGAGATCGCGACCGGTGTCGTGACGCGCTTCAATCGCGCCGCAGTGGTGCGGGTGGTGCCGACCGAGGACGCCGCCGAGACCTATCCGGGTGCCCTGGCCGGGCGCCCGGAGGAGATCGAGGATCCGTCGCCGTCGCTGGGCGCCGATCCCATCGACGACAGTGTGACCAGCGATCGTCCGGGTGACACCCCCTCCGACGAGAAGTGAGCCATCGCCTGCGGGCGTGTGAGCGCCCGCAGGCTTCGAGCGCGTGCGGCACCGGAGGACGGTTGCTACCGCGGAGTCAGTAGAGTGGGCGACCGACCGCCACGACCGCGCGGCGGGGCCTCATGATGCCCGCGCGCATTCCCTAGGAGACCAGAACAGCAGTGACCACACCTCGCCGGGCGTCGGCGAAGCGGTCGGGACCTCCACGTGAGATTCCGCCGTGGAGACCCCTGACCGCTTTCTTCGTGTTGTTGGCCGTCGTCTGGGGGCTGGTCTTCTTCACCGGCGGCGGATCAGCGACACCCAAGCTGGGCATCGACCTGCAGGGTGGCACGCGTGTGACCCTGACCGCTCGCACCCCTGACGGCAAGCCGCCGTCACGCGAGCAGCTCGACCAGGCGAAGCAGATCATCGAGCAGCGTGTGAACGGGCTCGGTGTGTCCGGCTCGGAGGTCGTGGTCAACGGCAACAACCTGGTCATCACGGTTCCGGGTGACGACGGCAAGCAAGCGCGATCACTGGGCCAGACGGCTCGGCTGTTCGTGCGCCCGGTGGAGAACGTGCAGCCGGCGACTCCGCAGCCGAAGACCGAGCAACAGAAGCAGCAGGAGGAAAACCAGTCCGACGAGACCTCCGCCGCTGCGATCGAGGAACAGCGCAAGCTGCGGCAGGCACCCGCCGGGGCCAACCTGGATGCGCTGACGGCGCAGATGGCGAAGATGGACTGCTCGCCCGGTGCCAACGATCCGCTGCTCGGCAACGATCTGCCCGACCAGTACCTCGTCGCGTGTTCACAGGACGGCAAGGAGGTCTACCTCCTCGGTCCGGAGATCATCGACGGCAGAGACATCAAGAACGCCACGGCCGGCACCACGCAGCAGGCCGGAGCGTGGATCGTGCAGGTCGAGTTCAAGGGTGAGGCACAGAAGTTCTGGCCCACCTACACCGGTCAGAACACCGGTAAGCAGACGGCGTTCACGCTCGACACCAAGGTGGTCTCCGCACCGCAGATCCGCGGCGCGATCACCACACCGTCCACCGAGATCAGCGGCAACTTCACTCAGCAGGAGTCCAAGGACCTCGCCAATGTCCTCAAGTACGGCTCGTTGCCGCTGTCGTTCGAGGCCTCCGATGCCGAGACGGTGTCGGCGACGCTGGGTCTTGCGTCACTGCAGGCCGGCCTGATCGCCGGACTCGTCGGACTGATCGCGGTCCTGCTCTACGCACTGTTCTACTACCGTATGCTCGGCATCCTGACGATGTTGTCGCTGGTGCTGTCGGGAATGATGGTGTACGGCATCATCATCCTGCTGGGCCGCTGGATCGGCTTCACGCTCGATCTGTCCGGCATCGCGGGTCTGATCATCGGTATCGGTATGACCGCCGACTCGTTCGTCGTCTACTTCGAGCGAATAAAGGACGAGATGCGGGAGGGCCGGAGTTTCCGGTCGGCGGTGCCGCGCGGCTGGGCGAGCGCGCGGCGCACGATCTGGTCGGGTAACGCGGTCAGCTTCATCGCCGCGGTCGTCATCTACGTCCTGGCCATCGGTGAGGTCCGTGGATTCGCGTTCACGCTGGGTCTCACCACGATCCTCGACGTCGTGGTCGTCTTCTTGGTGACTCATCCGCTTGTCGTCCTGGCGAGCCGGTCCGAGTTCCTGTCCAGACCGAAGGTCAACGGACTGGGAGCCGTGAGCGAGGTGGCGCGCCAGCGCAGATTGTCAGCCCGGACCGTCAAGGTCGAGGCGTCGGAAGGAACGGCGAAATGAGCAGTACGCAACGCCCCGATTCCGGTCGCACAGACGGCTCCCGCGGTGCGGGACAGACCGACAGCATGGTTGACGAAGCGGGGGTGACGAACGGGACGGCCCGCACGTCGGAGGCGAACTTCGTCGCGGAGTCCGACCGGTCGTTTCTGTCCCGTCTCTACACGGGAACCGGCGCGTTCGAGATCGCCGGCCGCCGTCGGACGTGGTACATCGTCACCGCCGTGATCCTGGCGATCTGTATCGCGTCGATCGCCATCCGTGGATTCACCCTCGGCATCGACTTCGAGGGCGGCACGCAGGTCTCCATCCCGGTCTCGGCCGGCGTCACCAGTGACGCCGTCGAGGAGGTCTTCACCAAGACGCTCGGCAGCGAACCCGAGTCGGTTCAGACTGCGGGGTCGGGAAGTTCCGAGACCGTCCAGGTGCGCACCGAGACACTCACCATCCAGCAGACCGAGCAGGTGACGAGGGCGCTTGCCGACAGATTTGCTCCCGAGTTGACCGCGGCCGAGGTCAGCTCGTCGGATGTCAGTTCCACATGGGGCGGGGAGATCACCGAGAAGATGTTGATCGCCTTGGCGGTCTTCCTGGTGATCGTGTTCGTCTACATCGCCGTTCGCTTCGACCGGGAGATGTCGCTCGCCGCACTGGCATCCCTGTTCTTCGACATCGTCGTGACGGCCGGTGTCTATTCGTTGGTGGGCTGGGAGGTCACCCCGGCGACCGTGATCGGCCTCCTCACCATCCTGGGTTTCTCGGTGTACGACACCGTCGTCGTGTTCGACAAGGTCTCGGAGAACACCCGATCCGTGTTGCAGACGACGCGCCGGACCTACGCCGAGCAGACGAACCTGGCCATCAATCAGACGCTCATGCGGTCGATCAACACCACGATCATCTCGGTGTTGCCGATCATCGCGTTGATGGTGATCGCGGTGTGGCTGCTGGGCGTGGGCACGCTGAAAGACCTGGCGCTCATCCAGCTCGTCGGCGTGGTCGTCGGTGCGTATTCCTCGATCTTCCTGGCCGCGCCGCTGCTCGTCACGCTCAAGGAGCGTCGCCCGGAGATCGCTCGCCACACCAAGCGGGTCCTCGACCGGCGTGCACGCGTCGCCGCCGGGCAAGATCTCTCCGACGAGCGGCCGACTAGGGGTCGGTCGGCAGCAAGCCGGTCGGCGAAGCGGTCCGACGATGATGACGCACCGTCGAGCCCGACCGGAAAACGCCGGCGGTCGCGCTAGTCTACGGGTCGTGAGTGTGCGGACCGGGTCGGACGCCCGGCGACGAACCGGCCTGCCCATGACGACGATCGCCCTTGTCGGCGTGGTGGTGGTTCTCGCCGGACTACTCGCCGGGTGCGGTGAGGACGGTCCTCCGACGATCGACTACGCGGTGGATGCGCGCATAGACAGCTACAACGCCAACACCGTCGACGGCAACGCCGGCGGTGCGCTGATGGCAACCACCCGTATGTTGCCCGGCTTCAGTTATCTGGGCGCGCACGGCCAGGTCACCCCCGACCGCGACATCGGAACCGTCACACCGGTTCCCGGGTCGTCGCTGACCCTTCGCTATGACTTCAACCGGGAGGCGAGGTTCTCGGACGGTCCGTCGGTGGACTGCGACGATCTGGTGCTGGCCTGGGCGGCGATGAGTGGCCGATTCCCCGGCTTCCGCCCGGCGACCACAGCGGGCTACCGCGACATCGAGCTCGTGGACTGCTCGCCGGGCCAGACGACCGCGACCGTGACGTTCGCTCCCGGCCATGACTATCGAGACTGGCTGTCGCTGTTCGGCGCCGGGACGATGCTGCCCGCACACGTGGTGGCACGCGAGGCCGGTGTCGCCGATGTCGTCGAACCGATCCGTACGCGGAATCAGGTCGTGGTGGGGAAGCTCGCACGCGCCTGGAACTCCGGATTCGCGCTCGCCCCGGGACCTGTCGACCCCGCGCGGTTTCCGTCGTCGGGACCGTATCGGATCGACCGGTATTCGACATCCGGCGGACTCGTGCTGGTGGCCAACGACAAGTGGTGGGGTGACGCGCCGAAAACTCCGCGGATCGTGATCTGGGGCCGCGGAACCGACGCGGAGAGCCGAATCCCGGACGGCTCCTTCGATGTCGCCGATCTGACGGGCGGGATGACAACCGACGAGGTCGCCCCGTCGGGATCGACCGATGAGACCATCCAGCCGCTGCCTCAACCGGATCGCGCACTCGCCGTCGAGGAGCTCGTGCTCTCCTCACGTGGGGTTTTCGGCGATGTCCGGGCCCGGCAGGCGTTTGCCTCCTGCGTGCCTCGAGATGCGTTGGCGCGTCAGTTCGGTCAGGGGGCGCAGTTGTGGAACCTGCGCGTCCTGGCCCCCGCCGACAACCTCGCCGGCCAGCTCAACGGTGACTTCGGCCGTGCCTATGCCAGACCGGACATGGGCCGTTCACGTGCACTGGCCGATGCCGTCGGATCCCCCGGCCGCTGCGGGTGCGGCTGGGGTACCTCGCACCGAATGCGCGGCGGCAACAGATGGTCGCGACGATCGCCGAGTCCTGTCGCCGGGCTGGGATCGACGTGGTCGACGCCGGGGCGCCCGACCTCACCCCGTCCGCGCTGGGCAAGGATGTCGATGCACTGTTGGTCGCCAACGGTGCTTCGTCCGCGGCGGCCGGCGCAGCCAATCCATCTCGGGACGCGTACCAGCTGCGCGGCGGGGATCCGTTGAACCTCAGCGGCTTCCGTGACGCGGATGTGAGTGCCGCGATCGACCGGCTGGTCGCCTCGGACCTGGCTGCCGACCGGCTCGAACTCGTCCGCACCATCGAGAACGCCGCCTGGGCCGCGGTCCCGTCGATCCCGCTGTTCGCGGCCCCGCGCGTGCAGCGGTGGGGTGGCCGCGTCGATAATGTGATGGCCGGGTTGGGCCGCAACGGAACCGGATGGAACATGGATCGGTGGACAGTACGTGACTGACGATGTGCGCAAGGCCGGGTCCGCACCCGACGACGACATCACCACGCGGGCGCTCGACGAGGCCCGGCGGGCGATCGACGACCACGCGCGGATGGTGGCCGACTTCCCGGCGCCCGGCATCGACTTCAAGGATCTGACACCGGTCCTGGCCGATCCGGTCGGACTCTCGTCGGTGGTCACCGCGCTCACCCACGGGTGCCGCGGCATCGATCTGGTGGCCGGTATCGACGCGCGGGGCTTTCTGCTCGGCGGTGCGGTCGCCCGGGAACTCGCGGTGGGGGTGCTCGCCGTCCGCAAGGGCGGGAAGCTTCCGCCGCCGGTGCACAGCACCAGCTACACGCTCGAGTACGGGACGGCGGTCCTGGAGATCCCGGCGAGTGGCATCGACATCAGCGGGATGCGTGTGTTGCTGGTCGACGACGTGCTCGCGACCGGCGGGACCGTTGTGGCGGCAGCACAGCTGTTGCATCGGGCCGGCGCCGACGTGGTGGGTGTCGCGGTGATCATGGAACTCGACGGGCTGGGTGGGCGCGCGACCATCGCAGAAGGCCTCGGTGCGGATCTGCCGGTCCATACCGTCGTCAACGGCTGAGCGAACCGCGGTCCGCATACGGCGGACTAGACTCACCCTCATCCGGTGTTGTCCAGAGTGACCGGGAAACCGGCGATGGGTGGCCGGTGCCACGATGGAGGGCCACCCGGACGAGGAGAGGAGGTCACGATGCCCGACGAGGTCGACACCGATGCCCGGCGCCACGCAGCTGAGATGGCGGGATCGGTCACGCCTGGTGTGAAGAGCGCATCCGACCAGCCGCTCCCCGGGGCTGATGCGATGGGTTCGCCGTCGTCGTCGGCGTCCCGACGCGTTCGCGCCCGGCTCGCTCGCCGGATGACCGCCACCCGAAGCCTGGTCCGTCCGGTGCTCGAACCGCTGGTCACACTCCACCGGGAGATCTACCCGAAGGCCGACGTGGCGTTGCTGCAACACGCCTACGACGTCGCCGACGAACGGCATGAGGGGCAGAAGCGCAAGTCCGGCGACCCGTACATCACCCACCCGCTTGCCGTGGCGACAATTCTCGCCGACCTCGGCATGGACACCACCACGCTGGTGGCGGCCCTGCTGCACGACACCGTCGAGGACACGGGATACAGCCTCGAACAACTGGAGAAGGACTTCGGCGCCGAGGTCGCTCATCTCGTCGACGGCGTGACGAAGCTCGACAAGGTGGCCCTCGGCAGTGCTGCCGAGGCCGAGACGATCCGCAAGATGATCATCGCGATGGCCAGGGACCCGCGGGTGCTGGTGATCAAGGTGGCCGACCGGCTCCACAACATGCGGACGATGCGCTTCCTGCCGCCCGAGAAGCAGGCGCGCAAGGCTCGCGAGACCCTGGAAGTGATTGCGCCGCTGGCACACCGCCTCGGTATGGCGACGGTCAAGTGGGAGCTCGAGGATCTCTCGTTCGCGATTCTGCACCCGAAGCGTTACGAGGAGATCGTCCGGTTGGTCGCCGACCGCGCTCCGTCGCGGGACACCTACCTCGCCCGCGTGCGCGCCGACGTGAACAACGCGCTCGGTGGTTCGCGGATCTCGGCGACCGTCGAGGGACGGCCGAAGCACTACTGGTCGATCTATCAGAAGATGATCGTCAAGGGGCGCGACTTCGACGACATCCACGATCTGGTCGGCATCCGCATCCTGTGCGACGAGGTCCGCGACTGCTATGCCGCTGTCGGCGTGGTGCATTCGCTGTGGCAACCGATGGCGGGGCGGTTCAAGGACTACATCGCCCAGCCCCGGTTCGGTGTCTATCAGTCCCTGCACACCACGGTGATCGGCCCGGAGGGCAAACCCCTCGAGGTCCAGATCCGTACGCACGAGATGCACCGCACCGCGGAGTTCGGCATCGCCGCGCACTGGCGCTACAAGGAGCGCAGGGGCAAGAATCCGCGCAAATCGTCCGACGCTGCCGAGATCGACGACATGGCCTGGATGCGCCAACTACTGGACTGGCAGCGGGAGGCGGCCGACCCGGGCGAGTTCCTGGAGTCGCTGCGTTACGACCTGGCAGTCCAGGAGATCTTCGTGTTCACGCCGAAGGGCGACGTGATCACGCTGCCCGCCGGATCCACTCCGGTCGACTTCGCCTACGCGGTTCACACCGAGGTGGGGCACCGCTGTATCGGGGCCCGGGTGAACGGTCGGCTGGTGGCGCTCGAACGCAAGTTGGAGAACGGCGAGGTCGTCGAGGTCTTCACCTCCAAGGCGTCCAACGCCGGGCCGTCGAAGGACTGGCAGAACTTCGTCGTGTCACCGCGGGCCAAGGCGAAGATCCGTCAGTGGTTTGCCAAAGAGCGTCGCGAAGAAGCGCTCGAAACAGGCAAGGAGGCCATCGCCAAGGAGGTGCGTCGCGGCGGACTACCGTTGCAGCGCTTGATGAGTGCCGAATCCATGGCGTCGGTCGCGAAAGAGTTGCGGTACACCGATCTCACCGCCCTGTACACCGCGGTCGGGGAGCACCATGTCTCGGCCCGTCATGTGGTGAATCGCCTCGTCGCATCGCTCGGGGCATCGACGACGCGGTCGACGAGATCGCCGAACGGTCGACGCCGTCGACCCTGCCGACCCGCACACGCCAGGGCGGCGACGCGGGCGTCGTGGTGGAGGGTCTCGACAATGTGATGGCGAAGCTCGCCAAGTGCTGTACGCCCGTACCGGGCGACGAGATCATGGGTTTCGTGACCCGCGGTGGCGGCATCAGTGTTCATCGCACCGACTGCACCAACGCCGCGTCGCTGCAGGAACAGTCCGAGCGCATCATCGAGGTCTCGTGGGCGCCCTCGCCGTCGTCGGTCTTCCTCGTCGCCATCCAGGTGGAGGCGCTCGACCGTCACCGGTTGCTGTCGGATGTCACCAAGGTGCTCGCCGACGAGCGGGTGAACATCCTCTCCGCATCGGTGACCACCAGCCGTGACCGGGTGGCCGTCAGCAAGTTCACCTTCGAGATGGGTGACCCGAAGCATCTCGGTCACGTGCTGAACGTGGTCCGGAACGTCGAGGGGGTCTACGACGTGTACCGGGTGACCTCGGCCGCCTGACCCCCTCGCGCCCGGGTCAGGCGGCGGAGCCGCCGTCGACGGTTGCGGTGGTGATGTTCACCGGTTGCTTGGGCTTGCCGTCCTGCGCGCTCCCGTTGGGGCCGGGGATCAGACCGTTCTTCGCGATCTTGTCCAGCACGGTCAGGCCCTTCGGGTCGACCTTGCCGACGACCGAGTAGTTCGCCGCCAGCTGGCTGTCCTGCATGACCAGGAAGAACTGGCTCGAGCCGGTGTTCGATTGACCCGTCTGCGGGTTGTTGCTGTTGGCGATCGCCACGGTGCCGCGCGGGTAGATCACCGGCGCCTCTCCGGAAGTCGGGTCCGGCTGGCCCGCGGGCTTGAGGTCCGTGGGCAGTTCGTCGGGGCTCGACCATCCCGGGCCGCCCGCGCCGGTCCCGGTCGGGTCACCGCACTGCAGAACCTTCAGCGTCTCGCTGTTGGTGAGTCGATGGCACGGCGTGGCGTCGTAGAACTTCTTCTCGGCCAACGAGATGACCGCACCGGTGTTGCACGGTGCCCCGGTGCGCTGCAGCGCGATCGGGATGGCGCCCTGATTGGTGTCGAGCACCATGTTCGCGGTGCCTTCCTTCAGCTGCTTGGAGTCCGGCTTGGGAGAGGTCCGTTGTTTGGCCTGGCCAGCCTTCATCTCGTCGAGGTAGGCCTGAGCCTGTGCGCGCTGGTCGGCGGGGACCTCGGCCGGGACCTCCTTGGGAAGCTGCTCGAAGCGACTCGGCTGGTCTTCGTACGAACATGCCGTCCAGCGGGCGGCCTCGCGATCGTCGAGGACCTTCTTCACGATGAGGGTTGTCGCAGTTGCGACGATCGCCACGACCACGACGGTCGAGACCGAGGCGATGATGATCTTGCGCCGGCGTGCTTGCTGCCGTTCCCGTTCGAGGCGTTCTTCGAGCTTGCGCTTGGCGGCTTCGCGGCGTTCCTCATTGGTGGACACGCGGTTAGACCCTCCTGAACTCGTGTGCCGTGACTCCCCCCGGGAGGTGGCACGCCGGACGTGGTGTCGAGGCATGCGGTCGTCGCTGATGCTACGTCGACAGGCCAGTGTGCCAGCCGAACCTGAGAACTCCATGGCCGGGGCGCGCGTCCGTGCGGGCGGGCCGCGGACCTGTCGCGGACGGTTTGCCACAATGGGGAGATGCTGATCACCGGATTCGCAGCGGGGATGTTCCAGACCAACTGCTACCTGCTCGCCACCGAGGCAGGGGCGGAGGCCGTGATCGTCGACCCGGGACAGGACGCCGCCGCTCGCGTCCGTGAACTGTTGGCCGAGCACGATCTGACGCCCGTTGCGGTGCTGCTCACCCACGGCCACCTCGACCACACCTGGAACGCGGCCGAACTGTGCGACGAGTACTCCATCCCGGCCTACATCCATCCCGCCGACCGGCCGATGCTGGCCGACCCGGGTCGTGGCCTGGGTCGTGCCCTGGAGTCGGTGATCGGCGCCCTCGAATTCCGTGAACCCGAGAAGGTCGTCGACTTCGTCGACGGCGAGGACGTCGATCTCGCGGGCATCCGGATCTCGGTCGACCTCGCACCCGGGCACACGCAGGGATCGGTGTTGCTCGGCATCGAGGTCCCGCTGGACGCTGATGCCGAGCAGCAGGACGGGGTGTTGTCGGAGACGGTGCCGGTGTGTTTCTCCGGTGACGTACTGTTTGCCGGGTCCATCGGACGGACCGACCTGCCCGGTGGTGATCACCAGCAGTTGCTCGACTCGATCGCGACCAGACTCCTCCCGTTGCCCGACCACACCCAGGTACTGCCCGGACACGGGCCGCAGACGTCGATCGGCGCCGAACGGGCGAGCAATCCCTTTCTCGCCGACATGACCACCGCAGCAGCGGACACACCCAAGAAGGGACGATACGGACTGTGAGTGCCGACTTCGCCGCGCCGCGGGGCATCCCCGACTACTTCCCGCCGAACTCGGCAGACTTCCGGCGGGTCCGGGACACCCTGACCGACGCGGCACGCCGGGCCGGCTACGGACACATCGAGTTGCCCGTCTTCGAGGACACTGCGCTCTTCGCCCGGGGCGTCGGTGAATCCACCGACGTGGTCAGCAAGGAGATGTACACCTTCGCCGATCGCGGCGACCGGTCGGTGACCTTGCGTCCCGAGGGGACCGCCGGGGTGGTCCGGGCGGTCATCCAGCACGGGCTCGACCGGGGGCAGCTGCCCGTCAAGCTCTGTTACGCCGGACCGTTCTTCCGGTACGAGAAGCCTCAGGCCGGGCGTTACCGGCAGCTGCAGCAGGTGGGGATCGAGGCCATCGGGATCGACGACCCGGCGCTCGATGCCGAGGTCATCGCCGTCGCCGACGAGGGATACCGCCGGCTCGGACTGTCCGGCTTCCGCCTCGAGATCACGTCGCTCGGTGACGACGCGAGTCGGGGGCCGTACCGGGAAGCCTTGCAGCAGTTCCTGTTCGGACTCGATCTCGACGAGGCGACCCGCAAGCGCGCCGAACTCAACCCGCTGCGTGTGCTCGATGACAAGCGTCCCGAGATCAAGGCGGCCACCGCGGACGCACCGCTGCTCATCGACCACCTGTCCGAGGACGCGCGTGCGCATTTCGATGCCGTGCTGACCCACCTCAAACGGTTGGGCGTTCAGTACGAACTGAATCCGCGCCTGGTGCGCGGTCTCGACTACTACACCAAGACCACCTTCGAGTTCGTCCACGACGGGCTCGGCGCGCAGTCGGGCATCGGTGGCGGAGGCCGGTACGACGGCCTCATGTCACTGCTCGGAGCCAAGCAGGATCTGTCCGGGATCGGATTCGGTCTCGGCGTCGACCGCACGATGCTGGCAATGGAGGCGGAGGGCGTCGCGCATGCCGACACCGCTCGTTGCCTGGTGTACGGGGTGCCGCTCGGAGCCGACGCCAAGGCCGAATTGGTGGGTGTCGCCGGAGAATTGAGAGCCGCCGGGATCAGTGTGGACCTCGCCTACGGAGATCGCGGTCTGAAGGGTGCGATGAAGGCGGCGGACCGCTCCGGTGCCCGTCTCGCGCTTGTACTCGGCGATCGTGAGCTCGCCGAACGTCGGATCGAGATCAAGGATCTGAGCAATGGTGAACAGCACCAGATCTCGCTCGACGACGTCACCGTCGAGGTGTTGCGCCTACTCGGCTGAGGTCAGGTGCGGGTGACCTCGTCGACGAGGACGTCGAGGGACACCCCGCCGAGTGCGAGGGCCTCGCGGTGGAAGTCCTTGCGGGTCCAGTGCGGGTGGGTGCCGAGGGCGGCAGAACGGGCCTGCTCCCAGACCCGTTGTCCGAGTGCGTACGACGGTGCCTGTCCGGGCCAGCCGAGGTATCGGTCGAGTTCGAACCGCAAGACCGAATGGTCCATCGCGACCGAATCGGTGAGGAACCGCCAGGCCTTGTCGGCATCCCACACTCCGCCGCCGAGAGCCGCGGGGGCGGGTTGCCCACAGTGCACACCGATGTCGACCACGACGCGTGCTGCCCGCAACCGTTGTGAGTCGAGCATGCCCATCCGATTGCCGGGGTCGTCGAGCCAACCGATTTCGTCCATGAGGCGCTCCGCGTAGAGCGCCCAGCCTTCGCCGTGGCCCGAGGTGAACGACGCCAGTTTCCGCCAGGAATTGAGGTCGGCGCTGACGATGGCCGAGCCGAGTTGCAGATGATGTCCGGGGACGCCTTCGTGGAAGACGGTGGTCGTCTCCTGCCAGGTGTGGAAAACGGTCTGCTCCGGCGGAACCGACCACCACATCTGTCCCGGGCGTACGAGATCTGCGCTCGGCTGTGTGTAGTAGATGATCCCCGTCGACGACGGGGCCAGGCGGCATTCGAGTCGGGACAACCGGGGTGGGATCTCGAAGTGGGTACCGGACAGGCCGTCGACGGCCCGATCCGACAGGTCCTGCATCCACCTCACGAACTCGTGACGATCGCGAATGGCGTACTGCGGCAAGGTGTCCAGATGCGACAGGGCCTCGCGCACGTCTCCGCTCGGCACGAGATCACGAGCGATCGCGGATTGCTCGTCGATGATCGAGGCGAGGTGATCAAGACCCCACGCGTAGGCCTCGTCGGGATCGACGTCGCTGCCGAGATGGACGGGGAGATACCGGAGGTAGCGTTCCCGCCCGACCGCATCGACATCCGTCGCCGTGGGCGCCACCTCGGTCCGCAGGACCGCCGCCAAGGCGGCGAAGGCCGCGTCGGCGTCCTCGAGCGAGCTGCGGAGGTGATCGGCGAGGGAGGCATCGCCGGCCATCGCGGTGGCGGAGGACTCGATGGCCGCGGCCGCGCCCCGGGCCTGAGCGGCGACGAGCTCGACCTGGCGTAGTGCCGCCGCAGGCCCATGTGCCACCCGGTGCCGGAGACCGTCGATGACGGTGTCCACACATTCGGGAACGGCCCGCAGTCGGGCGAGGAACACCTCCCGCGATTCCGTGGTGTCGGTGGGCATGAGATCGAAGACATCGCGAATCGCCTGCAAGGGCGACGCGATCACGTTGCACTCGCCGATCCGCTCGCCGGCGTCCCCGAGGGCGATCTCCCGTCGAAGTGCGGCCGTCATCGTCGCGACGGTCACCCGGTCGACGTCGTCGGACACCGGCGCCGCCGCCAACGCGTGCACGGCGCCGCGTGCCAGTGACACCCGCGCCGCGCAGGCGTCGGGGAGAAGTCGGTCAGCAGGTGGTCGTGTCCGCCGACACCGATCTCGGTCGCGAAGAGCGGGTCGTGCCGTACCTGGTCGGCGAGATGGGCATCGGCCAGGCGATCGACGGGCGTCGGACGTCGCGTGGCGCCCGGGCGCGGCTCGCTCACAGATCGTTGGTGGCGAACGTGTCGCACCGGCCGGGGTCCCCGGACCGGTACCCGATGGTGAACCAGCGGGATCGCTGCTGAGCTGATCCGTGCGTCCATCCCTCGGGGTTCGAATCGGCGCCCTGGATGGTGTCGTCGCCGATTGCTTTCGCGGTCTGGATGACACTGGCGATCTGCTGCTGGGTCAGCGGTTCGAGCATCGCGTCCGGCCCCTTGTCGGCGTGGTATGCCCACACCCCGGCCAGACAGTCCGCCTGCAACTCGACGCGCACCGATCCCGACAGCGGGCCCTGCGACCCCATCCGGTTGCCCTTCTGGAGCGCTCCGGTCAGATTCTGGACGTGGTGGCCGTACTCGTGTGCCACCACGTACTCCTGGGCGAGCGGCCCGTCACTCCCGCCCATCTGCTCGAGCTGGGCGAAGAACGACGGATCGATGTACACCGTCTGGTCGGCCGGACAATAGAAAGGCCCGGTCGCCGAGGTCGCCGCGCCGCATCCGGTGGCGACCGAGCCGGTGAAGATCTTGGTCCCGGGCGGTGTGTAACCGCGCATCTCCTCCGACCACACCTTGTTGAGGCTGTTGGTGGTCGCGACGATGCGGCAGACGGAGTCGGTGTTGGCCTTCTCGACGGTGCACGACCGGATGTGCTCGTCGAGCTCGGCGGCGCTCTGGCTGGAGACGGTGTCACCACCGAGGCCCGCACCGCCGGTGACCGACCCGGGGTCGATCCCGAAGAACAGAGCCACCAGGGTGATGATCAGTCCGGCCCCGCCGCCGAGCGCGATGCGCGCCCCGCCGCCTCCGCCACCGCCCCCTGAGACGCCGCTGGTGTCGAGTGGACCGTCGCCCTGAAAAACCATGTCGCTCCTTGTCGCGGCTGCGCGCCGTCCACACCCACGGCCGGGTGAGTCCGAGTTCGGCACGCTCGAGCCTATTCGCCGCCACGGCGGTCGTGAGGAGATCGGAGTCGATGCCGGGTCCGTGTTGTCGCGGCCGATGTCCGGCGGACGGCCGGGTGCAGGTCACCCGAGGTCACGACAGTAGGATTGGCCGAGATTCACCACGTATCCGTTTGGGAAGGACTCTGAGTGCTCCGCACGCATCTCGCCGGTTCGCTTCGCCGCGCCGACGCCTCGCAGACCGTCACCGTCGCCGGTTGGGTCGCGCGTCGTCGCGATCACGGGGGCGTGGTCTTCATCGATCTGCGCGACAGCTCCGGGCTGGTCCAGGTCGTCTTCCGGGACGAGGCCGTTGCCGAGGCAGCCCATCGGCTCCGGGCCGAGTTCTGCGTCGCGGTGACCGGTGTCGTCGAGGAGCGCCCGGCGGGCAGCGAGAACCCGAACCTGTCGTCCGGCGAGATCGAGATCAACGCGGTGAGCCTCGAGGTGCTGAACGCTTCGGCGGCCCTGCCGTTCCAGCTCGACGAGGCGCCCGGCGAGGAGGCGCGTCTGCGGTATCGGTACCTCGACCTGCGTCGCGAGGGCCCGGCGCACGCGCTGCGACTGCGGTCCAAGGTGAACGCGGCCGCGCGCGGTGTGCTCGCCGGTCACGACTTCGTCGAGGTCGAGACCCCGACGCTGACGCGGTCGACCCCGGAGGGCGCCCGTGACTTCCTGGTGCCGGCACGCCTGCAGCCGGGCACCTTCTACGCGTTGCCGCAGAGCCCGCAGCTGTTCAAGCAGTTGCTCATGGTGGCCGGCATGGAGCGCTACTACCAGATCGCGCGCTGCTATCGCGACGAGGATTTCCGCGCCGACCGGCAGCCGGAATTCACCCAGCTCGATCTCGAGATGAGCTTTGTCGATCAGGACGACGTCATCGCGCTCGCCGAAGAGGTTCTGGCTGCGCTGTGGAAGCTGATCGGCGTGGAGATCACCACCCCGATCCCACGCATCACCTACGCCGATGCGATGCGGCGTTACGGGAGTGACAAGCCGGATCTCCGGTTCGGTCTCGAACTCGTCGAGTGCACCGACTATTTCGCCGACACCCCGTTCCGGGTGTTCCAGGCACCGTACGTCGGTGCCGTCGTCATGCCGGGTGGGGCGTCGCAGCCGCGTCGCCAACTCGACGCGTGGCAGGAATGGGCGAAGCAGCGCGGGGCCAAAGGTCTTGCCTATGTCCTCGTCGGCGACGACGGCGAACTCGGTGGTCCCGTCGCCAAGAACCTCTCCGAGGAGGAGCGTGCGGGCCTGGTCGCACACGTGGGCGCCGAGCCGGGCGACTGTGTGTTCTTCGCCGCCGGGCCGGCCAAGGCGCAGCGCGCCCTGCTGGGTGCCGCGCGCGGTGAGATCGCCGCACGGCTCGGGCTGATCAAGGACGGTGACTGGGCCTTCACGTGGGTGGTCGACGCCCCGCTGTTCGAGCCCGCCGACGATGCGACCGCCTCCGGTGATGTCGCAGTCGGATCCGGCGCATGGACCGCGGTGCACCACGCGTTCACCGCACCCAAGCCGGAGTCGCTGGACGTGCTCGAGACCGATCCCGGGGCAGCCCTGGCCTACGCGTACGACATCGTCTGCAACGGCAACGAGATCGGCGGCGGATCGATCCGTATCCACCAGCGTGACGTGCAGGAACGAGTTTTCGAGATCATGGGCATCAGCCATGACGAGGCACAGGAGAAGTTCGGCTTCCTTCTCGACGCCTTCGCCTATGGCGCCCCGCCGCACGGTGGAATCGCCTTCGGCTGGGACCGGATCACCGCGTTGCTGGCGGGGGAGAACTCGATCCGTGAGGTGATCGCGTTCCCGAAGTCGGGTGGCGGCGTCGATCCGCTCACCGACGCACCCGCGGCGATCACGCCGCAGCAGCGCAAGGAGTCGGGTATCGACGCCAAGCCGGTTGTCCGGAAGAAGCCGGACGGCGAGGGTGCGGCGCAGGAAGCAGGCCCCGGCGGCGCCTGACCGCCGGGTACCGACGGTGCTCCACGCGCGCCGGGCACGTACAGTTTTCCGGTGATCGTTTCGTCCGGTGGCCCGGCCGGGAATCGACTGCCCGGGGTCTTCGACGGGTACCGGTCCGATGGCTCTGCGCTATTCGATGTCGAGGGCCTGCCCGGTGGTGCTGACGCGCCCGGTTCGTCGGCTGCGCCCTTTGACGAGGTCGTCGACGGGCGTGGTCGGACGAGACCCGCCTGGTCGGATCTGGTGGCGGGTTATGCGGCGCGCGGCGACGACCGATTGCGAGGCGCGGCGGCGCGCCTGGCCACCGCAGTCAGCGACGAAGGCGTCATCTACAACGAGTTCGATGGCGCCGAGACCGTCGCCCGCGATTGGCAGGTCGACCCGGTACCGCTCGTCGTCGACGGGCTCGAGTGGACGCAACTGGAGAAGGCGGTCACCCAGCGGTCGATGCTGCTCGATCTGCTCCTGCGTGACATCTATCGCGATCAGAAGACGATCCACCGCGGTCTCATCCCGCCCGAGATGGTGTTCGGGCACCCCGGCTACATCCGGAAGGCCGCGCGAATGGAGGTCCCCGGACCGCACGCGTTGTTCTTGCACGCCCTCGATCTCGGGCGTGCGTCCGACGGCCGGTTCGAGGTGTACGCCGACCGGACGCAGGCACCGTCGGGGATCGGTTTCGCGATGGTCGACCGTCGACTGCTCTCCCACACCTTCCCGCAGCTGTTCCAGACCGTTGCACCAAGGCCCATCGCGACGTTCGCCGGGACGTTGCGGCTCGCCCTGTTCGACTACGCCCCGGCCGGCGTCGAGGAGCCCACGGTTGCGGTGCTGAGTCCCGGGAGCATGTCGGAGACAGCCTTCGACCAGGCCTACCTCGCATCGGTGCTGGGCTTCCCGCTGGTCGAGGGCGGTGACCTGACGGTGCGCGACGGTGCGGTGTACATGCGGTCGCTGGGCAAGTACAAGCGCGTCGACGTGCTGCTTCGCCGAATAGACGCCGAGTATGCCGACCCGCTGGATCTGCGGACCGACTCCCGGCTCGGTGTCGCGGGTCTGGTGGAGGCGATCTCACGCGGCACGGTCACCGTAGTCAACACCCTCGGCAGCGGCGTGCTCGAGAACCCGGCACTTCACACGGTGCTGGAACGACTCGCACCGGCGCTGCTCGACGAGGATCTCGCGCTGCCGTCGGTGCCGACCCTCTGGGCAGGCGATGACCTGCAGCGCACCAAGATCCGCGCCGATCTCGACGAACTGCTGCTGTCCAACTTCGCCACCGACGAAGAGCTGATCGGCCCGATGCTCGACGCGGCCGGCCGTGCCGACCTCGCCGCCCGGATCGAGGCACACCCGTGGCAATGGGTCGCCCGGACGCTGCAACCCGTGTCGATCGCACCCACGATGACAGCCGGCCGCATCACGTCGGAACGCACCGGAGTGCTGCGCGCTGCCCCGGTCGGACTGCGCGCCTTCAGCGTCGCGCAGGGGCCGACATATGCGGTGATGCCGGGCGGACTCGGGATGGTGCTGGCCGACGGGGTCGAGGGCGCGGCGCAGCGGACGGTTGCGGCGAAGGATGTCTGGGTGACCAGCGCCGATGTCGGTGGCCATGTCTCGCGCAAACCGGGTACACGGTCCGCGGTCGGTGAGAAGACGGTGGCGGCACCACGTCCGGCCCGTGCACATCGCGGCGTCGGCTACCACGACGTCGCCGCGGCGGCCAGCCCGCGCGTCCTTGCCGACCTCTTCTGGCTCGGGCGCTACGGCGAACGGACCGAATCGACGACGCGTCTGGCAAAGGTTGCGAGAGAGCGTTATCAGGAGGTGCAGTACCGACCGTGGATGAGCGGATCGGCCGCCGTGCCGCTGGTGCTGCACGCCGTCGCGCGCGTGACCGGCACGGCGCTCTACCTCGGCACCGCCGACCTCGCCGCCGAGCACGAAGACCGCCCGGCCGAGCCGGGGCGGGTCAACGAGGCGATCGCGAAGATCACGGATCTGACCATCGCGCGCTCGGTGGCCGGGACCATCGCACACTCGGCCGATCGGCTGGTCGCCACGGCGCGAGCGGTCCGCGACCAGATGTCGACGAGCACCTGGATGGTGCTGGCGCCGGTCGAACGGGCGATCGAGCAGCTGAGCCGGCAGGTCCGCGCGGCCCGCGCCGCATCCGATCCCGCCTCGGCAGCCGTCGACTCGACGCTCGAACTGGGCGCTGACCTCGGCCGCACACACGACGAGGTCCTCCACGGTGTGCTCGGGCTGGCGGGTCTCCAGGCCGACTCGATGGTGCACGATCCCGGGTGGTTGTTCATGGACATCGGCCGGCGCATCGAACGGACGATCACCCTTGCCGACCTCGCCGCGGCGCTGTTCGTCGAGGAGCAGGACCGCGAGGTCGAGCAGGCACTGCTGGAGACCTATCTGGTGGCCAACGAGTCGTCGGTGATCTACCGCAGGCGCAACCGTGGTCTCTACCAGTTCGGCGCGGTGGTCGGCCTGTTGTTCTTCGACGAGACCAACCCGCGCGCGGTGATCTACCAGCTCACGCAGTTGCGCGACGACCTGACCGCGTTGCCCGATGAACTGCGCTCGGTGGGCGCCGAACGGATCGTCGAGGAACTGACCGCCGAGTTGCGCCGTTCCGATCCGGACGATCTCGCCGCCGTCGACGGTGACGGCCGGCGTGCACAGTTGCGTGATCTGATGGCCGACCTGGGCGGTGGAGCGCGCGATCTCTCGGACATCCTGACGCGCACCCGCTTCGCGTTGCCGCAGCAGGCGCAGCCGATCTGGGGCGGGGGAGGTGAGAGCGCGTGACCGACCCGCGCCGTCGTTACCAGGTCATGCACCGAACGACCTACACCTATGACGACGTCGTGTCGGCGTCGTACGGACGCTGTCACCTGACTCCTCGCGAACTCCCGCATCAGCGCGTGCGCGCAGCGGAGGTGACCATCGAACCCGAGCCCGACGACTGGTCGACGGGTGTGGATGTCTACGGGAACAGCGATTCGTACTTCCATGTCCGGACCGACCACGACGAGTTGGTGGTCACGGCGACCTCGCTCGTGGAGGTGGATCCACCAGATGCGGGCGTACCGCTGTCGCCGGCGGCACGCGGCCCGTGGGAGCAGGCCAGGCCGTCCGCGGTTGGTGTGGCGGGCGCCGGCGTGATGGAGTTCGTCCTCGACCTCCAGCCGCCGGAGATCACTCGTGCGGTGGCCGACTTCGCGGCCGATATCTTCTGGCCGGGCCGTCCTCTGATCGAGGCCGTGACCGACCTCAACTCGCGGATCCACCGCGAGTTCACCTACAAGTCGGGATCGACGGCGATCAGCACCCGGGTGGACACCGTGCTGGAGCGGCGCATGGGGGTCTGTCAGGATTTCGCCCGTGTGGCCATCGCATGCCTGCGATCGGTCGGCCTGGCGGCACGGTACGAGTCGGGCTACCTCGCCACCGACCCGCCACCGGGCCGGGAACGGATCTTCGGTGCCGACGCGAGCCATGCGTGGGCAGCGGTATGGCTGCCCGACGATCGGTGGCTGGCCTTCGACCCGACCAACGACAAGTTCGTCGACGAACGACACGTGACCGTGGCCTGGGGTCGCGACTACGACGACGTCCCACCGCTGCGCGGGGTGATCTACACGGAGTCGAAGAAGAGTCGGATCGACGTGTCGGTGGACGTCAGTCCGATCGATGTGTCCGAGATCACCGATGGACCGTCCCGGGCGGGTGCCGACTAGCGTCGACCGCCCGGTCGGCCCGGATCAGCCGAACAGATGACACCCGTCGGCGGGGGGCTGGACCTCCACATGACCTTAGTTGTGCGAGACGGGATCTGGCATCGACCGAGGTCGACGGGGTTTGTCAGTGGCAAATGCATTGCAGATGGATCAAGAGTCGTGACGCCGTGTTCGGCGATTGGGTAGGTTGGTGGATGACATGACGGTAATAACTGAGAGTCGCATCGCCGGTGTGGTGCGCGCGGCCGAGGCGGTTCTCTCGCATCGGGCCGGTTCCCCCGTCTCCCTCGCAGACCCCGAAGACCTCGGGGTAGTGGTCGCACCGTCGTGGTGCGAGCGAGGGTGGCGGTCAATCCTTTGTCGATGGATCGCACGTTGGTGATCAAGGCGCTGCCTGCCGACGAGGATCCGCGCGCGTTCCACCGCGAGCTCGCCTCCTACAAATACGCCACCGCGCTGCCGACCGAGTCGCGCCCGGGGCCCCAGCTGATCGCATCCGACCCCGATGTGCGGGTCCTCGTTCTCAGCGATCTCGGGCACGGACGCTCCCTGACCTCCCTGTTGTCCGGAACCGACGTCGTCGAGACGTCACATGCGGTCAGTGCCTGGGGCCAGGCGCTCGGCCGGATGCACGCGGCGACGGTCGGCGGCGAGGTGGACTTCCTGGCGATCCTGCGGCGCGGAGCCAACGGTGCCGATGATGTCGACCTGCTCGGCGAGACGGCCGCGCGGGCGGTCGAGGACGCGCCTGCGCTGACCGATCGGCTGGGTGTGGATCTGCCGGAGGACGTGGCGAAGCGGTTGACGATCGCCTGCTCGCTGTTCGCCGACGGAGACCACCGGGCCTTCAGCCCCTCGGACGTCGGCGCAGAGAACATCCTGCTCAACGACGAGGGTGTGCAGTTCATGGACTACGAGTGGGGCGGTTTCCGCGACGCCACCCTCGACATCGCGTACGCGCTGGTGACCTTTGCTGCGCAGTTGTCCCACGTCAACGTCGACCACCGCGCCGACCTCGAGATCGCGATGGTCGACGCGTGGCGATCCGAGGTCTATCCCATCTGGCCGGGACTCGGTCACGACGGTGAGGCCACCCGCAAGATCACCACTGCCCGGCTGCTGTGGACGTGGCTCTCCACGGTATGGATGCTGCCCGACGACGATCCCGGTGCTGTCGAGGACCCACGGTCGGGCCAGTCCGGCCAGACCCACGACTGGGCGCTGCACAGCAACGATCCGCGCGTGATCGTCGCGCGTTGGGCCGACCTGTCGGCCGCCGCGGTCCGGGCCGGTGAAGCGGAGATCGCCGAGTTCGCGTCCCGGCTCGGTGCGGCTTTGCAGCGCATCTGGCTCACCTGACGGGCCGCTGTGGAAGGGCTGTTCGATCCACCGGCGGCCGCCTCGGGCCCAGGCTCGGGCGGTCTCACGTCACCACCGGGTGCACATGCGCCGCTGGCGGTGCGGATGCGTCCGGAGTCGCTCGACGAGATCGTGGGCCAGCAGCATCTGCTGGGTACCGGATCGCCGCTGCGTCGGTTGATCAACGGCTCGGGTGCCGCATCCGTGCTGCTCTACGGGCCGCCGGGCACCGGTAAGACGACGATGGCCGCGTTGATCTCTCGTGCCACCGGCGGCAGATTCGAAGCGCTCTCGGCGCTGTCGGCCGGTGTCAAGGAGGTACGCGCCGTCATCGACGTGGCGCGGCGCAGGCTGATCGAGGGCCAGCAGACCGTGTTGTTCATCGACGAGGTCCATCGCTTCTCCAAGACCCAGCAGGATGCGCTGCTCGACGCGGTGGAGAACCGCATCGTGCTTCTCGTGGCCGCGACCACGGAGAATCCGTCGTTCTCGGTGGTCGCGCCGCTGCTGTCCCGATCACTCGTCTTGCAATTGCGATCCCTCTCCGACAGCGACATCCGTGAGGTGCTGCGACGCGCCGTCGCCGATCCTCGCGGCCTCGACGGTCGGGTCGAGGTCAGCGACGAGGCGATCGACCACCTCGTCGCGGTGGCGGGCGGTGATGCACGTCGTGCGCTCACCGGATTGGAGGCCAGCGCGGACGCGGCCCTGCGCGGAGACGACGACGAATCCGCCGCCGGAGACGGCCATCGCGCGGTCCTCGACGTCACCGAGGTGGAGGCGGCGATCGATCGGGCCGCGGTGCGTTATGACCGCGACGGTGATCAGCACTATGACGTGACCAGCGCGTTCATCAAGTCGATCCGCGGTTCCGATGTCGACGCCGCGCTGCACTACCTGGCGCGGATGATCGTGGCCGGCGAGGACCCGCGATTCATCGCGCGTCGGCTGATGATCCATGCCAGCGAGGACGTCGGGATGGCCGACCCGACCGCATTGCAGACGGCGGTGGCTGCCGCCCAGGTGGTGGCCCTGGTCGGCATGCCTGAGGCGAAGCTGGCGCTCACGCAGGCCACCATCCATCTGGCCACCGCGCCGAAGTCGGGGGGAGTGGTGTCGGCGATCGGAGCGGCGATCGCGGACGTGGAGTCCGGGAAGTCGGGCGCTGTGCCCGCCCATCTGCGCGACAGCCACTATGCGGGAGCCAAAGGACTGGGCAGCGGGATCGGATATCGATATCCGCACGACGACCCGGGTGGAGTGGTAGCGCAGCAGTACGCGCCCGATGACCTCGTCGGGGTCGACTACTACCTGCCGACCGATCACGGACACGAGCGCGAGATCGGTGCGCGGCTCGGCCGTCTGCGTTCCATCGTGCGCCGGGCGACGAGGGGCCGGGATCGATGATCCGGGAGCGACGATCCCGGATCGCCGCTCCCGTCGGAGAAGGGGTCGACCGGGTGATGCATCGCCGGTACGAGTCGCGGTCATGAGGTCAGTTTGCGATGTGTGCAGCCGGGACGCCGGGGTCGATGCGGCGGGGTCGGACCGGTCCGAGCGCGCGCGGCGACGGCCGGGAACCGGCGCGGATATTCGCCGGCGGTAGTCTGGAGTGTCGCCGACCGGTCTCGACCACCGGTTCGGACCACCAGACGGCAGACCCACCACCTCACCAAGGACGAACTCAGTTGCAGACGCATGACATCCGGCAGCGCTTCCTGGATCACTTCATCAAGGCGGGTCACACCGAGGTGCCGAGCGCCTCGTTGATCCTCGATGACCCGAACCTGCTGTTCGTCAACGCGGGCATGGTGCCGTTCAAGCCCTACTTCCTGGGCGAACAGACGCCGCCCTTCGACCGGGCGACCAGTGTGCAGAAATGCGTACGCACCCTCGACATCGAAGAAGTCGGCATCACCACGCGCCACAACACGTTCTTCCAGATGGCCGGCAACTTCTCGTTCGGTGACTACTTCAAGCGCGAGGCGATCAACTTCGCGTGGACGTTGCTCACCAACAGCGTCGACGACGGCGGATACGGGATCGCGGCGGACAAACTGTGGCCGACGGTCTACCTCGACGACGACGAGGCCGAGGCCATCTGGCGCGATGAGATCGGTGTACCCGCCGAGCGCATCCAGCGGCGGGGGCTCAAGGACAACTACTGGTCGATGGGGATCCCCGGCCCGTGTGGTCCGTGCTCGGAGATCTTCTACGACCGCGGGCCGGCGTACGGCAGGGAAGGCGGCCCGGAGGCCGACGAGGACCGCTACATCGAGATCTGGAATCTCGTCTTCATGCAGAACGTGCGGGGCCCCGGCGGCGGCAAGGAGGGGTACGAGATCCTCGGCCCGCTGCCGAAGAAGAACATCGACACCGGCATGGGGATCGAGCGGGTGGCGTGCATCCTGCAGGGTGTCGACAACGTCTACGAGACCGACCTGTGCAAACCCATCATCGATCTCGCCGCGCGTCTCACCGGCCGGGCCTATGGCGCCGGTTCGCACGACGACGACGTGAAGTTCCGGGTGATCGCCGACCACGCCCGCACCGCCACGCTGCTCATCGGTGACGGTGTGCTGCCCGGCAACGACGGCCGCGGTTACGTGTTGCGTCGACTGCTGCGGCGTGTGGTGCGGTCGGTTCGTCTCCTCGGAGCGGATCAGCCCACGATGGGTGATTTCATCAATCTCGTCGTCGACACCATGGCGCCCTCGTATCCCAACCTGGCCGAGCAGCGCACCCACATCGTCGATGTCGCGATCGGCGAGGAGGCGTCGTTCAGCAAGACGCTGGCCGCCGGCTCCAAGCTCTTCGCCGACGCCGCACAGGCAACCAAGGCCGCGCAGCACACCACCATCAGCGGTGACGACGCGTTCACCCTGCACGACACCTATGGCTTCCCGATCGATCTGACGCTCGAGATGGCCGCCGAGGCGGGGCTGTCGGTGGACCAGCAGGGTTTCACCAGTCTGATGGCCGAACAGAAGCAGCGCGCCAAGGCCGACGCGACCGCCCGCAAGACCGGCCACGCCGACCTTTCGGTGTACCGGGAGTTCCTCGACCGTGGACCGACCACCTTCACCGGGTTCGACGAACTCGTCTCGGAGGCAAGGGTTCTGGGGCTGGTCTCGGACGGCACCCGGGTGCGGAGTGCGTCGCCGGGCCAGGAGCTCGTCGTGGTGCTCGATCGCAGTCCGCTTTACGCCGAATCCGGTGGTCAGATGGCCGATGTAGGGACCATCACGACCGGAGACGGTGTGCGACTGCGCATCACCGACGTCCAGAAGGCCGGAAAGTCGGTGTGGCTGCACAAGGTCACCGTCGACGAGGGCGAGATCGCCGAGGGTGACGAGGTCATCGCGTCGGTGGATCAGACATGGCGCCATGGTGCGACACAGGGACATTCGGGAACCCACATGGTGCACGCCGCGCTGCGGGAGGTGCTCGGACCCACCGCGACCCAGGCGGGTTCGCTGAACCGCCCGGGATATCTGCGATTCGACTTCCATTCCGGAAAGCCGTTGTCGGAGAGTCAACGTCGCGAGATCGAGGAGATCAGCAACGCGGCGGTCGAGGCGAACTACCCGGTGCACACCTTCGAGACCGGGCTGACCGAGGCCAAGCAGATGGGTGCGCTGGCGCTCTTCGGCGAGAACTACGGAGACGTCGTCCGGGTGGTCGAGATCGGCGGGCCGTTCTCGATGGAGTTGTGTGGCGGAACGCATGTCGCGTCGTCGTCCCAGATCGGACCGGTCACGGTGATCGGCGAGTCGTCGGTGGGTTCGGGAGTCCGGCGTGTGGAGGCCTACGTCGGCATGGATTCCTTCCGTTTCCTGTCCAAGGAACGGGCGCTGATGGCCGGCCTGGCGTCGTCGCTGAAGGTGCCGTCCGAGGAGGTGCCGGGGCGCGTCGAACAACTGGTGAACCGACTGCGCGACGCGGAGAAACAGGTCGAGCGGCTGCGGGCGGATTCGGCGCGCGCGGCGGCCGGTGGGCTGATCGATTCCGCCGTCACGGCGGGTTCCACGCTGATCGTGGGCGGTCGGCTGCCGGACGGTCTCGACGCCAACGGACTGCGTTCGCTCGCAACGGATCTGCGTGGCAAGGTGGCCGAGCGGCCGGCGGTGGTCGCGCTGTTCTCGTCGTCCACCGACGGCGAGAACACGAAGGTGCCGTTCGTGGTGGCAACCACCGAAGCCGCTCGCGGGCTCGGTATCAAGGCAGGCGACATCGTCAAGGAGGTCGCCGGACTCGTCGGCGGCCGAGGTGGTGGAAAACCCGACCTGGCGCAGGGATCCGGGACAGATGCGGGTGGCGTCGACGCCGCGATGACCCGGCTGCGCGAACTCGTCCGGGACCGATGACGGGGATGCGCGGGCGTCGCGTCGGCGTCGACGTCGGATCGGTTCGCATCGGTGTCGCGGTGTGCGACCCCGACGGCATTCTCGCGACACCTGTCGAGACCGTCCGCCGTACACCGGGCGGCACCGCCGACATCGAACGAATTGCCGCCATCGTGGCGGAGTACGACGCCGTCGGGGTGGTGGTGGGTCTGCCCAAGACGTTGCGCAACGAGGACGGGAAGGCTGCCGGTCTGGCGCGCGAATTCGGCGATCAACTCGCGGAGCGCATCAGCCCCGTCGGTGTCGAATATCACGACGAGCGTCTGACCACGGTCACCGCGACCCAGGCACTGCGCGCGAGCGGCGTGAATGCGAAATCCTCGCGCGCCGTAATTGATCAAGCGGCTGCGGTCGCTATCCTGCAGGGGTGGCTGGATACGCGACGATGAGTTCTAGAGCCGTCCAGCCCCACGGCGCAGCACAATTCGCGATCTCGAACCAGCGGTGCAGTCCGATCGACCATCGCCGGAACCGGAGAGGAATCATTCGGTGACCGACGAGCACCAGCATCGGCCGCGCTCGCGGCGTCACGACATCTCCGATCAGCCCACCGAGCAACTCGACCTCGACCGGCTTCGGTATTTCACCCAACCGGCCGACGGCAAGCCCTCGACGCGCCATCGCCGGCGCCGGGAAGTCGAGTCCTCCGAGCAGGCAGACGTCCCACGGCCTGCGCAGGCCCCGGTCCCGCCGAGTGCGCCACCCCCGCGTCCTCCGCAGGGAACCATGCCGCCGTCGCCGCCGCCCCCGCCGCGGACCGGGCCGCAGCGTGTGGCGCCGGACGCCCGTCGCATGCCCAGCGCGCCGCCGCAGAGCCGGCCCGAGCAGAACCCATCGGGGCAGATCCCACTCGAGCAGATCCCAGGGGCGTCGGACGAGGATCCGGACCAGCCTCTGAGGCTGTCCTCGGGCGAATACAGCGACCCCTTGCGTACCGCGGTACCGCACCGGGTGCGTCCCCAGACGATCGATCCGCAACCGGCGCGCACCCACTTCCTCGACACCGACGACGCGGGCCTGGCCGAGGCCGGCGACGATGTGCCGGATCGTGGAGGCAAGCGCTCGAGACGGCAGGGCAGCCCCGGACGCCCGAAGAGCAGACGTTCGGGCCGCCCGAAGGGCAGTTCACCTAATCGCACCCGCCGGCGCGTCATCCTCGCGGCCGTGATGGCCTGCATGCTCGTCCTGGTGGCCGGGGTCGGATTCGTCGGACTGCGCTCGATGGGAGTCTTCGAGAACCACAAGGACTACTCGAGTGCGGCCGGTACGGCGGACGTCATCGTCGACATCCCGCAGAACTCGACCTTGATGGACTTCGGCCGGATCCTGGAGAAGGACGATGTCGTCGCCAGCGTGAACGCGTTCCTCGATGCGGCAGGCGGGCAGGCCATGTCCGGGGGCTTCTACAAACTCCGCACCCAGATCCCGGCATCCACCGCGGTCGAGATGATGACCGATGGCAACGAGCACCGTGTCGGCCGGATGGTGGTGCCGGAAGGGCTGCAGCTCGACAACAAGAAGGGGGTCGACGGGAAGACCACCCCCGGAATCTTCCAGATGATCTCGGACGCGACCGCGGTGACGGTGAACGGTCAGCGGATCGGAGCGGACGTCGGCCAGCTCGAGAAGGCGGCGGCCGAGTCGGCGCCAGAACAGCTCGGCGTCCCGGCCTGGGCCCGGCCGACTGTCGAACAGCTCACCGGTGACCATCGACGGATCGAAGGGCTGATCGCACCCGGGACGTGGGAGACGATCGATCCGAGCCACTCGGCGACCCAGATCCTGCACGACCTGATCGTGGCCAGCTCGATCCGGTTCCAGCAGTGGGGTCTGCTCGAGCAGCACGACTCCGGATTGACTCCGTACGAGACGCTGGTCGCGGCCTCGGTCGTCGAACGTGAGGTGGCCGATGCGCAGGACTTCCCGAAGGTCGCAAGGGTGATCCTCAACCGGCTGGCCAAAGATCAACGGCTGGAAATGGATTCCACCACCAACTACACCGCAGATGTGACCAACATCGACGTCTACGGTGACGCGTACAAGGCCGACAACAAGTGGAACACCTACCGCAACACGGGGCTTCCGGTGACGCCGATCGGCGCGGTGGGCGAGCGGGCGCTGAGTGCGGTCGAGCACCCGACCGCAGGCGCCTGGCTCTACTTCGTGACCGTCGATCGACAGGGCACCACACTGTTCGCCGACACGTTCGAAGAACACCAGCAGAACCGCGAGAAAGCGTGCGAGAACAAACTGCTGAGTACCGGATGCGGATGATCGGATGGACGTGACGAGGCGACGTGCGGCAGTGCTCGGGTCGCCGGTCGGTCATTCGCGGTCACCCGATCTGCACTTGGCGGCCTACCGCGCGCTCGGTCTGCCCGAGTGGACCTACGACCGGATCGAGTGCACGGCAGAGGAACTGCCTGAGCTGGTCGGCGGGCTCGGTCCAGACTTCGTCGGTCTCTCGGTGACGATGCCGGCCAAGCTGGCAGCCCTCGCATTCGCAGACGAGCGCACACCACGCGCCGAACTGGTCGGATCGGCCAACACACTCGTACGCACCGACCACGGCTGGCGTGCGGACTGCACAGACATCGACGGAATGTCCGGCGCACTGCGCGAGGTGGGCGCAGACGCCGGCGCAGGTCCGTCCGCGGTCTTGGTGGGCGCCGGAGGTACCGCGTTGCCGACGGTGGCCGCACTCGCCGACGCCGGGTTCACCGATCTCGTGGTGGTGGCGCGGGACGCGGGGCGGGCGCAGCCCGTCCTCGAACTCGCACACACGGTCGGCATGACCACCGCGGTGCTGCCCTTCGAGCCGGGCGCCGACCTCGAGGAGCGTTGCCGTGCGGCCGGCGTGATGATCTCGACGGTCCCCGCGGGCGCGACGACGCCACTCGTCGGTTCGTTGGCCGCAGCGGCGAAGGTGGTCGACGTGATCTATCACCCATGGCCGACACCGCTGGCCGCAGCGGTGTCGACGGCCGGCGGCCGGGTGGCCGGCGGTCTGGTGATGTTGCTCAACCAGGCCTTCAGTCAGGTCGAGCAGTTCACCGGACGTCCGGCACCGCGTGAGGCGATGGCGGCGGCACTCGACATGGTCGGATGATCGACCGGCGCTAGCACGACGTCGGCGCGGGGCCACCGGACCATCCACAGCCGGCCGGCGATGCACAGGGTCGTCTGTTGAGCGCGCCGACCCGTGCGCGCGACCGGCACGCTGTGCGGATGAGTTCTTTCCTGGTGCTGACCTGGCTCGCCGTGATGGTGGTGGGCGATCTGCGGTCGGGTCGGATCTCGACGGCGATGCTCTGGCCCGGTATCGCGGCGACGCTCGCGATGTCGGTGGGGCACCCGGCGGTTCTCGCGGCAGCACTCATGACGGCGTCTCCGTACCTGTTCGCGGCACTCGCCCGTGCGTGTGGGGGTGGCGATCTCAAGCTCGCCTTCGTCCTCGGTGGGTTGGTCGGCGACGTCGGTGCCGCGCTCCTGGTGGTACTCGGCGCCGCGGTGATCGCGGTCGTGACACACCTGCGAGCACACACAGATGCGGCCGGTCGACCACACGCCCCGGCGCTGGTCGCCGCCGCGCTCTGCGCTCTAGGCGCCGTGTGAGCGGGTCTACGAGGTGGGGTGGTGGGGTGACAACGAGGCCATGGAACAATTGAGCACTGTGTTGCGCTGGATAACTGCCGGAGAATCCCATGGCCCGGCCCTGGTCGCCCTCGTCGAGGGGATGGTGGCCGGAGTGGAGATCACCTCGTCCGACATCGCCGAGCAACTGGCCCGTCGCCGCCTCGGCTACGGGCGTGGGGCGCGGATGAAGTTCGAGGCGGACAAGATCACCCTTGTCGGCGGGTTGCGGCACGGACGGACGATGGGCGGTCCGGTCGCCATCGAGATCGCCAACTCCGAATGGCCCAAATGGGAGACGGTGATGGCCGCCGACCCGGTCGACCCTGCCGAGCTGGAGGGCAGCGCGCGTAACGCGCCCCTCACCCGGCCGCGGCCCGGGCACGCCGACTACTCGGGCATGCTGAAGTACGGGTTCGACGACGCCCGCCCGGTCCTCGAACGTGCCAGCGCTCGGGAGACTGCGGCGCGGGTGGCCGCCGGTACCGTCGCCCGAAACTTCCTGCGTCAGGTGTTCGGGATAGACGTGCTGTCGCATGTCATCTCGATCGGCGCGAGTGAGCCCTATGACGGTCCGGCGCCCCGCATCACCGATCTGCCCGCGATCGACGAGAGCCCGGTCCGCGCGTTCGACGCCGACGCCGGGCAGCGGATGATCGACGAGATCGAGGCCGCGAAGAAGGACGGCGACACTCTCGGTGGTGTCGTCGAGGTCGTCGCCACCGGCGTACCGGTCGGCCTGGGCTCGCATGTCAGCGGCGAGACCCGTCTCGACGCGCGCCTGGCCGGTGCCCTGATGGGCATCCAGGCGATCAAGGGTGTCGAGGTCGGCGACGGCTTCACCACTGCCCGACGCCGCGGAAGCCAGGCCCACGACGAGATGGTGCCGGGCCCTGACGGTGTGCTCCGTTCCACCAACCGTGCCGGCGGTCTGGAGGGCGGTATGACCAACGGCGAGGACGTGCGGGTTCGGGTGGCGATGAAACCGATCTCGACGGTGCCGCGGGCATTGTCCACCGTCGACATGGCGACCGGCGACGAGGCCGTGGCGATCCACCAGCGGTCTGACGTCTGTGCGGTCCCGGCCGCCGGTGTGGTCGCCGAGGCGATGGTCGCACTGGTGCTCGCGCAGGCCGCCCTCGACAAGTTCGGTGGTGACTCGGTGACCGAGACCGCGGAGAACCTGGCGGGTTACCGCAAGCTGATCGACGCGCGACCACCGCAACGATGACCGCGACCCGCCCCGAGCGTCGTCCGGTCGTGGTGCTCATCGGCTTCATGGGCGCGGGAAAGTCGACGGTCGGCCGCATCCTGGCCGATCGACTGGGCGTGGACTTCCTCGACACCGACGCCGAATTGGTGCATCGCACCGGCCGGACCATCCCGGACATCTTCACGACGGACGGACCCGAACGGTTCCGCGAGATCGAGCGTGACGTGGTACTCGACATCTTGCGCTCCCACGGTGGGGTGCTCGCGCTCGGCGGTGGGGCGGTGATGACGCCCGCGGTGGCGGCTGCCCTCGCCGACCACCGGGTGGTCTACCTGCAGATCGACGCCGAGCAGGGCTTCGCCCGGGTCCGCGACAGCGACCGGCCGCTGATCGCCGGTGACGATCCGCACCGCCGGTACCGTGAACTCCTCGCCGAACGTGACGACACCTATCTCCGGACGGGCACTCTCACGGTCGACGCGGCCGCCGGTGAACCGGAGGACGTCGCAGACGCCGTCCTCGCCGAACTCGCCCGTGTACTCGCGCCAGAAAGGGCCGCCACCACATGACCGAACCCATTGCGATCACGGTTGACGCCGGCGCACCGTACGACGTGGTCATCGGGCGTGGCCTGCTCGACGACGTCGCCGCCGCCGCGGCCGGTGCCGACCGCATAGCGATCCTGTACCAGCCGACGCTGGCCAAGACGGCTGAGCAGATCCGGGAATTCTTGGCGGACAAGGATTTCGACGCCCATCGTATCGAGATCCCGGATGCCGAGGCGGGTAAGGACCTCTCGGTTGCGGCGTTCTGCTGGGACGTGTTCGGCAGGATCGGCCTCAAACGGAACGACAAGGTGATCAGTCTCGGTGGCGGCGCGGCCACCGACCTCGCGGGTTTCGTCGCCGCGACCTGGATGCGCGGCATCGGCGTCATCCACATCCCGACGACGCTGTTGGCGATGGTCGATGCGGCGGTCGGCGGCAAGACCGGGATCAACACCGACGCGGGTAAGAATCTCGTCGGCTCGTTCCACGAACCCGACGCGGTCCTGATCGACACTGCGACCCTGGCCACGGTGCCGCGCAACGAGATCGTCGCCGGGCTGGCCGAGGTCATCAAGACCGGCTTCATCGCCGATCCGGCGATCCTCGACATCATCGAGGCCGACCCGGTCGCCGCGACGGATGCGGCGGGCGACGTGTTGCCGGAACTGATCCGCCGGTCGGTCCAGGTGAAGGCGGACGTGGTCTCGGCGGACCTCAAGGAATCGTCCTTGCGTGAGATCCTCAACTACGGGCACACCCTCGGTCACGCCATCGAGCGTCGGGAGCGCTATCGCTGGCGCCACGGTGCCGCCGTGTCGGTGGGGCTGGTGTTCGCCGCGGAGCTGGCGAGACTGGCCGGGCGGCTCGACGATGCCACTGCCGATCGCCACCGCACGGTGCTCGAGCTGGTCGGCCTACCGACCAGCTACGACGCCGACGCGTTGCCCGACCTGCTGGAGACGATGTCGGGGGACAAGAAGAACCGGTCCGGTGTGCTGCGCTTCGTCGTCCTGGACGGCCTGGCCAAGCCCGGCCGGCTGGAGGGGCCGGACCCGGGCCTCATCGCTGCCGCCTACTCGGCGATCGCCGGCGATGCCGCGCCGTCGGGCGGCGTGCTTCTCTGACCCGAGCCACAAAGAACTCCCACCGTCGCGGCCTCGTGCGTCGGTGGGAGTTGTTCTTGTGTCGGGTTTGTCAGCCGGCGACGTGTTCGCCGTCGCGGTCGGGATGCACCGACCAGTCGTCTTCGGTGTCCTGCCCCTTGCGCTGATCGCGGCGGACCAGGAAACGACCGACGGCGGCGCCGACGAACGCGGGGGCGAACACGAGCAGCGCGGTGAACGAGCCGCCCGCGATCAGTTCGATGAACAGGCTGGCCTCGCCGATACCGGCGAACACGAAGCGGCCCAGGATCCAGCAGATCAGGCCGGCGGCGACACCCGCGAGCAGGCCCGCCTGCAGCCAGCGCACGGTGAGATCCCGGTAGTCGTCGGGATCCGGATTCGCACGGGCGTCCGCGGTGCCGTCGATCCCGCCCCAGAGGAGCGCGACGAGGACGACCGCGGCGATCGCGATCGTCTTCCAGACGGTGGAATGCAGTGGGGCGTTGACGACGGCCACACCGAGCAGCACACGGGCGATGACGTGAACGGCGGTCATGACCACACCGCGCAGCAACCACGAAGACATAGCCGACAGGGTACGCAACGACGAACGTGTTCCAAAACACATCCCCACGAGATCATCGATGCCGACGCGTCGAAAGGTGTGTGATCGGACGCGCGGTAGCGTGAAGAGATGTCTGCCGATGCCATGACCAGCGACTACCGAGCCCGCCGCGACCGCGTCCGCACCGCCCTCACACGGCTGGAAGAACCCGCGGAGGCCGTTGTCATCACCGACCTCGTGAACGTCCGCTACCTCACCGGGTTCACCGGCTCCAACGGCGCTGTCCTGATCTGGGCCGCCGACGGCTCAGCCGACCGCATCGGCACCGACGGCCGTTACCTCACCCAGGTCGCCGAGCAGGCCGGGGATCTGGAGGCGGTGATCGCCCGCGACTGCCTGACCGAACTGGCGATGCACGCGCACCGGGCGGGGGCCCGGGCGATCGGCTTCGAGGCCGACTCGGTGACGGTCGCCGAGCACCGCGGTCTCGTGGGGCGGTTGGAGGGCCAGGACGGCCCACCGGCGGAGTTGGTCGGTTGCCGGGCGTTGGTCCAGGAACTCCGCAAGGTCAAGGATGCAGCCGAGATCGAACTGTTGCGCCGCGCCTGCGGGATCGGCGACCGGGGGCTGGCGGCCATCATCGATCGTGGGGTGATCCGCGCCGGCGCAACCGAACGCGAGGTCGCCCGAGCGCTCGAATGGGAGATGTATGCCCTCGGCGCCGACGACATCGCCTTCGAGACGATCGTCGCCGCCGGTGCGAACTCCGCCATCCCGCATCACCGCCCGACGGATGCCGTGCTGGCGGATGGCGATTTCGTCAAGATCGACTTCGGGGCGGTGGTCGAGGGCTATCACTCGGACATGACCCGCACGTATGTCCTGTCGCGCGCCGCGGACTGGCAGCGCGAGATCTACGAGCTGGTGGCCACCGCCGCGGCCGCCGGCCGCGCAGCATTGCATCCGGGTGCGGACCTGCGCGGCGTGGACGCGGCCGCGCGGTCGGTCATCGCCGACGCGGGGTACGGCGAGCACTACGTCCACGGGCTCGGCCACGGCGTCGGACTCGAGATACACGAAGCGCCCGGGATCGGGTCCCTGGCGACGGGTACACTGCCTTGCGGCGCGGCGGTGACCGTGGAGCCCGGCGTCTACCTCCCAGGGCGAGGTGGCGTCAGGATCGAGGACACGCTCGTCGTCACAGACGACGCACCGGACCTGCTGACCGCCACCGACAAGACATTCACCGTCATCTGACGGTCGTTGACCCCGAGAAGACAGGGAAGAGAACCACATGGCGACCACCGCCGATTTCAAGAACGGCCTCGTGCTGCGCATGGACGACCAGCTCTGGCAGATCCAGGAATTCCAGCACGTGAAGCCCGGCAAGGGGCCGGCCTTCGTCCGCACCAAGATCAAGAACGTGCTCTCCGGCAAGATCGTCGACAAGACGTTCAACGCCGGCGTCAAGGTGGAGACCGCGACCGTCGACCGTCGCGACATGACCTACCTCTACAACGACGGCACCGACTACGTGTTCATGGACGGCGAGACCTTCGACCAGATCTCGGTCCAGCCCGCCACCATCGGCGACGGCGCGCGATTCCTGCTCGAGAACATGACTGTGCAGGTGGCCATGCACGAAGGCAATCCGCTCTATGTGGAGCTGCCGGTGACCGTCGAACTCGTCGTCTCGCAGACCGATCCCGGGCTGCAGGGGGATCGCTCGACCGGTGGCACCAAGCCGGCGACGATGGAGACCGGCGCGGAGATCCAGGTCCCGCTGTTCATCAACACCGGCGACAAGCTCAAGGTCGACTCCCGGGACGGCGGCTACCTCGGCCGCGTCAACGGCTGATCGAACGATCCGCCCGTGAAACAGCCCGGAACCAGACACAAGGCCCGCCGTCGCGCGGTCGACCTGTTGTTCGAGGCGGAGGCCAAGAAGGTCAGCCCGGCGCAACTGGTCTCGGAGCGTCGCCTCTACGTCCGTGACGACGAGAGCGTCGGGACCATCCACGACTACACGGCGACCGTCATCGAGGGCCTTGCCGTCGACCTCTCGCAGGTCGACGCCGTGGTGTCCTCGCATCTGCGCGGGTGGACGCTGGAGCGGCTGCCCGCCGTCGACCGTGCGATCCTCCGGTTGGCCACCTGGGAGCTCTTCAACGCCACCGACGTCGACCCGGTCGTGATCGTCGACGAGGCGGTGGAGTTGGCGAAGGAACTCTCGACCGACGATTCGCCCGCGTTCGTCAACGGAGTGCTGGCCCGTATTGCCGAGCTCGCGCCTCAGGTCCGCGCCGCGGCCGCCGCCGACGAGGCGCGTGCCGAGCACGACGGCACCGACACCGTTTGATCAAACACACACCTCGTCGGCTCGGTTCGGCGGGGTGTCGGCGTGTAAAGTATCGCGAGACAGACATCCTTTAACGATCCGTCCAGCGAGGCGGAGAAGGAGGTCGGCTTGCCCATGCCAGCAGATGGCGCGCGGCCAACCGATGGTGCCCGGTCCATGGGACGGGTTCTTCTCGATGCTTCCGACGTCTCCCGCACCATCGCAAGGGTCGCCCATGAGGTGATCGAGAAGACCGCGCTCGACTCGCCCGATGCCCCGCGCGTGGTGATCATCGGGATCCCGACCCGAGGGACCTATCTGGCGTCCCGGCTGGCGGACAAGATCAACGAGTTCGCCGACACCCACGTTCCGGTCGGCTATCTCGACATCACGCTCTATCGCGATGACCTCCGTGCCAAGCCGCACCGGCCACTCGAACGGACCGTCGTGCCCGCGGGTGGCGTGGACAACGCGGTGGTCATCCTGGTCGACGACGTCCTCTTCTCGGGCCGCACCGTGCGCGCCGCCCTTGATGCGCTCCGCGACCTGGGCCGTCCCGCGGCAGTTCAGCTTGCGGTACTCGTCGACCGCGGGCACCGGGAGCTCCCGCTGCGCGCCGACTACGTCGGCAAGAATATCCCGACGTCACGCGACGAGAACGTCTCGGTGCATCTCGTCGAGCAGGACGAGATCGACGAGGTCGTCTTGAGTCCGGCGTCCCGGCCGTCGACGGGAGGGGAGGCCTGATGCGGCACCTTCTCTCCACCCAGGATCTGACGGCCGACGAGGCGACCGAGCTGCTCGACGAGGCGGAGCGATTCGAGCAGGCACTCACCGGACGCGAGGTGCGCAAGCTCCCCACCTTGCGCGGGCGCACCGTGATGACGGTTTTCTACGAGAATTCCACCCGTACCCGGGTCTCCTTCGAGGTCGCCGGAAAGTGGATGAGCGCCGACGTGATCAACGTGAGCGCGTCGAGTTCGTCGGTGGGCAAGGGAGAGTCGTTGCGGGACACCGCGAAGACCCTGCACGCGCTGGGCGCCGATGCGCTGATCGTGCGCCATCCGGCCTCGGGGGCCGCTCACCAGATCGCGGCCTGGACCTCGGGTGGGGCGCGGGGATCCGCCGACGACGCGACCGGCCCCGCGATCATCAACGCAGGCGACGGTACCCACGAGCATCCGACCCAGGCTCTGCTGGATGCCCTGACCCTGCGTCAGCGACTCGGTTCGCTCAAGGACCGCCGGGTGGCCATCGTCGGAGATGTCCTGCACTCGCGCGTGGCGCGTTCCAACGCCCACCTGCTTGCCACGCTCGGCGCCGAGGTCGTCCTGGTGGCGCCGGAGACGCTGCTGCCGGTCGGGGTCGAGGACTGGCCGGTGGTCACCTCGAACTCGCTCGACGCGGAGTTGGCGGCGGCAGACGCGGTGATGATGCTGCGAGTCCAGGCCGAGCGCATGAACGGCGGGTTCTTTCCCAGCACCCGCGAATACTCGGTGCGGTTCGGCCTGAACGACCGACGGATGGGCCTGCTCGCCGACCACGCGGTCGTGTTGCACCCGGGCCCGATGCTGCGCGGTATGGAGATCGGTTACTCGGTCGCCGACTCACCGCGGGCAACCGTCCTCGAACAGGTACGCAACGGGGTGCACGTGCGGATGGCGGTCTTGTTCCGCCTGCTCGTCGGCACCGACAGCCCAGGAGCCCAGTGACCATGCCAGGAGCTCAGCGAGTGGAGATACAGAAGTGAGCGCTCCGACAACAGGTTCGATCCTGATCGCCGACATCCGTCCCTACGGGGAAGGCGACCCGGTCGACGTTCTCGTCGTCGACGGTGAGATCACCCAGATCGGGGCCGGACTCACCGCGCCGGACGGGGTCGACCGCGTCGACGGTGCCGGAGCGGTGCTGCTGCCCGGCTTCGTCGACCTGCACACGCATCTGCGTGAGCCCGGCCGGGAGGACACCGAGACCATCCGCTCCGGATCATCGGCGGCTGCGCTCGGTGGGTACACCGCCGTGTTCGCGATGGCCAACACCGATCCGGTCGCCGACAACTCGACCGTCACCGACAACGTGTGGCGTACCGGCCGCGATGTCGGGCTCGTCGACGTACATCCGGTCGGTGCCGTCACCGTCGGCCTCGCCGGCACCCAACTCGCCGAGATGGGCATGATGGCGGCGGGAGTCGCAGGTGTGCGGATGTTCAGCGACGATGGCAAATGCGTCGACGACCCCCTGCTCATGCGTCGCGCGCTCGAATATGCGAAGGGACTCGACGTCCTGATCGCGCAGCACGCCGAGGAGCCGCGACTGACCGTCGGGGCGGTCGCCCACGAGGGGCCGAACGCTGCCCGGCTCGGCCTCACCGGGTGGCCACGCGCCGCCGAGGAATCGATCGTGATCCGGGACGCGTTGCTGGCGCGCGACGCCGGTACCCGGGTCCACATCTGCCACGCGTCGACCGAGGGGACCGTCGAACTCCTACGGTGGGCCCGGGAGCAGGGGATCGCCATCAGTGCGGAGGTGACGCCCCATCACCTGCTCCTCGACGACTCACGCCTGCTCGGCACCGAGATCGAGGGGAGCGGGCCGGATCTCCCGGCCTATGACCCGGTCAACAAGGTGAACCCGCCGTTGCGCGAGTCCCGCGACAAATTCGCGCTCCGGCAGGCTCTCGCCGACGGCGTGATCGACTGTGTCGCAACCGACCATGCGCCGCATGCGGCACAGGACAAGGCGTGCGAGTTCGCCCAGGCCCGGCCCGGGATGCTCGGCCTTCAGACCGCATTGCCGATCGTCGTCGAGACGATGGTGACACCCGGATTGCTCGACTGGCGGGGCGTGGCGCGCGTGATGAGTGAACGACCCGCACAGATCGTCGGTCTCGCCGACCACGGACGTCCGATCGCCGTCGGCGAACCGGGCAACCTCACCCTGATCGACCCGGACACGTCGTGGGTGGTCGAGGCCGACGGCCTGGCCAGCCTGTCGCGCAACACGCCGTACGAGGCCATGACGATGCCCGCCACCGTGACCGCGACGGTGTTGCGGGGCGTGGTGACCGCGCGGGACGGCGAGGTCATGCGGTGAGTGGATTCGAGGTCGTGGTGGTGCTGGTCGTGGTCCTGGTGTGGCTCGGCCTCGTCGCCCTTGTGCTGCGCGGCTGGCGCAACCGCGGACGACGCCAGACCGATCTGATCGGTCCGCTGCCCACCGTCCCCGCCGATCTCGGGGTTCCCACCCGGGGGCCCGACACCGGACTTTATGTCGGCAGCACCATCGCACCGAGCTGGCAGGACCGGGTGGCGGTCGGAGACGTCGGCGATCGGGCCTCGGCCGCGATCTCCGCGTACCCGGCGGGCATCCTGATCGACCGAAAAGGCGCCTCCGAGATCTGGATTCCGCGGGCTTCCATCACGGCCGTCCGGACCGAGCGTGGTCTGGCGGGCAAGGTCATGTCCGCTGATGGGGTCCTGGTGATCCGGTGGGTGCTGCCCAGCGGCACCGAGATCGACTCCGGACTGCGGGCCGACGACAAGAACACATACCCAGGATGGGTGTCGGAGGATCCCGACGCCACGGCCGGACGCGAAGCGGGCGACCCGGCACCTGAGCAATCCGAACAGAGGAAAGATCAATGAGCACAGCAGTTCTGGTGCTGGAGAACGGACAGGTCTTCCGTGGCCGGGAGTACGGTGCGACCGGCGCGACGCTCGGTGAGGCCGTGTTCTGCACAGCCATGACGGGCTACCAGGAGACCTTGACCGACCCCAGCTATCACCGCCAGATCGTCGTCGCGACCGCGCCGCAGATCGGCAACACCGGCTGGAACGACGAGGACGGTGAGAGCACCGGGAGTGCCGGAAGCGATTCGGCCTCCGGTGATTCCGGAAAGATCTGGGTTGCCGGCTACGCGGTGCGCAATCCCACCCGCCGCGTGTCGAACTGGCGTGCCACGACGTCTCTCGAGGACGAACTGCGCAAGCAAGGGATCGTCGGTATCGCCGGCATCGACACGCGCAGCGTCGTGCGCGTCCTGCGTGACCACGGCTCGATGCGCGCCGGGGTCTTCTCGGGTGCCGCGCTGTCGTCCGACGACGACCTGGTCGCGCAGGTGCGCAGTCAGCCGGAGATGCGGGGTGCCGACCTCGCCGGCGAGGTGACCACCGGCGCGGGTTACGTGGTCGAGCCCACGGATGGCGAGGCCCGATTCACCGTCGCGGCGCTCGATCTCGGGATCAAGACCAACACGCCACGGATGTTCGCGCAGCGCGGTGTCCGCGTCCACGTCTTGCCGTCGACCGTCGGGCTCGACGCGATCACCGACCTGAAGCCGGACGGCGTGTTCCTCTCGAACGGCCCGGGCGATCCCGCCACCGCGGACGCGACGGTCGAGCTGACGCGCGGCGTGCTCGGGGCGGGGTTGCCGCTCTTCGGGATCTGTTTCGGCAACCAGATCCTGGGCCGCGCCCTCGGCCGGCACACCTACAAGATGAAGTTCGGCCATCGTGGCATCAACATCCCGGTCGTCGACCACGTCACCGGCAGGGTGTCGATCACCGCGCAGAACCACGGCTTCGCACTCGAGGGCGAGGCCGGTGAAGAATTCGAGACGGACTTCGGGCGCGCGCGGGTGAGCCACGTGTGCGCCAACGACGGGACCGTCGAAGGCGTGGAACTGCTCTCCGGGCAGGCCTTCTCGGTCCAGTATCACCCGAGGCCGCGGCCGGTCCGCACGACGCCGCGTATCTCTTCGACAAGTTCGTCACCCATCTCGAGGGTGACCCCGCACATGGAACGAGGGCCTGATGCCGCGCCGTACAGACATCTCCCACGTCCTGGTGATCGGCTCAGGTCCGATCGTGATCGGCCAGGCATGCGAATTCGACTACTCCGGCACGCAGGCGTGCCGGGTCCTGAAGGCCGAAGGCCTGCGGGTGAGCCTGGTCAACTCGAACCCGGCGACGATCATGACCGATCCGGAGTTCGCCGACGCCACCTACGTCGAGCCGATCACGGCCGAATACGTGGAGAAGGTGATCGAGGCCGAGCGCGACGCGGGACACCCCATCGACGCGGTGCTGGCCACCCTCGGCGGGCAGACCGCGCTCAACACAGCTGTCGCGCTGCATGATCGTGGCTCCCTCGAGAAGTACGACATCGAGTTGATCGGTGCCGACTTCGACGCCATCCAGCGTGGCGAGGATCGGCAGATGTTCAAGGACATCGTCGCGAAAGTCGGCGGCGAGAGCGCTCGCTCACGTGTGTGTCACACGATGGACGAGGTGTACGACACGGTCGCCGACCTGGGCTACCCGGTCGTCGTGCGGCCGTCGTTCACGATGGGCGGGCTGGGTTCGGGCCTGGCCTACGACCGAGACGATCTCGAGCGCATCGCGGGTGGTGGGTTGGCTGCGTCGCCCACCGCCAACGTGCTCATCGAGGAATCAATCCTCGGCTGGAAGGAATACGAGCTCGAGTTGATGCGCGACAACCGCGACAACGTGGTGGTCGTCTGCTCGATCGAGAATCTCGACCCGGTCGGTGTGCACACCGGCGACTCGGTCACGGTCGCGCCCGCGATGACCCTGACCGACCGCGAGTACCAGATCATGCGCGACCTGTCGATCGACATCCTGCGCGAGGTCGGCGTCGACACCGGTGGCTGCAACATCCAGTTCGCGCAGGATCCGACCGACGGCCGTCTCGTGGTGATCGAGATGAACCCCCGTGTGTCGCGTTCGTCGGCGCTGGCATCCAAGGCGACCGGCTTCCCGATCGCGAAGATCGCCGCGAAACTCGCCATCGGCTACAGCCTGGACGAGATCGTCAACGACATCACCAAGGAGACCCCCGCCTGTTTCGAGCCGACGCTGGACTACGTCGTCGTCAAGGCGCCGCGGTTCGCGTTCGAGAAGTTCCCCGGCGCCGACGACACGCTGACCACCACGATGAAGTCGGTGGGCGAGGCCATGTCGCTCGGGCGGAGCTTTGCCGAGGCGCTGGGCAAGGTGATGCGATCGCTGGAGACGAAGGCGGCGGGTTTCTGGACGGAACCGAACCGGCCGGATCCCGCGAGCATCGACCTCGACGGGTTGCTCGAGTCGCTGAAGACGCCCAAGGACGGCCGGCTCTACGGGGTGATGCTGGCCTTCGAGGCCGGCGCGTCCATCGAGCAGCTCTACGAGGCGACCTCGATCGATCCGTGGTTCCTGGCCGAGATCGGCGGCGTGGCCGCGCTCGGCGCCGAACTGCGCGACGCCGAAACGCTCGACGAGGCACTGTTGCGCGAGGCGAAGAGCACCGGATTCTCGGACCGTCAGATCGCTGCACTGCGAACCGATTTCGCCGATGAGGCGGCGGTCCGCGAGTTCCGGGTGGGCGCGGGTGTGCACCCGGTCTACAAGACTGTCGACACGTGCGCCGCCGAGTTCGAGGCGAAGACGCCGTACCACTATTCGACGTACGAACTCGATCCCGCCGCCACCAGTGAGGTCGCCCCACAGCCGGATCGTCCCAAGGTGCTGATCCTCGGATCGGGCCCCAATCGCATCGGCCAGGGCATCGAGTTCGATTACTCATGCGTGCACGCGGCGCTCACGCTGTCGGAGGCCGGGTACGAGACCGTGATGGTCAACTGCAACCCGGAGACGGTCTCCACCGACTACGACACCGCCGATCGACTGTATTTCGAGCCGTTGACCTTCGAGGACGTTCTCGAGGTCTATCGCGCCGAGTCGACGTCCGGCACCGTCGCCGGTGTCATCGTGCAACTCGGTGGCCAGACGCCGCTGGGGCTGGCGCACCGTCTCGCGGACGCGGGGGTCCCGATCGTCGGGACCAGCCCGGAGGCCATCGACCTCGCCGAGGACCGTGGCGAGTTCGGCAAGGTGCTCACCGCGGCAGGCTTGCCTGCCCCGGCGTTCGGGACCGCGACCAGCTTCGACGAGGCGCGCGCCACGGCGGCCCGGATCGGCTACCCGGTCCTGGTGCGTCCGTCGTATGTGCTCGGCGGGCGCGGGATGGAGATCGTCTACGACGAGAAGTCCCTGGAGGACTACATCTCTCGGGCCACCGAGCTCACCTCGGATCATCCCGTGCTGGTGGACCGCTTCCTCGAGGACGCGGTCGAGATCGACGTCGACGCGCTGTGCGACGGCGACGAGGTCTACATCGGTGGGGTGATGGAGCACATCGAGGAGGCCGGTATCCACTCCGGTGACTCCGCGTGTGCCTTGCCCCCGGTCACACTCGGCCGGTCGGATCTCGCGATGGTCCGTGCGTCCACCGAGGCATTGGCCAAGGGCATCGGCGTCCGGGGCCTGCTGAACGTGCAGTACGCGCTGAAGGACGACACGCTCTACGTCCTGGAGGCCAACCCGCGCGCCAGTCGGACGGTGCCCTTCGTCTCGAAGGCGACCGCGGTCTCACTGGCGAAAGCGTGCGCGCGTGTCATGCTCGGCGAGTCGATCGCCGAGTTGCGCGGACAGGGCCTGCTCGACGCCGTCGGCGACGGTGGCGAATCGCCCACGGACGCACCGATTTCGGTCAAGGAGGCGGTGTTGCCGTTCAACCGCTTCCGACGCCAGGACGGCAGCGGTGTGGACTCGCTGCTCAGCCCGGAGATGAAGTCGACCGGCGAGGTGATGGGTATCGATGCCGACTTCGGGCGGGCGTTCGCCAAGTCGCAGACCGCCGCCTATGGCTCGCTGCCGACTTCGGGGGCGATCTTCGTCTCCGTCGCCAACAAGGACAAGCGGGCGCTGATCTTCCCGGTCAAGCACCTGGCGGACCTCGGGTTCGAGATCCTGGCCACCGAAGGGACCGCAGATGTATTGCGGCGCAATGGCATCGATTGCCAGACCGTGCGCAAGCATTCGGATGCCGCGCCAGGTGAGCGGACCGTTGTCGACATCGTCCGCGCGGGCGAGGTCGTGATGGTGATCAACACCCCGTACGGCAACTCGGGACCACGCGTGGACGGTTACGAGATCCGGAGCGCCGCCGTGTCGGTCAACATCCCGTGCATCACGACGGTTCAGGGTGCGAGCGCCGCCGTCCAGGGCATCGAGGCCGCCATGAACGGTCGGGTGAACGTCGAGTCCTTGCAACGGCGACACGCGGTGTTGGTGAACCGACGGTGACCACGGCAGCGGTGTCGGGTTTTGCGACCCGCTATCTCGATGCGGTCGAGAGGCGCGGTCGACTCTGCGTCGGTATCGACCCGCACGCCGAGTTGTTGGAGCAATGGGACCTGCCGGTCTCGGTGGACGGTCTGAGCCGATTCGGCGACATCTGCGTGGAGGCGCTGGGGCCGGTGGCGGCGGTGATCAAGCCGCAGGTCGCGTTCTTCGAGGTGTTCGGTGCGGCCGGCTTCGGAGTCCTGGAACGGGTCATACGGGGCTGTCAGGCGAGCGGTGCGCTGGTGCTGGCCGACGCCAAGCGTGGCGACATCGGCTCCACCATGGCCGCCTACGCGACCGCGTGGCTCGACGACCGGTCCGCGCTGTGTGCCGACGCGGTGACGGTGTCGCCCTATCTCGGTTTCGGCTCGCTCGCACCCGCGGTCGACGCCGCTCGGGCAGGGGAGCGGGGGGTGTTCGTGCTGGCGCGGACATCGAATCCGGAAGGTGCCTCGGTGCAACTCGCCGATGCCGATGGGCGGGCTGTCGGTCAGACGGTCGTCGACCACGCTGCCGCCGAGAACGCCGACGGCACAGGCACCGTCGGGCTCGTGGTGGGGGCCACCCGCGCGCACGGCCTCGACCTGGGCGCCCTGCGCGGACCGATCCTCGCGCCCGGTCTCGGTGCACAGGGTGCGAGCGCCGATGACCTCCCCGAGGTGTTCGACGGCGCCGACGCCGCGTGGGTTCTGCCGGCGAGCAGCCGGGCGGTCCTGCGTGCCGGGCCCGACGTCGGCGCGTTGCGCGCGTCGGCCGAACGGACACGCGACGGCGTGGAATCCGCGCTGAGCTGATCGGGTGGGCGCCTCACCGGTGTCGGCGGCGACCTCGGCACGCTTCGCGGCGGCCCGATCAGGGCTGCGTCGGTGCCTTCATCTCCGAGCGGTACATCGGGGTGGTGGAACGGGTGATCGGCCGGTGACGGCGCCGTGAGGGCGCGTGTCGCACGGCCTGTGTTCGCGGTCGCGGTTTGCGGTGACGGCCTCGTCGCGCGACACGCGCGACGAGCGTCGGATTACAGAGAAATTCCTGATCATCACTCCCGTCACACCCGTATCAGTGCAGGCAGACGCGAGATTGTGCACCGATCGGCGGTGTCGAGCCGTCGCGATCGGTGGGCATCGTCGGTGACCTGCGGTTTATCGGCAAATTGCGTAGTCAGAGCGCTGCTGCCGGGGCTGTCGGGCCGATGGTCTACGTTCGGAGGGCGAGGGACGTTACAACACCGGAATCCGGTGGATTTTCCGGGGGTGGCACTCGCAAATGCCTGCTCACGTGAGTACGGTCGCTTTCGCCGCACCATTCGGCGGCGGTGGCATTGTCGCTGATCGCGATCGCCCCGGTCGCGCCGGCGACCAACCGCCATCAGGCGCCTTCGGGCACCTGATGACAGTCCAATCGAAGACACGAAAGACGGAGGAACCCCGTGGCCCTTCCCCAGTTGACAGACGAGCAGCGCGCTGCAGCGTTGGAGAAGGCAGCTGCCGCTCGGCGGGCCCGCGCCGAGCTCAAGGAGCGCCTGAAGCGCGGCGGCACCGACCTGAAGCAGGTGCTGAAGGACGCCGAGAACGACGAGATCCTGGGCAAGATGAAGGTGTCGGCGTTGCTCGAGGCGCTGCCCAAGGTCGGCAAGGTCAAGGCGCAGGAGATCATGACCGAGCTGGAGATCGCTCCGACGCGCCGCCTGCGCGGACTCGGCGATCGCCAGCGCAAGGCGCTGCTCGAGAAGTTCAGCTCCTGATCGAGCCGAAGCAGCGCGGACGCGTGATGACGACTCAGGTTCGGCGGTGACCCGACCGCCGCAGCAGCCGCAATCCGAGCGCACGAGGGGTCGACTGGTGGTACTGGTCGGCCCCTCAGCCGTCGGTAAGTCCACCGTGGTGGCAAAGGTGCGGGAGCTGCTGCCCACGATGTACTTCAGCGTGTCGGTGACGACACGTGCGCCACGCCCCGGCGAGGTCGACGGACGTGACTACCACTTCGTGTCCGGAGACGAGTTCGACCGGATGATCGCCGACGACGAGCTTCTCGAGTGGGCCGAGATCCACGGCGGCCTGCAGCGGTCGGGTACACCGGTCGCACCCGTCGTCGAGGCATTGGAACAGGGCGTTCCGGTGCTGGTGGAGGTCGACCTGGTGGGCGCGCGCAACGTGATCCGGCGACTGCCGGAGACGATCAGTGTCTTCCTCGCGCCCCCGAGCTGGGACGAGTTGGTGTCGCGGCTCACCGGCCGGGGCACCGAGACGGCCGACGCCGTGGCCCGGCGCCTGGAGACGGCACGCATCGAAATGGACGCCCAAGACGAGTTCGACCACGTGCTGGTGAACCGTCGAGTCGACCAGGTGGCCTCCGAGTTGGTATCCTTGCTGGTCGGGTCCGAAGATTCGGCGTCGCGCCCGACCCCGACCGGACAATCGACCTCAGACGTTTGAGAAAGGCGGACGGCCACCGCCACCCGGCGGCCGCCGCACAAAGCACAGTGATGCAGGAGAATGCGTGAGCACCCAGACGAACTTCGACGTGACCGAGATCGCCGACGCCCCGGCCTATGAGACCCCGCTGGGAATCACCAACCCGCCGATCGACGACCTGCTCGACCGTGCGTCGTCGAAGTATGCATTGGTGATCTACGCGGCCAAGCGCGCGCGGCAGATCAACGACTACTACAACCAGCTCGGCGACGGAATCCTCGAATACGTCGGCCCGCTGGTGGAGCCGGGCCTGCAGGAGAAGCCGCTGTCGATCGCGATGCGGGAGATCCACTCCGACCTCCTCGAGCACACCGAAGGCGAATAGAACCTCGGGCGCGGGGATGACCGCAGCGCACACAGGTTCGCCGGGTGCCCAGCGACGCCGGGTCCTGATCGGTGTCGGCGGCGGGATCGCCGCGTACAAGGTCTGCTCGGTGATCCGGCACTTCACCGAAGCCGGCCACGAGGTCCGGGTGGTGCCCACCCAGTCGGCTCTGAAGTTCGTCGGCGCCGCCACGTTCGAGGCGCTGTCCGGCAACCCCGTCAGCACCGACGTCTTCGACGACGTCGACCAGGTCGCCCACGTGCGCCTCGGCCAGGGTGCCGACCTCGTCGTGATCGCGCCGGCCACCGCCGACCTCATGGCGCGCGCGGCATCCGGCCGTGCCGACGACCTGCTCACCGCGTCCTTGCTCACCGTGCGCTGTCCGGTGCTGGTCGTGCCTGCGATGCACACCGAGATGTGGGAGCACGCGGCCACCCAGGCCAATGTCTCGACGCTGCGCGAGCGCGGGATCACCGTCATGACCCCGGCGTCCGGTCGCCTCACCGGCACCGACAGCGGCCGTGGCCGCCTGCCGGATCCGCAGGAGATCGCGATGATCGGCGAACTGCTGCTCGAACGCCCCGACGCGCTGCCATACGACCTCGCCGGAGTTCGGGTGGTGATCAGTGCGGGCGGTACCCGCGAACCGCTCGATCCGGTCCGCTTCCTCGGCAATCGGAGTTCCGGCAAACAGGGTTTCGCGCTCGCGCGGGCGGCGGCCCAGCGCGGTGCCATCGTCACCGTGGTCGCGGGCTCGACCGCCGATCCGGGGGACCCGGCCGGCGTCGAGATCATCCGGGTGGCGAGCGCACAGGAACTCGCCGACGAGATGACCAAGCGCGCGGCAGAGGCCGATGTCGTGATCATGGCCGCTGCCGTCGCCGATTTCCGTCCGGTGACGGTGTCCGAGGCGAAGATCAAGAAGGGCGAGTCGGGTCCGGCGCCCATCGAGCTGACCACGAATCCCGACATCCTGCGCGGCCTGGTGGAGAGCCGGACGGCCGGCCGCATCCCGGCACAGACCGTCATCGTGGGCTTCGCCGCGGAGACCGGCGACGAGACGGGCGGTGTGCTCGACCACGGCCGGACCAAACTCCGGCGCAAGGGTTGCGATCTTCTGGTGGTGAACGCCGTCGGCGACGGCAAGGCGTTCGGAACCGAGGACAACACGGGCTGGCTGTTGTCGTCGGGCGGCACCGAGACAGCTCTGCCGTTCGGCTCGAAAACGCTCATGTCGAGCAGAATCCTCGACGAGGTTCGTGCTCTGGTGCCAGATGGTGACGGCACGGCCTGACCGGCCGGGCCGCGTCTGGACCGTCGGAGCCGGTGTGTAGTTTGGAACGCGTTCATTCCGGTGCGATCCCGGGATGCAAGAAGCCCTGATCAGTAGTCACAATTGCTGTGCAGAGAGAACTGCTCTGCAGAGAACACCATCGGCAGATACGACTGCCGACGCGCCCGTCCGGGGCCCGGAGAGCCTGAGAGGACCAGATGACCACCTCTGCGTCACGCCTGTTCACCAGTGAATCCGTCACCGAGGGTCACCCCGACAAGATCTGTGACGCGATCAGCGACTCGATCCTCGACGCCATGCTCGCCCAGGACCCGAAGGCGCGCGTCGCGGTGGAGACCCTGGTCACCACAGGCCAGGTGCACGTGGCCGGTGAGGTCACCACCACCGCCTACGTGGACATCCCGGGAATCGTGCGCGAGAAGATCCTGGAGATCGGATACGACTCGTCGACCAAGGGTTTCGACGGGGCGTCGTGCGGCGTCAACGTCGCGATCGGCGCGCAGTCGCCCGACATCGCCGGTGGCGTCTTCACCTCCCACGAGAGCCGTAGCGGCATCTCCGAGGACGAGATCGACAGCCAAGGCGCCGGTGACCAGGGTCTCATGTTCGGGTATGCGACCGACGAGACGCCGGAGCTGATGCCGGTGCCGATCGCCCTCGCCCACCGGCTCTCGCGTCGCCTCACCGAGGTGCGCAAGAGTGGAGTGCTCCCGTACCTGCGCCCCGACGGCAAGACCCAGGTCACCATCGAATACGACGGCGACAAGCCGGTCCGTCTCGACACGGTCGTGATCTCAACCCAGCACGCCGCCGACATCGATCTCGACAACATGCTCACCCCCGATATCCGCGCGAAGGTGCTCGAGTCGGTCCTGGCCGATCTCGCGCTGCCGGGCCTGGACACCTCGGAGGTCCGGTTGCTGGTGAACCCGACCGGGAAGTTCGTCCTCGGTGGCCCGATGGGCGACGCCGGACTCACCGGCCGCAAGATCATCGTCGACACCTACGGGGGGATGGCTCGCCACGGCGGCGGTGCCTTCTCCGGCAAGGATCCCTCGAAGGTCGACCGCAGCGCGGCCTATGCCATGCGCTGGGTCGCCAAGAACGCGGTGGCCGCGGGCCTGGCCGGGCGCATCGAGGTCCAGGTGGCCTACGCGATCGGCAAGGCCGCGCCGGTCGGGCTCTTCGTCGAGACCTTCGGCACCGAGCGCGTCGACCCCGCTGTCATCGAGAAGGTGATCTCGGAGGAGTTCGACCTCCGGCCGTTGGCCATCATCCGTGATCTCGATCTGTTGCGTCCCATCTATGCGCCGACCGCGGCCTACGGTCACTTCGGCCGCACCGACGTCGATCTCCCATGGGAGCGCACCGACCGTGCCGAGAAGCTGCGGGCAGCCGCAGGCCTCTGAGCACGCGTGAACGGGCCGCCGATCGCCCGATCGGCAAGGTCCTCCCGATGCTCGGGCTGGCCCATCTCGACCGGCCGTTCGACTATCTGATCGACACGGATCAGGACGCGTCGGCAGTGCCGGGCGTCCGCGTACGCGTGCGGTTCTCCGGGCGGCTCGTGGACGGCTTCCTGCTCGATCGCGTCGAGGAGAGCGACCACGCCGGCAAGCTCGGTTGGCTCGAGCGCGTCGTGTCACCGGAGCCGGTTCTCGGCCCGGACCTCGCGACCCTGTGTCGCGCCGTCGCCGACCGATACGCGGGCACGATGTCGGATGTGATCCGACTCGCCGTGCCGCCGCGGCACGCCCGCACCGAGAAGGAGGACGCGCCGGACCCGCAGCGGCCGGAGCCGGTCGTCGCCCCCGACGTCGGGGCATGGGCGGCGTACCCGACATCGGATTCCTTTCTGGCATCGATGCATTCGGGTCACCCGCGGGCGATCTGGCAGGCCACGCCGGGGGAGGACTGGCCTGCCCGTCTCGCCGAACTGGCCGCGACGGCGGCCGCCGCCGGCCGCGGCGCGATCCTGGTGGTACCGGATCAGCGGGACCTCGATCGCCTCGAGGCCGCATGTGTTCCGGTGTTCGGCGATCGCTGCGTCACCCTGGCGGCCGGGCTCGGACCGACCGCCAGGTACCGCCGGTGGCTCGCCATTCGGCGCGGCTCGGTCGACGTCGTCCTCGGTACCCGCAGCGCGGTGTTCGCGCCGGTACACGATCTGGGGCTGATCGTGGTGTGGGACGACGGCGACGACAGTCTCAACGAGCCGAGAGCGCCCTACCCGCATCCGCGCGAGGTCGCGGTGCTGCGGTCGCACCAGCAGCGCTGCGCCCTTGTGATCGGTGGCTTCGCGCGGACCACCGAGGCGCAGTCATTGGTGACCGCCGGCTGGGCGCACGATCTCGTCGCCGACCGTGCGACGGTGCGCTCGCGCACCGCCCGGGTCGTCGCGCTCAGTGCCGAGGACCGACGAGTCGCGCGCGATCCGTTGGCCCGGTCGGCCCGTATCCCCGGAGTGGCGTTCGAGGCCGCGCGATCGGCCGTGGCGGCCGATACGCCGGTGCTGTTCAGCGTGCCCCGACGCGGCTACATGCCGTCACTGGCATGTGCCCGATGCCGTGCACATGCGCGTTGCCGCGCCTGTCACGGGCCGGTACAACTCGATTCCGACGACGTGTTGTCGTGCCGCTGGTGTGGACGCGTGGAGCGGTCGTTTCGCTGCGCCGAGTGCGGGGGGACCGAGATCCGTGCGCTCACCACCGGCGCTCGGCGCACGGCCGAAGAGCTCGGCCGTGCGTTTGCCGGTGTCCCGGTGGTGACCTCCGGCGGAGCCACGATCCTCGACGAGGTGGAGCCGGGGGCCCGGATCGTGGTGGCCACACCGGGTGCCGAGCCTGTCGTCGCGGGCGGTTACGGCGCGGCCGTGGTGCTCGACACGTGGGCGCAACTGGACCGTGCAGATCTGCGCGCCGCGGAGGACGCGGTGCGGCGGTGGATGACGGTCGGCGCCTTGGTCCGTCCGCATGGAGCGGGCGGCACACTCGTCGTCGTGGCGGATTCCGGGCTCGCCCCGGTGCAGGCCATGATTCGTTGGGACCCTGTGGGTTTCGCGCAGCAGGAGCTCGACCAACGTGCCGAGCTCGGCTTTCCGCCCGCGGTCACGATGGCATCGGTCGACGGTCCGCCGGCGACGATCGGAGCCTTCGCCGACGCGATCGAGCTGCCTGCCGGCGGAGAACGGCTCGGGCCGGTGCCCTTGCCGGCGGGTGTACGGGCGCCCGCGGGGTCGGGCGATCCGTTCGACGGGGACGTCGAGCGCATCCTTCTGCGGGTCGACCGACGCGACGGCAAGGGCCTGGCAGCGGCGCTGGTGGCCGCCCAGGTACGACGCAACGCGAATCATGACACCGGACCGGTCCGCGTCCAACTCGATCCCCCTACGATCGGATGAGCACGGACATCACCGTCGTCGGGGACGAAAGGGTCGTATGAGGGTCGTATTCGCCGGCACCCCGGAGGTGGCGGTGCCGTCTCTGCAATTGCTTCTCGACTCACCACAGCACGAGGTGGTGGGGGTGATCTCCCGTCCCGATGCCGCGTCCGGCCGTGGCCGGTCGCTGGTGCGGTCTCCGGTGGCGTCGCTCGCCGACGAACACGGCCTCGACGTGATCACCCCGCGACGGTTGACCGATCCCGGGGTCCTGGACAGGTTGCGATCGTGGCGCCCCGATTGCGGAGCGGTGGTCGCCTACGGAGGGCTGGTTCCGGCCGGTCTGCTGGACCTGCCGACCCACGGTTGGATCAATCTGCACTTCTCGGTACTGCCCGCCTGGCGGGGTGCCGCGCCGGTGCAGCACGCGATCGCCGCCGGTGACGAGATCACCGGGGCGAGCACGTTCCGTCTGGAGGAGGGCCTGGACACCGGTCCGGTCTACGGTTTGATCACCGAGAACATAGCGCCTGCCGACACCAGCGGCGACCTGCTGCGGCGATTGTCCGAAGCCGGCTCGCACCTGCTGGTGTCGACGCTCGACGGCGTGGAGGCCGGCACCCTGACGCCGGTGGCGCAATCTGTCCAGGGCGTCAGTCACGCACCGAAGGTCGAGGTGGACGACGCTCGGATTCGATGGGATCTACCTGCGCACATCGTCGACCGGCTGGTCCGCGCACACACCCCGGCGCCGGGCGCTTGGACCACTCTGGACGGGGCCCGCATCAAGGTCGGTCCGGTGACGCCGCTCGAGGGCTCCGACGATGCGGCGCAGCCCGCGCCCGGCTCGTTGGTGGTGGCGAAACGTTCGGTGGACGTCGGCACGTCCACGCGACCGGTGCGCCTGTCCTGGGTGCAGCCGCCCGGGAAGAAGGCGATGGCCGCGGCGGATTGGGCGCGCGGTGCACATCTGGCAGACGGGACGGTGGTGGAATGAAGCGCTCGCCGATGATTCGCGACAAGGCGGTCGACCCCGCGCGCGCGGCGGCACGCGACACCCTGCGGGCAGTCCGCGAACGCGACGCCTACGCGAACCTCATCCTGCCGAAGATGCTGCGCGAGAGGGGGATCGACGGTCGTGACGCTGCTCTGGCCACCGAGCTGACCTACGGCTCGGCGCGGGCACAGGGCCTACTCGACGCCGTCATCGCTTCGGCCGCCGCACGTCCGGTCGACCAGATCGACGGCGCGGTGCTCGATGTGCTGCGCCTCGGCGTCTATCAGCTGCTGCGGACGCGGATCGGGGCACATGCCGCGGTCTCCACCTCCGTCGACCTGATCCGGTCGGAGGCAGGTATGGGACCCGCGGGGTTCGTGAACGCGGTGCTGCGCAAGGTGTCCCAGCGCGACGAGGAACTCTGGGTCGACGATCTCGCGCCCTCCATCGCCGACGATCTGATCGGGAACCTGGCCTTCCGGTACGCCCATCCGCGATGGATCGCGCAGGTCTTCTACGACGCGCTGGGTGGTTCCGCGGGACAGCTGCAGGCGGCGCTGGCGGCCGACGACGAACGGCCCCCCGTGCACCTGGTGGCCCGGCCGGGGCAGATCACCGCCGAGGAACTGGCACTCGTCAGCGACGGTGAGGTGGGCCGCTACTCGCCGTACTGCGTCTATCTGGCAGGCGGTGACCCCGGTGATCTCGAAGCGGTTCGCGACGGTTATGCCGGGGTGCAGGACGAGGGCAGTCAGCTCGTCGGCCGCGCGATGACGGTCGCCGAGGTGGCCGACGACGCCGGTCGCTGGTTGGACATGTGCGCGGGACCGGGCGGCAAGGCGGCACTGGTCGCGGCGATCGCGGACATCGACGGGGCGCGGCTCGACGCGGTGGAGGTGTCGGAGCATCGTGCCGAACTCATCCGCAAAGTGGTCCGCGACCTACCGGTCGATGTGCACGTCGCCGACGCGCGGTCGAGCGGACTGGCGCCGGGATACGACCGGATCCTGCTCGACGCGCCGTGCAGCGGACTCGGTTCGCTGCGCCGACGGCCGGAAGCTCGATGGCGACGCACCCCCGACGACGTCGACGGGCTCGTGGTGTTGCAGCGCGAACTCCTCACCGAGGCGGTGCGATTGCTCCGCCCGGGCGGCGTGGTCATCTATTCGACCTGCTCACCGCACCCGGCAGAGACGACCGGGGTGATCGCCGACGTCCTGGCCACCCACCCGGAGGCCGAACAGATCGACGCGCGCCCGCTGGTGTCCGCCGACGCCCTGGGCGACGGACCGCACGTCCAGCTGTGGCCGCACCTCCATGGCACCGATGCGATGTTCCTGGCCGCGTTGCGGCGCTGAATTCCGACAGCGCGTGGCGACACCACGGCCCCCACGGCCGATGGCACCCCAGACCGACGCGGCGTGAGCGGTCACGCGCCCTACAATCTGAGGCCATGTGTGATTCCGGATCTGCCCCGATGATCGCCCCGTCCATCCTCTCCGCGGATTTCGCGAATCTCGCAGCCGAAGCCGACGCGGTTGCCGGGTCGGGAACCAATCGTGCCGACTGGCTGCACGTGGACGTCATGGACGCTCATTTCGTGCCCAACCTGACGTTGGGACTCCCGGTGGTGGAGAGTCTCCTGAAGGCCACCGACATCCCGCTCGACTGCCATCTGATGATCGAGGATCCGGGTCATTGGGCACCGCCATATGCCGAGGCGGGCGCCCACAACGTCACCTTTCATGCCGAGGCCACCGACGACCCGGTCGCGGTCGCCCGAGATGTTCGGGCGGCCGGTGCCAAAGCGGGTCTGAGCATCAAGCCGGGCACCCCGCTCGAGCCCTACCTGGAGATCCTGCGAGATTTCGACACGTTGCTGATCATGAGCGTGGAACCAGGATTCGGCGGACAGAAGTTCATGCCGGAAGTGTTGGCGAAGGCTCGTGCGATCCGACGCGTCATCGACACCGAGGATCTGCGCTTGCTCGTCGAGATCGACGGCGGAATCAACGCCGACACGATCGAGGAGGCCGCCGAGGCCGGCATCGATTGCTTCGTGGCGGGATCGGCCGTCTACGGAGCCGCCGATCCGGGTGCTGCCGTCGGTGCACTGCGCGCGCAGGCCGCGGCTGCGCGGGCGAGCGCGGGCTGACCGGCAACATGGTCGACGATCCGGCGGCAGCGGGCACGGACATCGGGCACGCGATGGACCTGGCCATCGCCGAGTCACGCCGCGCGCAGGGGTCCAGCTCGCCCAATCCGCCGGTCGGTGCGGTCATTCTCACCGCCGACGGTGCGGTGGTCGGTCGCGGATTCACCCAGCCCGTCGGCGGACCGCACGCCGAGGTGATGGCCCTGCGTGAGGCCGGGGCGGCGGCCGCCGGGGCCACCGCGGTGGTCACGCTCGAGCCCTGTGACCACACCGGTCGCACCGGTCCCTGTACGCGCGCACTCATCGATGCAGGAGTCACCGCGGTCTATTACGCCCTCGACGATCCGAATCCGGCCGCGTCCGGCGGCGCCGAGAGGTTGCGTGGTGCCGGGCTGACCGTGGTCGGCGGTATCGGGGCCGCGGAGGCCGAGGCCGGGCCCCTGCGGGGGTGGCTGTTCCGGCAACGGCACGGACGCCCGTTCGTGACCGCGAAGATCGCCGCGAGCATCGACGGGCGGGTCGCTGCGCCGGACGGCTCCAGCCAGTGGATCACCGGGGACGTGGCCCGCCGCCGAGCACACCGACAACGCGCCCTACTCGACGCGATTGTCGTCGGGACCGGGACCGTATGGCGTGATGATCCTGCGCTGACCGCTCGACATGCCAACGGGGACTTGCGCTCTCATCAACCGACGAGGGTGGTGATGGGGCTACGGGAGTTACCCGCCGGGGCGCGGGTGACCGACGATTCCGCGCCGTCGCGACACGTTCGCACGCATGACCCGGCAGCTGTGCTCGCCGACCTGCCGGACGCGCTGTGGGTGCTGGTGGAAGGTGGGCCGGCCATCATCGGCGCGTTTCTCGGCGCGGATCTCGTCGACGAGATAGAGGCGTATGTCGCGCCGATCGTCATCGGCGCGGGCCCTGCCTCGGTGGCGATTCCCGACGTGACGACCCTGGCGGACGCCACTCGATTTGGCCTCGGGGCGGTCGAGACGCTCGGTTCGGACGTACTGCTGCGCCTATCCCGCTGAGTGGTCTCCGGCCGACCGATGCCGGGGCCGAGACCTCACCTGTGACGGATGCGAGATGTCACGGTGAGTTGGGGCATGCTAATTTCGAGGGAGAGTTCTCGGGGCGGGGTGAAATTCCCCACCGGCGGTGATGGTGTCCTCCCACACGAGGGGATGTCGAGCCCGCGAGCGCCTGCCGGCCGGCAGGGACAGCAGATCCGGTGTGAATCCGGAGCCGACGGTCATAGTCCGGATGTGAGAGAACGGGCACCACCGACGGCCGCCCTCGTCTCACCTCGCTGCATGCTCCGAGCGAGTACTGAGGAGCGCCACGTGTTTACCGGGATCGTCGAGGAACTCGGCACCGTCGTCCGTCGAGACGACCTGACCGATGCCGCCCGCCTGACCGTCCGCGGCCCCCTTGTGACCAGCGATGCCAAGTTCGGTGATTCGATAGCGGTCAACGGGGTGTGTCTGACCGTCGTGGAACAGGGACCCGACGAGTTCACCGTCGATGTGATGGCCGAGACCCTGCGACGCAGCTCGCTCGCCCGCCTCGACAAGGGCAGCCCGGTGAACCTGGAACGTGCCATGGCTGCCGGCGGGCGTTTCGGCGGGCACATCGTGCAAGGCCACGTCGACGGTGTGGGCGAGGTCGTCTCCGTCACGCCGTCGGAGCATTGGACGATCGTGCGGATCGCCGTCTCGGCCGAGCTGAGCCGCTACATCGTGGAGAAGGGATCGATCACCGTGGACGGGGTGTCGCTGACCGTGGCGTCGCTCGGCGCGTCCCCCGAGGCGGGGCAGTGGTTCGAGATCTCCCTCATCCCCACCACGCTCGCGGAGACGAACCTCGGGGTGGCGGGCCCCGGAAACCCGGTGAACCTCGAGGTCGACGTGATCGCCAAGTACGTCGAGCGTCTGCATCCCGCTCTGCGGGACCGCGACGACTCGCGGGTGCGGGGCGCAGGCGACGATGGCGTACGTGACGCGTCAGGAGTGGAGTGAACGATGACGAGTGAAGCAGCAGCAGGCAGTGGCGACCTGGCCGATCAGCCGGGCCGGGTGGCACAGGCAGACGTCCGGCTCGACTCGGTCGAGCGGGCGATCGCCGACATCGCGGCCGGAAAGGCCGTCGTGGTGGTCGACGACGAGGATCGCGAGAACGAGGGTGATCTGATCTTCGCCGCCGAGAAGGCGACACCGGAGCTGGTGGCCTTCATGGTGCGCTACACCTCGGGTTACCTGTGTGTGCCGCTGGCGGGCGAGGACTGCGACCGTCTCGGTCTTCCGCCGATGTACTCCATGAACCAGGACAAGCACGGCACCGCGTACACGGTCACCGTCGACGCGCGCGAGGGGATCGGCACCGGGATCAGTGCTTCGGATCGGGCCACCACGATGCGGTTGCTCGCCGATCCCCGGAGCAGCGCGGTCGACTTCACCCGGCCGGGTCATGTGGTGCCACTGCGGGCCAAGGAGGGTGGCGTGCTGCGTCGTCCCGGACACACGGAGGCCGCGGTGGACCTCGCGCGGCTGGCCGGTCTGGCTCCCGCCGGGGTGATCTGCGAGATCGTCAGTCAGAAGGACGAGGGCTCGATGGCGCAGACCGACGAGCTCCGGGTCTTCGCCGACGACCACGACCTGGCCCTGATCTCGATCGCCGATCTCATCGCGTGGCGCAGGCGCCACGAGAAGCATGTGGTGCGGGTCGCCGAGGCGCGTATCCCTACTCGCCATGGAGACTTCCGAGCGGTCGGCTACTCGAGCATCTACGACGACGTCGAGCATGTCGCGCTGGTCAAAGGCGACATCTCGGGGCCGGACGGACAGGGACATGACGTCCTGGTGCGGGTGCATTCAGAGTGCCTGACCGGCGATGTCTTCGGATCCCTCCGCTGCGATTGCGGCCCTCAACTCGATGCCGCGATGGAGATGGTCGCGGACGAGGGACGCGGCATCGTGCTGTACATGCGGGGTCATGAGGGGCGCGGCATCGGGTTGCTCCACAAGCTGCAGGCCTACCAGTTGCAGGACTCCGGGTCGGACACCGTCGATGCGAACCTGCAGCTCGGCCTGCCGGCCGACTCCCGTGACTACGGCCTCGGCGCGCAGATCCTCGTGGACCTCGGCGTCAGTTCCATGCGACTGCTGACGAACAACCCGGCGAAGCGGGTGGGCCTCGACGGGTACGGATTGCAGATCGTCGACCGCGTGCCGATGCCCGTCCGGGCGAACTCGGAGAACCTGCGATACCTGCGCACCAAGCGTGACCGGATGGGCCACGATCTGGTGGGTCTCGAGGAATGGGTGGAGAGCGACGGAGAGGTCGGGCCGGCGTGAGCGGACACGGTGAACCCACCCTGGACCTCGCCGACGCGGGCGCGGTCCGGCTGGCGATCGTCTCATCGCAGTGGCACGCGACCATCTGCACCGCACTGCTCGACGGCGCCGTGCGCGCCGCCGCGGAACACGGCGTGACCGATCCCACCATCGTGAACGTGGCGGGGGCCATCGAACTGCCCGTGATCGTTCAGGCGCTGGCCCGCAACCACGACGCCGTGGTGGCCCTCGGTGTGGTGATCAAGGGTGAGACACCGCATTTCGAGTACGTGTGCGACGCCGTGACCGCAGGCTTGACGCGGGTCTCCCTCGACGAGTCGACCCCGGTCGGCAACGGTGTGCTGACGACGCTGGACGAGGAGCAGGCGCTCGCCCGGGCCGGGCTGCCCGACTCCAAGGAGGACAAGGGCGCTCAGGCGACCACTGCGGCGCTGGCCTCGGCACTGACCCTGCGCGCGCTGGCACTGGGTGAGCTCAGGTGAGTGCCGGTACGACCGTGGAGTGGGATCTCGACTACCGGCCGCACCGGATGCCGCGTGTGGCGATCGCCGCCGCCGTCGTCGTGGTGGCCATCCACATCACCTTCGCCGCGTTGCTGACGATCTCCGACACCGGGGTGCACGTCGGAGGCGCCGACCAGCTCGGTCTCGCTCTCATCGGGCTGGTGGAGGCCGGCGTGATCCTGCTGTTCACCCAACCCCGACTCCGGGTGGGCCCGGCCGGTGTGGCGATCCGCAACCTGTTCGGTGAGCGGGTGTTCGCGTGGGACCGGGTGCAGGGGATGACCTACCCGGACAAGGGATTCTCGGCGCGTCTGCTGTTGCCTGCCGACGAACACATACCCGTCCTCGCGGTTCAGGCCTGGGATTCCGACCGCGCCGTCGCCGCGATGACCACGTTCCGGGACCTGGAACAACGCTATCGCCCGGACGTGGCCCCGCCGATCGAGTAGCTGACCGGCCGTGCTTCTCCCGCTGATCGAGTAGCCGACGAGCGCAGCGAGGAGGCGTATCGAGATCCCCGCCACATCGACCCGACGACCGCCCCACCGCCCCTCGCCCGCGGAGCCATGTCGCACGCCTCGACTAGCCTGGGATACGTGGCCGACCCGACAACCTACCGTCCCGCAGCGGGCACGATTCCCACCGAACCCGGGGTCTACAAGTTCCGCGACGCACACGGTCGCGTCATCTACGTCGGCAAGGCCAAGAACCTGCGCTCCCGACTCACGTCGTACTTCGCCGACATCACGTCGTTGCATCCCCGTACCCGCCAGATGGTGACCACCGCATCGTCGGTGGAATGGACGGTGGTCGGCACCGAGGTCGAGGCGCTGCAACTCGAGTACAACTGGATCAAGGAATTCGACCCGCGGTTCAACGTCCGGTACCGCGACGACAAGAGTTATCCCGTTCTCGCGGTCACCCTGAACGAGGAATACCCGCGGTTGTTCGTCTACCGCGGGCCCCGCCGTCGCGGGGTGCGCTACTTCGGTCCGTACTCGCACGCCTGGGCGATCCGCGAGACCGTGGATCTGCTCACGCGCGTGTTCCCGGCGCGTACCTGTTCCACGGGGTGTTCAAGCGGCACAGGCAGATCGACCGTCCCTGCCTGCTCGGATACATCGACAAGTGCTCCGCGCCCTGCGTAGGCCGGGTCACCGCCGACGAGCACCGTGCGATCGTGGACGACTTCTGCGACTTCCTGGCCGGCCGCACGGACCAGATGATCCGCAACCTTGAACGCGAAATGGCCTCGGCGGCAGAAGATCTCGACTTCGAGAAGGCGGCACGACTGCGCGATGACGTGGGCGCGATGCGTCGCGCGATGGAAAAGCAGGCGGTGGTCCTCGGTGACGGTACAGACGCAGACGTGGTCGCCATGGTCGGCGACGAACTGGAGGTCTCCGTCCAGGTGTTCCACGTCCGCGACGGCAGGGTGCGGGGTCAGCGCGGATGGGTGGTGGAACGCTCCGACGACGACTCGATGGGGGAGCAGGTGGCGCAGTTCGTCACCCAATTCTACGGAACCCAGGCCGATCTCGACGCATCGGTGCCGATCGATGACGACCGCGTGCGAGGCGAGGCGATCCCCGGGAAGTCCTTGTCCCCGAGTTGCCCGACGAGCACGAGGATCTGCAGCAGTGGTTGTCGGACCTGCGTGGCAGCCGGGTCGCGCTGCGCGTCCCGCAACGCGGAGACAAGAAGGCGCTGTTCGACACGGTCGGCCGCAATGCCACGGAGGCGTTGGCGCAGCACAAGTTACGCCGTGCGGGCGACCTGACGACTCGCTCGGCGGCGCTGACCGAGTTGCAGGAGGGGCTCGGTCTGGATCAGGCCCCGTTGCGCATCGAGTGCATCGACATCTCGCACGTGCAGGGCACCGATGTGGTGGCGTCGCTGGTGGTGTTCGAGGACGGTTTACCGCGCAAATCGGACTACCGCCATTACTCGATCCGGGCGGCGGCCGGTGACGGACGTTCCGACGACGTCGCCTCGATCGCAGAGGTGACCCGTCGGCGATTCCTGCGGCACCGTCAGGACCAGGAGACGGCGGCGCAACCCGCCGTCGATCCGGAATCGGGGCGGCCGCGAAAGTTCGCCTACCCCCAAACCTTTTCGTGGTGGACGGTGGTGCGCCCCAGGTACACGCCGCTGCCTCGGTGCTCGACGAACTCGGGGTGAACGACGTCGCCGTCATCGGGCTGGCCAAGCGGCTGGAGGAGGTGTGGGTCCCGGGTGATGATGAACCCGTGATCCTTCCCCGGACCAGTCAGGCGTTGTTCCTGCTGCAGCGGGTCCGCGACGAGGCACACCGCTTCGCGATCACCTTCCACCGCAGCAAACGCAGCAAGCGGATGACCGAATCGGTGCTCGACGGGGTGCCCGGCCTCGGGCGGACGCGACGCACCGCTCTGGTGACCCATTTCGGTTCCGTGGCCCGGCTCCGGGATGCCACCCTGGAGGACATCTCGGGGGTGCCCGGCATCGGGATGGCGACGGCCCGGGCGGTCCGTGCAGCATTGGCGGAGGACGCGGCACCCGCCGTGACAACCGAGGACGCCGCGACCGAGGACCCGCCGACGGAGGAGTCCGCAACCGCGAGCAAGGCGAGCGGGACCACGGCAGACGATGTCACGATGGCCGACGTGAGGACAGCGGGCCGAGTGGAGGAGACGACGGGTGACTGACCCAACCGATGCGTCCGGCGACGGCGTCGTCACGGACTACCGGTCCGAGCTGACGGTGCTGTTCGTGGCGGGGATGTCCGGTGCCGGGCGATCAACCGCAGCGAACGTGCTGGAGGACGACGGCTGGTACGTGGCCGACAACGTCCCGCCGACGTTGATCTCGAGGATGATCGGGATGGTCCGGGAGAGCGATCCGGCCATCTCCCGGCTGGCGATGGTCATCCGCGCATCCGACGACGAGATCGGCGACCAGCTCGACCGATTGCGAAAGACGTTGGAGGCCTCTGGCGCACGCACCAAGGTGCTCTTCCTCGACGCGAGCGACCAGATCCTGGTCCGGCGGTTCGAGCAGGTCCGTCGTCGCCATCCACTGCAGGGCAGGGAGACCCTCATCGATGGGATCGCCCGTGAGCGCGTCATCCTCGCACCCATCAAGAGTTCGGCCGATCTGGTGGTGGAGACATCGTCCCTGACCGCGGCTAAACTGCGCGAGGTGGTCGAGGGTGTCTACCCGGATGAGGCCGACAACCTGCTCAGCGTGGCGGTCCAGTCGTTCGGGTTCAAGTACGGGCTGCCGATCGACTCCGACGTCGTGGCAGATGCCCGATTCCTGCCGAATCCGTACTGGGTGCCCGGGTTGCGAGAGCCGAATGGCCGCGACGACGCGGTGCGCGACTACGTGCTCGGCCAGGACGGGGCCGGGCACTTCGTCGACCTCTACCTGGAGATCCTCGACACCGTCTCGGCTGGGTACCTGCGAGAGGGCAAGAGGTACATGACCATCAGTATCGGTTGCACGGGTGGCAAACATCGGAGCGTGGCGATCGCCGAGGAGATCGGCCGCCGCCTGCGCGCGATGACGGACCGGGCCGACGCGCCGCACTACGACGTGCGGGTCATCCACCGTGATCTGGGGCGTGAATGAGCCGCCGCGACAACGCCGAGCGGGAGCCGATGCGGATCGTCGCGCTGGGTGGCGGTCACGGACTGTACGCCACCCTGACCGCCATGCGGTACCTCAGTCCCGACGTCACGGCCGTGGTGACCGTGGCCGACGACGGCGGTTCATCGGGTCGACTACGGGCGGAGTTGGGTGTCATTCCGCCGGGTGACCTGCGGATGGCGCTGTCGGCCTTGATGTCTGCGCCGGCGGCTCTCGCCGCTCGGGAGGGCCGGCCGGGTCGGCTCGACCCGGCCGGACACGAGTTGTGGACGAGTACGTTCCAACATCGCTTCGGCGGATATGGCGCGCTCGCAGGACACCCGATCGGCAACCTGTTGTTGGCCGGTCTGACGGAGGTGACCGGTAGTCCGGTGGCGGCACTCGACGAGTTGATCGACGTGTTCGACATCGACGGTCGCGTGTTGCCGATGTCGACGGTTCCGCTGGAGATCGAGGCGGACGTCTCGGGCCTGGAGAGCGATCCGCGGATCAGCCGGTGCATCCGCGGGCAGGTCGCGGTGGCGACCACCCCGGGAAAGGTCCGACGTGTCAGGCTGCTGCCGACCGACCCACCGGCGTGTGCGGAGGCCGTCGAAGCGATCCGGGGCGCGGACGTCGTGGTCCTGGGACCTGGCTCGTGGTTCTCCAGCGTGATCCCGCACGTCCTCGTCCCCGACCAACTGAATGCGTTGCAGGAGACCGCGGCCCGCAAGATCCTGTTCGTCAACCTCGCGCCCGAACCGGGGGAGACGACCGGGTTCTCGGTCGAGCGTCACCTGCACGTGCTGCATGCCCACGCCGACGTCTTCCGGGTCGACGACGTGATCGTCGATGCCGCATCGGTACCGGCCGGGCGTGAGCGGGATCACCTGGTCCGGGCCGCTGCGTCCTTCGGCGCACAACTCCATGTCGGCGACCTCGCGGTTCCCGGCCGGCACGTCCATGACCCGGAGAAAGTAGCCACCCTGGTGAACGAACTGTGCGAAGGTGAATTGGGTCGATAAGCTGTCCGGGCGCAAGAATCTCCAGTCGTGACCACCGATGACGACTGCGTCATGTCGGTGAGCGTCAGGAGTACGAGGTCGATCACTGTGCAACCGGATCCAGGGGGCGACGCTCCCGGAGGCCGGCGATCCGCATGCAGTGGCGCGGACGCGACCGGAGCACGGCTCTCGGCGGGACCACGGCGCGACCCGGGACAGGAGGACCGTGACAGGAGGGCAGGGACCGGTGGCGATGACCGCGGCGGTGAAGGATGAGCTTTCGCGACTGACCGTGACCCAGATGAGTGCACGCAAGGCCGAGGTGTCCGCCTTGTTGCGATTCGCGGGAGGCCTCCACATCGTGGCGGGCCGCGTGGTGGTGGAGGCCGAGGTGGACCTGGGCAACGTCGCCCGCCGCCTCCGTCGGGAGATCTTCGACCTGTACGGCTATGGCTCCGACGTACACGTGCTGCGAAGCGGCGGCATCCGCAAGGGGGCGCGCTACATCGTTCGTGTGACCAAGGACGGCGAAGGTCTGGCACGGCAGACCGGCCTTCTCGATCTGCGGGGACGCCCGGTGCGGGGGCTGCCCGCCCAGGTGGTCGGCGGAAGTGTCGGGGATTCGGAAGCCGCCTGGCGCGGTGCGTTTCTCGCGCACGGCTCACTCACCGAGCCAGGTCGGTCGTCGGCCCTCGAGGTCAGTTGCCCGGGCCCGGAGGCCGCACTGGCCCTCGTCGGGGCGGCCCGTCGCCTCGGTGTGTCGGCCAAGGCCCGGGAAGTACGTGGCGCAGACCGCGTCGTCATCCGCGACGGTGAGGCCATCGGCGCCTTGCTCACCCGGATGGGCGCCCACGACACCCGGCTGGTGTGGGAAGAGCGCCGCATGCGACGTGAGGTGCGTGCCACCGCAAACAGATTGGCCAACTTCGACGATGCAAACCTCCGTCGCTCGGCGCGCGCCGCCGTCGCGGCGGCGGCACGGGTGGAACGTGCACTCGACATCCTCGGCGACGAGGTCCCCGATCACCTGATCGCGGCGGGTCAGTTGCGCATCACCCACCGTCAGGCGTCTCTGGAAGAACTGGGTCAGCTCGCAGATCCGCCGATGACGAAGGACGCGGTGGCCGGACGGATTCGACGGCTGCTGTCGATGGCCGACAAGAAGGCTCGCACGGACGGAATTCCGGACACCGAATCGGCGGTGACGTCCGACCTGCTCGACGAAGCCTGAGCCGGCCGGGCCAACCAACCCCTTGGGTCACGGGTCGTGTGCGGTCCTACTAGGCTGAAGTGTGCCGTGGGTACGTTCACCTTCGCGAACGTGACCGCGACCCCGGCCGCAGGGCTCGATGATGAACACCGCTAAGGAGCACAACAGTGACTGTACGGGTAGGCGTCAACGGATTCGGTCGGATCGGCCGCAACTTCTTCCGCGCCATAGAAGCACAGAAGGCTTTGGGAACCACCGACATCGAGATCGTGGCGGTCAATGACCTGACCGACAACGCGACTCTCGCGCATCTGCTGAAGTTCGACTCGATCCTCGGCCGGCTGCCCCAGGACGTCAGCCTCGACGGCGACTACATCGTCGTGGGTGACCAGCGCATCAAGGCCCTCGAGGTCAAGGAGGGGCCCGCCGCACTGCCGTGGGGCGACCTCGGAGTCGATGTCGTGGTCGAGTCCACCGGCATCTTCACCGCTCGGGCCAAGGCCCAGGGCCACCTCGACGCCGGCGCCAAGAAGGTGATCATCTCGGCGCCCGCCAGCGACGAGGACATCACCATCGTCATGGGCGTCAATGACGACAAGTACGACGGCAGCCAGAACATCATCTCCAATGCCTCGTGCACCACGAACTGCCTCGGCCCGTTCGCCAAGGTGCTCAACGACGAGTTCGGCATCGTCTCGGGCCTGATGACCACCGTGCACGCCTACACCCAGGATCAGAATCTCCAGGACGGCCCGCACAAGGACCTCCGTCGTGCCCGTGCCGCGGCGATCAACGTCGTGCCGACCTCGACCGGTGCGGCCAAGGCCATCGGCCTGGTGCTGCCGGAGCTGAAGGGCAAGCTCGACGGCTACGCGCTGCGTGTGCCCATCCCCACGGGCTCGGTCACCGACCTGACCGCCATCCTCGAGAAGGAGGCGACCGCCGATCAGGTCAACGCCGCGATGAAGGCCGCAGCCGAAGGGCCCCTGAAGGGCATCCTCAAGTACTACGACGCGCCGATCGTCTCGAGTGACATCGTCACCGACCCGCACTCGTCGCTGTTCGACGCCGGACTCACCAAGGTGATCGGCAACCAGGTCAAGGCGGTGTCCTGGTACGACAACGAGTGGGGTTACTCGAACCGTCTCGTCGACCTCACCGGCCTCGTCGGCAAGTCGCTCTAGTACCTGACCCTCGACAATTCTGGAGCAACGCTGCCATGGGTGTACCCACACTGAAAGACCTTCTGGAAGAAGGCGTTTCGGGTCGGGGAGTGCTGGTCCGGTCGGATTTCAACGTTCCGTTGGACGGGACGACGATCACCGACCCGGGCCGCATCCTGGCCTCACTGCCGACCCTGTCGGCGCTGGTCGACGCAGGTGCCAAGGTGATCATCACCGCGCATCTGGGCCGGCCCAAAGGTGAACCGGACCCGAAGTACTCGCTCGCACCGGTCGCCGAACGTCTCGGCGCCGAACTCGGGCGCAACGTCCAGCTCGCGGGCGACGTCGTCGGTACTGATGCATTGGCCCGTGCCGAAGGTCTGACCGACGGCGACGTCCTGTTGCTGGAGAACGTGCGGTTCGACCCGCGCGAGACCTCCAAGGACGAGACGGAGCGCGAAGCGCTGGCCAAGGCGCTCGTCGAGCTCGTCGGCGACGACGGGGCCTTCGTCTCCGACGGCTTCGGGGTGGTGCACCGCAAGCAGGCATCTGTGTACGACGTCGCCAAGCTGCTCCCGCACTATGCGGGAAAGCTCGTCGAGGCCGAGGTCGAGGTGCTGTCGAAGCTGACCCACGAGGTCGCACGGCCGTACGCGGTCGTCCTCGGCGGATCGAAGGTCTCCGACAAGCTCGGTGTGATCGAGGCGCTCGCGCCCAAGGTCGACACCCTCGTCATCGGTGGCGGGATGGCGTTCACCTTCCTTGCCGCGCAGGGACATCCGGTGGGCACGTCGTTGCTCCAGGAAGATCAGATCAGCGTCTGCAAAGACCTGCTGGAGCGTTTCGGTGACGTGATCCGACTCCCGGTCGACGTCGTGGTGGCGGACAAGTTCGCCGCGGACGCCGACGCCAAGACGGTGCCGGTCGAGGAGATTCCCGACGGGTGGATGGGGCTCGACATCGGTCCGGAGTCCGTCAAGCGCTTCGCGGCGGTGCTCTCCGGGGCCGAGACCGTGTTCTGGAACGGCCCGTCGGGCGTCTTCGAGTTCGAGAAGTTCGCCTCGGGAACGCGCGGTGTTGCCGAAGCGATCGCCGCCACCACCAAGGGCGGTGCGTTCACCGTCGTCGGCGGTGGCGACTCGGCTGCCGCGGTCCGGACCCTCGGACTGCCGGACAGCGACTTCTCGCACATCTCGACCGGCGGCGGAGCGTCGTTGGAATACCTGGAGGGCAAGGAATTGCCCGGCCTGAAGGTCTTGGAGAACTGATGGCGGCCAAACGCAAACCGCTGATCGCCGGCAACTGGAAGATGAACCTGAATCATCTCGAGGCGATCGCGCTGGTCCAGAAGATCGCTTTCGCACTGCCCGCGAAGTATTTCGACAAGGTCGACGTGACGGTCATCCCGCCGTTTACCGACATCCGCAGCGTGCAGACCGTGGTGGACGGCGACAAGCTGCTCATCACCTACGGCGCCCAGGATCTGTCGGAGCACGATTCGGGTGCCTACACCGGTGAGATCAGCGGCGCCTTCCTGGCCAAGCTGGGGTGCACATTCGTGGTCGTCGGGCACTCCGAGCGCCGCACCCTGCACGCCGAGACCGACGAGGTGGTGTTGGCCAAGACCAAAGCGGCGCTTCGGCACGGACTCACCCCCATCGTCTGCATCGGGGAGGGCCTCGAGGTACGGGAGTCGGGTGAGCACGTCGCCTACAACGTCGCGCAACTGAAGGGCTCACTCTCGGGCCTGACCGCCGACGAGATCGCGAAGGTGGTCATCGCCTACGAGCCGGTGTGGGCCATCGGGACCGGTCGGGTGGCCAGCGCGGCGGACGCTCAGGAGGTGTGCTCGGCGATCCGCGGGGCACTCGGCGAGATCGCCGACGACGCCACCGCGAACTCGGTGCGCGTGCTCTACGGCGGGTCGGTGAACGCGAAGAACGTCGGTGACATCGTCGGCCAGCAGGACGTGGACGGTGCGCTCGTCGGCGGAGCATCGTTGAAGTCCGACGAGTTCGCCAGCCTGTCGGCGATCGCCGCCGGCGGCCCCTTGCCCTGACCCTTCTCCATCCCGGCCGCGACCCTTTCCGGCAGCCGCGACCCCATCTGGCGGTCGCGGATGACGGGAACCGTCGCGGCTGCGGGGTGGGGTGAGCGATGGGGTGCAGGGTTGGGCTCCGCGGAGTAACGCGTAGACTGTGGCAGGTTGTGCCCATCCAGCGGGCGTGACCTGCCACAGTTGCCTTTGTCGACCGCAAGGTCGAAGTACCCGACCGAACAGGACTGACTACACGTGAAGCTCGCACTGGACATCGGATTGGTCATCACCAGCGTGCTGATGGTGGTGCTGGTGTTGCTGCACCGGGGCAAGGGCGGCGGTCTGTCATCGCTGTTCGGCGGCGGCGTGCAGTCCAGCCTCTCGGGGTCGAGCGTCGTCGAGCGCAACCTCGACCGTCTTACCGTGTTCGTCGGCCTCGTCTGGTTCATCTTCATCATCGGCATCGGGGTCGACATCAAGCTTTCCTGACCGATCGCACGACCAGACATCCGTCAGTCCGGCCCGATGGGCCGGACTGACGTCGTCTCGGCCGGTGCACACCCTCCCTGGGATCCGGGCCCGAGATGCCCCGGCCCGCCGATGACGGGATACTGGACGTCATGAGCGAAGCGATCTCGTCTGCCTCGAACACGTCACGTGGTGCGCCGGCCTGGCGGCCGTCGATCTCCATCGTCGACCACATCTCCGTCGACGACGAGGGCCGAGCGCTCACCGAACCATTGCGCGAGGACATCCGTCTCCTCGGCGGGATCCTCGGCGACATGGTGCGCGAGCACTCCGGTACCGAGGTCTTCGATCTGGTGGAGAACGCGCGCGTCGCGGCTTTCCGCGTCCGGCGCTCAGAGATCGACCGGGATGTGCTGGCGGACATGTTCACCGATCTCGACATCGGTGTCGCGCTGCCGGTCATCCGCGCGTTCACGAACTTCGCGTTGCTCGCAAACCTCGCCGAGGACATCCATCGGGAACGTCGTCGCACGATCCATGTGCGGGCCGGCGATCCGCCACAGAACAGCAGTCTCGCGGCCACCTTTGACAAGCTCGCCGCGGCCGGACTGACCGACGAGCAGGTGGGTCGTGCGCTCGCCGACGCAACGGTGGTCCCGGTGATCACCGCCCACCCGACCGAGACACGGCGCCGGACCATCTTCGAGGCACAGAACCGGATCACCGAACTGATGCGGTTCCGTGGTCGTACCGAGCTGACCGCGGACGAAGACGCAGAGGTCACCGAAGGGATCCGACGTCAGATCCTCACGTTGTGGCAGACCGCCCTCATCCGTCTGGAACGCCTGACGATCCAGGACGAGATCCGTTCGGGCCTGCGCTACTACGACGCCTCGTTCTTCGACGTCGTACCGAGGATCAACACCAAGGTCCGCGCTGCCGTGCGGTCGGCCTATCCTGACGCAGGTCTCGCCGACGACCCGATGATCCGGATGGGTTCGTGGATCGGTGGTGACCGCGACGGCAACCCTTACGTCACCGACGAGATCGTGACGATGGCCACCACGCTCGCCGCTGAGACGGCGGTCGGGCATCATCTGGCCGAGCTCGAGCGACTCGCCGAAGAACTCAGTATGTCCGCGCGACTCATCACCTCGAGCGATGCCTTGCTGCAACTCGCCGAGGTGGCCGCCGACGATCCGGCCGCCGACGAGCCGTTCCGCGCTGCGCTGCGCCACATCCGATCCCGGCTGGTGGCGACCGCGAACACGATGTTCGCCACCGAATTCGTCTCGTCGGGTGAGCCGTTCCTGGTCGACGGTGTCAACGCGTACGCCGATGCCGACGATCTGCTCACCGATCTCGACGTGATCGACGTCGCCCTGCGTGACAACCACGACGACACCATCGCCGACGATCGGCTCTCGAGGCTCCGGGAGAGCGTCCGGACCTTCGGATTCAACCTGTCCGGGCTGGACATGCGTCAGAATTCCGACATGCACGAGGAGGTCATCGCCGAACTCCTCGCATGGGCAGGCGTGCATCCCGACTACATGTCGCTGGGCGAGGCGGATCGCGTCGAGATCCTGTCGAAGGAGCTGGCGGCGCGGCGCCCGCTGACGCGGCCGGACGCCGCCCTCAGCGAGCTCGCCACCAAGGAACTGAACATCGTCCGCGCCGCGGCGAGGGCCGTCGACACCTTCGGCCCGCAGGCCGTCCCGAATTACGTCATCAGCATGTGTACCTCCGTCAGCGACATGCTCGAACCCATGATCCTGCTCAAGGAAGCCGGGCTGATCGACATCGATCCGGACAGCGGTACGTTGAGGTCGTCGGTGCGGGTGGTCCCGTTGTTCGAGACCATCGAAGATCTCCAGCAGGGTGCGGAGACCTTGTTGGCGGCGCTGGACATCCCGCTCTACCGCGACCTCGTCGACAGTCAGTCGGGTATGCAGGAAGTGATGCTCGGCTACTCCGATTCGAACAAGGACGGCGGCTACATGGCCGCGAACTGGGCGCTCTACCGCGGCGAACTCGACCTCGTGGAGGCGGCCAAGAAGGCCGGGATCCGGTTACGGCTCTTCCACGGCCGCGGCGGCACCGTGGGCCGCGGCGGCGGCCCGAGCTACGACGCGATCCTGGCCCAGCCCCGGGTGCGGTGCAGGGGTCGCTGCGGATCACCGAGCAGGGTGAGATCATCGCCGCCAAGTATGCGGAACCGGTTCTGGCCCAACGAAACCTGGAAACGTTGTTGGCGGCGACGATCGAGTCCTCCCTGCTCGATGTGGAGGGTCTCGGCGACGATTCCGAGGGTGCGTACCGCGACATGGACGAGATCGCCGCGCTGGCCCGCTCGTCCTACAGCGAACTCGTCCACGAGACCCCGGGCTTCGTGGAGTACTTCACCAACTCGACCCCGCTGTCGGAGATCGGTGCACTCAACATCGGTAGCCGGCCGGCGTCGCGTAAGCAGACCGAGAAGATCTCGGATCTGCGGGCCATCCCGTGGGTCCTGTCGTGGACCCAGTCGCGGGTCATGTTGCCCGGTTGGTACGGCACCGGCGCGGCCTTCCAGCAGTGGGTCGGCGACGACGAACAGCGGCTGCAGACCCTGCGCCGTTACTACGAGGAGTGGCCGTTCTTCCGGACCGTGATGTCCAACATGGCGCAGGTGCTGGCCAAGTCGGACATGGGACTGGCCCACCGCTATGCGCAGTTGGTTCCCGATGAGGCGTTGCGAGACAACGTGTTCGGCATGATCGTCGATGAACACGAGCGCACCATCGACATGTACGCGAAGATCACCGGCACCGATGATCTGCTCATCGACAACGCAGCACTGAAACGGTCGGTCTACAACCGGTTCCCGTACCTCGAACCCCTCAACCTGCTCCAGGTGGAGCTGCTGCGGCGATTCCGCGCGGGTGAGGACTCACCGACGGTGCGTCGCGGCATCCAGCTCACCATGAACGGACTCGCCACGGCGCTGCGCAACAGCGGCTAGGCGCGATGGGCGCCGGTGATGCCCGGCGCGGACCGTTACGTGATCCGCGACGCGGCGGGTCGGTCGAGGAACCAGACCGTCTCATCCGTGCCGTGGGCACCCGCGCACGGCCACTCCGCAGCGGACGCGCCGGTATGGGCCGCCGCGACGGCCTCGGCCTTGTCGTCGCCCGCGACCAGGAACCAGACGGCCTTGCTGCGATTGACCACCGGCAGGGTGAGCGTGATACGCCGTGGGGGAGGCTTGGGCGACTCCTCCACGGCGACAACGGTCTTCTCTGTCTCAGCGGTCGCCGCCGTATGCGGGAAGAGCGAATTGATGTGGCCTTCGCCGCCCATCCCCAGCAGGTGCAGATCGAAATGCGGTACCCGGCCGGTGCCGACGTGTGCGAGTACCTCCGCATACGAGGCGGCAGCTGCCTCGATGTCATCGCCGAACTCACCGCCGGACGGAGCCATCGGATGGATGCGATTCTCGTCGACCGGAACATGGTCGAGGAGTGCGTCGCGGGCTTGCCCGTAATTGCGTTCCGGATCGTCGGCGGGCACGAATCGGTCGTCGCCCCAGAAGAACTCCACCCGCGACCAGTCGATGTCACCGCTGTCGGCGGCCAGCGCACGCAGGATCGCGATACCGTTGCTACCGCCTGTCAGCACCACCGATGCGACCCCGCGTTCGGCCTGCGCACGTGTCACCAGGTCCACGAACCGGGTCGCCGCCGTGGTGACGAGAGCTTCCTTGTCGTCGAAGACCAGGGTTTCGGGGATCATCACGCCACCACCTCGCTGAAATCGACATCGGCCACGCCTCGCAGAGCCTCCTCGTACACCTCGTCGACGTCGAGGCGACGGAGTTCTTCGACGAGGAGTTGCGGAAGATCGCGCGTGGTCATCGCGACACGGCCATCCGGCTTACCGGGCTGGGAGAGCACGGCATCACGGTTCTCGTCCACCGCCAGCACCGTCGGCCCGTCGTCGCGCATCAGGCGCACCTCGAAGCTCCCGACCCGACGCCTGGTCGGAACCCGGAGAGCCGACCGCAACCAGCCCGCGAGCAGGTCCACGCCCGGCGAGTCGGACGGGCCGGTGACCTCTGCGGAGAGGACCGGCGTATGCGGCGGGCGACCGAGCGCGGATGCCAACAGTCCGCGCCAGTGCGTGATCTGCGTCCATGCGAGGTCGGAGTCGCCCGGCGCATAGGTCTCGAGGCGCCGGGCCAGCACGGACTCCGGGTGTTCGGATTTGGACGCATCCATGATGCGCCGCCGACCGAGCGTGCCCATCGAATCCGCGATCGGATCCTCCGGTGCCGCGCCCGGCCACCAGGTGACGACGGGCGTGTCGGGGAGCAGGAACGGAGTGACGACCGACCGAGGATGATCGGCGAGGTCTCCCGCGAGGGTCAGCACTACCACTTCCGAGGCGCCCGCGTCGCCGCCGACCCTGATCTCGGCGTCGAGTCGGGACTCGGCGTCACGATCGCCACGGGAGACGACGATCACGCGGCTGGGGTGCTCGCGACTGGCCCCGATCGCCGCCTCGATCGCTCCTTCGGTCGGCTCGTTGTGATCGGCACAGACCACCAGGGTGAGGACGCGGCCGAGACTGATGGCTCCGCCGGATTCACGCAGTGCGACGATCTTCTTCGCCACCTCGTTGGTGGATGTGTCCGGTAACTCGACAATCATCGTGCGTCATCCAATCCGATGGTCAGGGACGTCGCCATGCGCGCCCGACCCTGGTCATCATGTCGTCCGCCGACGCCGGGCCCCACGTGCCCGACTCATAGGTGTCGGGCTTGCCGCTCGACACCCAGGCCTCGATCACCGGATCGAGGATCTTCCACGACAGCTCGACTTCTTCGTTGACCGGGAACAGCGAGGGCTCACCGAGCAGGACGTCGAGGATCAGGCGTTCATAGGCCTCCGGCGACGCCTCGGTGAAGGCGGTGCCATAGCTGAAGTCCATGTTGACGTCGCGGACCTCCATGCTGGAGCCGGGGACCTTGGACCCGAACCGCAAGGTGATGCCCTCATCCGGCTGTACCCGGATGACGAGGACGTTCTGGCTGAGTTCCTCGGTCATCGTCTTGTCGAACGGCAGATGTGGCGCCCGCCGGAAGACGAGGGCGATCTCGGTCACCCTGCGGCCCAACCGCTTTCCGGTGCGCAGATAGAACGGGACGCCGGCCCACCGGCGGGAGTCGACCTCGAGCGCGATCGCCGCAAAGGTCTCGGTGATCGAGTTCTTGGAGAAGCCCTCTTCCTCGAGCAGTCCGGGGACCTTCTGGCTGCCCTGCCAGCCCGGGCCGTACTGCCCGCGCGCGGTGTTCTCCTCGAGCGGCAGGATGTTGCGGGTGGCGGCAAGCACCTTGATCTTCTCGGCCTGGAGTTGCTTGGGCTCGAAGGAGATCGGCTCCTCCATGGCGATGAGCGCCATGAGCTGCAGGAGATGGTTCTGGATGACGTCCCGCGCGGCACCGATGCCGTCGTAATATCCGGCACGCCCGCCCAGACCGATGTCCTCGGCCATGGTGATCTGCACGTGGTCGACGTAGTGGGAACTCCAGAGCGGGTCGAACAACTGGTTGGCGAAGCGCAGGGCCAGGATATTCTGCACCGTCTCCTTGCCGAGGTAATGGTCGATGCGGAACACCGACGACTCGGGGAACACGCTGTTCACGATCGTGTTGAGTTCCTTGGCCGACTCGAGGTCGTGCCCGAACGGCTTCTCGATGACGACGCGGCGCCAACTGTCGCCCTCCTCGGTGGCCAGGCCGCTGCGCTGTAGCTGTTCACACACGGTCGGGAACGCTTTGGGAGGGACCGACAGGTAGAAGGCGTAGTTGCCGTCGGTGCCTCGTTCCCGGTCCAGCCGATGCAGCGTGTCCTTGAGGCGGTCGAAAGCGTCGTCGTCGTCGAAGGATCCGGATACGAACCGGAATCCTTCGGCGAGACGTTCCCACACCTCTTCGCGGAAGCCGGTTCGCGCGTGTTCACGGACGGCGTCGTGTACGACCTTCGCGAAATCCTCGTCGTCCCAATCTCGCCGCGCGAAGCCGACCAGCGCGAACGACGGCGGTAACAGGCCCCGGTTCGCCAGGTCGTAGACGGCGGGCATCAGCTTCTTGCGTGCCAGATCACCGGTGACACCGAAGATGATCAGGCTGCTGGGACCCGCGATCCGCGGCAGCCGTTTGTCCCGGGGTTCGCGGAGGGGATTGCTCCAGGCCGAGCCGCTGGCGGGCAACTGGTCAGCCCTTCGCCGCAGCCAGTTGTTCGGCGGTCGCGGTGAGCAACTCGTTCCACGCGTCCTCGAACTTGCTGACACCCTCGTCCTCGAGCACCGAGAAGACATCGGCGACATCCACACCGAGGGCGGCGATCTTGTCGAAGACCTCCTGTGATTCCTGTGCCAGACCGATGATCGAGCCGGTGTTCACCCAGCCGTGGTCGGCGAAGGCATCCATCGTCTTGCCGGGCATGGTGTTGACCGTGTTCGGAGCGACGAGCTCGCTCACGTACAGCGTGTCGGGGTAGTCCGGGTTCTTCACACCGGTCGACGCCCAGAGTGCCCGCTGCGGGCGTGCGCCCTGGGCGAGGAGATCGGGGAATCGGGACTCGACCTCGAAGACCTCCTGGTATGCCTGGTACGCCAGACGCGCATTGGCCAGCGCGGCTTTGCCTTTCAGCTCGGCGGCCGCCGGGGTCCCGATGGCGTCGAGGCGCTTGTCGATCTCGGTGTCCACACGGGACACGAAGAACGATGCGACCGAATGGATGGTCGACAGGTCGTGACCCGCCTGGGCGGCGGCATCGAGTCCGTCGAGGTAGGCGTCCATGACGCCCTTGTACCGCTCGACCGAGAAGATCAGGGTGACGTTGACACTGATGCCCTCGGCAAGGGTCCGCGTGATGGCCGGCAGGCCCGCCTTGGTGGCCGGGATCTTGATCAGCAGATTCGGCCGGTCGACGATCTTCCACAGTTCGATGGCCTGAGCGACGGTGGCGTCGGTGTCGTGTGCCAGTCGCGGGTCGACCTCGATGGACACACGACCGTCGACCCCGTCGGTCTGGTCATAGACCGGGGCGAGCACGTCGCATGCATTGCGGACGTCGTCGGTGGTGACCGTGCGGATGGTGGCGTCGACGTCCGCACCGCGGGCGGCCAATTCGTTGACCTGTGCGTCATAGCTGGTGCCCGCGGAGAGGGCGCCCTGGAAGATGGACGGGTTGGTGGTGACACCGACCACCGATTTGGTGGCGGTCAGATCAGCGAGCCCTCCGGAGCTGATCAGGTCACGGGACAGGTCGTCCAGCCACACCGACACACCGGCGGCGGACAATTCGGCGAGCTTTTCGTTCTGGGTCACGATTCTCTCCTCTGACTCACGGCCGGGTCGCGGCCAATGGTGTTGTGCCCTGGGTTATGCGGTGACGGCTCGCTGCGCTGCGGCGACGACCGCCTCGGTGGTGATGCCGAACTGCTCGTAGAGCACCTTGTAATCGGCGGACGCACCGAAGTGGTCGAGGGAGACGATCTCACCGCCGGCGCCGACGATCCGGTACCACGGCATCGCGATGCCGGCCTCCACGGAGACGCGCGGGACCGTGGGCGGCAGCACCGCATCCCGGTAGCCCTGCGGCTGTTCGTCGAACCACTCGACACACGGCATCGACACGACGCGCGCTGCGACACCCTTGTCCTTCAACGCTTTCTGCGCCTCGACTGCGAACTGGACCTCGGATCCGGTGCCGATGATGACCACCTCGGGATCACCGTCGGAATCGCTCAGCACATAGCCGCCCTGGGCGACGCCCGCAGCGCTGGTGCCCTCCAGGATGGGGACGTTCTGCCGGGTCAGGGCGAGACCGACCGGGTTGTTGCGGCGGCCGAGCAGGGTCTGCCAGGCATATGCGGTCTCGTTGGCGTCGGCCGGACGGACCACGTCGAGGTGGGGGATCGCCCGCAGCGCCGCGAGGTGTTCGATCGGCTGGTGGGTGGGACCGTCCTCGCCGAGTCCGATCGAGTCGTGCGTCCACACGTAGATCGGATCGATCTCCATCAGCGACGCCAATCGCACAGCGGGCCGCATGTAGTCGGCGAACTGGAGGAAGGTGCCACCGTAGGCGCGGGTCGGGCCGTGCAATGCGATCCCCGACAGGATCGAGCCCATCGCGTGTTCGCGGATGCCGAAGTGCAGGGTGCGCCCATACGGGTTCGCAGACCACTTCTTGGTGCTGATCGACGTGGGGCCGAACGATGCCGCGTCGTCCATCGTGGTGTTGTTGCTGCCGGCGAGATCGGCCGAGCCGCCCCACAGTTCGGGGAGGACGGGCCCCAGGGCAGAGAGCACCTTGCCCGACGCGGCACGCGTGGCGACATCCTTGTCGCCGGGCGCCCAGGACGGGAGCACATCGGTCCAGCCCTCGGGGAGTTCGTGAGCCTGCAGACGGTCGAACAGTGCCTTCGCGTCCGGGTTCGCCGTCGCCCACGCGTCGAAGCCCTTCGACCACTCGGCCTTCGCGGCCTCGCCACGCTCGAGCAGCGCGCGGGTGTGGCCGATCACCTCGTCGGAGACCTCGAACGACTTCGCCGGGTCGAATCCGAGGATCTTCTTGGTCTCCGCCACCTCGTCGTCGCCGAGCGCCGACCCGTGGGCGGCGCCGGTGTTCATCTTGGAGGGTGCCGGATAGCCGATGATCGTGCGCAGGCAGATGATCGACGGCTTGTCGGTCACCGACTTGGCGGCCTCGATTGCCGCCTCGATGGCCACCACGTCCTCGCCGCCGTCGACGGTCTGGACATGCCAGCCGTAGGCCTCGTAGCGCTTGGCCACATCCTCGGACAGCGCGATGTCGGTGTCGTCCTCGATCGAGATCTGGTTCTGGTCGTAGAAGACGATGAGATTGCCGAGCTGCTGGGTCCCGGCGAGCGACGAGGCCTCGGAGGTGACGCCCTCCTCGATGTCGCCGTCGGAGGCGATCGCGTAGATGTAGTGGTCGAACGGGCTGGCACCGGGCGCGGCGTCCGGGTCGAACAGACCGCGCTCGTATCGCGAGGCCATGCTCATACCGACGGCAGAGGCCAGGCCCTGACCGAGCGGGCCGGTGGTGATCTCGACACCCTTGGTGTGCCGGAACTCGGGGTGACCCGGGGTCAGCGAACCCCAGGTGCGCAGCGCCTCGATGTCGGACAACTCGAGACCGAATCCGCCGAGATAGAGCTGGATGTAGAGGGTGAGGCTGGAGTGTCCGCAGGACAGAACGAAGCGATCCCGTCCGACCCACCCGGTGTCCGCCGGATCGTGACGCATCACGCGCTGGAACAAGGTGTAGGCGAGGGGGGCCAGGCTCATCGCCGTGCCCGGATGGCCACTTCCGCATTTCTGCACGGCGTCGGCGGCCAGAAGTCGGGCGGTGTCGACCGCGCGGGTGTCCAGCTCGGTCCAGTCGTCGGGGTGGGCCGCCTGGGTCAATGCGCGGATGTCGTCTGTGATCGCCACGGTCGTGCTGTCTCCTGTGCGGGTCGGTGCGAATGCGGTCGCAAGTCCTCGGTTGTACAAGTTCACGGTGTGTGCGTGCGGGCCGTCCGAGAGTTCGGCAGCTACTCATCCAGAGTAATCTGCCGACCCTCCGCGCGCTCCGGCGAGTGACGTGAAACCCCCGAGCGCGGCTTCTCGTCGAGGTCGTCCCGCCGCGACGGACTCGATTATCGGATCGTCGACACCACCGTCTACCATGCTCTGTAGTAGCCCTGGTCGTGGAGCAGCACCTCGGGGCAGACGAGGAGAGGCCGTGAGGATTGGGGAGCGCGTGAGCGGAGATCTGTCCGCCGCAACCCGCGGTACCCAGGAGGCCACCACCGCGCAGAAGCCGGCGCCGGAGCATTCCCCCGGGTCGGTCTTGTCGCGGATCAAGGCCGCTGTCCTCGCGTACGTCGCCCTGACCAAGCCGCGCGTGATCGAGTTGCTTCTGGTGGCCACGATCCCGGTGATGCTGCAGGCCGATCGTGGACACGTCGACATCGCGCTGATCGGGTTCACCCTGCTCGGTGGCTGGCTCGGAGCCGGCAGCGCCAACACGCTCAACATGGTCGCCGACGCCGACATCGATCAGAAGATGAAGCGTACGGCGCGCAGGCCGCTGGCCCGCCACGCCGTCTCGACCCGAAGCGCGCTGATCTTCGGCATCGTCCTGTGGCTGGGATCCTTTGCGGTGCTGTGGTGGGCCGCCAATCTGCTGAGCGCCCTGCTGGTGACCGCCACGATCGCCTTCTATGTCGGTGTCTACACCCTGATCCTCAAGCGACGCACGTGGCAGAACGTCGTGTGGGGTGGCGCGGCCGGATGTATGCCGACCTTGGTCGGGTGGGCTGCCGTGACCGGCAGCATCAGCTGGCAGCCGATCGTGCTGTTCCTGGTGATCTTCTTCTGGACACCGCCGCACACGTGGGCACTCGCGATGCGCTACAAGGAGGATTACCGCGCGGCCGGTGTGCCGATGTTGCCGGTGATCGCCACCGAAGAGCGCGTGACTCGCCAGATGCTCTGGTACACATGGGCCACCGTGCTGTCGTCGCTCGTCCTCATCGCAGGCACCAGCTGGATCTATGCGGGCGTCGCCGTTGCCGCGGGCGCCTGGTTCGTCAGCCGTGTACAGCGCCTCTACCGGGAAACCCGCGCCGGCGCCGAGGTTGCGCCCCTGAAGGTCTTCCTGCAGTCCAACGAATACCTCGCGATCCTGTTCTGTGGCCTCGCCATCGACGCCGTGGTGAATCTGCCGCTCATCACCAGCTATTTCTGACGCCGATCGGGTAGAGAAACTCACCGATTGTGCACGGCAGGCCCGCGCGTGAGCGGTCCCGGCGACTGTGACGTGCCCCCGGTCAGGCGGGGACGAGGACTGTCGTGCCGGTCGTGGCGCGGGCCTCGAGGGCGCGCTGGGCCGCTGCGGCATCAGCGAGCTGGTGGTGCTGTCCCACTCGTACATCGATGTCACCATCGGCGATCGCCCCGAGGAACTCACCCGCACGCCAGCCCAGTTCGTCTGGGTCGGCGATGAAATGAGCGAGGGTCGGCCGGGTCACCGACAACGAGCCCGCCGCGTTCAGGCGTTGGAGGTCGAACGGCGGCACCGGTCCGGATGCTGCGCCGAACAGAACGACCATTCCGCGCACGGCCGACGCCGCCAACGACTGTTCGAAGGTGTCTGCGCCGACACCGTCGTAGACCACCCGGACCCCGTTTCCGTCGGTCAGCGAGCGCACCTGCTCCGCGAGAGCGTCGCTGTACCGCAGGACGTGGTCGGCGCCCGCCGCGGCCGAGAGCGCGGCCTTCTCGTCGTCGGACACCGTGGTGATGACGCCGAGTCCGCGCAGCTTGGCGAGCTGCGTGAGGATGAGTCCGACACCGCCGGCGCCGGCATGGATCAGCACGGTGTCGCCTGCACGTGGGTGTGCGCTGCCGTCCAGGAGGTAGTGGGCCGTCAGCCCGCGCAACATGGCCGAGCCCGCGACGTCGTCGGGCACGTCGTCGGGAACCGGGATCGCGCGCACCGCGCGGACCGCGACCAGCTCCGCATAACTCGCAGGGGCGTCGACCCAGCACACCCGCTGGCCGACCGAGAGCGAGTCCACCTCGGAACCGATCGCGACCACCTCGCCGGCGCCCTCGGTGCCCGGGATGTACGGCGGGACCGAGGGGTAGAGGCCGCGCCGCAGATAGGTGTCGATGAAGTTCACCCCGATCGCCGCCGTGCGGACCAGGATCTCGTCGGGTGCCGGGATGGGGTCGTCGACGGTACCGAACTCCAGGACTTCCGGGCCACCGTGACGAACCACCTGAATTGCGCGCATGGCTCAGTTCTACCGCAGCGAGCGGGCCGATCGGCCCCCGGTATGCTCGGGAACCATGAGCGAGCAGCCAGAATCCGACACCACCGATGTGACCACGACGCCCGCCGCAGCCCCACAGAAGGTGGTCGCCTCGATCAAGGGATTCATCGGCCGTGAAGGCGGTTCGGCGAAGGCGGTGCTGCAGCCGATCGGCGCGGCAGGCGTACGGATCACCCTCGTGGGGGAGCAGGGTGGAATCCTCGGGGACCGGGTGGTCGAGGATCTCGCGACGGCAGAAGCGGTCGTCGCGGCCATCGACGGTCTCGAGACTGCCGAATGGGACCGCGATCTCACGTCGGCCGCGACGGTGTCGCCGTCGCACTATCGCAAGATGGCGGGCTGGGTGGCTCGGCAGAGCCGCTTCCCGAAGGCGCGCAACCGCGCCCTCCTCTGAGGGCCGGTCACCGCGGTCGTCAGACGGCCGCGGCGGGCTCGTCGTCGGTGACGGTTCGCGTACCGAACTGCAGGATCATCCAGGTCGCGACGATCAGCAGTACAGCGCTGACGGTCATGTGCGCGATCACCAGTGCGATGGGTAGTCCGGTGTTGTACTGGACCACTCCGAGGATGCCCTGCAGTGCGATCACCCCCAGGAACGTGTAGGCCGTCCGCTGCTGCGGCAGTCTCAGCGCCCTGGTGAAGACCGTGACGGCGATGGCGAGGCCGATCAGTACGAATACCGCATCGGCGTGCAGCTGGGTGGCCTGATCCGGGGCGAGCCCGTTGCGCGGTGCCTCGGTGTCACCGGCGTGCGGGCCGGAACCGGTCACGACCGTGCCCAGATAGACGGCCGCCCAGGTCGCCAGGTACTGCAGCCAGGCGAGGCTGCGGCCCACTCGGGTCCCGGGCTCGGCCGGCGCCGGTGGCGGAGCATTCGGCCGCATCCGGAACACGAGCACGGTCGCGCCCGACACCAGGACCATCGAGAGCACGAAGTGCAGCGACACGACCCACGGGTTGAGCTTGGTCAACACGGTGATCCCACCGATCACACCCTGGAACGGGATGCCCAGGGCGAGCAGGGTGACCAGCCATTTGTCGCGGCGGGCGGAGCGCACGTAGCGCAACACCGCCATCCACGTCGCGATCGCGACGATCGTGAGGACCCATGTCAGCATGCGGTTGCCGAACTCGATGACACCGTGCACACCGAGGGCCTGATGGGGCACGAACGAGTCGTCGGTACACCGGGGCCAGGTGGGGCATCCGAGACCCGAACCGGTCAGGCGGACGGCGCCTCCGGTGGCGACGATCCCGACATTGGCGACGAGGAGGGCGACCGCCCACCAGTACACGAAGCGGGCCGTCGGACGGCCGAATCCGGGCACGCGGGCGAAACGCCCCGAGCCGGTCTGCGCCGGTCCCGCCGCGGACGCCGTTTCCTGCGACGGACTCGGCGTCGGCGATGTCTTGGGAATTGTCATTGGAACCGAAACCACCTCACCGCGAGCACGGCGGCACCTACCGCCCATGCCAGCAACACACCTATGCCGAAGAAATCCACCGAGCCGTGGGTCGCCTGATCGAGCGCCTCGGTCAGCGCTCCGGATGGGACGCATCGCGCGATCCAATGCGCGGCCGCCGGTACGCGGTCACCCATCACCACGAGGCTGCCGACACCGACCAGCGCGAACCAGAGCAGATTGGCGAGCGCCAACACGACCTCGGCTTTCAACGTCCCGCCGAGGAGGAGTCCGAGCGCCGAGAACGTCACGGTGCCGAACCCGATGACGACCACGCCGAGCGCAAGTCCGACCAGCGAGGGCCGCCAACCGAACGCCAGGCCGATGGCACCGATGATCAGGGCCTGCAGAGCGACCACGATCACCACTGCGATCGATTTCCCGGCGATGATCCCCCATCGCGGGATGGGTGTGGCGCCAAGCCGTTTGAGCGCGCCGTACCGACGATCGAAGCCGAGGGCGATGGCTTGCCCGGTGAACGCGGTGGACATCACCGCGACGGTCATGATCGCCGGCACGAAGGTGGCGGCACGTTCGGCCGGGGTCGATCCGAGACCTGTGTCGACCGGCAGAAGACACAAACCGATCAACAGTGTGAGCGGGATGAACATGGTCAGCAGGAGCTGCTCGCCGTTCCGTAGCAGCAGCGTGAGTTCCATCTTCGACTGCGCGGTGAGGATCGCGGGCAACGATGCGGGGCGAGGCCGCGGTGCGAAGGTACCGACGGCGAATCGGTTGGCGGTGGTCGTCATGATCGCAGGGCCCGTCCGGTGAGGTCGAGGAAGACATCCGAAAGAGTGCGGGTCTCGACCCGGAGATCGGTCGCGAGGACGTCGATCGTCGCGCACCAGGCGGTGACCGTGGCGAGGATCTGCGGCGTGACGGGTCCTCGTACGAGGTAGGAACCGGGTGCGGTCTCGGAGCAGCTGTAGTCCTCGGGTAGCGCACGCCCGAGGGTCGTCAGATCCAGGCCACGGGGCGCGGAGAACCGGAGCTCGTTCTCGGCTCCCCGGCGCGTCAGGTCCTTCGGTGTGCCGGATGCGACGACCCGGCCGCTGTCGATGATCACCACCTGGTCGGCGAGTTCCTCGGCCTCATCCATCAGATGGGTGGTCAACAGCACCGACACCCCGTCGTCCCGAAGTCGATCGATCAACTCCCACACCATGATCCGAGCATGTGCGTCGAGACCCGCGGTGGGCTCGTCGAGGAACACGAGATCGGGTCGGCCGACGATTGCGCAGGCCAGCGACAGGCGTTGCTGCTGTCCGCCCGAGAGTCGTCGGAAGGACGTCCGGGCACAGTCGGTCAGTCCCATCGCATCGAGCAACCACGCCGGATCGATCGGGTCGGCGCTGTAGGCGGCGCAGAGCCGGAGCATCTCCTCGGCCCGGGCGCCCGGGTAGGCGCCGCCGCCCTGGAGCATCACGCCGATGCGTCGGCGCAGGGCGTCGTTGTCGGCGACGGGATCGAGTCCGAGTACCTCCACGCGCCCGGCGTCGGCTGCGAGGAACCCCTCGCAGATCTCCACCGTGGTGGTCTTTCCCGCACCGTTCGGGCCCAACAGCGCGAGGATGGTGCCGGATTCGAGTTCGAGGTCCAGTTCGTCGACGGCGGTCCGGTCGCCGTAGCGCTTGACCAGGCCGGTGACGCTGAGCGCGGGTCCGTCCGCGCGACCCGTGCTCACCGTGCGGCCATCGTCCGGTCGATGATCAGGTCGTCGATCATCACCGTGGTACCGCTGTCGGATCGTCGTGCCGCGCACATGGGCCAGACTATTCGTTCGGCGTCGTCGTCCCAAAAACGCCGAAGTGCCACGTCCGTTGTCTCCTCAGCCCGCGTCGGCGTCCTCGCGGACCGGTTCACGTCCCCGGCGACCCCGCCACCACCGGTGCACGGGTAGGTCCTCGAAGAACAATGCGGTCATCACCGCGACCATGATCACCCCGGCCAGGAGTCCTTGGGCCAGTACGACTCCGCTGGTGTTGGAGCTCGTCGGCATCACCACGATCGCGATGATCGCCGAGACCGCGATGGTGGTCAGGCGGAACCACGGGCGGGTCGCCCAGGCCGCCAGCGGGATCACCGCCCACAAGAGATACCAGGCCTGGACGAACGGAAAGAAGACGACGACTGTGGCCATTGACACACCCAGGGCCCCGAGCGGATGCAGCCGCCCGCCGAGGCATGCCAGCATCCATCGCACGATGAAGACCGCGGCCACGAGCTGACCGAGCGGCCGTCCCACCTCGAGGATCGCCTGGGTCTGATCCCCGAGACCCAAGGCCAGCCCGATGCGCCCCGTCGTCACCGACAGCAGCGTCGGCATCGACATCCACGACCGCACCACGTCGCCGGTGGACAGTGTGCTGGTCCAGCCGAAACCGAGACCCGTGCCGACACAGATCCCCACCATGACGACGATCAGCACGCCCGCATAGAACGTGGCGGAGGCAGCGAGCGCCGCGATGCTCCGGCGCGATCGTTCCCACCACTGGTCGATGGGTGCGTTGCGTAAGGCGGGGAGGATGGCACCCCAGCGTTGGGCAAGTGCGATCCCGACGAAACCGAGCGCCAGCAGCGACGTCACCTTGACCATCGCCGACGCCGAGATCACCGCGGCACCGGCGATGAGTGTCCAGCCGGCGGCACTCGGCCACCAGGAGGATGATCTGCGCAGCCGATCCCCGCCATAGATCGCACGGAAACAGAGCTCGAGGCCGACCAGCATCATGCCGAGCATCAGGGCCTCGTTGTGTATGCCGCCCACCAGATGCAGGATCAGCAGCGGATTCATCGCGCCCAGCCAGAGCGCGGCCACCGACGACACCCCGCAGCGACGGGCCAGGCGCGGCAGCGCCCAGACGATCAGGCCGATGCCGACCAGTGCCACCAGCCGGTGCAAGAAGATGGCCGCGGTGATGTTGTCGCCGGTGACGGCGGTGATGCCCTTTCCGATCCACAGGAACAGCGGACCGTAGGGAGCGGGGGTGTCCCGCCAGAGATTGGGCACCGACCGGGTCAGCACGTGATCGACTCCGAGTCCGCGGACCGGACTGACCACGTACGGATCCATCCCCCGGAAAGCGATGGCGCTCTGGGCGAGATAGGAGTAGATGTCCTTCGACAGCAGTGGCGGCGCGACGACGATCGGCGCGATCCACAGCATGAGGGTGCGGTCGGCCTGCTGGCGGGTCATCCGCCGTTCCGGGCTGCGGCCGTGGCGAACCTCGACGCTGAACCGTCCGACGGCGAAACGGCCGATCAACAACCAGGCGACGACAAGCATGATGGTGCCGCCGATGGACAGGGTGAGTGCGGTACTCCACATCCGCGAGGGGAGGGACAGCACCCGCATGCCGGCCACCGGGTTCTGCAGCACGGGGACGGCACCCGTGCCGAGTGAGCCGATGAGCAGGAGGACCGAGCCGGTCGCACCGAACAGCTTGATCCGCCCGAGGCGTCTGTTCTCGGCCGCGTTGAGGGGACCGACCTCACGCTCGTCGTCGTGAAGACGTGCGACGGCCTTGCCATAATCGCCGCGACGGTCGATGGCATCGTCGGCGTCGGTCGCGGTGGTCGTGGACCGGCTCCGGCTCAGCCCCAGATAATCGCCGCTCCGACGCAGGGCTTGCGCCGGAGAGCGAGCCCATCGCGGCAGCGCGCGGCCCCGACTCCGCGGCACTGTGGTTTCTGGCACGCCGACGACTCTAGTGCCCCGCCGGCGCTGGGCTGCCACGCCACACGTGAGTCGCCGCTGCGGCCCGGTAAGGGCAGCCTTGCTGGCATGCGGGAAGCAATTACGACACACTTGTGTTGTGAAAACCATGAGGAGCGATACAGCGCTGCCCAAGGGCGCGCCTGCCAGCCCCTCGGATGGGGCAACCACGAATGTCGGCCATCACGATGGACAGACACGCGCTGCCGTGATCTCGCTGCTGGTCGAAGACGGTCCGCTGACCGCGAGCGAGATCGCCGATCGACTCGGCATCAGTGCCGCCGGCGTCCGTCGCCACCTCGACGCCCTCGCCGAGGTGGGCGACGTGGAGACCTCGTCGTCGGGATTCGGACGACGTGGCCGTGGGCGTCCCGCCAAGTGGTTCCAGCTCACTGCGACCGGCCGGGGCAAGCTGCGTCACGCATACGACGATCTGGCCGGTGCAGCGATGCGCCGACTGCGGGCCGTCGGCGGCGAGTCCGCGGTCGAGGCGTTCGCCCGGGACCGGGTCGAGGAGATCGTCGCGAACGTGGTGCCCGCGGGCGAGTCCGGCTCGGTCGCCACCACCGTCAACGACATCGCCGACGCGCTGACCAGCGCCGGATTCGCGGCCAACACCCGCGAGGTCGGCACCGGGATGCAGATCTGCCAGCATCATTGTCCGGTCGCCCATGTGGCCACGGAGTTCCCGGAGCTGTGCGAGGCCGAGACCGCGGTCTTCACCGAACTGCTCGGCACGCATGTGCAGCGGCTCGCGACGATCGCGAACGGCGATTGTGCCTGCACCACCCATGTTCCACTGCACCCTCCTCCGGAAGGGGTCACGGCCCAGTCCGGGACCACCGTTCAGACGACAGCGAGCGATGCACAGCCGGCATCTGCTCACCCGATGAAGACGAGTCGAAAGGCTTCGCGATGACAGTCACCGAACCAACCGCGACCGACACCGGTACACCCGCCAAGCCCTCGCCCCTCACCCAGGAGCAGACGATCGCGTCCCTGGGCAATTACGGATACGGCTGGGCCGACTCCGACGAGGCGGGCGCCAGCGCCCAGCGCGGTATCTCCGAGGCGGTCGTCACCGACATCTCGGACAAGAAGAGCGAGCCCGAGTGGATGCTCGAGCAGCGGCTCAAGGCATTGCGGATCTTCGACCGCAAGCCGATGCCGCATTGGGGCGGCGACCTCGACGGGATCGACTTCGACAACATCAAGTACTTCGTCCGTTCGAGCGAGAAGCAGGCCGCCACCTGGGATGATCTGCCCGAGGACATCAAGAACACCTACGACAAGCTGGGCATCCCGGAGGCGGAGAAGCAGCGGCTGGTGTCCGGTGTCGCCGCACAGTACGAGTCCGAGGTCGTCTACCACTCGATCCGTGAGGATCTCGAGAAGCAGGGCGTGCTCTTCCTCGACACCGACACCGCTCTCAAGGAGCACCCGGAGATCTTCCGTGAGTACTTCGGTTCGGTCATCCCCGCGGGTGACAACAAGTTCTCCGCGCTGAACACCGCGGTGTGGTCGGGTGGTTCGTTCATCTACGTGCCGCCGGGTGTCCACGTCGACATCCCGCTGCAGGCCTACTTCCGGATCAACACCGAGAACATGGGCCAGTTCGAGCGCACGCTGATCATCGTCGACGAGGGTGCCTACGTGCACTACGTCGAGGGTTGTACAGCGCCGATCTACAAGACCGACTCGCTGCACTCCGCCGTCGTGGAGATCATCGTCAAGAAGGGTGGCCGCTGCCGCTACACGACCATCCAGAACTGGTCGAACAACGTCTACAACCTGGTCACCAAGCGCGCCAAGGCAGAGGCCGGTGCGACCATGGAATGGGTCGACGGCAACATCGGGTCCAAGGTCACGATGAAGTACCCGGCGGTCTGGCTGACCGGAGAACACGCCAAGGGCGAGGTCCTCTCGGTGGCGTTCGCGGGTCCCGGCCAGCACCAGGACACCGGTTCCAAGATGGTGCACCTCGCGCCCAACACCTCGAGCAACATCGTCTCCAAGTCGGTGGCGCGTGGCGGCGGTAGAGCGTCGTACCGCGGGTTGATCAAGGTCAACAACGGTGCACATGGCAGCCGCTCGACGGTGAAATGTGATGCGCTACTGGTCGACACGATCTCGCGCAGCGACACCTACCCCTACGTCGACATCCGTGAGGACGACGTGACGATGGGTCACGAGGCCACCGTGTCGAAGGTCAGCGACGACCAGCTCTTCTATCTGATGAGCCGCGGTCTGACCGAAGACGAGGCGATGGCCATGGTGGTGCGCGGCTTCGTCGAGCCGATCGCCAAGGAACTCCCCATGGAGTACGCGCTCGAACTCAACCGCCTCATCGAACTGCAGATGGAAGGAGCCGTCGGCTGATGGCAGATCCCACATTGCCCACGTCGACGACTCCGGCGGGCGCCGCCGACCGCGGCGAAGCGGCCCCCGTTAACATCGCCCCCGTGAACAAGGGGGAGATGTTCACCTCCTTCGACGTCGCGGCTTTCGAGGTACCCAGTCCCCGTGAGGAGGTGTGGCGGTTCACCCCGTTCCGCCGACTGCGTGGACTGCACGACGGTTCCGCGCAGCGCACCGCGGATCCGGTGTTCGAGATCTCCGGCGCCACAGACGGCGTGACGGTGGAAACCGTCGGTCGCGACGACAAACGTCTCGGCGATGGTGGTGTCCCGTTCGACCGGGTGGCCGCCCAGGCATTCTCGTCCTTCACCGACGCCACCGTGGTGACCGTCGGCCGTGAGGTCGAGCTGACCGAGCCGGTCGTCGTCGAGGTCACCGGCCCGGGAGAGGGGGAGGTCGCCTTCGGGCACCTCCAGATCCGTCTCGAGGCGTTCTCGCGTGCCGTGGTCGTGCTCGACCAGAAGGGCAGTGGCACCTACGCCGAGAACATCGAGTTCGTTGTCGGCGACAGCGCGGCACTGACCGTGGTGAACGTGCACGACTGGGCGGATGATGCGGTCCATGTGGCCGCGCATCACGTGCGGGTCGGGCGTGACGCCGTGGTTCGGCACTTCGCGATCAGCCTCGGCGGCAACCTCGTTCGGCTGTCTCCGGTCGTGCACTACGACGCGCCTGGCGGAGACGTCGAGTTGTGGGGCCTGTATTTCGCCGACGCGGGCCAGCATCTCGAGCAGCGCCTGCTGGTCGACCACAGCCAGCCGCACTGCCGCTCGAATGTGGTCTACAAGGGCGCGCTGCAGGGAGACCTGAGCGGTGACCGGACCCGAGAAGCCCACACGGTCTGGATCGGCGACGTGCTGATCCGTCCGGAGGCCGAGGGGACCGACACGTTCGAGCTCAACCGCAATCTCGTCCTCACCGACAACGCGCGTGCCGACTCGGTGCCGAACCTGGAGATCGAGACCGGCGAGATCGTCGGCGCAGGCCACGCCAGCGCGACCGGACGGTTCGACGACGAGCAGCTGTTCTACCTCCAGGCCCGCGGCATCCCGGAAGATCAGGCACGCCGTCTGGTCATCCGTGGGTTCTTCCGCGAGATCATCGCGAAGATCTCCGTGCCCGACATCCGTGAACGGCTCGAGACCGCCATCGAACACGAGCTCGAGATCGCCGGCGCCTGAGCCGGCTCACGAGCACAGCCACATCCACGAGCATCAAGGAACACAAACTACCGTGACCACACTGGAAATCCGTGACCTGCACGTCGACGTCGCGCAGAGCGACACCGACGCCGAACCGATCCACATCCTCAAGGGTGTGAACCTGACCGTGTCGTCGGGTGAGACCCACGCCATCATGGGCCCCAACGGCTCCGGCAAGTCCACCCTGTCGTACGCGATCGCCGGCCACCCGAAGTATCAGGTGACCCAGGGCTCCATCAGCCTCGATGGTGAAGACGTCCTCGAGATGAGTGTCGACGAGCGCGCCCGCGCCGGGCTGTTTCTCGCCATGCAGTACCCGGTCGAGGTGCCCGGCGTCTCCATGTCGAACTTCCTGCGCACTGCCGTGACATCGGTACGTGGCGAGGCGCCGAAACTGCGCCACTGGGTCAAGGAGACCAAGGAGGCCATGACGGCGTTGGAGATCGATCCGTCGTTCGGTGAACGCAGCGTCAACGAAGGGTTCTCCGGCGGCGAGAAGAAGCGTCACGAGATCCTGCAGCTCGACCTGCTCAAGCCTCGCATCGCCATCCTCGACGAGACCGACTCCGGCCTCGACGTCGACGCCCTCCGCGTCGTCAGCGAGGGAGTGAACCGCTACAAGGAGCGCGAGCACGGTGGCGTCCTGCTGATCACGCATTACACCCGCATCCTGCGCTACATCCAGCCGGACTTCGTCCATGTGTTCGTCAACGGGCAGGTCGTCGAGTCGGGCGGACCCGAACTCGCCGACGAACTCGAAGAGAACGGTTACGTGCGCTTCACGTCGGCGGCTGCGGCCGGCTGAACCCCACCCGGTGAAGGAGGTACCGTCATGACGCTCTCTCCCGAAACCGTTGCGCCGACACTGGATGTCGAACGACTGCGCGCGGACTTCCCGATCCTGTCGCGAACAGTCCGCGACGACAAACCGCTGGTCTACCTGGATTCCGGCGCGACGTCGCAACGGCCGGTCCAGGTGCTCGACGCCGAACGTGCGTTCCTGACGACGCACAACGCCGCCGTGCACCGAGGCGCTCATCAGCTCGCCGAGGAGGCGACCGACGCCTACGAGGGCGCGCGGGCGACGATCGCCGACTTCGTCGGTGCGACGCCGGAGACGCTCGTGTTCACCAAGAACGCGACCGAGGCCCTCAACCTGGTCACCTACACGCTGGGGGATGACCGATCGGCAGCGGTGCTGGGCGGACGGTCTCTGGGGCCTGGTGACACCGTGGTGATCACCGAACTCGAGCACCACGCGAATCTGGTCCCGTGGCAGGAACTCTGTCGTCGGACCGGCGCCACGCTGAAGTGGTTCGGCGTCACCGACGACGGCCGCATCGATCTCGATTCGCTCACTCTCGACGAGACCGTCAAGGTGGTGTCGTTCAGCCATCAGTCCAACGTCACGGGCGCGGTCGCCGATGTGGACGAGATCGTTCGTCGTGCGCGGCAGGTGGGTGCACTGGTCGTCTTGGACGCGTGCCAGTCGGTTCCGCATGCACCGGTCGATTTCGCGGCTCTGGATGTCGACTTCGCCGCTTTCTCGGGTCACAAGATGTTCGGGCCGTCCGGCGTCGGTGTTCTCTACGGCCGGGCCGAACTGCTGGATGCGTTGCCGCCGTTCATCACCGGTGGTTCCATGATCGGGACCGTGTCGATGGAGGTGTCCACCTACGCGCCGCCGCCACAACGTTTCGAGGCGGGCGTGCCGATGACATCGCAGGTCGTCGGTCTGGGTGCCGCGGTCGATTATCTCACCGCGATCGGCATGGACGTGGTTGCAGCACATGAGCATCAGCTCACCGCGTACGCGCTCGAGCGACTTTCCGCGATCGACGGGCTGCGTATCGTCGGCCCGGCCACAGCCGAGGACCGCGGCGGTGCCGTCTCGTTCCTCGTCGACGGGATTCACGCGCACGATCTCGGTCAGATCCTCGACGACGAAGGTGTTGCGATCCGGGTCGGCCATCACTGCGCCTGGCCGTTGCACAAGCGTTTCGGCGTGGCCGCGACCGCACGCGCATCGTTCGCTGCGTACAACACGGTGTCCGAGGTCGATGTGCTCGCGGATGCGATCGTCAAGGCGCAGAACTTCTTCGGCGTTGTGGAGGCCGGCGCGACGACGGGACGTGATCGCTGATGCGGATGGAGCAGATGTACCAGGAGGTGATCCTGGACCATTACAAGCACCCGCACGGGCGTGGGCTGCGCGAGCCGTTCGGCGCCGAGGTTCACCACGTGAATCCGACCTGTGGTGACGAGTTGACCCTCCGGGTGGCACTCTCTGTGGACGGGTCGACGGTCGACGACATCTCGTTCGACGGGCAGGGCTGTTCGATCTCGCAGGCGTCGACGTCGGTGCTGCACGATCAGATCGTCGGCCGGCGGATCGACGATGCGCTTGCCACCGTGGACGCCTTCAACGCGATGATGACCTCGCGCGGTACGGACGAGGGCGATGAGGATGTCATCGGCGACGGTGTCGCGTTTGCCGGCGTCAGCAAATACCCGGCCCGCGTGAAGTGCGCGTTGTTGGGATGGATGGCCTTCAAGGACGCGTTGTCCCAGACAGTCGACAGAGATGAACCTTCAGAAGTGGAGTCGGTATGAGTGACGAAACAACCGCAGCCCCGGAGGCACCGACGACGTCGCTGCCTCAACTCGAGGACGTCGAGGAGGCGATGCGTGACGTCGTCGATCCCGAACTCGGCATCAACGTGGTCGACCTGGGTCTCGTGTACGGGATCGAGGTCACCGAGGAGGCAGTCGCCAAGATCGACATGACGCTGACCTCGGCGGCCTGTCCGCTCACCGATGTGATCGAGGATCAGTCGCGGGCCGCTCTGGTGAGCAGCGGGTTGTGTACCGACATGGAGATCAACTGGGTGTGGATCCCGCCGTGGGGCCCGGACAAGATCACCGACGACGGGCGCGAACAGCTACGGGCCCTGGGGTTCACGGTCTAGTTCGTCGGTACCGTCTGATGTCCGAGGCGAGCGACGATCGGCCCTCGTCCGAGAGCAGATCTCGGCGTGTCCGGCGATGGCAGCCGCCGCGCTACGAGTCCCGGGTGGAGAAGATGATCCGCGAAGCAACCGAACGTGGTGAGTTCGACAACCTCCCCGGCATGGGGAGGCCGCTGGACCTCAGTGACGCCGACGATCCCGATTGGTGGGTCAAACGCAAGATCCGCGACGAGAACCTCGATTCGTCGGCGCTCTTGCCGATGCCGCTGCAACTCCGCAAAGAAGCACAGGGCTTTCCCGGATCATTGCGCAGCATCGCCGATGAGAGTGCGGTGCGTGAGATCCTCACAGACTTCAACCGCCGAGTGCGCGAGGCCCACCTGGGCTCGCGCGCCGGCCTCCCGACGCTGATCACGGCTCATACCGTCGACGTCGACGAACTCGTGCGGCAATGGTGGGCACTGCGCGCGCGGTAGCGCGGTGAACCCGGGGGGCGAGGACGGTCGACAGACCCGGAGACGTTGTTAGGCTGGATGTGTACGGACCAACGCCAGTTTCGAAAGAGGTGCGCGATGACCGTCAACGATGCGATCCCGGCCGCCGATGACGGCGATCTGATCGAACAGTCCATCGAGGTCGAACCCGATGACGCCGAAGACGATTCCGCCGACTACCCGGTCACCAATCGCGACCATGTCGAGGACGAGGCGGACGCGTTCGCACCCGTCACGCGCCAGCAGCGCCGCTGACACGTTCAGCGGCGCGCCAGCGCACGCATGAGGGACAGGCGCGTGGCATGGTCGCTCTGGGCGAAGAGCGTCGCCATCGCCTGCAGCGTCCCGGCCAGATCGTCGCGGCCGGACAGATAGGCACGCTGGCGCTCGACAGGCAGGCCAGCGAACGTCGCGAAGAACTGGCGGGTGTGCGCAGCGTCGAGGGACAGAAGTGCACGCAGACCGACCGATCTGAGTCGGTACACGGTACGTGCCCGAGCCGTCCACACAGCCGATCGGGGGTCGCGTCCGGTGGCCACCGCCTGAGCGAACGCCTCCGCAGCGGTCAACGAGTCGGCCACGCTGTAGCCCGTGGCCGGATGCAGCAGACCGCCCCGGGAGCCGAACGGCAGAGGCCGGGTCCGCCACGGCGCCGGTTCCCCGAACAGGGCAAAGGAGACAGATTCGGTCTCCGATGCAGACGCGACGGTCGCTGACCCCAGTCGCCGCTCGAGTCGGGAACGGAGTTGTCTGATCGACAGCGGCGGTTCTCCCGCGAGGCAGGTCTCCTCCAGCAGGAACCGCTCGTCGTCGAGTGGCACCGCGTACAGAAACGATGCGATGTCGAGGCCGTCGTCGGGTGTCACCGCGCTCCAGTCCATCAGGACGGCGTCGGCACCCTGCAGGACGGGTTGCGCCTGCGCATACGGCACCACCACACCCCATGCGGTCTGCCGTGGTCCACGGCCGGTCGTGCCGCGGGCGTCGACGATCCTCGCCGCCCGAATCGTGCCCGACTCCGTGACCACGTGATCGTCGGCCACCGTGGTGGCCGGCTCGGCAACGATCCGGGCGCCCCCGATGTCGAGGGCCCGGCGCAGGGCCGGGTTGTCGAGCACGGTGTAGCCGCGTTCGACGCGGACTGCCTCGGGTGTGCGCATCTCGACCGAATCTGCTCGAGCGGAAACGGTTTCGCCGGGAATCCATGACGGGATCTCATCGGACCAGCATGCGTAGGTGGGCAGCCACGGTCTGTCCGTGTGCGGATCGACGAGAGTGACCTCCACGCCGTGCCGAAGGAGCCGATGTGTCAGCGCACGACCCGCGGGTCCCGCGCCGACCACCACGACATCCGTGACCGAATCGGTCATGAGGACCCGGTCATCCCGGTGTGTTCATTGCCGGCTCGCACACCACCGGCTCGCTCACATCGACCCGGTGGAGAGCAGGCCACCGTCCACGTTGAGTGTTTCGCCGGTGATCCATGCCGCCTCGTCGGAGGCCAGGAAAGCTGCTGCGCGGGCGATGTCCTCGGGGTCCCCGAGGCGCCCCAGCGGGTAGCCCTTGACTGCGCGGGCCTCGTTGTCACCCGCGATGAGGTCGCTGGCGAACCGTGTCTTCACGATTGCCGGGGCGATCGCGTTGACCCGGATGTTGTTCGACCCGAGCTCCCAGGCGAGTTCAGCGGTCAACCGGATCAACGCGGCCTTCGACGCCCCGTACGCGGCGATCACGCCGGTCGACCGGATCCCCGCGACCGACGAGATGTTCACCACCGCGCCGCCGCTGTCGCGCATGCCTGCCCGATATGCCTCTTGGATGAAACCGAGCGCGGCCACCACATTGGTGTCGAAGATTTTGCGGAACGCTCCCAGGTCCGCGTCCATCAGGGGACCGAAGATCGGGTTGATCCCGGTGTTGTTGACGAGGATGTCGATCCCGCCCTGCGCGACGGCCGCGGCGACCGCGTCGGCACGGTGAGTTTCGTCACCGGTGTTGCCGGGCGTCGCGGTGACCGTCGCTCCGGCCACCGCCGCGCGAATCTGCTCAGCAGCCTCCTCCAGCGGTTCCGGCTTGCGGCCGGTGATCACCACTGCAGCGCCACGTCGAGCCAGTTCGGTGGCGATGGCGAGGCCGATTCCCCGGCTCGCTCCGGTCACCACTGCGGACTTGCCGGTCAGGTCTGAGGACATATGTGTCGGTGTGGGTTCGCTCACGGTCCTCACCGTAATGGTCGCGGAGAATGGCGATAGAGCGGTCGGTGGAAAAAACAGGTGGTCCGCCGCAGGTAGACTGGACCGCCGTGATCACCGCAACCGACCTCGAAGTCCGAGCGGGCGCTCGGACGTTGTTGTCGGCGCCCGGTCCTGCACTCCGCATCCAGGCCGGCGATCGGATCGGCCTCGTCGGCCGGAACGGTGCCGGCAAGACGACTACGCTGCGGATCCTCTCCGGAGAGACGGAGCCGTACGCCGGGTCCGTGGTCCGAAGCGGCGAGCTGGGTTATCTGCCGCAGGACCCCAAAGAAGGCGATCTGGACGTCCTCGCCAAGGATCGCGTGCTGTCGGCACGCGGACTCGACGAGATCCTGCATCAGATGGAGAAGCAGCAGGCCGTGATGGCCGAGGCCGCCGATGACCGGGTCCGGGACCGAGCGGTGGCCAAGTACGGCCAGCTCGAGGAGCGGTTCTCGGCCCTCGGCGGCTACGTCGCCGAATCGGAGGCAGCCCGAATCTGTCACAGTCTCGGTTTGCCCGATCGAGTTCTCGGCCAGGCGCTGCGCACTTTGTCCGGCGGACAGCGACGGCGAATCGAGTTGGCGCGCATCCTCTTCGCGGCATCTGACGGTGCGGGCAAGTCCGACACCACACTGCTTCTCGACGAGCCGACCAACCACCTCGACGCCGACTCCATCACGTGGCTGCGCGGATTTTTGCAGAACCATGAAGGTGGCCTCGTGGTGATCAGCCACGACGTCGACCTCCTCGCGGACGTGGTGAACCGGGTGTGGTTCCTCGACGCGGTCCGGGGTGAGGCCGACATCTACAACATGGGGTGGAAGCGGTACCTCGACGCCCGCGCCACCGACGAGCAGCGTCGCAAGCGGGAACGCGCCAATGCCGAGAAGAAGGCGGGTGCACTGCGCGCGCAGGCGGCGAAACTGGGCGCGAAGGCGACCAAGGCCACCGCTGCACAGAACATGCTCAAGCGTGCCGACCGGATGATCGATGCGCTCGACGAGGAGCGGGTGGCCGATCGGACCGCCCGAATTCGTTTCCCGGAGCCGGCAACCTGCGGCAAGACGCCGTTGATGGCGAGCGGGCTCACCAAGATGTACGGGTCGCTGGAGATCTTCACCGGAGTGGATCTGGCGATCGACAAGGGCAGCCGAGTTGTCGTGCTCGGACTGAACGGCGCGGGTAAGACGACCTTGCTCAAACTCCTCGCCGGTGTGGAGTCACCAGACCTCGGGACGCTCGATCCCGGGTACGGCCTGAAGATCGGCTATTTCGCTCAGGAACACGACACCCTCGACGACATGGCGACGGTATGGGAGAACATCCGCCACGCCGCGCCGGACGCGGGTGAACAGGAACTGCGCGGGCTTTTGGGCGCCTTCATGTTCAGTGGCGCGCAACTCGATCAGCCGGCGGGTACGTTGTCGGGCGGTGAGAAGACCCGTCTGACGTTGGCGGGCCTGGTGTCGTCGGCAGCAAACGTCCTCCTGCTCGATGAGCCCACCAACAACCTGGATCCGATCTCGCGGGAGCAGGTCCTCGACGCACTTCGCAGTTACACGGGCGCCGTCGTCCTGGTGACCCACGACCCCGGCGCCGCGGCGGCTCTCGATCCGCAGCGCGTGATCCTGCTGCCCGACGGCACGGAAGACCACTGGTCTGACGAATACCAGGAGCTCATCGAGCTCGCCTGAGCGTGCAACCGGTCACCGTGGGTGGGTGGTGATGTCCTGGCCGGTGGTGGGGTTGTGCCAGGTGATGGTGCGGTCGGTGTGCATGGTGGGTGTCCAGAGTGCTTGGTGTTTGCGGTGGTGGTCGGGTGTGCACAGGGGTATGAGGTTGAGGGCCACGGTCCAGCCGCCGGCTGATGGGTCGGCGTGGTCGAACTTCACGAGATGGTCGAGTTCGCATTCGTGAGATGGTCTGCTGCACAGGGGGTATCGGCAGGTGTGATCCGAATGCAGGATCTGATTGCGTAACCGTGCCGAGGGCGCATAGGTCCACGCTCCGGGTGGTGGATGCTGGTGGCCGCCGTGCCCGGTGGGATCGGCCGGTGGTGCGGGACCGCGGTTGGTGACGACGATCAGGCCAGACGGGCGAGGGTGGCCATTGCCGTTGCCGTTGCCGTTGCCGTTGCCGTTGCCGTCGTCGGGAGCGGTGATGGGTGTGGAGTGCTCGCCCAGCACGGTGGCCAGGGCAGGGTCGATCGCACCGTAGCCACGTAGTCGGGGTACCTCGGGGCCGGCAGGATCGCCGACCAGAGTCCAGTCGGCGGGTTCGGTGGGTGTGGCGGGTTCGGTGGACTTGGCGGTGGGGGTGTCCGCGTGGGCGGCGCGGCCTCGGTGACGGGGTCGACCACGTCAGCGGAAGCGTCGACGGGAGCGTCTAGGGAAGCGTCGGCGTCGGCCTTCGGAAGGTCGTCGGTTCGGTTACCGTACGAATCGGCGGGGTCGGTGGGCTCGGCAGGGTCGACCGGGTCGAGCGGGTCGAGCGGGTCGGGTGTGGGACGTTGTGGGCAGTCGCCATACCCGCATTGGCAGGTCAGAGTTTTCCCCGGTACGTCGATGATCTCGGCGAAGGCCATCACGCGTTGCTGGCCGATGCGTCGCGGATCGCGGCGGCAGATGCGTGCGGCGATCAACGCGGCGATCCGCTGCGTCAGATGCACTCCGTCCTCGGCCGGTAGGCATGCATCGATGTTCATGTGTGCCGAGGAATCCGCGGTCACGGTGAGGTTCTGCCAGGCCTGGGCAAATCCCTCCCGCGTCTGCGCGGCGCATTCGGGATCAAGCGCGATCACTGCCTCGGCCAACTGGTCCTGCAACACCTTGTCGGTGGTGGCCCTCGACCCCAACTCCAGTGCCAGGTCCTCGAAATCGAGAGTGGTCGCAGGATCGTCAGCATCCTGCGATGCACCAGGATCGTCCACACCAGGATCGTCCCGTCGGCGCCGGCCGGGGCGGTGTCGGGTTCGTCGCCGGACACGTCGTCGGCCAGGTCGATGACGCAGTCCTCGGGTGCGGTTTGGGCGGCGTAGACCATTTTCGACATGCGGTGGGTGCTGAGGTCGCCGGCCAGATAGGCCCGCCGGATCTTGGGGAGGCGTTGTAGGGCGTCGCCGAGGTTGAACCAGGTACCGGCCTTGGTGCGCGAGAAGCCCAACTGCAGCGAGATCTCACCGATGGCTGCTTTGTCGGCGCCGTTGCGCACCCGCATCTGTCCGGTGGCACTGAGCGACATCACCATGTCGTCATAGACGGCCTGACCCAGGCGGTGGGCCGCCAGCAACGACCGGGCCTCATGCCGGCGGCTCGACCGCAGGTGCTCACGCGCGGCCTCGCCGAGCTCACTCGGCGACGTCGACGCGATCGCCGCCTCAGCAGCATCCGGATCAGAACAGGTGAACACGACAGCGGGCCTTCACAGATCGAAACCATCAGGACACCAACAACATCTGCCCGTCATCGGAAACGACAACCCACATCACCATCAACTGACCCCAACCATATCCCGGAGCACCGACAAGAACTCGACCCGCAGGGGTCGCACTCTCAAGGGTCGCTCACACAAAGCGGGGTGGCACCGTCTGAGCCCATCGACGGTGCCACCCTCGGCCAGGAGACCTGTCAGCTCACAGCAGCAGGCCAATACCGCTTGCGCAGTTCGCCTTTCACGAGCTTTCCGGTCGGTGTGCGGGGAAGGTCGTCGACAAAGTCGACCGACCGCGGCACCTTGTAGGAAGCCAGCGATTCCTTGGTGAACTCGAGCAGTTCGGCAGCGAGTTCAGGTGACGGCGTATAGGCCGGGTCCAACTGAACGCAGGCCTTTGCCACCTCACCGAGATCGTCGTCGGGGACGCCGATCACGGCCACGTCGTAGATCGCCGGATGCCCGACCAGGACGTTCTCCGCCTCCTGCGGGTAGATGTTCACCCCGCCGGAGATGATCATGAAGGCCTTGCGGTCGGTCAGATAGAGGTAGCCCTCTTCGTCCACGTAGCCCACATCGCCTGTCGTCGACCAGTTCTGGTGCTCAGGATGTTGTGCCTTGCGGGTCTTCTCCGGGTCGTTGTGATATTCGAATGCCACCTCGTCGCGTTCGAAGAACACCGTGCCGACCTCACCCGCGGGCACTTCCTTGCCGTCCTCGTCGCAGATGTGCACCACACCGAGGAGCGGCTTGCCCACCGACCCGGGATGGTCGAGTGCCTCCTGCGGGCCGATGAACGTCGCACCCGCCGCCTCGGTGGATGCGTAGTACTCGTGGATGACCGGGCCCCACCAGTCGATCATGGCGCGCTTGACCTCGACCGGGCACGGCGCCGCCGCGTGGACCGCGACCTTCATGCTGCTCACGTCGTACTTCGCCCGGACGTCCTCGGGAAGTTTCAGCATCCGGATGAACATTGTCGGTACCCACTGACTGTGGGTGACGCGATACTGGTCGATGGCGGCCAGCGCGGACTCGGGATCGAATCGGTCCAGGAAGACGACGGTGCCGCCGACCGAATTCGTCACACCGCAATACCGAAGTGGCGCAGCGTGATACAGGGGAGCAGGGGAGAGGTACACGGTATCGGTGTCGAATCCGTACATCGGTCCGAAAATGGCCGTGTAGGCATCCGGGATCTCGTCGACCTGGCCCTGCGGCAACGGCGTCTTGATGCCCTTTGGCCGGCCCGTGGTCCCCGACGAATACAGCATGTCGGTGCCCCGGGGCTGGTCGGTCCGCGGTGCGTCGGAGGCCTCGGCGAGCACAGTCTCGTAGGAGTCGAACCCCGGTATCGGTCCACCCCATGCAATTCGTCGACCGGAACTGCTCAGGGCCGGGATGGACTCTGCCTCCGCTACCGCCGCGGCGACCTCGGTGCCGGCAAACACAGCCTGGGCGTTGCAGTCGGTGAGGATGTATCCGGCCTCGGCGGCGGTCAGGTGATGGTTGATCGCCGTCACGTACAGGCCGCTGCGCAGCGCCGCCCAGTAGACCTCGAACATGTGCAGGTCGTTCTGCGAGATCATGGCGATGGTGTCGCCCGGACTCAGTCCGAGGGAGTCCAGGTGGTTGGCGAGCCGCGTCGAGTTCTCGTCCAGTTGCCGATAGGTCAGCTGCTCTCCGGTGCTGGCGCGAATGATGGCCGGCTTGTCCGGAGTGGACTTTGCGAAGACTCCAGGAAACAAAGTGGTACTCCTCTGAATGATGTGTCGTCGACACGCGCCGCACCGTTCATACCGAGCGATCGATCGGGGTGTCGTGAGTCACAGTACCGTACGGCTGGACGTTGGGTTCGTCGAGTCAATGCGACGCGAGGAACCGGTCCATCGTCCGTTCGGCCAGAGCGGTGATCGTGAGCGATGGATTGACCAGACCGACGGCGCCCGGGACAAACGAACCGTCGACGACGTAGAGGTTCTCGTATCCGTTCACGGCCCCGTCCATCGAAGCGGCCCTTCCCATCACGACACCACCCAGACCGTGATAGGTGCTCGCCGAGCCGAAACCCATGAGCCGGGACGATAGCGGAATTCCGTTGGCGGGACGGCCGTATCGGGTCTCGGTGCGTTGGTGGAAACGCTCCACGAATGCGTTGGCGCGCCGATCGAGGACGCTGGCGCCCTCTGGGAACGGATAGTTGATGACCCCTCTGCGGGTTGCGTGGTCGAAGTCGATGCCACCGCGCTCTTCGGTGTGGACCTGCACGAGATGGGTGGTCAACGCTCTACCTAGCGGGGAGGGCAGGGGCGTCGCCTGATACACCATCGAGGCGGGCCCGCCGGGAAGGTCGTCGTCGTAGAACCGGGCAAAGCCCGGACCGCCCTGGACGGCGCCGAAATCCTCGACCGGGTTCGACCGCGTGGTGAGGAAGTCGCCGTTGCCTCCGAAGCCCTCGCCGATGCGGGGCGAGAGCCGCGGCAGGGCGCCCAGCGCCCGTGCGCGCACGAGCAACTCGGTCGTGTGGAACGAGCCGGCCGCCAAGAAGAGGTGATCGGCCTCCGCGTGCACGGTCCGCACCGTCCGGCCACTGTCGTCGAGGACTCGAGCAGTGACCGCGAAACCCTTGCGGCGTGGTCGTGGCCGGATGTCGAAGACCTCATGCATCGGCAGGATGCGGACGTTGCCGGTCTGTTCGGCGGCGGGCAGATACGTGTGATCAAGGGATTTCTTCGCGCCGCTGTTGACGCCGTAGCTCAGATCCCCGATCGAGACGCCGCGGGGTCGTGCGCCGCGTAGTTCGGCGCGTACGAGGTCCCAGTCGATCGCGAAATCGAAGAAGTGTGGTTCGGCACCGTAGCGGTCGACGACCGCCAGCCAGGACCGGGCGCCGACATAGTCGGGGTGAGCCAGGATGTCGGCCGGCAGAGGTGAGACGCCGAGCATCCGTTTCGCGCGTGGGTAATACGTGCGCTCGAGTTCGGTGTAATCGGCGGCTGCTGGGAAGATGTGTTCGAAATCCCGACGCCTAGGCACCGGCGTGAAGGACCCGAAGACCAGCGATCCGCCACCCACGCCTGCGCCGTACACGGCTTCGATCCCGTTGCCCATCACATGGTCGAGAACACCGGGGTAGGGCTCGACCGGAATCCCGGTTGCGTAGTTCGCCCCGGCCGGGCTCCCGAACCAGGCCGCTCGTTTGTCCGGGCTGACGAAGGTGGCGAATGTGTTGCCGTCCGCGCGGATCGGCCAGCGGCGCCCACGTTCGAACACCGTCGTCCGGACCCCGGCACGTCCGAGCCGTAACGCGGCGACGGATCCCCGAACCCGGTGCCGATCACGATCGCGGTGCGACCGGTGGCCGCGACGGCCGGCCCGGCACCACGCGAGGACGCGACGGCACCCGCTGCGAGCGCTCCGGCCCCGACGGCAGCGCCGCGAAGGAAGGTTCGTCGCGTCAGATGGCCCGTTGTCGAATCCGGTGAAGGGCGAGCCTCGACATCCACCCCGCGACCGTATCGCCAGGAACCTGAAGAAGTCCTGAATTCCGTCGGAGGTTCTAGTGTTCCGCCCGGACCGACTCCTCGACGAGGTCGAGGACCGCGGTGAGGTCGCCGGTGGGTTGCCCGGTGGCAAGGCGGGTGATCAGTCCATCCAGGACGAGATCGAGATACTGCACCAGGACCTCGGTCGGCACGTCGTCGCGTAGCCGACCTGTCTCACGGCGGTGCTCGAGTCGTCGCAGCGTGGCTTTTTCGACATCGGCCGAATGAGCCAGCCACGCGGCCCGGAACGATGCGTCGGTGCGGAGCTTGCGGGCGATCTCGAGTCGGGTCCCGAGCCAGTCGAAATCCTGTGGCCGAGCGAGCATGTCGCGCATGACCTGGACAAGACCCTGTTCGGCCGCGACATCGGCCATCCGCTCGGCATCCTCTTGGGCCAGCGCCAGGAAGAGCGCTTCCTTGTCGCGGAAATGGTGGAAGATGGCGCCGCGCGACAGGCCGGTCGACTCTTCGATGCGCCTGACGGTCGCGCCGTCGTATCCATAGTCGGCGAAGCAATGCCGCGCGCCGTCGAGAATCTCCCGACGGCGCGCGGCTAGCCGGTCATCGCTGACCTTGGGCACTTCGGTTGCTCCCTGAGTACCTGATCAATGCCGTCAGCTCTTGATCATGTTGCGCAGCACGTACTGCAGGATGCCTCCATTGCGGTAATAGTCGGCCTCACCGGGGGTGTCGATGCGAACCTTGGCGTCGAACTCGGTCACCGAGCCGTCCGCCTTGGTCGCGGTGACATGCACGGTTTCCGGCGTCGTTCCCGCGTTGAGCTCCTCGATACCGGTGATGTCGAAGGTCTCCGTGCCGTCGAGGCCCAGCGACTTGTGTGACTCACCCTCGGGGAACTGCAGCGGGATGACACCCATACCGATCAGATTCGAGCGGTGGATGCGCTCGAAGCTCTCGGTGATGACCGCCTTCACACCGAGCAGGCGCGTGCCCTTGGCGGCCCAGTCACGCGACGAACCGGTGCCGTACTCCTTGCCGCCGAGCACCACCAGCGGGGTGTCCTGCGCGGCGTAGTTCTGTGCGGCGTCGTAGATGAACGACTGCGGAGCACCATCCTGGGTGAAGTCGCGGGTGTAACCGCCGGCCACGTCCACCAGCTGGTTCTGCAGACGGATGTTGCCGAAGGTCGAGCGGATCATCACCTCGTGGTTACCGCGACGGGCACCCAGCGAGTTGTAGTCCTTGCGTGCCACACCGTGCGAGTCGAGGTACTGCGCGGCGGGTGTGCCGGGCTTGATCGTCGACGCGGGAGAGATGTGGTCGGTGGTCACCGAGTCGCCGAGCTTGGCCAGCACCCGAGCGCCCGTGATGTCGCTGACCGGGGCCGCTTCGAGCGCCATGCCCTCGAAGTACGGAGGCTTGCGGACATAGGTGGACTCATCATCCCACTCGAAGGTCTTGCCCGCGGGCGTCGGCAGGTTCTGCCACCGCTCGTCGCCCTTGAAGACGTCGGCGTAGTCCTGCGCGTACTGCTCAGCCGAGATCGAGCTCGCGATGGTCTCCTGGATCTCCTCGTTGGAGGGCCAGATGTCCTTCAGGAAGACGTCATTGCCGTCGGCGTCTTGCCCCAGGGCGTCGGCCTCGAAATCGAAGTCCATGGTGCCGGCCAGCGCGTAGGCGATGACCAGCGGCGGCGAGGCCAGGTAGTTCATCTTGACGTCGGGGTTGATGCGACCCTCGAAGTTGCGGTTACCCGACAGCACCGCGGTGGCGGTGAGGTCGTTGTCGTTGATCGCCTTGGAGATCTCCTCCGGCAGCGGGCCCGAGTTGCCGATGCACGTGGTGCACCCGTAGCCGACGAGGAAGAAGCCGAGCTTCTCCAGGTATGGCCACAGGCCCGACTTGTCGTAGTAGCCGGTGACGACCTGTGAACCAGGGGCCATCGAGGTCTTGACCCACGGCTTGGAGGTGAGACCCTTCTCGACCGCCTTCTTGGCGAGCAGACCGGCACCGAGCATGACCGACGGGTTCGAGGTGTTGGTGCAGCTGGTGATCGAGGCGATGGTCACGATTCCGTGGTCGAGAATCATGTCGCCGCGCTCGGTCGAGGACACCTTCACCGGGTTGGTCGGACGGCCCTCGGCGCCCTTCGACGCGTTGTGGGCCGGCTCCTCATCGTCGGCGAACGAGAGGGTGGCCGCACCCGGGCTCACCGATGGAGCGTCGGAGGCCGGGAAGCTCTCCTCGTTGGCCTCGTCGACGCCATTGTGGGCAGGGGTGTTGCCCTCTTCCACGTAGTTGTGGATGTCCTTGCGGAAGGCGTTCTTCGCGTCCCACAGCTCGATACGATCCTGCGGGCGCTTCGGGCCGGCAATGGAGGGGACGACCTCGGCGAGGTCGAGTTCGAGGTACTCGGAGTACTGGGCCTCGGTGGCGTCCTTCTCCAGCCACATGCCCTGTTCCTTGGCGTAGGCCTCGACAAGCGCGAGCGTCTCCTCGCTGCGGCCGGTGAGCCGCAGGTACTTCACGGTCTCCTCGTCGATGGGGAACATCGCACAGGTGGAACCGAACTCGGGGCTCATGTTGCCGATGGTGGCGCGGTTGGCCAACGGCACCTCGCTGACGCCGTTGCCGTAGAACTCGACGAACTTGCCGACGACGCCGTGCTTGCGCAGCATCTCGGTGATGGTGAGGACCACGTCGGTGGCGGTCACGCCCGGTTTGGTGGCGCCGGTCAGCTTGAAGCCGACGACGCGGGGGATGAGCATGGACACCGGCTGGCCGAGCATCGCGGCCTCGGCCTCGATGCCGCCGACGCCCCAGCCGAGGACGCCGAGACCGTTCTCCATGGTGGTGTGCGAGTCGGTTCCGATGCAGGTGTCCGGGTAGGCGACACCGTCGCGCACCATGACCGACCGGGCGAGGTGCTCGATGTTCACCTGGTGGACGATGCCGGTGCCCGGCGGCACGACGCGGAAGTCGTCGAAGGCGCCCTGGCCCCAGCGGAGGAACTTGTAGCGCTCTTCGTTGCGCTGGTACTCGATCTCGACGTTGCGCTCGAAGGCCTGCGCGTTGCCGAAGGCCTCGATGATGACCGAGTGGTCGATGACCATCTCGGCGGGCGCGAGGGGGTTCACCTTGTCCGGGTCGCCGCCGAGCTCCTTGACCGCGTCACGCATCGTGGTGAGGTCGACGATGCAGGGCACGCCGGTGAAGTCCTGCATGATCACGCGGGCGGGGGTGAACTGGATCTCGATGCTCGGGTCGGCGTTCGGATCCCAGTTGGCGATCGCCTGGATGTGTTCCTTGGTGATGTTGGCGCCGTCCTCGGTGCGCAGGAGGTTCTCCGCGAGGACCTTCAGCGCATAGGGGAGTTTGTCGGTGCCCTCGACGGCACTCAGCCGGTAGATCTCGTACGAGTTGGCGCCCACCTCCAGGGTTCCGCGGGCGCCAAAGGAATCGTTACTCACGTCTAATCCACTCTCCTCAAGTACCGGCGGGCTGCGCCGGCATGCTTCTCCGGTCCGCTCGTGCAGCCGGGCGAACCGCTGGGGGTCGTCGGCGAGCGTGGCCGGCTCGTCGACTTTGACCGTGGCACCGACGGGCTGCGTCGATGCGCGGCGCAACAACTGTGTTCGCTGCAACCGCTGTCGCGTGTCCGGGACCGGTCTGCGGGGGCCGATCACGGTGGGGCGACGACATCGTCAACCCTAACAGTACGTCCGTACTGTTAACAAGCTGCGCGATGGCGCTGCGAACGGGCGTCGGCCGATGCCGGATCCGGACCGCGAGTATCCGGCTCCTGCCATTCTGTCGTACCGTGCAGCAGTGGGTTTGGCGGGCATCGGGTGTCCGTGCGAATTTAATGCCCGCGAAACCTGGTCGCAGACCCTGTGACGCGGTTCGCGATGGTTACCGGGGAGCGGTGCGGATGGATGTGAGGATGGCCAGATGAGTCCGGGTGCGACGACCGAGAATGTGTTGGCCATGCCCGCCGCGGGCACGGCCCTACCGCAGATCATCCCGAGCGATCTGGACATGAACGCCATCCTCGCCGACATCCAGGACGACCATGTCTCGGCGCCCGCGGATCAGGTCGCCGGCCTGCGCGAGGTCGTCGCGCACGCCGATTCCCAGGGATACGACGTCAGCTTCGTGGTGCTGCCGGAGGCGATGAAGTTCACCTACTACCGCGACATCGCCACCGAACTGCAATCCGAGGTGGGCGGGACCGTGATCGTCCTCGGTCCCAACTCGGTGGGCAGTTCCTCGCCGTACTTCAGCCGGGTGCAGCAGGAAGAGTCGACCGACAACCTGACGCTGACCAACCCCCCTCTCGCCGCGCGCCAGATGTGGGACCAGATGAACGGTCCGTCGCTGGACTGGACGGCGATCACCGTGGTGCTCATCGTCATCATCGTCATCGGTGCGGTCCTCGCGCGTCTACGATCGCGACGGACATCCGGTGCCGCGACGAGCCCCGCTGCCGGTCGTGCCGACGGTTCTCCCGCCGACGATTTTCCGACCGACGATTCCTCGACCGGGGAAGCCCGGTCCTCCGGAGCTGACGCAGGACCGTCCGTGGCGCGCCCGGACACCGACCCGTCGGCATCTGCTGCAGGGCCGGGAACCACCGACCTCTCCCGCGATCTGCCCTAGCCTTTCGCGTCCCGGGTAGGGGCGCCTCTGCGCCCGCATATACCGCGCTGTGCATCGTTCCCGGCGTGGCCTGACTCTGCGACCGTTTCGTTGCGAATTCGATACGTCGGAACGGCAACCGCCTTTGGCCAGTTCACAGCATTTTCGCAGGTAATCACCCCAATGTAATTCGTTACGTCTGTTTTCCGATGTGTCCGATGTGACGTACGGTTCTGTTGTCACGTGTGGTGTCCAAGTGATGGAGGGCGCGCATGTGGTGCATGGTGCAGGTCCGAGGAAGGGTCGGGATGGGACGGGCACCGAACGTCGCAACGGTGCGGACGTGGCGGTGCACGCCGCAAACGGCAAGGGAGATCTGGTGAGGCGAGGTAATACCGCTGCGGCGCGTGGGAGACCATCGGCGCCCGGAGCCGGACGAGCGGGCCTGTTGTCGCCGCTCGCACGCCTCGGCGTGCTCATGGTCATCGTGGTTCTCGGCGCAATCGGAGCCGGAACGGCGCAGGCGGCGCCCGAACGTGCCAAGTCTGGTGTGTCGGCCCTGATCAACCAGATCGCCAAGGCCAACCAGAACATCGCCGACCTCGACAACGCGATCGCGGTGCGGCAGGAGAACGTCAACCGTGCGCTCGTGGACTACCAGAACTCGGTCGCCGCCCAGCACCTCGCCACCGTCGCCGCCACCTCGTCGAAGCGTTCACTCGACCAAGCAAGTCGTCGGGTCGTCCAGGCGCAGAAGGACTTCGATCACTTCGCACGCAACGTCTATCAGCGGGGTACCGCACAGAACTCCATGTCGAACTATGTCTCGTCGGACAACCCGCAGTCGGTGCTCGACCGGGTGACCGTGCTCGACCGCCTCGGCAAACAACAACGGGACACGATCGAGCGTCTTCAGGTCGCCCGTAACCAGCAGGCCAACCGCGTCGCCGCGGTGGAGGCAACCAAACGCCAGGCCGCGTTCGCCACCAAGAGCGCCGAGACGCGCAAGGACGACGCCCTGGCCGCGGTGTCCGAGGCGCGCTCGGCCGCGGCCGCGGAGCAACAGCGTCGCGGAAAGTTGGTCGAGAAGCGGGACAAGGTGCAGGCGTCGCTGGACAAGATCCGAGGTGTCGCCCCCAAGCGTGAGGTCGAGGGTCCGACATCCGGTGATCTCCTGCAGAACCTCTTCCCGGATTCGCCGACCACCCCCGCGGCGCCGGGTGCCCCCGGTGCTCCGGCCGGTGGCGGGGGAGACAACCAGGCGCTCGCGGTGGCGGCGGAGGCGGCGGCAAAGCTGGCTCTCGACGTCGGCCAGAAGGTCCTCGCCGGTGTGGTCGGCAGGCAACAGGTGCCGCACTCGCAGTTGCTCGACGAGTTGGGCGTCGGCGGATCCGACATGACGGGCAGCGGTGCGGACTCGTTGAGTTCGGCACTGGGTTCCGGCAGCCTCGGCAGCCTGTTCGGCAGTTCGTCGGGCGGCGGCATGGTCCGCCCCGGCCTGCGTGGACCGCAGGCCGTCGAGATCGCGGTCAATCGAGCCCTGTCGCAGCTCAACGTGCCCTACGCATGGGGCGGCGGTGACGCGAACGGTCCGACGCGTGGCATCCGCGACGGCGGCGTGGCCGACAGCTACGGGGACTACAACAAGATCGGGTTCGACTGCTCGGGTCTGATGATCTACGCCTTCGCCGGTGTCGGGATCGACCTGCCGCACTACACGGGGTACCAGTACACCTCCGGTCCGCAGTTCCCGCTGTCGCAGATCAAGCGCGGCGACATGATCTTCTACGGTCCGAACGCGAGCCAGCACGTGGCGCTCTACCTCGGCGACAACAAGATGGTCGAGGCGCCGGAGTCCGGGTCCGTCGTGAAGGTGTCGCCGCTGCGTACCAGCGGGGCAATGCCCAACGTGGTCCGTCTGCTCTGAGTCGCGCCCGTCCGGACGACCCCTTCTTGGCCACCGTTCAGGCAACGCGACTACGCTGGCAGCGACACGACAGGCCGCCCCACATTGCTGCGCGACACGTAGATGAACAAGGAGCACCGGTTGACCTCTTCGCATCCCCCTGCCGAACCCGCGGGCGGAGCCGGCCGCGACGGATCGGTCTCGCTGTCCGACGCTGACGTCAAGCTGCTGGAACGAGCGATCTACGAGGTGAAACGGGTCATCGTCGGACAGGACGCGCTCGTCGAGCGCATCCTGGTCGGCCTGCTCGCGCGCGGCCACATCCTGCTCGAGGGTGTGCCCGGCGTGGCCAAGACCCTCGCGGTGGAGACCTTTGCCAACGTCGTCGGCGGCTCGTTCTCCCGCGTGCAGTTCACCCCCGACCTCGTGCCCACCGACCTCATCGGTACCCGCATCTACCGTCAGGGCCGCGAGGAGTTCGACACCGAACTCGGACCCGTGGTGGCCAACTTCCTGCTGGCCGACGAGATCAACCGCGCGCCGGCGAAGGTGCAGTCGGCGCTGCTCGAGGTGATGGCCGAACGGCATGTCTCGATCGGCGGCACCACCTATCCCATGCCTGATCCGTTCCTGGTGATGGCGACGCAGAACCCGATCGAGAACGAGGGCGTCTACCCGCTGCCGGAAGCGCAGCGAGACCGTTTCCTCTTCAAGGTCCTGGTCGATTATCCGACGGTCGAGGAAGAACGCGAGATCGTCTACCGCATGGGCAACGTCCCACCGACCGCGTCGCAGATCCTCGACCCGGAGACGATGATCCGGCTGCAGCGGACCGCCGCCGACGTCTTCGTCCACCACGCGCTCGTCGACTACGTGGTCCGGGTCATCAACGCCACCCGGCGTCCGGCCGAACTCGGGATGTCCGACGTCGCTGCCTGGCTCTCCTACGGGGCCTCGCCGCGCGCAACCCTCGGGATCGTCGCGGCCGCACGGGCGCTCGCGCTGGTGCGCGGCCGTGACTATGTGATCCCGCAGGACGTCGTCGAGATCATCCCCGACGTCCTCCGCCACCGCCTGGTGCTCAGCTACGACGCGCTCGCCGACGAGGTGGACGCCGATCAGGTGATCACCCGCGTGCTGCAGACGGTCGGGCTGCCGCAGGTCGGCGCACAGCCGGTCGCGCCTGCCTCCTACTCCGGGCCTCCCGCGGCACCGGCCGGCCCGCCGCCGGCTCCCGGCCAAGCCGCCAATCAACATGCACCGCAACAGCATCCGGGTCAGACCAATGGTGCTGCGGTGAACCAGGCGCCGCCACGGTATGCCGGCCAATAACGAGCTGCCGTCGCTCGGCGCCGGGCTGCTGTCCGAACCGCAGCTCACCGCCGCTTTGCGGACGCTGGAGCTGACCGTGCGCCGCAAGCTCGACGGCGTGCTGCAGGGGGAGCATCTCGGCCTGATCCCGGGTCCCGGATCCGAGCCCGGGGAGGCGCGGCCATATCAACCCGGCGACGACATCCGTCGGATGGAGTGGTCGGTGACCGCGCGCACCACCCAGCCGCACGTGCGGCAGATGATCGCCGACCGCGAACTAGAGACGTGGTTGGTCGTCGACATGTCGGCGAGCCTCGATTTCGGCACGGTCAACTGCACAAAACGCGACCTGGCGGTCGCGGCAGCGGCGGCGCTGGTGCATCTCACCTCCGGCGGTGGCAATCGCCACGGTGCGATCGTCGTGACCGGGGATCAGCTGGTGCGGGTGCCCGCACGCAGCGGTCGTGCGCATGCGCAGAACCTGCTCAAGGCCATTGCGACCACGTCACGTGCGTCGACCGGCGTGCGCGGCGACCTGCACGCGGGGATAGAGGCACTGCGTCGGCCGCAGCGACGCCGTGGCCTCGCCGTGGTGATCAGTGACTTCCTCGGGCCGATCGACTGGGAACGGTCATTGCGGGCGATCGGGGCGCATCACGAGCTACTCGCCGTGGAGGTGCTCGATCCGCGTGATCTCGAACTGCCCGACATCGGCGAGGTGACGCTCGCCGACGCCGAATCCGGCGAGGTCCGGGAGCTCACGATCACGCCTGCGGTCCGCCGGGATTTCGCGTCCGCCGCCCGCGCCCACCAGCAGAAGGTGCACCGCACGATCCGTAGTTGCGGAGGTCCCGTCCTGAGCCTGTCGACCGATCGCGACTGGATCACCGACACCGTCAAATTCGTTGCCCAGCGTCGTCGCGGCCTGGCCGCCGGGGTCGGGTGACGCCGGCGTGTCGTTCCTGGCGAGCCCATGGTGGCTCTTGCTGCTCCTGGTCGTGGCCGCACTCGGCGCCGCCTATGTCTACGTCCAGCGGCTGCGGCGCAAGCGCGCACTGACGTTCGCGAACCTCGACCTCCTCAATCGTGTCGCACCCCCGCAGCGCAACCGCTGGCGCCATGTCCCCATCGCACTGCTGCTGGTCGCACTCATCCTGCTCGTCGTCGGGGTCGCCGCACCCCAGGCGGACCGTCGTGTGCCACGCAACAAGGCCACGGTCATCCTCGTGATGGATGTGTCGCGGTCGATGAACGCCACGGACGTCTCGCCGTCGCGTATCAAGGCCGCCCAGGACGCGGCGCGGAAGTTCGCAGACGAGCTGACCGACGGCATCAACCTCGGCCTGATCTCGTACGCCGGCACCGCGTCGACCCTGGTGTCGCCGACGCCGGATCACAACGCGACCAAGGAAGCGGTCGACAAACTGCGGCTCGACGACAAGACCGCGACCGGGGAGGGGATCTTCGCGGCTATCCAGCAGATCAAGACCCTCAATGCGGTCCTCGGTGGAGATGCGGCGGCGCCGCCCGCACGGGTCGTCCTCTTGTCCGACGGCAAGGAGACGATGCCCGACGATCCCGACGATCCGCGCGGCGCGTTCACCGCGGCGCGCAAGGCCAAGGAGGAGAAGATCCCGGTGTCGAGCATCTCCTTCGGCACCATGAGCGGGACCGTCGATCTCGAGGGCGATCAGGTACCGGTCCCGGTCGACGACGAGTCGCTGCGCAAGATCGCCAATCTCAGTGGCGGACAGTTCTTCACGGCGTCGAGCCTGGACGAGCTCAACAAGGTCTACGAGACTCTCCAACAGCAGATCGGTTACGAGAAACGCCGCGGCGACAATTCCCGTCCGTGGCTGATCGCCGGTACCTTGTTAGCGCTTCTCTCGGCGTTCGCGGCCCTGGCCATCAATCGGCGCCTGCCCTGAGAGCGACCACATTGACATGAGAACAGTGACGAACGGATAGGTTGGCCACCATGGCAGACAGCAACGAAGCTCAGCAGGTCTCCCGATCGGTTCTGGTGACCGGCGGCAACCGCGGGATCGGACTCGCGGTCGCGCGCCGTCTGGCGGCCGACGGCCACAAGGTGGCGGTCACCCACCGTGGTTCGGGCGCACCGGACGGCTTGTTCGGCGTGCAGTGCGACGTGACGGACAACGAATCCGTCGAGCGCGCCTTCGACGAGGTCGCCGAGCATCAGGGACCGGTGGAGGTGCTCGTGGCCAACGCGGGTATCACCGAAAACATGCTGCTCATGCGGCTGAGCGAGGAATCCTTCGAGAAGGTCATCGACGCGAATCTCACCGGCGCGTTCCGTTGCGCGAAGCGCGCCACCAAGGGGATGCAGCGCGCAAAATGGGGCCGCATGATCTTCCTCGGCTCGGTGGTCGCCATGTCGGGCATCCCCGGCCAGGTGAACTACGCGGCCTCCAAGGCCGGATTGATCGGCATGGCACGGTCGATCGCCCGGGAGGTCGGCTCGCGCAACATCACGGCCAACGTGGTCGCACCGGGTTTCATCGAGACCGACATGACCGCTGCGATGGAGGATCGCTACGTGGACATGGCCAAGCAGGCGATCCCGCTGGGTCGAGTCGGACAGCCCGAGGACGTCGCCGCGACCATCAGCTTCCTGGCCTCGGATCAGGGCAACTACATCACCGGCGCGGTCATCCCCGTCGATGGCGGCATGGGCATGGGCAACTGACCTTTTCACCTCGGACCACCAGACACTCAGGAGCGAACCGTGACAGGAATTCTCGACGGCAAGACCGTCCTCATCACCGGCATCATCACCGATGCGTCCATCGCGTTTCATGCGGCGGCCATGGCACAGGAGCAGGGCGCCAAGGTGATCATCACCGGTATCCCGGAACGGCTGAGGCTGATCGACCGGATCGCCAAGCGGCTTCCGCAGGAGGTGCCGCCCGCGATCGGTCTCGACATCACCAGTGAGGACGATCTGAACACCTTGGCGGACAAGGTCAAGGAGCTCGCACCGGAGGGCATCGACGGTGTGATGCATTCGATCGCGTTCGCCCCCCGGACGCTGATGGGCCCCGAGGCCGTGCCGTTCCTCGAAGGGCCGGGACCTGACGCGGCCAAGGCGTTCGAGATCTCCGCGTGGAGCTACGCATCGCTGGCCCGTGCCGTACTGCCTGCCATGAACGAGGGCGGCTCCATCGTCGGCATGGACTTCGATCCGCGTACGGCACTGCCGTATTACAACTGGATGGGTGTCGCCAAGGCGGCGCTCGAGTCGGTCAATCGCTATGTGGCTCGCGAGGTGGGCACCGCCAAGCGAATCCGGTCCAATCTGGTTGCCGCCGGGCCGATCAAGACGCTGGCCGCCAAGGCCATCGCCGGGACCGCCACCGACGACGCGAAGCAACTGAACATGCTCAACACCTACTGGGACGGGGCCTCGCCGATCGGCTGGGATGTGGACGACCCGACCGTGGTCGCCAAGTCGGTGTGCGCGTTGCTCTCCGACTGGTTGCCGGGCACCACGGGTTCGATCGTCTATGTCGACGGCGGTGCGAGCCACAACACCTGGTTCCCGGAGAATTTCACCGGCTAGTGGACGCGTCCGCGCAGCGCTTCGACGCCGTTCTGTTCCTGAGCTTCGGTGGACCGGACGGACCCGACGACGTGATGCCGTTCCTGGAGAACGTCACTCGTGGCCGGGGGGTTCCCCGTGAGCGCCTCGAGGCGGTCGCGGAACATTATCTCCACTTCGGCGGTGTCTCACCGATCAACCGGCTCAACATCGAGATGATCGGCGCGTTGCGCTCGGCGCTCGCCGACCGCGGCAGCGAATTGCCGGTCTACTTCGGTAATCGCAACTGGCATCCGCTTGTCGAGGACACCCTGGTGGCGATGTACCGAGACGGGCATCGACGGATAGTGGTGTTCCCGACATCGGCCTGGGCGGGCTATTCGGGCTGTCGCCAGTATCACGAGGACATCGCCCGGGCGGTCGATGCCCTGGCCGCTGCGGTGCCGGCGAGCGCGCAGGATCCGGTGGTGCTGCGCAAACTTCCGCACTATTGGGACCAGCCGGCCATGGTCGCGGCAGGTGCCGACGCGGTCCGTCGGGCCATGGACGAGTTGCCGACCGGCGACGTCGAACCTCGCCTGGTGTTCACCGCGCATTCGGTCCCGACGTCTGCCGATCGCGCCGCCGGTCCGGCCGCCGAGGGTGGCGGCCGGTATTCGGCACAGGTCCACGCGGCGTCGGCGGCGGTCGCCGATGCGGTCGGCGCCCGGCAGTTCGACCAGGTCTGGCAGTCACGTTCAGGCCCGCCGCAGGTGCCGTGGCTCGAGCCCGACATCTGCGACCACCTGGAAAGCCTTGCCGGACAGGGTGTTCGTCAGGTTGTCGTGTACCCGGTCGGATTCATCTCGGATCATCTCGAGGTGATCTGGGATCTCGACAACGAGGCCGCGGAGGTCGCGGAGCGACTCGGCCTCGACTATGTGCGGGCCGACACCGTCGGCACCGATCCGCGATTCGTCGAGATGATCGCGGGCCTTGTCGAGCGGTATGCCGATGGGCGCGGCGATCTCACGGCGATGGGTTGCGGCGACAACGGGCGGATCTGTCGCCCGGATTGCTGTGTGCCAGTGGCCCGCCCGCAGGCGCCGGCCTGACCGGCCGCAGCCCGATCGCCGGTCCACCGTCACGGTGGGACGTGTCAGCGGTCGGCCGGAAGGTGCTCGGCGATCACCCGATTGACCGCCGCCGCCCGTGCCGCTCGGGCCAGACCTGCAAGGCGCCGTAGGCGGGCGTCCCCGGTCTCGACGTGGCGCGCCGTCACGCCGAATGTCGGGGCGTGCGCACCCGCCAGCGTGATGATCGCCTCCACACGGGCGGCGGAATCGATGACCCGGGTGGCGCGGGGGTCGTCGTGCGGCGGAAGGATCACCTGGTGGCGCCCTGTGAGAACGGCGAGCGTGGCACGCAACTCGGTGCCGCCGTGCCGAGAACCGCCGCTGCCGAGGCCGCTGATGATCGTCGCGGTCTCCCTGATCGCCTCACGCAGGTCGTACTCCACCTGGCCGAGGGGCTCGGGCTGGAGAGCCGGAAGCGCATCACGAAAGCGATGGACCGTCCAACGGCACGTCTCTCCGTCCAGCGTCGGGATCAGCCCGATCGTCGGGGCCGTCGCGGCATCGCCGTGGATCAACAGGATCTCGCCGGCGTCGAGTGCTGCGGCGGTGGCGGGTTCGGGTGGAAGGCCTTGCGGGGCACCCGATGTCGGCAGGCGGGCCTCGATCTGCCGCGCCCTGCGGAGGATCGTGAGCAAGGCCAGACGCGCGTCTCTACCGTCCGCGACGTCCACGATTCCCTCGGGGTCGACGACGATGTGACCCGCGGCGAACTCGGACATGGTGTCGGTCACGTCGTCGGGTGCGCACCGGCCGCCGAGCCAGGCCGCGGCCCATGCGCCCAGCGCGCAGCCCGGCCATGCGGGTGGGCCGGAGACGAAGAGGTCGGTGCTGGTCATAGGTTTTCTACGATAGGCGAGCGGTCGGATTCCGGGAAACCCGGCGTGGCTCGGCGTGGTTCGAGCGGTCGACGTCTTACCGTGGCTCTCCGTGACCGATGACCGTTATGGACGAGATGTGTTGGCGAGCCCGCGGAAGGCCAAGCCACGTGCTCCGGAGGTGGCCGCCGAGCGGGACCTCGTCGTCGAGGACGCGGCGACCGGATTCTGCGGGGCGGTCGTGGGACTGGAGAAGAGCTACTCGGGCGACCTGGTCCGGTTGGAGGACCGTCGGGGCGCCACCCGGGTCTTCCTGATGCATCCCGCTGCGTTCCTGATCGACGGGAAGCCGGTGACCCTGGTTCGTCCGCGCACCCGGGGCCCGCAGGCGCGCACCACGACCGCGTCCGGGTCCCGTGTCGCCCCGACAAGGCGCGCCCGTACCGCGCGGGCGAGTCGGATCTTTGTCGAAGGGGTCCACGACGCGACCCTCGTCGAACGTGTCTGGGGCGCCGACCTGCGGGCCGAGGGCGTGGTGGTCGAGAGTCTGGACGGGCTCGACAACCTGGCCGCGACCCTCGATGCATTCGAGCCCGGAGCGCATCGGCGCGCCGGTGTCCTCGTCGACCACCTGGTTGCCGGGTCCAAGGAGATGCGGCTGACCGGATCGGTGGGAGAGCACGTCCTCGTCTGCGGGCATCCCTACATCGATGTGTGGGAGGCGGTGAAGCCCGCCTCCGTAGGGATCGCCGCATGGCCGCAGATTCCCCGCGGAACCGACTGGAAGACCGGTGTCTGTCGCGAATTGCGGTGGGGTACACCACAGGATGGCTGGCGGAGAGTCCTTGCCGGGGCCCGTGACTTCCGTGACCTGGAAGTGGATCTGCTGCGCTCGGTGGAACAACTGATCGACTTCGTCACGGCCGCCGGCGACGACGTCTGAGACGCGGCAGGCACACCGACTCGTCCGGCGGCCCGTAGCGTGATCTCTGGCACACTGGTGTCATGACCGCGTTGTTGTGGTTGGTTGCCGCGATTCTCCTGGTGATCGCCGAGATGTTCGTCGGCGACCTGGTGTTGTTGATGCTGGGTGGTGGAGCGCTGGCAGCGGCGGGCGTCGACCTGGTGTTCGATCCGCCTCTCTGGGTCGATGCCGTGACCTTTGCGGTCGTCTCGGTGCTGTTGCTCGCGGTGGCACGCCCCGTCGCACGGCGCCACATGCTCAGCCGACCGCCGGTGCTCACCAACACCGAGGCACTCGAAGGCCGTCACGCTCTGGTCACCGAGCGCGTGGACGAGCACGACGGTCGCGTGAAGATCGGCGGTGAGGTGTGGTCGGCGCGTGCGCTCGAGGCGGGCGAGGTGATCGAACCCGGGATAGAAGTGACCGTGGTGCAGATCGACGGTGCCACCGCAGTCGTATGGAAGGGATGACGTGTCATGGAGTATGCCGGATTGATCGTGCTGGCCCTGGTGGTCCTGCTGGTCGTGGTGGTGCTGGTGAAGTCTGTGGCGCTCATCCCGCAGGCGGAGGCCGCCGTCATCGAGCGGCTCGGGCGTTACACGCGGACGGTGTCGGGCCAGCTGACGTTGTTGCTGCCCTTCATCGACCGGATCCGCGCCCGTGTGGACATCCGTGAGCGGGTCGTCTCGTTCCCACCGCAGCCGGTCATCACCGAGGACAACTTGACCCTGTCGATCGACACGGTCGTCTACTTCCAGGTGACCAACCCGAGGTCCGCTGTCTACGAGATCGACGACTACATCGCCGGCGTCGAACAGCTGACCATCACCACCCTGCGCAACGTGGTCGGCGGAATGACCCTCGAGGAGACGCTCACCTCACGCGACTCCATCAACGGCCAGCTGCGCGGCGTCCTCGACGAGGCCACCGGACGTTGGGGTCTCCGGGTGGCGCGCGTCGAGCTGAAGAGCATCATGCCGCCTCCGTCGATTCAGGAATCGATGGAGAAGCAGATGAAGGCAGATCGGGAGAAGCGGGCGACGATCCTGGCCGCCGAGGGTCAGCGGGAGTCGGCCATCAAGACCGCGGAAGGCAACAAGCAGAGTCAGATCCTCGCGGCCGAGGGCGCCAAACAGGCCGCGATCCTGGGCGCCGAGGCCGAGCGCCAATCGCGGATCCTGCGTGCTCAGGGCGATCGCGCCGCGGCGTATCTGAACGCTCAGGGTGAGGCGAAGGCCATCGAGAAGACGTTCGCGGCGATCAAGGCGAGCAAGCCCACGCCGGAACTGCTGGCGTACCAATATCTGCAGCAGCTCCCCGAGATGGCGAAGGGGGAGGGGAGCAAGGTCTGGGTCATCCCGTCCGACTTCGGTTCGGCGCTGCAGGGTTTCGCGAAGTCCTTCGGCGTGCAGGGCGACGACGGGGTGTTCCGTTACGAACCGCCGAGCAACGACGAACCAAGCACGTTCGACGAGTCCGAGACGGAGGATTGGTTCTCGTTGGCGTCGGATCCGAAGGTCGCGCAGGCGGTCGCCGAAGCCGAGGCGGTCGCCCGCAAGCCGGTTGCCCCCGAGGTCACGTCGCGGGTCGCCCGCGAACTCTCCTACGAGGTCCCGACGGAGAGGCAGGGCGGAGAAGCCCTGCAGCCGACGCGATCACCTTCCGATCCGGAATAGACCAACCGCGCCCACGGAATGCGTTGCGGCGTCAGTGGATGACCAAATAGCAGACCCCGGACATCGATGCCGCCCACAACACCGAGGCGAACGTCCCCATGATGAACTGTTCGCTGGCGTGCGGGGCACGGAGTTCGGGAAAGCGCGCAAGGCTCTTGACGGCGAGGATCACCGCGAGGCCCTCCGGCCATCCGGCGAGGAGCGTTGCCGCGACCGTCGCTCGTTCCAGGTACCCGATGACCCGTCCCCCTCGCAGCGGTCCGGATTGGGCTGCGTCGTCGTCGGGTTGCCGTGAGGTGTCGGTCTTCTCCCGAGACGGGTGATGTGGGCTGACCCCGCCGGCCCGCAGGACGAGGCGTACCACGAAGCCGCCACCACCGACGGCGGCGGCCATCGCGGCGCACGTGGCCACCACCGATCCGGCGCCGCGTGCCGGGCCGGTCGTCGTCGCGATGATCGCGGTCGTTCCGGCGAGGACGATCATCGTCCCGGCGGTGACGCCGTCGAGTAGCGTCGCCGCCCGGTGTCTGCGGGTCACGCCACCCACGTCGTAGGCCCGGAGGACTGTGGGCAGGATCGGGATCAGGGCGGCCGCGACGAACACGGCGACGGCGACAGCGGTCACGTGATTCCCTCCGGGTGGTCGGACATGTCAGCCCTTCTCAAGAGTTCGGCCAGCAAGTGGTAGGCGTCCTCCTCGATGTCCCACCGAGCGCTCCGCAGACGCTGTGACATGGCCTGGGGGCTGATGCCGAGGCGGGCCGCCCCGTCGACCTGGGTCACGCCGGTGTCCATGAGGCGGACGGCTTCGGCGCCTGCGTCGCTGCGTCCGGCGACGACGTCCGCCAAGAGGCGCGCGGCGGTCTGGGCATGTCCGGCCCAGATGTCATCCGGACCCTGAACGGACAGGGGGATGCGCTGTGACTTGGCGGATTCCACGGCCTCCCGCGCATATTCGAAGGCCGGCCCGCGTCCTGCACGTGTGGACGCGGGGAGAGGCAGTCTCACCGGTCCGACGCCGATCCCGACGCTCCAATGGCCGTCGGCGGCCAAGGTCACCCCGAGCTTCGCGACGACGGCGGCGTCGTCGGCCACGGCCTGTACCTCATCTCCGGCGGTGCGCTCGAACGGTCGGACGAGATCGGCGTGGGACACCATGTCGAGGAGGGCGTCGACTCGATCGATGTCGCGTCGGCTGCCCCGTTGGTCGACTGTGAGCACATACATTTGCCACCTCCACCCAATCAAGGTTATATGCTTGATTGGGTGGAATCAAGCCTTTTGGCTTGACTCATTCTCGACTGTCACCTTGATCTGGCCGGATCAAGGATTGTCGCTTGTCTCGACTCCCCGGGATCGACCGATCGGCATCCGGGCGTCGAGGATCAGGCCGATGATGCCCACGGCGAAGAAGCATCCACTGAGCACCAGCAGCAGTGGATCACGCTGTCCGGTCAAGGCATCACCGAGGAAGACGACCGCCGCAGTCCCGGGAGCCATGCCGATCACAGTCGCCACGAGGTACGGGACAAACCGCACCGAGGAGAGTGCCGAACAGTAGTTCGCCACCGAGAACGGGCACGCCGCGATGAGTCGCAGCGAACCGACCGCGAGCCAGCCGCGTCGGCTCAGGCGGTACTCGACCGCGCGGACCACCGGCTTCTTCAGGTAGGGCCGTACACGTTCTCTACCGACCGTGCGAACGAACCAGAAAGCGACGATCGCGGCTATCGTCGAGGCGATCATCGCGCCCGTGAACCCGACGACCGGACCGAAGAAGATCCCCGACATCACGGTGAAGGTCGAACGTGGGAACGGTGCGACGGCCACCACCGCGTAGACGGCGAAGAACACCCAGGCGAACGCCGGCCCCAGATTCTCGCCCCAGGTCCGCACACTCGCCACCGACGGCATCGGGATCAGGTAGGAGCCGACCAGGACCACGGCGACGACCGTGGTCAGGAGCAGCGCCCGACGGATCACCCGGGCGTCGACACCGCGGCGGAGCGGACCGAAAGTGCCTGTCCTCCGAGTCTCGGCGGTCGGGGATCCCGATGGGATGTCGGGGACCGCTGGGGACTCGATGGGCACCGCGCAATACTACGCGGACGGGGCCCGTGGGATGCGTCACGATCGGCCCTCGATGTGAGAGCCGAGCGAGCGTTCGGCTAAAGTCGGGTACGCGCTCGACCCGAGCAACACGGAGGTGTCACGCCCCATGCCGCAGACCACTGCGTCGGAATTCGATCGGTCCGACCGATCGCTCGACGAGGCCTATCAGGCCTGGTCGGAAGCCGCTGCCGCCGTCCTGGCGAAATCCCGGCGGTCCACTGTCGAGGAATTGCCTGCCTCGGCCGAAGAACTCCTGTCCACCACAACCCTCGACGGTCTCCGTATCCGTCCCCTCTACACACGCAGGGACGAGAACGCCGAATCCGGTCTGCCCGGAGGGTTCCCGTACGTCCGGGGTGCCGATCCCGATCGCGACGTCACCATGGGCTGGCGGGTGACCGAACGGTTCGGCGACGACGCGACGCCGGCCGCAGAGCTCAACCTGGCCGCACTCGATGCCCTGTCCAAGGGAGCCAGTGGATTGTGGTTGACCGTCGGCTCGGGCATCTCGCCCGACGACCTCGCCGCTGTCCTCGACGGCGTGTACCTCGACTTGATCCCGGTCACCCTCGACGCCGGAGCCGACGGCATCGCGGCCGCACGCGCACTTCTGTCGGTGTCCCGGCAGGCGGGCGCGGCGCCAGAGTCCGTCGCGCCGACGACCTCGACCGTCACCTCACTCGGTCTGTCCCCGCTGACCGCGGCCTTCTCGGGTCGCGCGACGGTGGACGGCGCGGAGGCGACCTCTCTGGCCACGGACGTGCCCGCCGGCGTCCGGACATTCCGGGTCGACGGCACGGACTTCGCCACCGCGGGAGCCGACAACGGACTCGAGCTCGCGCTGCAGATCGCCGCGGCGGTCACGCATCTGCGTGACCTCACCGATGCAGGCCTGTCGGCCGCGGATGCGCTGCGTCAGATCACCTTTGCCGTCTCCGCCGGCGATGACCAGTTCGCGACCATCGCCAAGTTCCGTGCGTTGCGCAAGATCTGGGCGCGGGTGGCCGAGGTCGTCGGAGCGCCCGAGGCCGGGGCCGCGATCACCCATGGCGTCACCGACCTGTCCATGCAGAGCCAGCGCGATCCCTGGGTCAACATGCTGCGCACCACGATTGCCGCGTTCGGAGCCGGCGTCGGTGGTGCCGACCAGGTCACCGTGCTCGGCTTCGACGCCGCGATCCCGACCGGCAACCGCACGTCGAGCGCATCGTTCTCCCGGCGGATCGCCCGCAACACGCAGTTGCTGCTGCTGGAGGAATCCAACATCGGGCGCGTGCTGGATCCGGCCGGCGGCTCGTGGTTCGTCGAGTCGCTCACCGACGACCTCGCGGCGAATGCCTGGACAGTCTTCGGTCAGATCGAATCCGCAGGCGGGTACCGTGCGGCCCTCGACTCGGGCTGGATCACCGATCGGGTCGGCACATCGCTGGCGAACCGCGACGATGCGGTCGCGCACCGCCGGACCGCGGTCACCGGCGTCAACGAGTTCCCCAATCTCGACGAGAAGCCGCTGGGTGCGGGTGTCGCCGACGTCACCGACGTGCCGCTCGGAGCGCCGCGGCTGGCTCGCGTCGGCCGGGCCTTCGAGGAGCTCCGCGATCGTTCCGACGCCGTGCTCGCCGAGACCGGTCGGCGGCCCACCGTGTTGCTGCTGCCGCTCGGATCCGTGGCGGAGCACAACGGTCGCACCACTTTTGTCGCGAATCTCCTTGCTGCCGGCGGTATCTCGGTGGTGAACCCCGGACCCTTGACGTCGGAGGGCATCGCCGGGGCGGTGGCGGATGCGAACGCCGGCATCGCGGTGCTCTGCGGGAGCAAGCAGCGATATGCCGACGAGGGTGCCGCTGCACTGCAGGCTGCCCGGGCCACCGGCTTGCGCGCGGTCCTGCTGGCCGGACCGGAAAAGGAATGGCCGGAGGGCGACGACCGCCCGGACGGGTCGCTGCGCGTCGGTATCGACGCGGTGGCGACCTTGCGTGACCTGCTCGACCAGCTGACCCACGAACCGGCGGGAGCGACATCATGACCCAGACCGAACCGAGCCGGACGGATTCGACCGCGGAAACCTTCGGGAGCATCCCCAGTTTCGCAGACGTGGCGCTGGCCACCGATGCGCCCGGCGGTGCCCCGGCAGCCGACGCCGCCATCGAACGGCTGGCACAGGCCCAGGGGCAGACGGCCGACGAGATCACCTGGAGCACACCGGAACAGATCGACGTTCGACCGATCTACACCCGTGCCGACCGCGATGCCATCGCCGCCGAGGGTGATCATCCGTATCCGCTGGACTCCATCCCCGGGGAAGCGCCGTTCGTCCGTGGTCCCTACCCGACGATGTACGTCAACCAGCCGTGGACCATCCGGCAATACGCAGGCTTCTCGACCGCCGCCGAATCGAACGCCTTCTACCGGCGCAACCTGGCCGCCGGACAGAAGGGTCTGTCGGTCGCCTTCGACCTCGCCACCCACCGCGGCTACGACTCCGACCATCCGCGCGTCGCCGGCGACGTCGGCATGGCGGGTGTCGCCATCGACTCGATCCTCGACATGCGGCAGCTGTTCGACGGCATCGACCTGGGATCCGTCTCGGTGTCGATGACGATGAACGGTGCCGTGCTGCCGATCCTGGCGCTCTACGTGGTCGCGGCTGAGGAGCAGGGGGTGCCGCCGGAGAAGCTGGCCGGGACCATCCAGAACGACATCCTCAAAGAGTTCATGGTCCGCAACACCTACATCTATCCGCCGAAGCCGTCGATGCGGATCATCTCGAACATCTTCGAGTACACCAGCCAGAAGATGCCGAAGTTCAACTCGATCTCGATCTCCGGTTACCACATCCAGGAGGCCGGGGCGACGGCAGATCTGGAGCTGGCGTACACGCTGGCCGACGGTGTCGAGTACATCCGGGCCGGGCTCGACGCGGGTCTCGACATCGACAAGTTCGCGCCTCGTCTGTCGTTCTTCTGGGGCATCGGCATGAACTTCTTCATGGAGGTGGCCAAGCTGCGCGCGGCACGCCTGCTGTGGAGCGAGCTCGTGGCCCAGTTCGAGCCGACGAACGCGAAATCGCTGTCGCTGCGTACTCATTCGCAGACCTCGGGCTGGTCGCTGACCGCCCAGGACGTGTTCAACAACGTTGCCCGCACGTGTGTCGAAGCGATGGCGGCGACCCAGGGTCACACCCAGTCCCTGCACACCAACGCGCTCGACGAGGCGATCGCGCTGCCGACCGACTTCTCTGCGCGGATCGCCCGTAACACCCAGCTGCTGCTGCAGCAGGAGTCGGGGACCACCCGCCCGATCGACCCGTGGGCCGGTTCGAACTACGTCGAATGGCTCACCCATCAGCTCGCCGAGAAGGCGCGTGCGCACATCGCCGAGGTCGAAGAGGCCGGCGGCATGACGCAGGCGATCAACGAAGGACTGCCAAAGCTCCGGATCGAGGAGGCAGCCGCCCGCACGCAGGCCCGGATCGACTCCGGCCAGCAACCTCTCGTGGGTGTGAACAAGTATCAGGTCGACGTCGACGAGGAGATCGAGGTCCTCAAGGTCGAGAACTCCAAGGTGCGATCCGAGCAGCTGGAGAAGCTGAAGCGGTTGCGCGCCGAGCGCGACGAGTCAGCCGTGCAGGCCGCGCTCGCCGACCTCACCCGGGCGGCCGCGTCGGACGACGGTGGCCTCGACAACAACCTGATGGCCCTGGCCATCGAGGCCGCTCGCCACCAGGCCACCGTCGGCGAGATCTCTGACGCGATGGAAAAGGTCTATGGTCGCCATCAGGCGGAGATCAAGACCATCAGCGGGGTGTATCGACATGAGGCGGGCGAGGTGAGCAACGTCGACGCGGCGACCGAGATCGTCCGGCAGTTCGGTGAGGCCGAGGGACGGCGCCCACGCGTGCTCGTCGCGAAGATGGGGCAGGACGGCCACGATCGTGGCCAGAAGGTGATCGCCACAGCATTCGCCGATCTCGGATTCGACGTGGACGTGGGCCCGCTGTTCGCCACCCCGGAGGAGGTCGCCGCGCAGGCCGCCGACAACGACGTGCACGTCGTCGGGGTCTCCTCGCTGGCCGCGGGCCACCTGACGTTGGTGCCCGCGCTTCGGCAGGCTCTCGAAGATGTCGGCCGCCCCGACATCATGATCGTGGTCGGTGGCGTCATCCCGCCGGACGACTTCGCCGAGCTCCATGAGGCCGGGGCCGCGGCGATCTTCCCGCCCGGCACCGTGATCGCCGACTCCGCAGTGGAGTTGGTGACCAAACTGGCCGCCGGCCTCGGGCACGAACTGGCCGGCGTCGCCGGCGAGTGATGGGCGATCAACACGCGGGCGCAGCGGCGCGGCGGCCGGTCGATGTGGATGCCCTCGCGGATGCGGTCCGGGCAGATCGGCGTTCCGACCTCGCCCGTGCCATCACCCTGGTGGAATCGGCGCGCCCGGACCATCGGGTGGCCGCCCAGGAGTTGCTGCTGCGGTTGACCCCGCACGCGGGCAATTCGTTCCGGGTCGGGATCACCGGAGTCCCCGGGGTGGGGAAGTCGACCACCATCGAGGCGCTCGGGATGTACCTGATCGAGAGGGGCCACAAGGTCGCGGTCCTCGCGGTGGATCCGTCGTCGACGAGGACAGGCGGCTCCATCCTGGGTGACAAGACCCGCATGGGGCGGCTCTCGATGTCGAAGGACGCCTACATCCGACCGTCTCCGACCTCGGGCACTCTCGGCGGCGTCGCCAAGGCAACCCGGGAGAGCATCGTGCTCCTCGAGGCCGCCGGGTTCGATGTGGTCCTGGTGGAGACCGTCGGCGTGGGGCAGTCCGAAGTGGCAGTTGCCAACATGGTCGACACGTTCACGTTCCTGACACTCGCCCGCACCGGGGACTCCTTGCAGGGCATCAAGAAGGGCGTGCTCGAGCTCGCCGATGTCGTCGTCGTGAACAAGGCCGACGGCAAACATCTCACCGAGGCGAAGAGCGCGGCGCGCGAACTCAAGAACGCGTTGAAGTTGATCTATCCGCACGACGCGCTGTGGACGCCCCCGGTGCTCACCATGAGCGCGATCGAGAACACCGGCGTCGCCGAGTACTGGGACGCAGTGCTCCGCCACAAGAAGACACTCACCGACGCCGGGCAGTTCGAGGCCCGCCGCAATCAGCAGCAGATCGACTGGACGTGGGCGATGGTGCGCGACATCGTGCTCGCCCGCCTCGACGAGAGTCCGGAGGTCAAGGACACCCGTGGTGACGTCGAGCAGCAGGTGCGGTCGGGCGAGCTCACGCCCGCGCTCGCGGCACAACGGATCGTCGAGGCTTTCGACGGTCGCGCGGCGTCGTCCTGAATCACGGCGTGATCGCCTGATCAGCCGAGTGTCGTGATCAGCCGAGTGCGGTGATCAGCTGAGTGTCGTGGTGATCGGCGACGGCGAGGAGGCCACCTCGTCGAGCACCGCGATGTTGCGTGACACATCGCGACTCTCGCGCTCGGCCACCTCCAGCACCGCCCGGTCGAGTACGCCGATCACACCGGGCGGATCGAACACGAGTGCCGACTGGCGGGCCACCTGCAGATCTCGTGCGGCGATCGTTGCCCGCCGCAGGAGACCAGGCTCGAGCGCCAGCACGGTGGCGAACCGCCAGGCGCTGTCGCGAAACGCCTTGATGGCCTCGTTCAGCAGGAAGATCTGGTGCTCGGCGAGGACGGCGTAGATGTCTGCCAACGCCGGGGACAGCTCGTTCAGGTCTGCCACCACACCGTTCACCTGGCCGGCCAGCACCGCGTTCACGGTGTCGAAATCTCGTCGCAGAGATGGCAGCTTCCGGCCGCCGGTCGTCTCCACCGCGGCGATACCGAGATCGAGCACGATGTGGCTGTTGATCCCGGAGATCATGTGCTGCAGGATGATCGGTTCGGAATGGTCGGCGCCGGCGAAGGTGGTGCGCCACGACCGAGTCGGTTTCGGAAACCGGCCGGGGTGGAAATGGCCGTTGACCGCGTCGAGGTATCGAGACGCGAACAGGGCGTCGAACCGTTCCATACGCGGGCCGTCGTCGAACAAGCCTTCGTCGATTGCCACCCCCACCGCCAGGGTGATCCGTTTGTACAGCGCGGCAAAGTATCCCAATCGGCTCGGGGTGCCGATCGACCAATCGATGATCGTGTGGAGGGCTGCCACCACCTCGTCGATGGTGGTGACCGGCGGAATCGGTGGGGGCGAGCCGGGTGGCGGAGCGCTCGGTCGCGGCATACATCGATTCTGGCCGTCGCAGCCCCGTCAGCAACCCGCCGGAAGGGCAATTCATCTCGTGAGATGACGGAGAGCGTGCTCACCGACGGCGCACCGGTGCGTGATGCCGCGCCCCGGGTGCAGCTCGACGGAGGCCGCAGAACACCGTTTCGCGTGGCCGTTCTTCATCGGCGATGAGTTTAGGATAGTCTTACCTTCCATCGGCCACCTGGTCGTCGCGGACGATGAGTTGTGATTCCGCGACAGGGCGTGGGCCACAGGCGCGTTCGGCCGGGCCGGGACGTGTGTCAGGGACGACGCACCGTCAGAACACCGCAGAGGAGCAACGCTTGTCCAGTGATCATTCACCGTTGGTCGATGTGGTCGGCATCGGGTTCGGACCGTCGAATCTGGCCGTGGCCATCGCGATCGAGGAACACAACCGGTCTGTCGGTCCGCACGCGCAGGTGACCGCCCGCTTCTTCGAGAAGAAGGACGCATTCGGGTGGCATCCGGGCATGCTCCTGCCGGGCACCACGATGCAGGTGTCCTTCCTGAAGGATCTCGCGACGCAGCGCAACGTCAGCAGCGCGTACACCTTTCTCAACTATCTGGCCGAGCGTGGGCGACTCACCCATTTCATCAATCGGCAGGACTTCTTCCCCCTCCGCGCGGAGTTCCACGACTACCTCGAGTGGGCGGCGGATCGTGTCGACATCCCGGTCGAATACTCGGCCGAGGTCACGTCGGTTCGATGGTCCGACGATCATTTCGAGGTGGTCTCGCCCACCCGCGGGGTGATCCGGGCGCGGAACGTGATCCTCGGTGGTGGGCTGCGAGCGAAACTGCCCGCCGGCGTCACCGCAGGTCCGCGGGTGTTCCACAATCATCGGATGCTGTCGCACTTCGCGGAGTTGCCGAGTCGCTCCAGCGGCCGGTTCGTGGTGGTCGGTGCCGGTCAGAGCGCCGCGGAGGTGGCGGCCTACCTGCACGACAAAACCGATGCGGAAGTCCACGGTGTTTTTGCGAAGTACGGCTACACACCGGCCGACGACAGCCCATATGCCAACCGGATCTTCGATCCGGAGGCGGTGGACGAATACTTCTCGGCGGATGAGGCAAGTCGTGACCGGCTGATGCAGTACCACCGGAGCACGAACTATTCGGCCGTGGATCCCGAACTGATCGAGGAGCTCTACCGGCGCGAATACACCGAACGCGTCACCGGTGAGCGACGGTTGTTCGTCCACGGCGCCTCGGAGGTGGTCGACGTCGTCGAGACCGCGGACGCCGCCCGGGTCCGTATCTCGCATCGTCTCACCGGAGCCGAGACGGTCCTCGACTGTGACGCCGTCGTCTTCGCCACGGGTTTCGAGCCGACGTCGCTGACGGACATGCTCGGTGAGCTGGCCCGTCATTGCGGCGAGGATCGGCACGGACGTCCCGTTCTCGACCGGCTCTACCGGGTCGAGACGAGCGACGACATCACCGGTCAGATCTTTGTGCAGGGCAATTCCGAGCACACGCACGGACTCACCTCGACACTGCTGTCCAACATGGCCGTCCGGTCCGGAGAGATCGTCCGCGCGATCGTCGACGACCGTCAACTGGTCGGCGCGACGTCCGGCCGCAGAGCTGTCGGGAGCACCGCGAGCGCGTGAGGTCCGCTGCCGTGGGTGGGCCGGCGACGCGAGGGTGAGGTCTCAGCGGCCGCCGATGAGCGGGGCGAGCGTGGCACCAAGCAGTGAGACGCGTCCCGGCACATGGCCGTTGGCGGGCGCGTTGACCGTGATGCCGTCCACGCCGGTCGCGAGGAGCTCGGAGAACCGTGCACCCACCTCATCCGGATCACCGACAACGGTGTTCGCCCGACGCACCTCGGCGGCGGGATTGCGTTCGAGGTACGCCTCGAACTCGGCGACCGCCTCGTCGTGGGTCGGCGCGATGCACGCCGAGGTCTGCAGACTGACAGTGATCTCGGAGCGGTTGCGGCCCAATCGATCGCAGTGGCCGGCAAGGGCGTCGAGCTTGCGGCCGATGTCCTCGACAGCGCAGATGAGGTTCGATTCATCGGCGTACTGCGCGACCATCCGCAGCGTCTTTCGTTCACCGCCGCCGCCGATCATCACCGGGATCTTCGACAGTGGCGCAGGAACATTGAGCGCGTCATGAACTCGATACCAGGTGCCGTCGAGGCTCGGCCGAGACCCGTCGAGCATGCCGAGAACGATCTGCAGGGACTCCTCGAGTTTCTCGAATCGATCGGTGAACGTGCCGAACTCGTAGCCGAGTGCATCGTGTTCGAGCTCGAACCAGCCGGCACCGATGCCCAGCTGGGCACGTCCGCCCGACACCACGTCCAACGCGGTCACGGTCTTGGCGAGGAGCGTCGGATTGCGGTACGTGTTACCGGTCACGAGCGCCGACAGCCTGACCGACGACGTGTGCTGGGCGAGCGCCGAGAGCAGGGTGTAGCACTCGATCATCGGCTCGTCCGGCGTGCCGAGGATGGGCAGCTGATAGAAGTGGTCCATCACCAGGACGGTGTCGAACCCGGAGTCCTCGGCCTCGACGGCCTGCGCGACGACGGTGGGGAAGAGCCGATCCGCCGCGACGTCCGGATAGGTGAAATTCGGGATCTGGTAGCCGAGTCCTGTCACACGTCGACGCTACGCCTGCACTACCGGGATGCGCAGGTGTTCACGCCCGGGTGACGCTCGGACTGCCCGAATTGCCCGATGCGGCAAACGATCTCGCCAGCGAACCGACCGTCTCGATCAGGTCGTCGAACACCGCGTCGACGTCGGTCGTGATGGCGATGCGAGCGTTGGGCGGCCCTGTCATGGATCGTTCGTCGGCAACGGTCATGCCTCGCGTGTGTCGCCCGATCAGCTCCACGTCGACGCGAGCCGGGATCGTCGTCACGATATCGGGCGCGAGTGCCACCATGGCCGCGAACGGATCGTGGAGATGTGCGATGTAGCCCTCGTCGTGGGCGTGGTGGAACTCGAGATAGAAGCGCACCGCATCCACGAGGTGCCGGATCAGCATGTTGTCGGATACCGATCGGAGGCCGGTCTCGTCGGTGGGGTCGGGGCACTCGACGGGGCTGCTGCCCGCCGTCGCGGCGAGGCGGACCAGATGGTCGGGTGTCATCGCCACCGACTCGGTGATGTCGAGGGAGCAGACGATGGGTGGTTCCGCGCCCTCGCGTCCGAACGCGTCGAACACCTCGGCAGCCGCCTCGGGGTCCACCGCGACGTTCCATTCCGATGTGGGTGTGGTGTTGCCGTGCACGTGGAACGCACCACCCATGATCACCAGGCGGGCCAGCCTCGACGGGAGGGCGGGATCTCGCCGGATCGCGGTTGCCAAGGAGGTCAGTGGACCGGTCACCAGGCCGATCAACTCTCCGGGGTGTGCCGCGGCCGCCGCGATCCAGGCGTCTGCGGCGTCGATCCTGCTGGCCGACAACGTGGTGGGTGGGAGTTCGGCGTAACCGACCCCGAGTGGACCGTGGGTGTTCTCGGTCGTCATCGGTTCGGCCGCGAGGGGTACCGGCGACCCGGTGTGCACGGGGATCTCGGCGCGTCCACACACCTCGAGCCACGCCAGGTTGTTGGTGGTGACCACGTCCACCGGCACGTTGCCGGCGGTCGAGGCTATCCCGACCAGCTCGACATCGCGGCGGGCCAGGAGATACAGGAGGGCGAGCGAGTCGTCGATGCCGGTGTCGCAATCGAAGATGAGACGGGTCACGGCTCCATTGTGGACCGCACCGTGAGATTCGCCGCACTGTGTGGTCGACGCCCCAGCTGACGGCGCTCACAACTGGACATGAGAGATCACATCCGTACGGTCGTGGGCATGACAGCTCAAACGCTCGCCTTCGAATGGACGGAGACAAATCGCGAGTGGATCATCGAGACGCCGATCCGCATCGTGACATACATCGTGATCGCGCTGATCGTGCGCTTCCTGCTGCACCGCGCGATCGATCGGGCCACCAGGCGGCCGAAGACCGACTCCGGCAACACGTCGCAGCGCAAGCCTGCTCTGCTGCGTCACCTGCGGGAGCGGACACCGGCGGCGGCGCGTAACCCCGCGGTCGCCGAGCGACGAGCACAACGAGCCAAGACGATCGGCTCGGTGATGAAGTCGACGGTCTCGATCATCCTGCTGGTGTGGGTGGTGCTGTCGATCCTGAGCGTCCTCGGAGTCAACATCGCTCCGTTCATCGCATCCGCCGGCGTGGTCGGACTTGCGATCGGTTTCGGCGCACAGAACCTGGTCAAAGACTTCGTGTCCGGCGTGTTCATGCTGCTCGAGGACCAGTACGGTGTCGGCGACATCGTCGACCTCGGGGAGGCCATCGGCGAGGTGGAGACCGTCGGCCTGCGCATCACCACGGTGCGCGATCTCGACGGCACGCTCTGGTACGTCCGCAACGGTGAGATCGCCCGCGTCGGCAACATGAGCCAGGAGTACGCAGTGGCACGTGTCGAGGTGCCGGTCGCGCTGAGCGCCGATCTCGACCGCGCTCAGGAAGTCGCACTCGAGGCGGCCAACGAGGTGCTGAAGGACGAGACGGTTGCCGTTGACGTCCTCGGTGTTCCCGAGATGCTCGGCATCCAGGAGGTCGCCCCCGACATGGTGGTCCTGCGCATGACCCTGAAGACCAAGCCGAACGCCCAGTGGTCGCTGCAGCGACGAATCCGTCTGGCGATCCTGCGCAGCTACGACGCGAACGACATCGAACTGCCGTACCGGAACGGCATGGCGGCCATCGCCACATCGCGGTGAGCCCCGCAGGATCCCGACAGAGCTGTCAGAGCGAGACGATCGTCGCCGACGCGGTACCCGGGGCGCCGTAGACCTGGGCCAGCCCGACCTTGGGTGAACCCGGTACCTGCCGGTCGCCGGCCTCCCCGCGTAGCTGGCGGACGAGTTCGTGCATCTGGCGAAGCCCGGACGCCCCGATCGGTTCGCCGTTGGCGATCAACCCGCCGTCGGTGTTGACCGGGATCGATCCGGTGATCTCGGTGGCACCGTCGGCGAGGAGCTGCTCCTGCTCCCCGTCCTTGCACAGCCCGGTCTCGGCCATGTGGATGATCTCGGCACCGGCGTCGGTGTCCTGCAGCTGGGCGATGTCGACGTCCTCGGGCCCGATTCCGGCCCGCTCGTAGGCCGCACGGGCGGCGTAGACCGTCGGCGACACGTCCTCCTCGATCGGCGCAGAGGTGGCGTGCACCTCGTAGGCGCCGTAACGGCGTGTGCGGATCTCACTGGCACGCAGGAACACCGGCTTGTCGGTGAACCTGTGCGCGATGTCGCCGCGGCACATGATCACGGCAGCCGCTCCCTCGTCCGGCGAACAGAACATGTACTGCGTGAGCGGATAGTTGACCATCGGCGAGTTCAGGATCTGATCGGCCGGGATCGGGCTGCGACGAAAGGCGTTCGGATTCCGTTCGCCGTTGCGGAAGTTCTTGGCCGCGACCTCGGCGAGGGTGGACTGCGAGATGTTGTGGTCGTGGATGTAGCGGTTGGCCTTCATCCCGAAGAACTTGGTGGTCAGGAACTGACCGTTCTGGGCGTACCACTGGGGGAGCGCCAGCTTCGCCGGGTTGTCGGTGAAAGCGCCGCGGGGGTGCTTGTCCATGCCCACCGCGATGCCGATGTCGTAGGTGCCCAGCCGGATGGTGTCGGCGGTCTGCGCGATGGCGCTCGCCGACGTGGCACACGCATTGAACACGTTGGTGAAGGTGATACCGGTCAAGCCCACCAGTCGGGTGACAGCGTCCGGATTCGAGATCTCGTAGCTGCCGCCGAAACCGAACTGGATGTCTTTCCACTCGACACCGGCATCGTCGAGTGCGAGGTGGATGGCCTCGGCGCCCATCTGCATGGCGGTCTTGTCGAACCGTCCGAAGGGATGGAGACCGACGCCGATGATGGCTACGTCGTTCGTCATGAGGTTCCTCTCTGGGTCAGGCCGGGGCGAAGGCGAAGGTGTAGATCTCGTCACCGTCGTCGTCGGTGGCGAACGGGATCATGGTGAGCTCGACGGCCTGCCCGAACTGCAGCTTTGCGGGGTCGTTCTCGGTGAGCCGTGCCTCCACGCGCACCACGTCGTCGAGTTGGACCAGACCGACGCCGAAGGGGACGAAGTCCTTGCCCGTGGCGCCGATGTACGGGGCGCCGGGAGGAAACCCCTGCACGGTCCACGCCACCAGCGTCCCGCTCCGTGGCAACCGCACGTCCGACGTGTCGCGCGAGCTGCATTTGGGGCAGGTGTCCTGAGCGGGAAATGCGGTGAACTCGCACGTGGCACAACGGGTGCCGATGAGCTGCGGATTCTGGTCGGGCCAAGTGGAGATCTCTGGCGCCAGCGCCTTGGGCATGTCGTTTCCTCCGACGTCGATGGCTATGGATTCTGCGTAAGCATAAGCCACGTTTCCAATAATGGAAATGCCATTCTCGTCATGGCGCCGGATGGGCACAAAAAAGAACCCCGGCCACCCGGCCGGGGTTCTGATTCTGTGTCCGAGGGGGACTTGAACCCCCACGCCCGTTAATAGGGCACTAGCACCTCAAGCTAGCGCGTCTGCCATTCCGCCACTCGGACCTCTCGTAGCGCGGGCATAACCCTAACCGAGGTTGCCCGTGTATCCCAAATCCCGTAGGAGTGAGGGGTGACTTCCCAGCCTGTGGCCGATCGCGCGGTCGATGAAGTGGTCGACATCGTGAGTAGCCTGATCCGGTTCGACACGACGAACACCGGCGAAGAGGAGACCACCAAAGGCGAAGAGGACTGCGCGAAGTGGGTTGCGCGGACGCTCGAGGAGGTCGGATACACGACACAGTATGTGGAGTCCGGCCGGCCCGGCCGGGGCAACGTCTTCGCCCGGCTCCCGGGTCCGGTGGACTCCGATCGCGGAGCATTGCTCGTCCACGGCCACCTCGACGTGGTCCCGGCGGAGCCCGCGGACTGGAGCGTGCACCCGTTCTCCGGAACCGTTTCCGACGGCTACATCTGGGGACGTGGCGCGGTCGACATGAAGGACATGGTCGGTATGGCGCTGGCGCTCGCACGCCAGTTCAAACGTGACGGAACAGTGCCGCCGCGCGAGATCGTGTTCGCCTTCCTCGCCGATGAGGAGGCGGGTGGGACATGGGGCTCCCACTGGTTGGTCCAGAATCGTCCCGACCTCTTCGAGAGTGTCACCGAGGCAGTGGGCGAGGTGGGCGGTTTCTCGCTCACCGTCGATCGTCCCGACGGTACGCAACGCCGCCTCTATCTCGTCGAGACCGCCGAGAAGGGGTTGTCGTGGATGCGTCTGACGGCGGACGCCACCGCGGGGCACGGCTCGTTCCTTCATTCCGACAACGCCGTCACGGAGGTCGCCGAAGCCGTTGCCCGCCTCGGCCGGCACACCTTCCCGCTGGTGATGACCGAATCCGTGAGTCAGTTCCTCGCCACGGTCTCCGACGAGACCGGACTGGATCTGCGGCCCGATGCCCCGGACCTCGACACGACATTGTTCAAGCTCGGCAATCTGGCGCGGATCATCGGCGCGACGCTTCGTGACACCGCGAACCCCACGATGCTCAAGGCGGGCTACAAAGCGAACGTGATCCCGCAGAAGGCGGAGGCCGTCGTCGACTGCCGCGTGCTGCCCGGCCGTCAGGACGCGTTCGAGAAGGAGGTCGACGAACTCATCGGCCCCAACGTGACCCGCGAGTGGATCACGCACCTCGATTCGTACGAGACGACGTTCGACGGCCATCTCGTCGACGCGATGAACGATGCGATCCTCGCGCACGACCCGCAGGGGACCACGGTTCCGTACATGCTCTCGGGCGGCACCGACGCGAAGGCGTTCGCCAAGCTCGGTATCCGCTGCTTCGGTTTCGCGCCGCTCCAACTCCCGCCCGATCTCGATTTCGCCGCGCTGTTCCACGGGGTGGACGAACGCGTACCGGTCGACGCGGTGGTGTTCGGAACCAAGGTCTTCGAGCACTTTCTGCTACACAGTTGATGTACTGGGGTCCGTAACGTCGGACCTGTCCTGCGCTGACCCGAGAAAGGTGTTCTGATGCCGTTCAACCCGTACGATCCGCTACCCACACTGCCCGGCTTCGCCCTGACGTCGGAGAGCATCGCCGACGGCGGTTCGCTTCGCAACGAGCAGGTGAGCGGGATCATGGGCGCCGGTGGCGAAGATCTGTCGCCGGACCTGACCTGGTCCGGATTTCCTTCGGAGACCAAGAGTTTCGCGGTCACCGTATACGACCCGGATGCACCGACGGCGTCGGGATTCTGGCACTGGGCGGTCGCCGACATCCCGGTGTCGGTGACCTCGCTTCCGGCCGGCGCCGGCGACGACACCGGCAGCGGGCTGCCGTCCGGCGCCGTGACCCTGGCCAACGACGCCGGGCAGAAGCGGTTCATCGGGGCGGCGCCGCCGCCCGGTCACGGTCCGCACCGTTACTTCGTCGTGGTGCACGCCGTCGACGTCGAGTCGCTCGGGCTGCCGGACGGCGCGACGCCCGCCTACCTCGGGTTCAATCTGTTCTCGCACGCGATCGCCCGCGCGACCATCGCCGGCACGTACGAGCAGGCGTCCGAGGACGTCTGAGGCCCCGACCCGCCGGTGGCCCTGGCATACGCGGACGTGCGCGTGTCAGGGCTACGAGGCGGCGGAGCCCACCGCGTCGGCCAGGCAGGCAAAACCTTCCGCGCGCACTCGTTCGGCGATGCCGTCATGTATCTGCTTGACCCACAACGGTCCGCCGTAGATGAATCCCGTATAGCCCTGCAGGAGATCGGCGCCTGAGATGATGCGCTCCCAGGCCTGGTCGACGGTCTCGATCCCGCCGACGCTGACGAGTGCGACCCGCCCGCCGACGCGTGCGTGGAGTCGTCGCAGAACGGCCAGTGAACGATCGGCGAGCGGGGCGCCCGACAGACCGCCCGCGCCCAGCGCGGCGACATCGTGGGCAGGGGTCCGCAGACCCGCGCGTTCGATGGTCGTGTTGGTCGCCACGATCCCGGCGAGCCCGAGTTCGACGGCAAGATCGGCCACGGCGTCGATGTCCGCGTCGGCGAGATCGGGGGCGATCTTCACCAGCACCGGAACGGTGACCTCGTCGCGCACCGCCGTCAGGATCGGTCGCAACGAGTCGACGGCCTGGAGGTCACGGAGGCCCGGGGTGTTGGGTGAGCTCACGTTGACCACCACGAAGTCGGCGAGCGGTCCGAGTGCGCGGGCGCTGACCCGGTAGTCGTCGACGGCATCCTCGACCGGTACGACCTTCGTCTTGCCGATGTTCGCCCCGATCGGGATGCTCACCGGTCCGGGTCGCAATCCCGCGAGATGCCGGGCGGCCGCATCGGATCCCGGGTTGTTGAACCCCATCCGGTTGACGAGTGCGCGGTCGGCGGGCAGTCGGAAGAGCCGCGGGGCGGGATTGCCGGGCTGGGCCTGTCCGGTGATGGTCCCGATCTCGGCGTAGCCGAATCCGAGCTGCCCCCAGGCGTTCACCGCCGACGCGCTCTTGTCGAATCCGGCGGCCAGGCCGAGGGGCGCGGGGAAGTCGACACCGAAGACCCGTTGCCGGAGTACCGGGTCGTCGGTGGCCAACAACCGTGCGGCCGCCTGGCGCAGGAGCGGGGTCCGGCCCACGACGGCGATGGCGCGGAAGGCGATCGCGTGGATGCGCTCCGGCGAGAGCCGGAACATCAGGCGCAACAGGATCGGGTAGATCACCCCGTTGATCCGGCTCAACACGCGGTGGCCCCCTCGTCGGGGTAAGCGGGGCGGACGAGACCGTCGTCGGCCGGGCGGGGACGCGGCGGCTTCTTGCGGCGTAGCAGCACTTTTCGCGTCCCGTCGGAGTAGAGGCGGACCCGCTTCAGTTCCCACCCACCGAACTCGGCCTCGATCGACAACCGCATCGACGCACTGATCCTGGTCACGTCGGGAGGCAGGCTGAGGAGCACACACTCGTGGGTGTCCGAGCTCACCTCCCATCCGCGGGGATGGCGGGATCCGTGCCGCGACGATGCGCGACCGTGGCGAGGTGCGCGACCGCCGGCGCTCTGGCTAGACGACATGGTCACCGGCCCGACGGAGCAACCGGAAGGACTCCGCGCTGGCGGTAGTCGCGCGGGACGATCTGCAGACCGCCGCGGGCCGACAGCACGTACACGGTGCCGGACCGGTCGTCGACGGCGATGCTGTCCGGTTGGGCCACAGCCGGGAACCGATGTCTCTCCGCTGGTTCGCCACCGGACAGGTCATAGGCCACCACCTCGTTGTTCGCGGTCGTCGACATCCACACCAGGTTGTGGGTGTCGTCGTAGTCTACGGCGAACGGACCGTCCGCCACAGGATACCGGAATCGCATGACCAGCGGCGAGCCGAAGAAGCCGATGAGTTCGTCATCACGCGTGTTGGTCACCAGCACACGCCCGTAGCGGTCGACGGTGGAGTTGGTCGCGCCGTTGCCCGCTCGCAACGCGGGGCCGAGGTCTCCGTCGGACAGGGTGACCGGGGTGACCGACGACTGCGCACGATCGAGGACGACGACCTGTTCCTCGGCGAGGTCGGCGCCGGGCGGCGACACGGTGATCTGATCGACGCGGATGAACTTGTCGATGACCCGGCCGGGTCTCAGGTCGCGATCGAACACCAGCAGCCGGCCATCGGCGGTGCCGACGAGCACCTGACCGGATGCGGTGCGGGCCACCGCGGTTGGATCGGCGGCCGAGATCGGGGTGGTGGTCACCGCACCATCGGCGGCAACGCGTGCGATGACGTCCGGCCCGACGCCGAGAAACGATCCACCCCCGTCACCCACGATGCGGGTCAGCGGAGGTGTCGTCGAACGCTGCGGGGCACCGGTGATCTGGTCGACGTCGTACCGCAGGACCGTGGTCCCGGCGGGATCCAGCACGGCGAGGCGGCCCGAGTCGATGGCCAGCCCACGGCTGTTCGCCGGTGTCGGCACCACCACGCCGGCAGGCGCGGCAGCCGGGCCGGGCGGAGATTGTGCTGCGGTCGCCGGTGTGACGGTCGGCACGTCCGGGGTCGAAGACGTGTCGCCGGAGGATCCACACCCCGCGACGAGCACGACGGTGGCGATCCCGACGCCGACGGCGGCCAGTGGCCGGGACCCGCGCACCGCGGCGAACAGGGTGGTGGGGCGCGGCGATCTGGGCACGTGCATGTCACCATCTTGCGTCACGACACCGATCCGGGACGCGTCGGGTCGCGACCGCGGGACGCGTCGGATCTGCGTCGGATGCCGGGAAACGCCGATGTGCGTGATGCGGTGCCGTAGCGGGTTTCCACGTAGCATCTCGGGCCGTGACTGACACCATGACGTGGACCCAGTCGATCGTGCTCGGCGCGCTCCAGGGTCTCACCGAGTTCCTGCCGATCTCGTCGTCGGGCCATCTGCGAATCGCCTCGGAGATCATGTTCGGAGGAGATGCCGGAGCTTCGTTCACCGCGGTCACACAACTCGGGACCGAAGCCGCTGTGCTCGTCTACTTCGCGCGTGACATCGTGCGGATCGTGGCGGCGTGGTTTCGCGGCCTGACCGACCGGGAGGCACGCGGCCTCGATTACCGCATCGGCTGGTATGTGATCTTCGCGACCATCCCGATCGGTGTCCTCGGCTTTCTTTTCAAGGACCAGATCCGGACCTCCGGGCGAAATCTCTGGCTGGTCGCGACGGTGCTGATCGTGTTCGCCGGTGTCATCTGGCTCGCCGAGCGGTACGGCCGCAAAGAACGCTCGATGGAGCAACTGACGTTGCGTGACGGCGTGGTGATGGGTCTGGCGCAGTGTCTGGCGCTGGTTCCCGGGGTCTCGCGTTCGGGCGCTACCGCCAGTGCCGGACTCTTCCTGGGACTCGAGCGCGAGGCGGCGTTTCGCTTCTCGTTCCTGCTCGCCATCCCGGCGGTGACCGCGTCCGGTCTGTTCAGCCTCCCCGATGCCTTCGATCCCAGCGGCGAGGGCATGGAGGCCTCCGGTCCGCAGCTGCTGGTCGCGACCCTCATCGCCTTCGTGATCGGCTATGCGTCGATTGCCTGGCTGCTGCGCTTCGTCAGCGCGCACTCGATGAACTGGTTCGGCGCGTACCGCGTGATCCTGGGCCTCACCGTGCTGGGCCTGCTTGCCGGGGAGTGATCAGCGCCACGTGACGCCGCCATCGCGCACCCACGCGGGGCCGGCGAGGCGTTCGGTGCGGGTGGCTGCGCCTATGGTTGAGACATGACCGTGATTCTGGTGCGACACGGACGTTCCACGGCCAACACCTCGGGGGTGCTCGCCGGCCGGACGCCCGGGGTGTCACTCGACGACAAAGGACGAGAACAGGCCGCGGCCCTGATCGACCGGCTCGGGGTGTGCATGAGCGAGATCGCCGCGGTCGCGCGTTCCCCGTTGGATCGCTGCGCGCAGACCGTCGCCCCGCTGATCGCGGCGTTCGACGCCGATACCGAACGCGACGTCCCGGAACTCGTGGTGGATGCGCTCGCGGAGGTGGACTACGGGGAGTGGACGAATCGTCCCCTCAAGGAGCTGGTCTCCGAACCACTCTGGAAGACGGTGCAACAGCACCCGTCTGCGGCGGTATTCCCGGTGGGGAGGGGTTGGCGGGCGTCCAGGCGCGCGCTGTCGCGGCGATTCGCGACCTCGACCGGGTGCACGGTGGCGAGGACGGCAGCGGGGTCTGGGTGGCATGTTCACACGGCGACGTGATCAAGGCGGTCATCGCCGACGCGATGGGAATGCATCTCGATTCGTTCCAGCGCATCGTCGTCGAACCAGCGTCGATCAGCGTCATCCGGTACGGTCCGACCCGCCCGTATGTGCACACCGTCAACAGCACGGCCGTCCTCTCGGTGCCGGTGCCACACCGCGAGAAGTCCGCAACGGGTGACGGATCCGCCGACGACGCCGCAGGTGAGGACGCTGTGCTGGGAGGTGCGACCGGCATCGACGGACGCGATCGTGGCGACAAGGCTGCGGTCACCCCCTCGCACGCGGATAATGGACCAACAAGCCAAGGAGGTGTGATGTCTCGCGCGATACACGTGTTCCGGACCCCGGATCGGTTCGTCGCCGGCACGGTCGGGCAGCCGGGCGACCGAACGTTCTACCTCCAGGCCGTGCACGAGACGCGGATTGTCAGCGTCATGCTGGAGAAGCAGCAGGTGGCGATCCTCGCCGACCGCATCGGTGCGCTGCTCGACGAGATCCACCGCAGATTCGGGACGGACATCCCTCCGGAGAGTGACCATGTCGGCGATCTCAGCCCGCTGGTGATGCCGGTCGACGCGGAGTTCCGGGTCGGCACGATGGGCCTCGGCTGGGACGCCGAGTCCGAGGCAGTGGTGGTGGAGTTGCTCGCGATCACCGAGGGAGAGTTCGACGAGAGTGTCGTCCTCGACGACACCGACGAAGGGCCCGACGCGGTGCGTGTGTTCCTCACCACCGAGGCGGCCCGCGAGTTCGCCGCACGCTCGTCGCGGGTGATCTCGGCGGGACGACAGCCCTGCCCGCTCTGCCACGAACCGCTCGATCCCGACGGTCACCTGTGCGTCCGGACCAACGGTTACAAGCGCGACGCCGAACTCAGCAAGTCGTTGGACTTCGTCGATCCCGAGGTGTTCCGGAACCTGACGATCCAGGACGAGGCGGGGTATCTCGACGTGGACCCGACCGATCCGGACGACGACTCCGATCCCGGTCCGAACCCGCAGGACTGATGTGAGCGTCGGAGAACCTTCCGTGCCCGGCCCCGAGACGCCCGGGCCTTCCGAGCACCGGCACGCTCCCCGGGAGGTCGAAGCCGAGACAGAGGCACTCCGCAGCGGCGAGCTGGTGATCATCGGACGCATCCCGTCGGCGAGCAATGCGACGCTGGTCTGCGACGCCGTCCTCGGGGACATCGAGGTGCGCTGCGTCTACAAGCCGGTACGTGGCGAGGTGCCGCTGTGGGACTTTCCCGACGGCACGCTCGCCGGTCGCGAGGTGTCGTCGTTTCTGGTGTCGGAGGCGCTGGGCTGGTCGGTCATCCCGACCACGATCCATCGCGACGGGCCGTTGGGCCCGGGCATGGTGCAGCGGTGGGTGGTGACCGCCGAGAACGACGAGCCGCCGTCGAGGGTGGGTGCCGTCGCCGACCTCCCGACACCGCGGGTCGACCTCGTCGACCTCTGTCCGGCCGACACGGTGCCGTCCGGCTACAAGGCGATCCTGCGGGCGCTCGACGGTTTCGGGGAGCCGGTCGTCCTCGTCCACGCCGACGACCCGCGTCTGCAGCGCATGGCAGTCCTCGACATCGTGCTGAACAATGCCGACCGGAAGGGCGGACACGTCCTCGAAGGCCTCGACGGCGGGGTCTACGGGGTCGACCACGGGATCTGCCTGCACACCGACGACAAGCTGCGCACCGTCCTCTGGGGATGGGCGGGCGAACCGATCCCCGCCCATCTGCTGGCCGACCTCGCCGAGCTCGTCGAACATCTGACCTCGACAGACCATCCGCTCGCCACCGAGCTCGCCGGCCACATCACCGACGACGAGATCCTCGCGATGGCGGTCCGGGCCGGTGAACTCGTCGCGCATGAGACGATGCCGCACCCGCCAGGCCACCGGCCGATTCCGTGGCCGCCGTTCTGACCGGGAACGGGGGCCACGCGGCCGGGCAGACCATCCCGGCGGGGCGCCCGGCGAGCCGGGCAATACAGTGGACACATGCAGTCATGGCCTGACCCCGCCCTTCCGGCCGTGCCGGGCACCGGGCCGGCACTCCGCCTCTATGACACCTCCGACGCACAGGTTCGGCCGGTCAGTCCGGGTGAGACCGCGACGATGTACGTCTGCGGGATCACCCCCTACGACGCGACCCACCTGGGGCACGCCGCCACCTACGTGACATTCGATCTGGTGAACCGCGTGCTGCGCGATCTCGGCCACGACGTGCATTACGTGCAGAACGTGACCGACGTCGACGATCCGCTCTTCGAGCGTGCCGAACGCGACGGGATCGACTGGCAGGACCTCGGTGCGCGCGAGACCCAGCTGTTCCGCGACGACATGACCGCGCTGCGCGTGCTCCCGCCCCGTGACTACATCGGCGCCATCGAATCGGTCGACGAGGTCATCGAGGTGGTCGGCAAGCTGTTGGCCTCGGGCGCGGCATATGTCGTCGATGACGTCGAGTACCCCGACGTGTACTTCCGCACGGACGCGACCGAGCAGTTCGGCTACGAATCCGGGTACGACCGCGCGACGATGGAGAAGTTCTTCGCCGAGCGCGGCGGTGATCCCGATCGAGCCGGGAAACGGGATCCGCTCGATGCGCTGTTGTGGCGCGCCGCGCGGCCGGGGGAGCCGTCGTGGGAGTCGCCGCAGGGGCCGGGTCGGCCCGGATGGCACATCGAGTGCTCGGCGATCGCACTGAACCGCCTCGGCGTCGAGTTCGACATCCAGGGCGGCGGCAACGATCTCATCTTCCCCATCACGAGTTCTCGGCCGCTCATGGCGAGGCACTCACCGATTCGCGACGTTTCGCCCGCCACTACGTGCACACCGGCATGGTCGGCCTCGACGGCGAGAAGATGTCGAAGAGCCGCGGCAATCTCGTGTTCGTCTCCGGTCTGCGACGTGACGGTGTGGATCCGGCCGCGATCCGGCTTGCCCTGCTCGCCGATCACTATCGAGCGGACCGGATGTGGACCGACGCGGTTCTCGACGCGGCCCGTGAGCGTCTGCAGCGTTGGCGCACCGCGACATCGGCACCAGCGGGGCCGGATGCCGCACCCGTGATCGCGCGTGTCCGTCAGCACCTGGCCGACGATCTCGATACGCCGAAGGCGCTGGCCGCGGTCGACGCATGGTGTCGCGATGTGGCGGAGGGGATCGGAGCGTCTGCCGGTGCGCCCGCCGAGATCGAGCAGGCCGTCGACGCGCTGCTCGGCGTCGCGCTGTCGTAGCATCGCGCGTCGGCGCCACACCAGCCCGATGTCGTCGCGAACGCCGGAATCCGGGTGGGTACAGTTCTTTCGTGGCACGCGCTCAGCAAATCGATCCCGACACCACTGCCGGGGTGTGGACGGTGGTGACCCGCACATCCACCTACCTGCTCGACTTCGACGACATGACGTTGCTCCGGGCGCCAGGGGTCGGTGGCACGGACAGCGACGAGTGGGCCGTCAGCCGGCTGCGTCGTGACTCCGAGGACATCCCGCTTCTCGGTGTGAAATCCTGCCGCATCGGCGAATCCGCGCAGTTCTGGGTGCGGGCCGCCGACGACCCGGACGTACGCACCTGGCGGATCACCACGCCGGTCGTGTCCATCGAGAGGATCGGCTGACAGGGCTGTCGGGTCTCGATACGCCACTCACTTCGTTCGCGGCTACTCGACCGGCAGAAGGCATCCGCCCTCACGATCGTTCGCGGCCACTCGACCGGCAGAAGGCATCCGCCCTCACGATCGTTCGCGAGTACTCGACCGGTCCGTCGGTCGAGTAGCCGACGAGCGCAGCGAGGAGGTGTATCGAGACCCCCCGCTCAGCTCCCGAACGACCCCTGACCGCGTCCCGTCCCGCCCGGTCCACGGCGCTTGAGGTACCGCTCGAACTCGGCGGCCAGGGCATCCCCGTCGATCTTGGCCATCACGTCGTCGGCCTCGAGTTCGGCGTCACCGCGCTCTTCCAGCCCGCGGACGTAGTCGGCGATCTCCTCGTCGTCCTCGGTCATCTCGGTGACCGCGCGTTCCCACTCCTCTGCCTGCTCGGGCAACGTCGCAAGCGGTACCTCCACGTCGAGCACCTCCTCGACACGGTTCAGCAGCGCCACCGTCGCCTTCGGGTTCGGGGGAGTCGAGACGTAGTGGGGGACCGCGGCCCAGAACGACACGGCCGGCAGCCCAGCCTGGACGAACAGATCCTGGAGAACCCCGGTGATCCCGGTCGGACCCTCGTAGCGGCTCTCGGCGAGGTTGAACTGCGCTGCGGACTCGCTGCTGTACGCCGTGCCGGTCACCGGGACCGGCCGCGTGTGTGGCGTGTCGGCGAGGAGCGCACCGAGCATGACGGTCGTCTCCACGTCCAGCGCACGCGCAAGGTCCACGATCTCGGCGCAGAACGCCCGCCAGCGCATGTTCGGCTCGATGCCGCGAACAAGTACGATGTCACGGTCCGCACCTTGGGGGGTGCAATAGGAAATGGACGTGGTGGGCCAGTCGATCCGTCGGGTGACCCCGTCGATCTGCTTGACCGTGGGTCGGTTCACCTGGAAGTCGTAGTAGTCGTCGGAGTCGATGTCGACCAGCGGAACGGCATCCCAGGTGAGTGCCAGATGCTCGATCGCGCTGCTGGCAGCGTCCCCCGCGTCGTTCCACCCCTCGAAGGCGGCCAACAGGATGGGCTTGCGCAGCTGGGGAAGGTTCGACCTCTGCTCAGCGTTCACTGAACCAGCCTACGACCGAACCCCGAGAGAGGGCGAACTACGCTGACAACCATGTCGACCCGCACCAATGACCCGGCCGCCTACGACACGACATTCCTCACGGCGATGTCGCGTCGAGTGCTGATCGGCGACGGGGCCATGGGCACCATGCTGCAGGCCGCCGATCTCACACTCGACGACTTCAACGGTCTCGAGGGCTGCAACGAGATCCTCAACGACACCCGCCCCGATGTCCTGGCCGCCATCCACCGTGCCTATTTCGAGGCCGGCGCGGACGCCGTCGAGACCAACACGTTCGGCTGCAACCTCTCGAACCTCGGTGACTACGACATCGCCGACCGCATCCGCGAACTGTCGTACAAAGGCACGGGCATCGCCAGGGGCGTGGCCGACGAGATGGGGCCGTCGGCCGACGGGACGGCGCGATTCGTGCTCGGCTCGATCGGACCGGGCACCAAACTGCCCAGCCTCGGCCACACGACCTTCGCGGTGATCCGCGACGCCTACTACGAGTGCGTCGCCGGCATGCTCGACGGCGGTGCGGATGCCATCCTGGTGGAGACCTCGCAAGATCTCCTGCAGGTGAAGGCCGCGATCGTGGCGGCCCGCCGCGCCATGAACGATCTCGGACGGTCGATCCCGATCATCAGCCACGTGACCGTGGAGACCACCGGCACCATGTTGCTCGGCTCGGAGATCGGTGCGGCACTCACGGCCATCGAGCCGCTCGGCGTCGACATGATCGGGTTGAACTGCGCGACCGGACCCGCCGAGATGAGCGAACACCTCCGGTACCTGTCGAAGCACGCACGGATTCCTGTGTCGGTCATGCCGAATGCCGGACTGCCGGTGCTGGGTGCCAACGGTGCGGAGTACCCCCTGCAGCCTGACGAGTTGGCCACCGCCCTGGGAGATTTCGTCTCCGACTTCGGACTGGCATTCGTGGGCGGCTGCTGCGGGACCACACCCGAACACATCCGGCAGGTCGCCGAACGCGTGTCCGAGGTGACCGCGGCACACCGCGAGCCGGAGCACATCGCGGAGACGTCGTCGCTCTACAGTGCGGTGCCCTTCGACCAGGACGCGAGCTTCCTGGTCATCGGTGAGCGGACCAACACCAACGGCTCCAAGGCATTTCGTGAGGCGATGATCGCCGAGGACTACCAGAAGTGCCTCGACATCGCCAAGGATCAGACGCGCGACGGCGCGCACATGCTCGACCTCAACGTCGATTACGTGGGTCGCGACGGCGCCGTCGACATGACCGCACTGGCGAGCCGATTCGCCACGTCATCGACGCTGCCGATCATGCTCGACTCCACCGAGCCTGCCGTCATCAAGGCCGGTTTGGAGGCACTCGGCGGACGCTGTGCGGTCAACTCGGTCAACTATGAGGACGGCGACGGACCCGACTCGCGGTTCACCCGCATCATGCAGCTCGTCGTGGAGCACGGTGCCGCCGTCGTGGCGCTGACCATCGACGAGGAAGGGCAGGCGCGGACCGCGGACTGGAAGGTCCGGATCGCGGAACGGTTGATCACAGACATCACCGAGAACTGGGGTCTGTCCGAGGAGGACATCATCATCGATGCCCTCACCTTCCCGATCTCGACAGGGCAGGAAGAGGTTCGGCGCGACGGCATCGAGACCATCGAAGCCATCCGCCGGTTGCACGAGGCTCACCCCGACGTGCACTTCACGCTGGGTATCTCCAACATTTCCTTCGGCCTGAATCCGGCTGCTCGGCAGGTGCTGAACTCGGTGTTCCTGCACGAATGTGTGCAGGCCGGCCTCGACACCGCGATCGTCCATGCGTCGAAGATCCTGCCGATGGCGCGGATCCCGGAGGAGCATCGCGAGGTCGCACTCGATCTCGTCTACGACCGTCGGCGGCCGAGCGGGGCGAGGGGGGACGACGACCCGGGTTACGACCCGCTGCAGAAGCTGATGCAGCTGTTCGAAGGGGTGTCGGCGGCGTCGGCGCGCGAATCCCGTGCGGCCGAGCTCGCGAAACTCCCGTTGTTCGATCGTCTGGAGCGACGCATCGTCGACGGTGAGCGCAACGGCCTCGAGGAGGACCTGGACGCGGCGATGACCGAGAAGCCGCCGCTGGAGATCATCAACGAGACGTTGCTCTCGGGCATGAAGACCGTCGGCGAGCTCTTCGGTTCGGGACAGATGCAGCTTCCGTTCGTGCTGCAGTCTGCCGAGGTGATGAAAACCGCTGTCGCGCATCTGGAACCACACATGGAAGCCACCGGCGAGGACGGCAAGGGCCGCATCGTGCTGGCGACGGTCAAGGGTGACGTCCACGACATCGGTAAGAATCTCGTCGACATCATCCTGTCCAACAACGGGTACGAGGTGGTCAACCTCGGTATCAAGCAACCGATCAACACCATCCTCGAGGCCGCCGAGGACAAGCGGGCCGACGTCATCGGCATGTCGGGACTGCTCGTCAAATCGACTGTGGTGATGAAGGAGAACCTCGAGGAGATCAATTCGCGCGGAGTGGCGTCCAGCTTCCCGGTGTTGCTCGGTGGTGCTGCACTCACCCGGACTTATGTCGAGAACGATCTGTCCGAGACGTACGACGGTGATGTCCACTACGCGCGCGACGCTTTCGAAGGTCTGCGACTGATGGACGAGATCATGGCGACCAAACGGGGTGAGGGGCCGGATCCGAACAGCCCGGAGGCGATTGCCGCACGGAAGAAGGTCGAGGAGCGCAAGGCGCGGCACGAACGCTCACGCCGGATCGCCGAGAAGCGCAAGGCCGCCGAGACCCCCGTCGAGGTCCCGGCGCGATCGGATGTGGCCGCCGACAACGCGATCCCGTCGCCGCCGTTCTGGGGGACGCGCATCGTCAAGGGTGTGCCGGTGGCCGACTATCTCCAGCTCCTCGACGAACGCGCGCTGTTCCTCGGGCAGTGGGGCCTGCGCGGCGTCCGCGGGGGAGAAGGACCGTCGTACGAGGAGCTCGTCGAGTCCGAGGGCCGCCCGCGACTGCGCTATTGGATCGATCGCCTCGCGACCGAGGGCATCCTGGCGCATGTCGCCGTCGTCTACGGCTATTTCCCGGCGGTCAGCGAGGGCGACACGGTCCATGTCCTCGCCGAGCCGCGGCCGGATGCCGAGGTCCGCCACAGTTTCGACTTCCCACGCCAGCAGAGGTCCCGATTCCTCTGTGTCGCCGACTTCATCATGTCGCGCGAGCAGGCGCAGGCCGCCGGCACGGTGGACGTGCTCCCGTTCCAGCTGGTCACCATGGGCCAGCCGATCGCGGACTTCGCGAACAAGCTGTTCGCAGAGGACGCCTACCGCGATTATCTCGAGGTGCACGGCATCGGCGTCCAGCTGACCGAAGCGCTGGCGGAGTACTGGCACCAGCGCGTGCGAAGTGAGTTGACGGTCGCGGGAACGTCGTTCGCCGGAGAGGACCCCGAGAACGCGCAGGGCTTCTTCGACCTCGAATACCGCGGCGCGCGCTTCTCGTTCGGCTACGGCGCATGCCCGGATCTCGACGATCGCGCCAAGATGATGGAGTTGCTCGAGCCGGAGCGGATCGGTGTGGTGCTGTCGGAGGAACTGCAGCTGCATCCCGAGCAGTCGACCGATGCGTTCGTGCTGCATCACCCGGAGGCCAAGTACTTCAACACATGATCTGATCATCGCCGATCTCCGCCCGCCCAGGTGAGGTGGCGCGACAGACAGTTGTACGCATACAATCGTTGTATGCGTACAACTGATTCGCGACACCGCGCGCACACGGTGGCCACGCCGACGGCCACGGAACTGTGGTTCGCGATGAACAGCCTGGTCCGTGACCACGCGGTGGAGTCGCGCGCCCGGATCGATGCCCGGGTCGACATGCCCTTCAGTCGATTTCGTGCACTGCGCCGGATCGCCGTGCGCGACATGACCCAGAGCGACCTGGCCAGACGACTCGGCATCGACGCGCCCGCGACCAGCGGCATCGTCAACGACCTCGTCGATCGCGGACTCGTCACGCGAGAGCCGCATCCCACGGATCGGCGATACAAGGTGGTCACCATCACCGATGAGGGTCGTCGGATCGTCGATTCGGTCATCGCCGACCCCGCGATCGCGCCCACGATGTTCGCAACACTCGACGACGCGCAGCGGCGGGATCTGGGCTTTCTCCTCGACGCCCTGCGAGAGGCGGCCGAATCGTGAACCTCCCGACCATGCCCGACCCACGCACGGACATCTCCGAACTCGGCACGCGCCGTCGCATGGCGATCTTGGCGACGTGCTGTCTGAGCCTGTTCATCGTCGGGATCGACACATCCGGCGTCAACGTCGCACTACCGGCGATCGGTTCCGACCTCGGCGCGACGGCATCCCAGCTGCAATGGGTGGTGGACGCCTACACCCTCGTGCTGGCCAGCTTGTTGATGCTCGGTGGATCGCTCGGCGACCGACTGGGTCGCAAGCGCGTCTTCCAGGTGGGGCTCACGATCTTCGGGCTCGGTTCCATTCTCTGCTCGCTCGCGGTGTCGCCGGAGATGCTCATCGGTGCCCGGATGCTCCAAGCGATCGGTGGCGCGATGATGAATCCGGTCGCGATGTCGATCATCACCAACACCTTCACGGAGCCGAAAGAACGGGCACGTGCGATCGGCATGTGGGGGACGGCAATCGGGGTGAGCATGGCACTCGGGCCGCTCGTCGGCGGCGCCTTGGTCGACGGCATCGGCTGGGAGGCCATCTTCTGGTTGAACGTCCCGGTCTGCCTCGCTGCGATCATCCTCACCGCGATCCTCGTTCCGGAGTCGAAGGCCGCTCGCGCGCGCCGTCCCGACCCGGCCGGCCAGTTCCTGATCCTCGTCTTCCTCGCCACCGTCACCTACGGCATCATCGAGGGCCGCGGTCTCGGTTGGGACTCCGGCCTCGTCATCGGCGCCTTCGCCACCGCGGTCGTCGCGCTCGTCGCGTTCCTTCTCGTCGAGTCGCGCAGGCGTGAGCCACTGCTCGATCTCCGCTTCTTCCACAGCGTCCCGTTCAGCAGTTCGGTGATCGGTGCCATCCTCGCGTTCAGCGCGATGGGCGGATTCCTGTTCCTCAACACTCTCTACCTGCAGCAGGTCCGCGGGTTGAGCCCGCTGCAGGCCGGTCTGATGACGTTGCCGATGGCGGTCGCGAACGCGGTCTTCTCGCCGTTGTCGGGTCGGCTGGTGGGCGATCGTGGCGCACGTGTGCCGATGGTCGGAGCCGGTGCGATGGTGCTCGTCAGTGGCTTGATGCTGACGCAGGCAGGCAATGACACCAGCATGTGGTACCTCGGCGTCGCGTACCTGTTCCTCGGCGTGGGCATGGGATTGGTCAACGCCCCCATCACGAATGCCGCCGTCTCGGGTATGCCCCGGTCACAGGCCGGCGTCGCGTCGGCGATCGCCTCGACCAGCCGCCAGGTCGGGATCTCGCTGGGCGTTGCGATCTTCGGAGCCGTGGCGTTCTCCGGTATCGACGGCCCCGTCTGGACCGGGCTGGCCGCGGCGTCGCATCCGGCGTGGATTCTCATGGCGCTGTGCGGTGTCGGGATCATCGTGGTCGGTATCGTGTCGACGGGCCGCTGGGCTGCTGCGACGGCCGCGCGTACCCGTGAGCAGATCCTGGCATCGACGCCCGGCTGACTGTTCCGATACCGGTTCCTCGACGGCTGGGTTGAAGGCGGGCACACCTACGGTCGTGGTGACAGCGCGTTGTCGATCTACGCCTCGATGATGGGACCGGGCACCCTCGGTGTGGTCGTCGCCGTGATCGAGACACCGCGTCGTGGACGACTGCGGATGCCCTCGTTGCCGAGGCGATGCACCCACCAGTCGACGACGCGATCGACAACGGCATCCGGGGTGCGGGCCCAGCGCACATGTCCCACCGACCCACCCGGAGGGCAGTCTCCCGCTGAATACGTCCAGGTTGTGCGTGAGGCGGCCGCAAAGGCGCGCTCGAAGTGTTCGGCCGCCGCCGCGGGTGCCAGTCGGTCGCCTGCGAGGCGTACGGCGAACGTGGGGATCGAGATCGGATCGGCGCCGTCGAACGGGGTGCGCCCGGTGCGGACCATTCGGGCCCATTCCCGCATCAGCGTGCGAGGCGCCGGCGCGCCGAAACCTGGTGTGGGCCAGTGACCGAAGGCCGCCGTGGCGAGCGGGACCGCGGCTGCGGTGCACCACTCCGTCACGCCGCCCTTGGGGTAATGCCGGAAATACGGGACCGATCCGGCCACAGTGGCGACGAGGTCCGGGGCGCTGTCGTCGCGTCGGCGGCCGAGCATCGCACACAACTGGGCACCGAGACTGTGCCCGAGGATCATCACCGGCCCGCCGGACGTCTCGCGCACCAAGCGAACCGCGGCGGCGAGGTCATCTGTCTCATCCGCATACGACCAGTCGAGAGCGCGCGAGGGCGGTTGGGCGCCGTCTCCGATCCCGCGTCGCGGAATCGTCGTCGCAGACCACCCGCGGCGACCGAAGGCGTCGACGACAGGTCGGTAGTAGCGCGACGGCACGGCCATCGCAGGGGAGATCAGTACGGTCGGTGAGTTCTCGGAGGTCATGAACTGCAGCGTGCGTTGCGTCGCGGTCCGAGTCCACTACCTGCGACGTCATCGCCACGTTTGAACTGCTGGGAATTGGCAACTCCGTGGATGCGTGACGACCGAAGTCACCACAGATATGCATCCCGACCGAGGAGGGTTTCATGGCACAAGGCGACAGCGGACCGGCCGAAGGGGTCAAGGGAGCCGTCGAGGACATCAAGGGAAAGGTCAAGGAGGCAGCCGGCGCGGTCTCCGGGCAAGACGACCTGACCCGAGAAGGTCGCGCCCAGCAGGACAAGGGACAGGCCGACCTCGAAGCCGCCCGCAAGGAGGCGGAAGCCGAAGAAGCGCGTGGCGAGGCGAAGGTGGCCAAGGAACGACAGAAGGCCCATCAGGACGAGAACTGAATTTCCGTATCGGCCGGGAACCGCCGGCCGGCACGACATCGCGGATCCGACTACCTACGAGGTAGTCGGATCCGTTCGTGTGCGGCCGTAGGATGGGCGACATGGCGGCCGACGCGGGAACGATGTTGCGGCAGTGGCGATCGCAGCGATCGATAAGCCAACTCGACCTGGCCTACGACGTAGGTGTATCACCTCGCCATCTGAGCTTTGTCGAGACGGGGAAGTCACGGCCGAGTCCCGCCCTGCTCGAGGCGCTGTCGGCCCGGCTCGACATCCCCCTGCGGGAACGCAACGCGCTCCTGTTGGCGGCCGGACACGCGCCGCGGTACACCGAGGAGTCTCTCGATGCGGCGGCGATGCAGCGCATCCGGACGTCGGTGCAACGAATTCTGGACGCCCACAACCCCAATCCGGGGCTCGCGCTCGACCGGAGCTGGAATGTCGTGTTGGCCAACGACACCGCGACAACTCTCGCCGGTCTGCTGCCCGAACACCTGCAGGGGCCGCCGTTCAATCTGTTCCGTGCTTCTCTGCACCCCGAGGGCTTCGCGCGGGTCACCGAGAATCTGGACATCTGGGCGTCGTATCTGATGGACACCCTGCGCCGTCTTGTCCGCGTCACCGGCGACCCGCGCCTGGCCGCCATCGAGCGAGAGGTGCGGGAGTACCCCACGGTCGCCCACCTCGACCGTGCGTGGGGCCGGCAGACAGAACGTGCCGCATCCGAGCCCGCCTTGTTGGTGCCGTTCGTCCTGCGTCTCGGCGACGAGGTGTTGTCGTTCTTCACCACGCTCACCACCTTCGGGACGCCCCGTGACATCACGCTCGAGGAGATGACCATCGAGATGTTCTACCCGGCGGACGAGACGACCGAGAAGGCGGTTGCGAGAATGCAGGGGTGAACAGCACTCCGATCCCCACCAGCGCCGCCCGGACGGGACCAGCTGCTGTGCTGTGGGACATGGACGGCACCCTGCTCGATTCCGAGCCGTTGTGGGACATCGCCATGGCCGACCTGGCACTGCGGCACGGCATCATGATGTCGCCCGCGCTGCGGGAGTCGACCCTGGGCAACTCGCTTCCCGACGCGATGACCAAGGTGTACGAGGCCGCCGACGTCGCCGCATCGGACCGCGATCGGGACGGCGACTATCGGTGGCTTCTCGACCACGTCGCCGAACTCTTCGCGACCGGGTTGCCGTGGCGGCCGGGCGCAGCCGCGGCGTTGGACCTCGTCGCCGCCGCCGGGCTGCCGATGGTGCTGGTGACCAACACGGTGCGCGAATTGACCGAGACCGCCCTCGCGACGCTGGGGCGTCACCGGTTCACCGCGACGGTCTGCGGGGACGAGGTGGCCGTCGGGAAACCCGCGCCGGACCCCTATCTGCGTGCAGCCGACCTGCTCGGCCTGACGCCTGGGGAATGCCTGGCCGTCGAGGACTCACCGACCGGCACCGTCGCGGCGACCGCCGCCGGATGCCCGACACTCGTCTTGCCGTCGGCGGCGCCTGTACCGTCCGGCAATTTGCGTACCTTCCGGGAATCGCTGGTCGGCCTCACACTCGACGACCTCACCGACGCCTGGACCGGGCAGCACCCCGGCCATCGCTCCGACCACCGTGACATGCCAAGATAGGGGATCGTGAAGACATTCGAGGAGCTGTTCGCCGAGCTGGGCGACAAGGCGCAGAATCGACCCGCCGGTAGCGGGACCGTCGCGGCCCTCGATTCCGGGGTGCACACCCTCGGCAAGAAGATCATCGAAGAGGCCGGCGAGGTCTGGCTGGCCGCCGAGTACGAGTCAGACGAGTCGCTGGGTGAGGAGATCTCCCAGCTGATCTACTGGCTGCAGGTGATGATGATCAAGCGTGGACTGTCGATGGAGGACGTGTACCGCCATCTGTAGGGGTCGGCACCTGATGTCACGTACCGGCCCCCAGATTGTTCTCCCAGACCATTCGGCAATCAGTTAGGACACCAAGAACATGTTGCGCGTAGCCGTGCCCAACAAGGGAGCGCTTTCCGAATCGGCGGGGGCTGTGCTGGCCGAAGCCGGATATCGCAAGCGTTCCGATGCCAAGGATCTCACCGTCCTGGACAACGCCAACGATGTCGAGTTCTTCTTCCTGCGGCCCAAGGACATCGCCATCTACGTCGGTTCCGGCACCCTGGACCTCGGGATCACCGGGCGGGACCTCGCGCTCGACTCCGGCGCAACCGTCGACGAACAGCTCTCCATGGGCTTCGGCTCGTCGACGTTCCGGTACGCCGCCCCGCGGGCAAGGCGTGGACCGTCGAGGATCTGGCAGGTAAGCGGATCGCCACGTCGTACCCGAATCTGGTGCGGGCCGACCTCGGCAGGCGTGGTTTCGACGCGGAGATCATCCGTCTCGACGGAGCCGTCGAGATCTCGATCCAGCTGGGTGTCGCGGATGCGATCGCCGACGTCGTGGGGTCGGGGCGCACCCTACGTCAGCACGGGCTGGCCGCCTTCGGCGAGTCGCTGTGCGACTCCGAGGCTGTCCTGATCTCACAGGGTGGTGCGGAGCGGACCAAGGCCGCCAAGCAGTTCATCGCGCGCGTCCAGGGCGTGGTCTTCGGTCAGCAGTACGTGATGATCGACTACGACTGCCCGCGGACCCTCCTCGCCCAGGCATCCGCGCTGACCCCGGGCCTCGAATCGCCGACCGTGGCGCCGATGGCGGATCCGGACTGGGTGGCCGTACGAGCGATGGTGCCGCGCAAGGAACACCAGGGGTTGATGGACGAGCTGTCCGAACTCGGGGCGAAGGCGATCTTGGCCACCGACATCCGGTCCTGCCGCTTCTGACCGGTCCGCTCAGAGCTCCGAAAGGAGCACCGTCTGCGCCGACCGGCCGATGAACCCGTCGGTGTCGTAGAGGTCTGCGAAGGTCGCGCCGTACCCGTCGGGCCCCTGGACCATGTCGGCGTCGATCCCCACCCACGGCCCGCTGGGCGTCCGGGTGAGATGCACGGTCGTGTCGGTGTTCATCCACGTCCACTCGTCGGTACGCAGGCGCGTGCCCATGCCGTTCGCGATGTCGATGACGCTGAAGACCGACTCCAGCTCGGAGATCTCCTCGCCACCGACCAGCGGGATCGCCGGGCGGATCCAGACCGCCGGGGTGTCCCCGGTGCGTCCGGCGAGCGTCGCCGACTCGATCGACCCGATGAAACCTGTTGTACCCCAGTCAACTCCCAGATCCACGTTGCCGGTCACGCCCGCTACCGGTGTCAACTCGGCGGGCACCGGAGTGAGCGGGGACGGGCCCTCGGCGATGGCCGAGGTGTCGGCCGTCCGGAGTCGCCAACCGACCGATCGGGCGGCGAGGCGGAACGAGCCGTCGGGTTGGCGCACCTCGAGATCCGTGCTCACCAGGCTGATCTGGCGACCCGGGCGGACCACCTGCGCGCGGACGCGGTTCACCCCCAGTCCGATCGGGCCGAGGATCTCGGTGGTCACCCGCGTGAACCGCTGACCCGGGTGCGGGTCGCAGCGGAGCAGCGACCGCATCATCAGGCCCGACGGGGGTCCGCCGTGCTGCATCGTCGCCGCCCACACGCTCTGGGTCGCCTCGGTGGGCTGGAAATACTCGTGACCAGAGGATGCCGGGTCGTTCGTTGCCGAGTCATGGGACGGCAGAGTTTCCGGACTGTCGATCGGCACGTAGTAGCAGCTCTCCACACAGCCACCGTATGCCAACCGTCATAGTGGCCCCGTGAGGGGGTCAGGACTGGGGCTCGGGAGCGAATCCCGGAGGCGGCCCCGGGTAGGGCGGTACTTCGCCACCGAACTCGGGCAGCGTGTCTTGTGCTCGCACATGCTGCACAGGCGAGAGCGGCGTGGCCGGAAGTCGCCACTGGCGACCGCCGAACGGATCGCGGACCAGATGGCCTTGAGGGTGCGGGAGAAACGTTCGAGTTCGGCCCGGTCGGGTTCGTAGATCAACTGCTGACCGTCGGACAGGTACATGAGCTGCAGACGTTTGGGTACCACGCCGCGCGTGCGGAGGATGGCAAGCGCATAGAACTTCATCTGGAAGAGGGCCTTGGCCTCATAGGCCTCCCCGGGCGATCGCCCGGTCTTGTAGTCGACCACCCGGATCTCGCCTGTCGGTGCGATGTCGATCCGGTCGATGAACCCACGCATCAGCACATCGTCGACGTCGATCTCGACGTGTTCCTCACAGGCGTCGGCCTCGAACGCGGTCGGGTTCTCCATCGTGTAGTAGGTGGCGATGAGTTTCTGGGCCTCGGCCACGAAGCGGTCGCTCTGACTCTCGTCCACGACGTCGGACAGCTGCGGATCGCCCTCACGCATCGCCGCCCACGCGCCCTCGACGAGCAGGTCGGCCGACTCCTGGGTCCGCAACTCCGCCGGCATGTCGAAGAGATTCTCCAGCGCGGCGTGGACCACCGTGCCCCGCGTCTGGGCCTTGGTCGGGGTCTCCGGGAACCGGTCGATCGCCCGGTACCGATAGAGCAGCGGGCACTGCTTGAAGTCGGCTGCGCGCGAGGGGGACAGGGCCAGCGGGCGTCCGACCAGACCTCGTGGCGACGGCCCGCTCGCCGAAGCACTCGCGGCGTCCGCGGCCCCGGGAACGGGCCCGGCTTCAGTTGTCGTACTCACAACTGGCAGGGTAGGTCGCGACAGTGACAGGTTCGAGGAACGACACCCAGCGGCGCCGGGAGCGGAGCGCGCGGGCGAGTTGCCGCGACCAGCCGGAAGGACTCAATCCGATGCCGACATCCGGCCCCTTCGTCGTAGGTGATCGCGTACAGCTCACCGATGCCAAGGGACGCAAGTTCACCGTGAACCTCGAGACGGGCAAACTCTTCCACACCCATCGTGGCGCGATCGCCCACGACGATCTGATCGGCTCGCCCGAAGGCAGCATCGTATCGGCGACCAGTGGTACGCAGTACCTCGCCTTGCGGCCGCTGCTGGTGGACTACGTGCTCTCCATGCCACGCGGCGCACAGGTCATCTATCCGAAGGACGCGGCGCAGATCGTCACCGAGGGCGACATCTTCCCCGGCGCCCGGGTCTTGGAGGCGGGCGCGGGTTCCGGCGCGCTGACCTGTTCGTTGCTGCGTGCCGTCGGTCCAGAGGGCTCGGTCACCTCCTATGAGATCCGCGACGACCACGCCGAACATGCCGTCCGCAACGTCGAGACGTTCTTTGCCGGAAGGCCGCCCAACTGGGATCTCGTCATCGACGACCTGGCCCACCTGGACACCTCCGAGGTATCCGCGAACGGCTGTTTCGATCGCGTCGTGCTGGACATGCTCGCTCCGTGGGAGCCCCTCGACGTGGTGCGGGACGCGATGACGCCGGGTGGCGTGCTGATCGTCTATGTGGCGACGGTCACGCAGTTGTCGCGCGTGATGGAGGCGATACGTGAGCAGGAGTGCTGGACCGAACCCCGTGCGTGGGAGTCGCTGGTCAGAGACTGGAGCGCAGTCGGGCTCGCAGTGCGTCCCGAACACAAAATGCAAGGACACACGGCGTTTCTGATCACCACGCGTCGTCTCGCCGACGGTGTCACGACCCTGCGGCCGCAGCGTCGGCCATCGCGCGGGTGAGGTTCTGAACACGTCGCTCGCAAAGTGGTTTACCGCGCGAAACGTCGCGAATACGTTGCGAATACGTAGATTTAACAGACCGTCAACAACGTGAATCGCGCGGTGCACGGCGTTTTCCGGCCCGCACCGGTAGCGTGGGGTTACGGCGCAAACACTCCACGAGAGAAGTGTTTGCCGGGGAGAGGAGTCAGCAATGACCGAATCTGACCGCCAGGGCGCCAGTGGCGCCGACCGCCTCGGGTCCTCGGGTGCGCACGACGACGGATCCGACCGCGACGATTCCGTCCAGATGCCCGACGAGGGATTCGTCCCCGCGTACACCTCACCGGTGGTGCGTTCCGACTCGCAGCGGTCGTCTTTCGGGCGGCCCGCCGACCCCAAGGATCTGCAGGAACGAGTCGACAACCTCACCGCGCGCAACGCGAAGCTGCTCGACACCCTCAAAGAGGCCCGTCAGCAGCTCGTCGCCCTCCGCGAGGAGGTCGACCGGCTCGGACAGCCGCCCAGCGGCTACGGCGTGCTCCTCGACATCCACCCCGACAGCACGGTCGACGTCTTCACCTCCGGGCGCAAGATGCGTCTCACCTGCTCACCGAATATCGACATCGACGCACTCAGCAAGGGTCAGACCTTGCGGCTGAACGAGGCGCTGACCATCGTCGAGGCATGTGAGTTCGATTCCGTCGGCGAGATCAGCACCTTGCGCGAGATCCTCGGCGACGGAAGTCGTGCGCTCGTGGTGGGCCACGCCGACGAAGAACGCGTCGTCTGGCTGGCCGAACCACTGATGGGTGAGGTCGACGGGGAGGACGGCAAACGCCGGAAGCTGCGCCCGGGCGACTCGTTGCTGATCGACACAAAGGCCGGCTTCGCGTTCGAGCGCGTCCCGAAGGCCGAGGTGGAGGATCTCGTCCTCGAAGAGGTCCCCGACGTCGGGTACGAGGACATCGGTGGTCTCGGCCGACAGATCGAGCAGATCCGCGACGCCGTGGAACTGCCGTTCCTGCACAAGGATCTGTTCCGCGACTACGCATTGCGTCCGCCGAAGGGTGTCCTGCTCTACGGTCCGCCCGGATGCGGAAAGACACTGATCGCCAAGGCGGTCGCCAACTCGCTGGCCAAGAAGATCGCCCAGGTTCGCGGTGACGACGCGAAGGAAGCGAAGTCCTACTTCCTGAACATCAAGGGCCCCGAGCTACTGAACAAGTTCGTCGGCGAGACGGAGCGTCATATCCGGCTGATCTTCCAGCGGGCCCGCGAGAAGGCGTCCGAGGGCACCCCGGTGATCGTCTTCTTCGACGAGATGGATTCGATCTTCCGAACCCGTGGCTCCGGCGTCTCCTCGGACGTCGAGACCACCGTCGTGCCGCAGTTGCTCAGCGAGATCGACGGCGTCGAGGGCCTCGAGAACGTCATCGTGATCGGCGCGTCGAACCGCGAGGACATGATCGACCCCGCGATCCTGCGACCGGGTCGACTCGACGTGAAGATCAAGATCGAACGTCCGGACGCCGAGTCGGCGATGGACATCTTCTCCAAGTACCTGACCGAGCAGCTACCGGTCCACGCCGACGATCTCAACGAGTTCGGCGGAGATCGCACTGCGTGTGTCAACGCGATGATCGAGCGGGTCGTGGAACGGATGTACGCCGAGAGCGACGACAACCGGTTCCTCGAGGTCACCTACGCCAACGGCGACAAGGAGATCATGTACTTCAAGGACTTCAACTCCGGCGCCATGATCCAGAACGTCGTCGACCGGTCCAAGAAGTACGCCATCAAGTCGCAGCTCGACACCGGTGCGCCAGGTCTTCGGGTGCAGCACCTGTTCGACTCGATCCTCGACGAGTTCGCCGAGAACGAGGACCTGCCGAACACCACCAACCCGGATGACTGGGCCCGGATATCGGGCAAGAAGGGCGAGCGGATCGTCTACATCCGCACGCTGGTCACCGGCAAGAGCGCAGGTGCGAGCCGCGCGATCGACACCGAGACCAACACCGGCCAGTACCTGTAGCGGTACTGCGCGGGGTTTCGGTCCTTGGTGACGCTCGCAGGCTCGCTCCTCAGGGACCGGGACCGGTTTTGGTCGGCGGGCCGGCCCGCCTGCTTTCGGGTTTGCTCGGCGCCGGCCGGCCCATCGCCCTCGGGTGTCAGCCCGGCACGTGGGGCGCCGGGTGGCCGGGTCCCGCGTCTGCGGCCGTCCCGACGGGGTAGCGCACCAGCCCGAGTTCGGCGTCGTCGGAGAGTTGTGGATGCCGGGGCAGGACCCGCGCCGTGTAGCCGTGGCGACCGGAGCGCGCGGGGCGCACCGTCGCGACGAACAGCGTCCGTCCCGATGGGTCGGCTCCGGGCGCCGGCGACATCTCGGCGATCACCGGGTCCAGGATCTCGCCCTCGTCGGTCACCCGACCGACCAGCGCCTGGACCCTGACCCGGTCCGCGGTCAGCTCTCCCAGGGCGACATGGGCGGTGAGCGTGAGGCTCACCCGCTGCGGGCTGTCCTCGGCGAGTGAATCGCCCGTGCCCGCTTCGTCGATGCCGGCGACCTGCACCGCAGGCCAGCTCTGATCGAGCAGGTGCCGGTAGTCGGCGAGGTCACGCGCCGGCGCGAAATCGTCGGCGCAGATGGAGGCGAACTGGGTGGCCGCCGGGCCATAGAGGGCAGTCGTGTAGTCGCGGACCATTCGCGACGCCTGCACCCGGGGTCCGAGTCGATTCAGCGTGTGGCGGACCATCTCCACCCAGCGCTCCGGCACACCGGTGGTCGACCGGTTGTAGAACATCGGGATCACGGTCTCCTCGAGCAGCGCATAGAGAGCCTCCGCCTCGAGGTCGTCGCGACGGTGCTCGTCGGAGACCCCCTCCGCCGACGGGATGGCCCAGCCGTTCTCACCGTCGGCCATCTCATCCCACCAACCGTCGAGGATGGACAGATTCAGGCCGCCGTTCATGGCGGACTTCATCCCGGACGTCCCGCAGGCCTCCATCGGGCGAACCGGGTTGTTCAACCAGACGTCGCACCCGGAGTAGATCTCGCGGGCCATCGAGATGTCGTAGTCCGGCAGGAACACGATCCGATCCCGGAGCGCCGGGTCGTCGGTGAATCGGACCACCTGCTGGATGAGAGCCTTGGCACCGTTGTCGGCCGGGTGCGCCTTGCCCGCGACGACCAGCTGCACCGGCCGGTCCGGGTCGGTGAGGATCCGTCGCAGCCGTTCGGGGTCGCGCAGCATCAGGGTGAGTCGCTTGTAGGTGGCCGCACGGCGGGCGAAGCCGATGGTCAACGCGGCCGGATCGAAGATGTCGGACGTCCACCCCAGTTCGGCGTCGGTGAACCCACGCTCGCGTCCGCTGGTGTGTGCTCGACGACGCACCTCGTCGACCAGTCGGGCCCGCAGGGTGGAACGGATTTCCCAGATCTCGTCGGCAGGCAGGTCGCCGACGACAGCGGCGTGGCCGTCGCCCGCGGCGAGTTCCTGCCAGCGCCGCGCCGTCCACGTCGGCCCGTGCACCCCGTTGGTGACGGCGCCGATGGGGACCTCGCCCGCGTCGAACCCGGGCCACAGATCGGCGAACATCTCACGGCTCACCGCACCGTGCAACTGCGATACGCCATTGCTGCGCTGTCCGAGCCGAAAGCCCATGTGCGCCATGTTGAAGACGCCCGGATCCGCCTCGTCACCGAGGTCGAGCACGGTGGCCACAGACAGGCCGGGGACCAATCGGGAGTTCCCGGTCTCGTCCGCGTCGAGGTAGTAGCGCACCATGTCGAGTGGAAATCTGTCGATGCCCGCCGGGACCGGGGTGTGGGTCGTGAAGACATTCGACGCCCGGACCACGGCCTCCGCGGTGTCGAAATCAAGGGGATCGGGAGCGGTACACATCTCACGGATTCGTTCGACACCGAGGAACCCGGCGTGGCCCTCGTTCATGTGGAAGACGGTCGGGACCGCATGCCCGGTGATCCGGACGTACTCCCGCACCGCACGCACACCCCCGATGCCGAGCAGTATCTCCTGTTTGATCCGGTGGTCCTGGTCCCCGCCGTAGAGCCGGTCGGTGACGTTGCGCAGCTCCTCGTCGTTGGCGGGCAGATCGGAGTCGAGCAGCAACAGCGGGATCCGCCCGACCGTCGCCACCCACACCTGGGCGTCGAGCGTCCGGCCGCCCGGCATCGAGATCGTCACGATCACCGGACCGCCCTCGTCGGCGAGGATCCGCAGCGGCAGCGAGGTCGGGTCGTTGACCGGATAGCGTTCGACCTGCCAGCCGTCGTCGGTCAGACTCTGGTGGAAATAACCCGACCGGTAGAACAGGCCGACACCGATCAACGGCAGCCCGAGGTCGGAGGCGGCCTTGAGATGATCGCCGGCGAGGATGCCGAGCCCACCCGAGTAGATCGGCAGCACCTCGGAGATCCCGAACTCCATCGAGAAGTACGCAATGGACTGCGGTGCAACGGCTTCCGAGTCGAGTCCGGCGACGTAGTCGCCGAACCACCGAGGCCGCGCGACGTAGCGTTCGAGATCCTCACGTGCGGTCGCGAGCCGGTCGAGGAAGGCGTGGTCCCGGGACAGTTCGGCGATGCGGTCGGGGTCGACCTCGGCGAGCAGACGTAGCGGGTCCGCCGTCTCGTGCCACAGCGCCGGGTCGATCGCGGCGAACAGATCCTGGGTCGGGGAGTGCCACGCCCAGCGGAGATTGTGGGCGAGGTCGGTGAGGTCGGTGAGCTCGGCTGGTAGCGGCACCCGAACGGTGAACCGGCGGAAGGCTTTCACCGCGTCGACGCTACCGAGACAGGGGCGAGGGTGCGACCGCGGCACGATGAACATCTACGCTCGTAGCATGCAGCGAATCATCGGCACCGAGGTCGAGTACGGGATCTCCGCTCCCGGCGACCCGACCGCGAACCCGATCATGACCTCCACGCAGGCAGTCCTGGCGTATGCCGCGGCCGCCGGTGTGCCGCGTGCCAAGCGCACACGCTGGGATTACGAGGTGGAGTCGCCACTTCGCGATGCCCGCGGATTCGACCTCGGTCGGGGCGCGGGGCCGGCCCCCATCATCGATGCCGACGAGATCGGCGCGGCGAACATGATCCTGACCAACGGTGCCCGGCTCTACGTCGACCACGCGCACCCTGAGTACTCGGCTCCCGAGGTCACCGACCCGATGGATGCGGTCATCTGGGACAAGGCCGGGGAGCGGGTCATGGAGGCGGCCGCCCGGCATGTCGCCAGCGTCCCGGGTGCGCCCCGTCTGCAGCTCTACAAGAACAACATCGACGGTAAGGGCGCGTCCTACGGCACCCACGAGAACTACCTGATGAACCGGGACACCCCGTTCACCGCGGTCATCGCCGGTCTCACCACCTTCTTCGCGTCCCGCCAGGTGATCACCGGTTCGGGCCGGGTCGGCATCGGCCAGTCCGGCGACGAAGCCGGCTACCAGCTGTCGCAGCGTTCGGACTACATCGAGGTGGAGGTCGGACTCGAGACCACCCTCAAGCGCGGCATCATCAACACCCGTGACGAGCCCCATGCCGATCCGGAACGGTACCGCCGACTGCACGTGATCATCGGCGACGCGAACCTGGCCGAGACCGCGACCTACCTCAAGGTGGGGACCACCGCCCTGGTGCTGGACCTGATCGAGGCGGGAGTCGACTTCTCCGACATCGAACTGGCCCGGCCGGTCCAGGCCGTGCACACCATCAGTCACGACCCGACGCTGGCAGCGACGGTCGCCCTCACCGATGGACGGGAACTGACCGCGCTCGCGTTGCAGCGCGAGTACCTCGAGCGGTGCATGAAGTTCCACGAGACCGAACGCAGCGACGACACCCGGGCGGCACACGTACTCGAGACCTGGGCCGACGTCCTGGATCGGCTCGAACGCGATCCGATGGAGTGTGCCGACATCCTCGATTGGCCTGCCAAGCTGCGCATCCTGGAGGGATTCCGCCAGCGCGAGGGTCTGGGATGGTCGGCGCCGCGACTGCAGCTGATCGACCTCCAGTACTCGGATGTCCGGTTGGACAAGGGGCTCTACAACCGGCTCGTGGCGCGCGGATCGATGAAGCGCCTCGTCGACGAGAACGACGTGCTGCGGGCGATCAACCAACCCCCGGAGAACACCCGCGCGTACTTCCGCGGCGAGTGTCTGCGGCGGTTCGGCGCGGAGATCGCGGCGGCGAGCTGGGATTCGGTGATCTTCGACCTCGGTGGCGACTCGCTGGTCCGGATCCCCACCCTCGAGCCGCTGCGGGGCAGTCGCGCGCATGTGGGGGAGCTCCTGGATTCGGTGAATTCCGCCGCGGAACTCGTCGACCAGCTGACGACGACCGCCTGACGGGACCACGCGGCGGGCGTGTTCGCTTCCGCCCCGGCGGGCGTGTGCACCGGTAGGGTGTGGAGTTACACGATGTGGAGTCCGGCCACGATGTGCCGGATCTCGGTCCGAGCGGGCCGAATCGGTTGAAGGAGGCAGCAGATGGCGCAGGAACAGACCAAGCGCGGTGGCGGCGACGACGATGATGACATCGGTTCGGACGGCGGAGCCGGCCAGGAACGCCGCGAGAAGCTTGCCGAGGACACCGACGACCTGCTCGACGAGATCGACGACGTGCTCGAGGAGAACGCGGAAGACTTCGTGCGTGCCTACGTGCAGAAGGGCGGCCAGTGAGCGATCGGTTCGGATCACTGCACCCCTACCAATCCACGCGGCCGGCATCTCCCTCTTCGCTGTTGGGAGCAGACATCTCGTCGTTCACCGAGTACGTCCGGATGCATGCGCCCGAACAGCTCCCGCAGCACCGGGCTGAGCGGATGACTCTCATGGGCACAGCGACCGACGAGATCCCGCACGGCACCACGATCGTCGCGGTGTCGTATCCCGGTGGCGTGGTACTCGCGGGTGATCGACGTTCCACGGCAGGGAATCTGATCGCCAACCGCGACGTGCAGAAGGTCTACATCACCGACGAGTACTCGGCCGCAGGCATCGCCGGTACCGCCGGGATCGCGATCGAGATGGTGCGGTTGTTCGCGGTCGAGCTGGAGCACTACGAGAAGATCGAGGGCGTCTCGCTCACCCTCGACGGCAAGGTGAGTCGTCTCGCGTCCATGGTCCGCGGGAACCTCGGCGCCGCCATGCAGGGGCTCGCGGCCATCCCGCTGCTCGTGGGCTACGACATCGACCACGACGATCCGACCGAGCGTGGCCGGATCTTCTCCTTCGACGTCGCCGGTGACCGTCACGAGGAGCTCGGCGGGTATCAGGCCATCGGGTCGGGTTCGGTGTTCGCCAAGTCGTCGCTGAAGAAGCTCTACCGCAACGACCTCGATGCCGCATCGGCGTTGTCGATCGCGATCGAGTCGCTCTACGACGCCGCCGACGACGACTCGGCAACGGGCGGTCCCGACCTGATCCGCAAGATCTTTCCGACCGCGGTGATCGTCGCGGCCGACGGCGCCCGCGAGGTGGCACCGTCGGAGATCGAGGAGGCGGCGCGGACCATCCTGGACCGTCGGGCCGCCGAGCACGAGGGGGATCCCCGATGACGTTCCCGTATTACGCCAGTGCCGAACAGATCATGCGCGACCGCTCGGATCTGGCGCGCAAGGGGATTGCGCGTGGTCGCAGTGTGGTCGCCCTGACCTATGCGGACGGAGTGCTCTTCGTCGCGGAGAACCCGTCGAACACGTTGCGAAAGGTCAGTGAGATCTACGACCGCATCGGGTTCGCCGCGGTCGGCAAGTACAACGAGTTCGAGAGTCTCCGCAAGGCCGGCATCCAGCTCGCCGACATGCGCGGCTACAGCTACGACCGTGCCGACGTGGCAGGGCTCTCGCTGGCGAACGCCTACGCCAACACGTTGGGTGCGGTGTTCACCGAACAGGCCAAGCCCTACGAGGTCGAGTTGTGCGTGGCAGAGGTGTCCAAGCCTGGCAAGCCCGGTCCGTCACAGCTGTATCGGATCAGCTACGACGGTTCGATCTCGGACGAGACCCGGTTTCTGGTGATGGGTGGCGCCAATGAGGCGATCACCGCGGCGCTACGCGACAGCTACCAACCCGACCTCGAACTCGGTGCGGCGCTCGAGGTCGCAGTGACGGCGTTGTCGACACCGCCCGAGGCGAGCGGAAACGGATCCGGCTCGTCGTCGACCGCCACCGCGACGTCGGCACCGCCCCGGGAACTGACCGCCAATGACCTCGAGGTCGCGATCCTCGACCGGAACCGGCCCCGCCGGGCATTCCGGCGACTCACCAACGCCGCGCTGACCGACCTCCTGCCGAGCGTCGCCGCGACAGCGGATCCGCCGGTCGACGGCAGTGACGCGAACCCCGCCGACCCCTCCTAGGGGGCGCGGGACCCACACGGCACCCGGGCGGTGACCGGACCGGACGATACGGTCGGGTCACCGCCCGTCGCGTCGCCGGGTCCGCAGGGTGTTCCGCGGGTAAGGTTGACGATGTGCAGCGTCGAATCATGGGTATCGAGACCGAATTCGGTGTCACATGTACCTTTCACGGTCATCGTCGGTTGAGTCCGGACGAGGTGGCCCGCTACCTCTTCCGGAGGGTCGTCTCCTGGGGGCGGTCGTCCAACGTCTTCCTGCAGAACGGCGCGCGCCTCTACCTCGACGTCGGATCGCATCCGGAGTACGCGACTGCCGAGTGCGACAGCCTGATCCAGCTCATCAATCACGATCGGGCCGGTGAGCTCGTTCTCGAAGACCTGCTGATCGATGCCGAGCAACGGCTCGCCGATGAGGGGATCGGCGGCGACATCTACCTGTTCAAGAACAACACCGATTCGGCGGGCAACTCCTACGGATGCCACGAGAACTACCTGGTGGTACGCGCAGGCGAGTTCTCCCGGATCTCCGACGTCCTGCTCCCGTTCCTGGTCACCCGGCAGCTCATCTGTGGTGCGGGCAAGGTCCTGCAGACCCCGAAGGCCGCCACCTTCTGCCTGTCTCAGCGGGCCGAGCACATCTGGGAGGGCGTCTCCTCGGCAACCACCCGCTCGCGACCGATCATCAACACCCGCGACGAACCGCACGCCGATGCCGAGAAGTACCGCAGGCTCCACGTCATCGTCGGCGACTCGAACATGTCCGAGATGACCACGATGCTCAAGGTCGGATCGGCCGCGCTGGTGCTGGAGATGATCGAGGCCGGGGTCGCGTTCCGTGACTTCGCCCTCGACAACCCGATCCGCGCCATCCGCGAGGTCAGCCACGACCCGACCGGCCGGCGACCGGTTCGCCTGGCAGGTGGCCGCCAGGCCAGTGCCCTCGACATCCAGCGGGAGTACCACGCACGCGCCGTCGAACACATGGCCAACCGCCGCCCGGATCCCGAGATGGACCGGGTGGTGGACCTGTGGGGCCGGATGCTCGACGCAGTGGAGGCCGACGATTTCTCCGCGGTCGACACCGAGGTCGACTGGGTGATCAAACGCAAACTGTTCGACCGCTACCAGAACAAATACTCGATGGACCTCTCGGATCCGAAGATCGCCCAACTCGACCTCGCCTTCCACGACATCAAGCGTGGCCGCGGTGTCTTCGATGTCCTGACGCGCAAAGGCCTGGTCACACGGGCGACCACCGATGAGGCGATCGCCGACGCGGTGAACGAACCCCCACAGACCACCCGGGCGAAGCTGCGCGGCGACTTCATCTCCGCCGCGCAGAAGGCCGGCCGGGACTTCACCGTCGACTGGGTGCATCTGAAGCTGAACGATCAGGCCCAGCGCACAGTGTTGTGCAAAGACCCGTTCCGCAGTGTCGACGAGCGCGTCGATCGACTCATCGCATCCATGTGATGCGTAAGCTGTTCCGGTGTCAACCCCGAAAGTCGAACGCCTGCTGAACCTCGTGATCTGCCTGCTCTCGACCGGTCAGTTCGTGACCGCGGAGTACATCCGTCGCAACGTCAAGGGCTACAACGACGACGGCCAGTCCGTCGAGGCCTTCAACCGGATGTTCGAGCGCGACAAGACCGAACTGCGTGATCTGGGCATCCCGCTGGTGACCGGCCGCGAGCGACTCTCAGGTGGTGCCGAGGGCTATCGGATCAATCGGGACAGCTACGAACTGCCCGACATCGAACTCGACCGCTCGGAAGCCGCGGTGGTCGCGATGGCGGCCGCACTGTGGGATGCACCGGAGATCTCGGCGATCTCGCAGACCGCCGTGCTCAAACTCCAGGCCGCCGGGATCGACGTCCGTACCGACGACGAGATCGGCTTTTCCGCTGCGCTCTCGGCCCGATCGCTGGGATCCGAATCGGCACTGGCCGCATTGTTGTCGGCGATCGGCGCATCGCAGGCGGTGACGTTCACATACCGTCCGGGCGCGGCGTCGACAGCGGCGACGCGGACACTCGAGCCCTGGGGTGTGGTCACCCATCGAGGGCGCTGGTATGTCGTCGGCCATGACCGCGACCGCGCGGCCACCCGGACGTTCCGCCTCTCCCGGATCTCCGAGGTCACTGCGACAGGTGCGGCCGGAGCCGTGACCGTCCCGGCCGACACCGACCTGCAGAGTATTGTCGCGAACGCCGTCGAGTCGGCTGCCGGCTCCGACGGCCGGACGGCCCGGATCTGGGTCGCGACGGACCGCGCCGCCGGGCTGCGGCGCCTCGCCACGCTGACGACCCCCCAGGTGCACGACGGCGAACCGGGCGACGTGCTGGAGATCACGATCCGGTCGATGTCCACCCTGGCCCGCATGGTGCTCGGAACCGGGGCCGACGCAGTGGTCTTGTCGCCTCCCGAACTGCGTGAGTCCGTGGTCGAGGCGCTCGACCGGCTCACCGGGGTGAGTGCCTGATGGCCCCACGTCCCGACAGGTTCAGCCGACTACTAGCGCTGGTCCCGTACTTCGCCGCTCGACGTGGCATCGCCCTGGAGCAGGCCGCCGGCGACCTCGGCATCACGCCCAAGCAACTGACCAAGGATCTCGAACTCCTCTTCGTCTGCGGTCTGCCCGGCCATTTCCCCGACGACCTGATCGACCTGCAATTCGAGCAGGGATATGTGGAGGTCGGCTTCACCGCGGGCATGGATCGTCCGCTGAGCCTCACCGGCACCGAGGCGAGCACCATGCTCGTCGCCCTGCGTGCCCTTCTCGACATGCCCGGTGCGGTCGATCGCGCCGCCACGCGGCGGGCCATCGCCAAGATCGAGCAGGCGGTCGGCGCCTCGGAGAAGCGCCTGTCGGTGCCGACCGGAGGCGGGGGCAGTGACGATGGGGACGACGCCGACAACCCGACGTACGCGACCATCCGCGAGGCGGTGCGGTCCGCACGTGCACTCGAGATCCGCTATTACTCGGCGACCCGCGACAGCGTGACCGAACGTGTGGTGGACCCGATCCGGCTGCAGACCATGGACGGCAACACCTATCTCGAGGCTTGGTGCCGCAGCAGTGACGGTGTCCGGTTGTTCCGGTTCGATCGGGTCGAGACCGCGACGCTGTCGGACGAACCTGCCGCACCGCCCGCCGATGCCGTCGCGCACCCGCAATCGGCGATTCTCTCCGACAATCCGGATCTGCCTTCGGCCGAGATCGAGATCGATCCGGAAGAGCTCTGGCTCCTCGATTACTACCTGGTCGAGCCACTCGAACCGGTCGAGAACCGTCCCGACCCGCAGGCCCCGCTGCGCGCACGTCTCGTCTACGGATCGGCGGACTGGCTGTCGCGGTTCCTGCTCGGATTCGGCGGGCGCGTGAGACCCGTCTCCGATCCGGAGATCGCTGATATGGTCGCCTCGACAGCCACGGCGGCCCGCAGTCGCTATCGGTGAGGCCGTGGCGGCCGGCCGTGCACTCCGCTGCCCGCCTTTACTCGGGTAGCATTGGCAACGTCGCGATTCGGAGGTAGAAACATGGGCGCTTTGTCCTGGTGGCACTGGGTGATCGTCTTGCTCGTGGTGGTGATCTTGTTCGGCTCCAAGAAGCTGCCGGACGCCGCCCGCGGTCTGGGCCAGTCGTTGCGGATCTTCAAGAGCGAGGTCAAGGAGATGCAGAACGACGGCAAGGATGCCGACGAGCCGGCCGCACCGACCACACGCGAACTTCCGCCGGGCGACGTTCCGACGAACACCACGCCGAAATCGCCCGATGACGTGAAGAAGTCCGCGTAGGCGCTCGGCGGAACCGAGGCCAGGGCACCCGCGTGCGAATTTCTCTCGACCCGAGACGCCGTAAACGCAAGCTGAACCCCGACGGCACCATGCCGTTGGTGGAGCATCTCTACGAACTCCGGACCCGGGTGGTCATCGCGCTGCTCGCCATCGTCGTGACGACGATCTTCGGCTTCATCTGGTACACACACGGCCTGTTCGGTACCCCATCGCTGGGTGAACTGCTGCGCGGGCCCTACTGCGATCTGCCGTCGTCCTCGCGCGCGACCCTCACCGACGACGGATCGTGCCGCCTGCTGGCCACCGGGCCGTTCGACCAGTTCATGCTCCGGCTCAAGGTCGCCCTGACGGCCGGCGTGGTGCTCGCGTGTCCGATCTGGCTGTATCAGATCTGGGAGTTCATCACCCCCGGCCTGCACTCGAACGAACGTCGCTACGCGGTCGGTTTCGTCTCGGCGGCCGCCGCCCTCTTCGTGACCGGCGCGATCCTGGCCTATCTGGTGGTGGCCAAGGCCTTCCACTTCCTGCTGACGGTGGGCAACGACGTCCAGGTGACGGCTCTGGCCGGTGACCAGTACTTCGGATTCATGCTCCACCTGTTGATCATCTTCGGCGTGAGCTTCGAGTTGCCGCTCCTCATCGTCGCGTTGAACATCATCGGCGTCCTGACCTACGAGCGTCTCAAATCGTGGCGTCGCGGACTGATCTTCGCCCTGTTCGTCTTCGCGGCGATCGTGACCCCCGGCCAGGACCCGTTCACCATGCTGGCGTTGTCGGTCGCGCTGACGGTGCTCCTCGAGGTCGCGATCCAGTTCGCGCGGATCAACGACAAGCGACGTAAGCGTCAGGCGGCCACGGACTGGTCGTCGATACCTGACGATCAGGCCAGCCCGCTTCCCGGAGCCGGGCCGTCGCCGAAGGCGTCGCGGATCGCAACCTCGGAATCCGCTCCCGGGGGACAGAGCGCATCGTCAGCCCGGACCTCGGTGCGAGACCGCGACACCTTCGACGACATCCTGTGACCCGGCTCGAGGAGTTCACCGATCGGATCGCCTTCCGACTCGATGAGTTCCAGCACCGCGCATGCGTGGCATTGGAGGCAGGCCACGGCGTGCTCGTCTGTGCCCCGACCGGCGCGGGCAAGACCATCGTCGGTGAGTTCGCGGTGCACCTGGCGCTGGCCGGCGGCACCAAATGCTTCTACACGACGCCGATCAAGGCGCTGAGCAACCAGAAGTACGCCGACCTCGTCGCGATCCACGGTGAGGCGTCCGTCGGCCTCCTGACCGGTGATCAGTCGATCAACTCGGACGCGCCCGTCGTGGTCATGACCACCGAGGTCGTTCGGAACATGATCTATGCGAATTCACGTGCGCTGCAAGGACTTTCTCACGTGGTGATGGATGAGGTGCACTTTCTGGCAGACCGCTTTCGTGGCGCCGTCTGGGAAGAGGTCATCCTTCATCTCGAATCGTCGGTCCGCGTCGTGAGCCTGTCCGCGACGGTGAGCAACGCCGAGGAGTTCGGCGATTGGATCCAGACCGTCCGCGGCGACACGACCGTTGTGGTCGACGAACACCGTCCCGTTCCACTGAGCCAGCACATGCTGGTGGGCACGCGCATGTTCGACCTCTTCGACCCGGCCGACGACACCGCGAACGTGTCGAGGACGACGCGCGCGCACGTGAATCCGGAGCTGAAGCGATACATCCGCCACCGAGTGCTCATGGCCGACGACCGCGACGACCGCGGCCGGGGTCGCCGTGGGCCGCCAGCTCGCGGTGGGCGGCGCGGCAGCGGGGGCGGGGTCCGGCCACCGTCACGGCCCGATCTGGTCGCCCGGCTCGACCGCGAGGGGCTGCTGCCCGCGATCGGCTTCATCTTCTCCCGCGCCGGTTGCGACGGTGCCCTCGCGCAGTGCCTGCGGTCTGGATTGAATCTGCTGACGCCGCAGGAGTCGCAGGCAGTGGACGAGGTGGTGGACCGGCACCTGACGGAGCTGTCGCCGGCCGACGAGGAGATCCTCGGTGTCGCCGAGTGGCGGGCGGGACTGCGGCGGGGCTTCGCCGCCCATCATGCGGGGTTGCTGCCGACGTTTCGGCACACGGTCGAAGAACTCTTCACGCGTGGGCTGGTCAGGATGGTCTTCGCCACCGAGACACTCGCGCTGGGTATCAACATGCCCGCCCGCACCGTCGCCCTCGAACGGTTGATCAAGTTCAACGGTGAGGCCCATGTCGATCTGACCCCCGGCGAGTTCACCCAGCTGACCGGCCGGGCCGGTCGGCGCGGGATCGACGTCGAGGGCCACGCGGTGGTCGTCTGGACACCGGATCTGGTGCCCGAAGAGGTCGCGGGACTCGCCGGCGCCCGGACCTTCCCGCTGCGTAGCTCGTTCCAGCCGGAATACAACATGGCGGTCAACCTGATCGGGCGGCTCGGTCTCGCCGGATCACGCGAACTCCTCAATCGCTCCTTCGCCCAGTTCCAGGCGGACCGGTCGGTGGTCGGCCAGGCGCGCAAGGTCGACGAGGCCCGCAGGCGATTGCGCAAGCTCGACATCGAGCTGAGCGGTGCGGCCGAGAACCGGGGCCTCGAGCCGGGCGCCCTCGTCGGGGATGGCGACGATCGATCCGGTAACGACCCGTACCACGGGTTCCTCGGATATGTGCAGTTGCGCGAGGACATCCGACGCCGTGAGCGGGATCTGAAGTTCGAGCGCCGGACCGCCAACACGCAGTCGACGGTGGCCGACCTGAACGCACTCAAGCGTGGGCACGTGATCGGCCTGCACGGCGGGCGTCATCGAGGTCTGGCGGTGGTCCTCGAACCCGCCGCGCAATCGGTCGATCCGAAACCCCTGGTGCTGAGTGAGGACGCCTGGTGCGGCCGGGTCGGCACCCGCGATTTCGTCAATCCGCCGCAGGTGCTCGGGAACATGCGGTTGCCCAAGCACATCGATCGGCGCACCGGCAGAGGGCGGCGCGACCTGGCGTCGGCGCTGCGATCCACCGGTATCGAGATGCCGCGCGGTCGCTCCAAGAAGCGCGCGGTGGCCGCCGACGATCGTGAGCTCGGTCGCCTGCGTTCGATCTTGCGCGGCCACCCCGCACATGGCCTCGACGGCAACGACGAACTGTTCCGGCTCGCGGAGCGACGCAATCGGGTGGTCCGGGAGATCGTGTCCGCCGACCGCGCGATCGGGGAACGTACCTCGACGCTGGGTGTGCAGTTCGGCCGAATCGTCGGAGTGCTCGCCGAACTCGGGTATCTGGACGCCGCTGAGCGTCCGGGCGGGCGGGAGACGACGGTGACCGCGGCGGGTCATCTACTCAGCCGAATCTACAGCGAGAGCGATCTGCTGGTCACCGAGTGCATCAGGGCCGGGGTCTGGGAGGGGTTGGCTCCCCATGAGCTCGCCGCGGTGGTGGCGGCGATGGTCTTCGAGGCGCGTCGGGAGAGCTATTCGGGTATCGACGCGATGCCCGGCAACGCCGCCATGCGCGAGGCGCTCGCTCGCACCGTCGAGATTTGGCGCGAGGTGACCACCATCGAGTCGAAGCACCGCGTCGATCCCACTCGCGAACCAGATACCGGGTTCTCGGTTGCGGTGTCGCTGTGGGCATCTGGGCGTTCGCTTACCGAATCGCTCGCGGCGGCGGGGGAGCGTGGCCAGCTGTTGTCACCGGGTGATTTCGTGCGGTGGAATCGTCAGGTCATCGATCTGCTGGAACAGATCCGGCTCGGCGTGGGGCCCGAAACCCGGCTCGCGGGTTCCGCCCGTGCGGCGGTCGCGGCGATCCGGCGCGGTGTGGTGGCCGCCGAACTCGGGTGAGCGCACGACTGACGCAGGTGTCACGCGCGTCGGCGACCGCTGGCCGCCCGACCTGTGAGGTAACGTTCTCCACGCGGTCGGGAGTGCAGGTGGGCTGGATCGACCACCGCCGTGGGACCCGCGGCGGGTACTCAACTCTCGACGACCACCATGACCAGGCGCAACGGTGCCCGGCCACCGGGCAGAGCGGGAGAGACGCATGAGTGAGCCGAACGATCCGAGCCGTCCGAGCGGACAGCCGGAGCCGGATGCATCGGACGCGGCCCCTTCGCCGCAGACACCTCAACCCGAGTACCCACAACCCGGCTTCTCGCAGGCCGGCGCACCGCAGCAGACCTACGGTCAGCCGGGTTCGGCACAACCCTCCCACGGTCAGTCGAACTACGGTCAGTCGAACTACGGGCAACCGGCCTACGGGCAACCGGCTCACCCGCAACCAGGTTCCGCACCGGATCAAGCCCAGCAGGGTCCCGGCAGCAATGGTCCGCCGTTCCAGGGCTACGCACCGGGCCAGCCCGCCGAATATGGAGCGCCGGGACAGTACGGGACACCCGGCCAGTACGGTGCACCCAGACAGTACGGTCCGGGGCCCTACGGCGACCAGACGCAACCGGGGGTGGGATACGGTCCGCCGCCGGGCGCTCAACCCCAGCAGCAGTATCCGGGTCAGCCGCAGTACGGCCAGTTCGGCGGCGACCAGTTCGCGTCGATGGCCACTCCACAGGGGAAGTCGGGTCGGCGGAAGTTGTTGCTGTTCGGTGGCGGAGCCGCGCTCGTGATCGCGGCGATCGTCCTGATCACGGCATTTGTCGTTCCTGGCTGGGCGCCGAAGACGATCTCACAGGATGCGGTGCAAGACGGCGTCAAGAAGGTGCTCACCGAGGACTACCAGGCGAGCGAGGTCTCCGACGTCCAATGCCCGTCCGGTGAGCGCGTCGAGAAGGGCGCGTCATTCACCTGTACGGCGACCGTCGGTGGCCAGCAGCAAACCGTCACGGTCACCTTCCTCGACGACGAGGGCAAATACGAGGTGTCCCGGCCGACCAGCTGACGCTCGTCGGCCGAGATCTGTCACGCCTGACCATCGTCGATCGTGTACTCGCGGTGCAGATCGCGAGTCGCGACACCCCATTCGGACTCCGCGGCTCGCCGCCGATGAGCGTCGAAGGCGCCACGATCGGTGAACCGTTCCGCGACCATCATCCGGTCGGCGTGGTCGGCGCTCGGAGTGACCGAGAACTCGATACATCCCGGCTCGGCCAGCGTCAGCCGTCGATGCTCTTCGAGGAGCGCGTCGACCCGGGCACGTCTCTCGGCGGGGACCAGCAGCCAGCCGGTCAGGTGCACCTCTCTGCTCGGTCGAGTACTCATCGATCCGAGCCGGCGGGCCAGTCGAGGGCCTTGGCCAGTCGCGCCACGGACGCCCCGATGCCCAATTCGTCGATCAGGTCGGCAAGTCCGGCGGGATCGACCGGCGCGTCGGGAAGCCTGTCGTCGTCTGTGCTGTCGATGGTGTCGGCGTCGGTGCGGACCAACACCACGGTTCGCGCGGCGGCGAGATAGTCTGCCGAGGCCAGCAACGACTTCCGTGCTCGCGTGGGCAGCGACGAAGTGCTGTCGGCCGCAGCTGATTCCAGGGCATCGAGGCTGCCGAACTCGCGGATCAGTTTCGCCGCGGTCTTCTCACCGATGCCCGCGACACCGGGCAACCCGTCGGACGGGTCGCCGCGCAACATCGCCATCTCCGCGTATGCGACGCCCGCCCGTTCCTCGGGCACCGCGTATTTCTCGGCGAGTTCCGCTGGACCCATCATCTCCGCCTTCGCCAGGCCGCGACCCACATAGAGCACCCGGACCGGGACCGGATCGTCGGCTACCACCTGGAGGAGGTCTCGGTCTCCGCTCACGACGACGACCGGGTCGGTCGACTCGTCGTACGCCAGTGTGCCGATCACGTCGTCGGCTTCGCATCCGATCGCGCCCGACGTCGCGATCCCGGCGCATCGCAGCACGTCGAGGATCATGTCGACCTGCGGGGTCAGGGTGTCCGGGACCTCCTCGATGTCGGTGACCGGGCGCCCGTCCACGCTGCTGCCCGGCGTGTGCGGAATCTCCTCCGCCACCCGATGGGCTTTGTAGGACGGGATGAGGTCGGTCCGGAAGGCGGGACGCCAGTCGAGATCCAGGCACACGACGAGGCGAGTGGGACGCTCGCGGGTGACCAGGGCAGCGATGGTGTCGACAAAACCCCGGACCGCGTTGACCGGGCGGCCATCCGGCGCGGTCATCTTCTCCGGGAGCGCATAGAAGGAGCGGAACCACAGACTCGCTCCGTCGAGGAGCATCAGCGAACCAGCCATACCCCCAACTCTGTCATTGTCCGGCGTAGGCTGCGCTCATGGCCTATCGGTTCTCTTCCGACGTGTACCGCAACCGCCTCGAGAAGGCCCGACAACTCACCGCAGACGCGGGCCTCGACGCACTGCTGGTATCCACCGGCCCGGACCTGCGCTACCTCACCGGCTCTCGGGCGGACACCTTCGAGAGGCTGACGGCGCTGGTGGTCCCGGCCGAGGCCGCTCCTCGGCTCGTCGTCGCACGCCTGGAACTCGCCTCGGTTCGCGACTCGGCGATCGCAGACCTCGGGATCGATGTCGCCGACTGGGTGGACGGGCAGGATCCCTACGAACTGGCCTTGGCGGGACTGCCGCCCGCCTCGAAACTCGCCGTGTGCGACACAATGCCTGCGCTGCACGTGATCCCGATCGCCTCGCACACGGGTTCGACACCGGCGTTGGCCACCGACGTCCTCCGCGAACTCCGGATGATCAAGGACGACAGCGAGATCGATGCACTACGTCAGGCGGGAGGCGCGATCGATCGGGTACACGCGAGAATGGGCGAATGGTTGCGCCCCGGCCGGTCCGAGCGCGAGGTCGCCGATGACATCCGCGCCGCGATCCTCGCCGAAGGTCACACGGAGGCCGCGTTCATCATCGTGGGATCCGGACCGCACGGGGCGGACCCGCATCACGAATTCTCCGATCGCGTCATCGAGACCGACGACATCGTCGTGATCGACATCGGCGGTCCCGTCGACCCGGGTTACAACTCCGATTCCACCCGCACCTACTGCTTCACCGAGCCACCCGCCGATGTTGCCGAGGCCTATGCCGCGCTTCGAGAAGCCCAACGCGCCGCGGTCGAGGTGATCCGCCCCGGGATATCCGCCGAGCGGGTCGACGCGGCCGCACGAGATCACCTGCGCGAGTTCGGTCTCGCCGAGAACTTCATCCATCGAACGGGCCATGGCATCGGGTTGTCGGTGCACGAGGAGCCGTACATCGTCGGCGGCAACGACATCACCTTGCGGCCCGGCATGGCGTTCAGCGTCGAACCGGGCGTCTACTTCGACGGCCGGTGGGGAGCTCGCATAGAGGACATCGTCGTGGTCACCGACGACGGCTGTGAAGCGATGAACACCCGCCCGCACGATCTCACGATCCTCTGATCGGTCGCCTGGGCACCGCCGCCCGTCGGGGATCAGCCCAGGAGCGACCTGGAACCCATGACGCGGCGGACCGCGATCTCGATGACCACCCGTCGCGGATTGGGTTTCGGCTCGCGATAGCGCATGGCGTATCGCTTCTCGGCCTCCCGCACGTTCGCGGGGTCGCGGCGGATGACGGCCGGGCCCTCGAGAGTCAGCCAGCGCGGTCCGTCGACATTGGTCACCGAGGCATGACCACCGCGCTCGACGTTGCGGACCTTCTGGTTGCCGTCGGAGGTGATCACCCGGGCGAGACCGTTCTCCCCATCCCAGGTGAAGCCAACGGCGACCACGTGGGGAGTACCGTCGGCGCGCAGCGTCGCCAGCGTGGCGAGGTGGCGTTCGCGGAGGAATTCGTCTGCGGCCGGGCCCAGATCAGCGGGGGTGCGGGTCATGACCGTCACGCTAGCGGGCGATGCGATACTGGCAGTCATGGCCCTGCCTCCGACGACCGGAACCATCGTGCTGTTCGGCGGTCGAAGCGAGATCGGCGTCGCGCTGACCCGACGTCTCGCCGAGGGGCGGACAGTGGTGCTGGCGGCACGTCGCCCCGACGAGCTCGGGGCCGAGGCATCCCGGCTGACCGACGCAGGCGCGGCGGAGGTGCACACGATTGCCTTCGATGCCGACGACATCGCGTCCCACACGGCATTGGTCGACTCGGTGCTCGCCCGGTTCGGTCCGATCGAGGCGGCGATCGTGGCGTTCGGCATCCTCGGCGATCAGGCACGCGCCGAGACCGATGTTACGCACGCACTTCAGATCGCGCACACCGACTACCTGGCCCAGATCAGCGTGCTCACTCCGCTCGCGACAGCGCTGCGCGCACAGGGCTCGGGCACCATCATCGTCTTCTCGTCGGTCGCCGGCATCCGAGTCCGACGGGCCAACTACGTCTACGGGTCGACCAAGGCCGGTCTCGACGGATTCGCCAGCGGGCTGGCAGATGCACTCCACGGCAGTGGCGTCCGCCTGCTGCTGGCGCGGCCGGGCTTCGTCGTCGGCGCGATGACGCGGGACCTCATGGATTCGGGAGTCAAACCGGCACCGCTGTCGGTCGATGCCGAACAGGTCGCCGCCGCCGTCGCCGTCGCGTATCGGCGGGGACGGGGAGAGGTGTGGATCCCATGGGCGCTGCGGCCCGTGTTCTTCGGTATGCGCCTGATCCCTCGCGCGATCTGGCGGCGGTTGCCACGATGACCGGGCGGTTCGTGGTGGTCGGGATCGGCGCCGACGGGTGGGATGGCCTCGGCATGCGGGCCCGCGCCGAATTGTCCGAGGCCGCCGTCATCTACGGCTCTTCGAGGCAACTCCAGTTGCTGCCGCCGCTCGAGGCACAGTCGCGGCCATGGAGATCGCCGATGAGCACACACCTGGCCGAGCTCCTCCACACCGGGCCGGAGAACGACCGCGACGGCACCGTTCACATCCTGGCGAGCGGTGACCCGATGTTCCACGGCATCGGCACCACGATCGTGCGCGCCGTCGGTGCGGCCCGCGTCGACGTGATCCCGACCGTGTCGAGCGCTGCGCTCGCCTGTGCGCGATTGGGATGGGACCTCACCGACGTCGAAATCCTGACGTCGGTGGCCAGAGACCTCGAGTCCGTCGCCGACGGGCTCTCCGACGGGCGGAACCTGCTGATCCTCAGTCGCGACGAGACAACCCCGGCGCAGCTGGCACACCTGTTGACCGACAACGGTTTCGGTTGGTCTGCGATCACCGTCCTCGAACAGCTCGGCGGTCCCGCCGAACGAGTGGTCCGAGGTATCGCCCGAACCTGGGCCGAGCCGCCCGGTGATCCACTGAACATCGTCGCCGTGTCCTGTGTCGGGCCGCGCCGGAGTCGCACCCCCGGACATCCCGACGACGAGTACGCCAATGACGGCCAGATCACCAAGCAGCCGATCCGCGCTCTCACCATCTCTGCGCTCGCGCCGAGTCACCGACAACTCCTGTGGGACATCGGCTCCGGGTCCGGAAGTATCGCGATCGAATGGCTGCGGGCCGAACCCACCGGGCGTGTCGTCGCGTTCGAGAGTGATGACACCCGACGGGCACAACTACTCGCCAACGCCACCCGCCACGGCGTCGCCGGCCGGTTGACCGTGGGTGCTGCCGCACCGGAGGCCTTCGCGAGCGCACCCGAACCCGACGTCGCCTTCATCGGTGGCGGGCTCAGCGCACGTGTTCTGGAAGCGACGTGGGCGGCACTGGGGAGAGCGGTCGGCTCGTCGCCAACGCGGTCACCCTGGAGAACCAGCAGCTGCTCATGGAATGGTATGGCCGCCAAAGCGGTTCGCTACGTCGGTTCGCAGTCGAGACGGCCGCGCCGCTGGGGACGATGACCACGTGGCGGCCGTCGTTGCCGATCGTCCAATGGGTGGTGGACAAGACATGACCGTGTATGTCATCGGCGCCGGCCCCGGCGCCCCGGATCTGATCACCCTGCGAGGTGCCGAGATTCTCGGACGCGCCCAGACCTGTCTGTACGCGGGATCACTGGTGCCAGCCGAACTGCTGGAGCGGTGTCCGGCCGATGCCGTCCTGATCGACACCGCCCGGATGCCGCTCGCGGAGATCGTCGCCCACATCGTGCAAGCGGATGCCGCCGGACACGATGTGGTCCGACTCCATTCAGGCGACCCGTCCTTGTATTCGGCGATGACCGAACAGCGCAGAGAACTCGCGGCCCGCGGGATCCCGATCGAGGTGGTGCCCGGCGTACCCGCCTTCGCCGCCGCGGCCGCCGCCCTCGACTGCGAGTTGACCGCACCCGGCGTCGGACAGAGTCTGCTGATCACCCGGGTGTCGACACTGTCCACGGACATGCCGCCGGGTGAGGAGCTCGAACGACTCGCCTCGACCGGCGTCACCTTGGCGTTGCACCTGGCCGCGCACCGGGCTGCCGCGCTCACCGACATCCTCATCCCGTATTACGGAGCGGATTGTCCGACCGCCACAGTCGCATTCGCAAGTCGGCCCGACCAGCAGATCGTGCGCTGCCGGCTCGCCGATCTGCCCGCGAACCTGGCGGACGCGGCGATCCGGCGCACCGCGGTGATCTTCGTGGGCCGCGTTCTCGATCCGGCCGCCCATCCGGCGGTCAGCGACAGCTACCTCTACTCCGAGGCCCGCATGACAAAACTCCGTCGCGATGGGTGACGGACCTGTTCTGTTGCTCGGCGGCACCGGAGAGGCGCGCGCACTCGCGGAGTCGCTCATCGCCGCCGGCATCCCGGTGATCAGCTCGCTCGCCGGCCGGGTCCGTGACCCCAGGTTGCCGGTCGGCGAGGTCCGGATCGGCGGCTTCGGCGGAGTCGACGGCCTCGCCGAGTGGATTCGTGCGCACCACGTCGACGTCGTCGTGGACGCCACGCATCCCTTCGCCACCACCATGACCGCACATGCGGCGACCGTCGCCGATCGAATGGGCCTGCCGCTCTTGCGGGTTCGCCGTCCGGCGTGGACTCCTGGTCCCGGCGACCGTTGGGAGACGGTGCCGGACATGCGTGCCGCGGGCGATGAGATCGCGGCACGTGCGAGCCGGCGGCCGGGGGATCTGCGAGTGCTTCTGACCACCGGTAGGCAGGACGTCGGTGTGTTCGCCGGCATCGGCGACGCCACCTTCCTGATCCGGGTGGTCGACCCACCGACCACCGACCTGCCGCCACGCCACCGGATCCTGCGTTCGCGCGGACCCTACGATCTCTCGAGTGAACGAGAACTGATGCGTACGAACGAGATCGATGTGCTGGTCACAAAGAACAGCGGGGGAGAACTCACCAGGGCCAAATTGGTCGCGGCGGCCGAACTCGGTGTGGGCGTGGTGATGGTGGATCGGCCGGCCGAACCACCGTCGGGCATGGCGGTCGATTCGGTGGCCGCCGCGATGGACTGGATCCTCGAGGTGGCGAGTCGCTGACTCAGCCAGGGTGATGACGGGGTGTGTAGACGAGGTCCCCGCCGGTGCGCCGCACCGCGGTGGTCGCGGACGAGCCGATGATGATCAGGGTGCGCATGTCGATGGTCTCGGGATCGAGTTCACCGACCGAGATCGTCCGCAGGCTCTCGGTCGGACCACCCACGTCGCGACCGACGACCAGTGTCCGGTCGGATGAGGCCGTCTCCAGCAAGATCTCTTTGAGTTTGCCGACCTGCCAGGTCCGACTGGCCGATCCGGGGTTGTAGATCGCCACGACGAGATCGGCAGCCACCGCGTGCCGAATCCGGTCGGCGATCACGTCCCACGGCTTGAGCCGGTCGGACAGCGAGATGATCGCGAAGTCGTGTCCGAGCGGCGCACCGACGGCCGCGGCCACCGCGCTCGCGGCGGTCACCCCGGGTGCCACCCGTACCGCGACGTCGTGCCAGCGTGGTTCCGCGGCGACCTCGGCGACGGCGGCAGCCATCGCGAAGACGCCCGGGTCACCCGAGGACACCACGGCGACACGCGCGCCCCGAGCGGCGAGATCGAGGGCGAATTCCGCCCGCTCGGCCTCCACGCGGTTGTCGCTGGCGTGGACTCGTTGTCCGGGGCGAGCGGTGACCCGTGACAGGTACGTGGTGTAGCCGACCAGATCGGTGGCGCGAGCGAGTTCCACCTGCACCTGCGGGGTCGTCTGGTCGTCGGCGCCGGGGCCCAGCCCCACCACCACCACCTCGCCGCGCGCCGACGAGTCGTCCGGGGGACGATTCGGGTTGTTACGCGGCCCGGGCACCACGACCATCGAAAAGTACGGCACCTCATCGGGATTCACATCGAGCAGTGGCACCACGCGCTGTGCGGTGGTGGACGCCCGCTCCACGTACCAGGCTTCGTCGGCCCGACCAGCCGACACCAGCGCGTCACGCACCCGGACAAAGGTCCGTCCGAGCTTGAGGACGGCGATGGCATCGGCCGCACGGAACCGCGCCACCAACTCCGCCGTGGGGAGGGTGCCGGGCACCACGGTCAACGTCTCGTCGGCCTCGACCAGCGGGATCCCCAGCGCGGCCGACGACGCGCTCACCGACGTCACCCCGGGGACGATCTCGGCGTCGAACTCGCCGACGAGGCGCTTGTGCATGTGCATGTACGAACTGAAGAAGAGCGGATCACCCTCGGCCAGCAGCGCCACGTGGCGTCCGGCCCGCAGGTGCTCGGCGAGCCGGGCGGCACTCTCGGCATAGAAGTCCTGCAGCGCCCCCGCATAGCCGCCCGGGTGGTCGGTCGTCTCGGTCGTGACCGGATACATCAGGCGTTCTTCGATCTGACCGTCGCGCAGGTAGGGCGCCGCCACCGACCGCGCAATGCTGTTGCCGTGTCGCGCACAGTGATACGCGACGACATCGGCCGACCCGATGAGCCGGGCCGACTTCACCGTGACCAGCTCGCTGTCCCCGGGTCCGAGGCCGATTCCCCAGAGTTTCCCACTCACCGACGTCACTCCTCCGGACTCGCCAACGCATTGATGGCGGCCGCGGTGATCGCCGATCCACCGCGTCGCCCGGTCACCGTGATGAACTCGAGGTCGTCACGGAGCGCGAGGGCCGCACAGGATTCCGCAGCTCCGACAAAACCGACCGGCGCGCCGACGATCGCTGCCGGGCGCGGTGCGCCGTCGTCGATCATGTCGAGAAGTGCGAACAGAGCGGTCGGGGCATTGCCGATCGCCACCACGGCACCGTCGAGGTGCGGGCGCCAGAACTCGAGCGCGGCAGCCGTTCTGGTGGTGCCCAGACGTTCGGCGAGCGCAGGTAGCGACGGTTCGGACAGGTGACAGCGAACGTCGTTGTCGGCGGGCAGACGCTTTCGCGTGACACCCGCGGCGACCATCGACGCATCGCACAGGATGGGCGCGCCGGCCCGGAGCGCCGCGCGCGCGGCCCGCACCACACCTTCGGTGGCCACCACGTCGTCGGTCAGGTCGGTCTGTCCGCACGCGTGGATCATGCGCACCACGACCTGCGCCACGTCGGCGGCGAAGGCGGACAGATCGGACTCGGCACGGATCGTGGCAAAGGACTGGCGATAGATCGCGGGCCCGTCACGCAGGTAGTCGCTCATGGTGCGGTCAGCCTATCGACGGTGCGTCTGATACCCACCGTCGGGAGTGGCCTCGACGCTGCGATGCGGGCCGCTGGGGGAGCCGCACCGCCGGCCGCACCCCACCCAGTGTTCGCGCTCCGCCACCGGCTCGCCGCCCCGCACGCGCGCCAGCAGGTCGTCGCGGACCGGCGCCGACGACTTGGCGCATCCCGGGGCACCGACACAGCAGCTCACGGCCGCCCACGGTGAGGCCGCGTCGAAGATCAGTCCCATCGGCGCCAGGACCCGCACCACGGTCTCGGCGACCCCCTCGTCCAGATCGCAGATCAGGATCTCGCGGTCGGGGGTCACGACGATCGGCACCGCCACCGCGGCCACGAACTCGGCGAGCCGGGCGGGGAGTCGTCCGAGTTCGACGACGGCGCCGAGGAGTACCGCGCCGTCGTCCTGGCCGAACCAGCCGACGATCGGTTCGGGCGGCATCGGGTCCGGACCACCGACGACCGTTGCCAGCCGAGTGCGTGCCCGGGTGGTGAGGTCCATTCGTTCGGCGTCCGTGAGATCGGCGACCCGCCACGCCCCCACGGATATGTCGCCGAGGTCCTCGGCGACGGCGAGGAGTTCAGTGACGACCGCGTCGTCGCCGCGGGCCGAACCGACAGGTACGCCACCCACCAGCACGTCGGCGACGACCTCGGCGGACGCGTCGACCGAGCGGACCACGGCGCAGACGTCGGGTTGCCGGCGCGCGATGTCACCGCGGCCGTCGTCGAGGCCGAAGAGGAACCGTCCGGAGATCGACGAGGCGTCGGCGGTCTGGAGCCGCTCGTCCAGCAGGTCGGCGAGCGGACGCACGTCGGCCACACCACCGATCCGGCCGGTCAGTGGACTGACCTCGATGTTGCGAACCTTGTCATGCGCCGAGCTCGGGGCCAGGCCTGCGGCGACGACCGCGTCGGCCACCGCATCGACGTCGGTGAGACCACGCAGCTGCACGTTGCCACGCGCAGTCAGTTCGAGGTATCCGTCGCCGTGCGCGGCGGCCGCCTGCGCGAGCAGTTCGAGCTGGTCGGGCCGTATCCGCCCGCCGGGCAGGCGCACGCGGGCCACCGCGCCATCTGCCGCAGCATGGGTACTGAAGACGCCGGGGCAGCGGTCGGCGGCATCACGGCGGGCTGGCTCGGTCACGCCCTCAGGGTAGGCCCCCGGCGCCGAGGTGCGAACCCCGCGCTGACTAGGCTGAACGCACCGAGGAGCGGCAGAAGCCGGTGCAAATCCGACGCGGTCGCGCCACTGTGAGGGTGTTCGAGGTCGACGACCGGCAACACCCGAGCCAGACCTGCGCTCCGGTAACCGACAGACGTCACCGCCGACCACACACCGGGCGCGCCATCCCGGCGAGGAGAACCATGATCCTGCTGCTCTCGACCTCCGATACCGACCTCATCACGGCAGCGGCCTGCGGCTCGGACTTCTCCGGGGCCAATCCCGCACGCATCCTCGTCGACGACATCCCCTCGCTGGCGGTGGGCGCCGACCTCATCGTGGTGCGCATCCTGGGTGGGACGCGGGCATGGGAGGACGGTCTCGCCGCGGTCGAGGCGACCGGCAAACCGCTGGTGGTCTGTTCCGGCGAACAGCAGCCCGACCCGGACCTCATGGCGCACTCGAGTGTGCCGGCCGGCGTGGTCGCCGAGGCGCACAATTATCTCGCGGCCGGTGGCGTCGAGAATCTCGTCAACCTCCACAACTTCCTCTCCGACACGGTCCTGCTGACCGGTCTCGGCTTCGATCCGCCGCGACAGACCCCTGCCTGGGGCGTCCTCGAGCGATCCGCCCGTGCCGCCACCTCGGCTCCCACCATCGCCGTGCTGTACTACCGGGCCCAACACCTCGCCGGGAACACCCGCTACGTCGAGGCGCTGTGCGCCGCCATCGAGGACCGCGGGGGCCGTGCGCTGCCGATCTACTGCGCGTCACTGCGGACCGCTCCCGACGATCTGATCGACCTCCTGGGTACCGCCGACGCGCTCGTGGTGACCGTCCTCGCCGCCGGGGGTGCCACCCCGGCGGCGGCATCGGCCGGTGGCGACGACGACGCATGGAACATCGAGCGGCTCGCCGCACTCGACATCCCGATCCTGCAGGGCCTGTGCCTCACCGGCTCCCGCGCCGACTGGGCGGCCACCGACGACGGACTCTCGCCCCTGGACGTGGCAACCCAGGTGGCCGTACCGGAGTTCGACGGCCGCATCATCACCGTGCCGTTCTCGTTCAAGGAGTTCGACGAGAACGGTCTGCCCTGGTACCAGCCGGACCCGGAACGTTGCGCACGGGTGGCCGGGATCGCGGTGGCGCACGCCCGCCTGCGACGTACGCCTGCGTCGGATCGCCGTGTCGCGCTGATGCTCTCGGCGTACCCGACGAAACACGCCCGGATCGGCAACGCCGTCGGACTCGACACCCCGCGCAGCCTGCTGCACCTCCTCGTGGCGTTGCGGGCGGCCGGGTACGACATCGGGCCGGACTCCGGCCCGGACGCGATACCCGGTCTGGCCGGCGATGATTCCGATGCGCTCATCCATGCGATCGTCGAAGCGGGCGGGCAGGATCCGGACTGGCTGAGCGAGGAAACGCTGGCGGCCAGTCCGATCCGCGTCGCCGCCGACGACTACCGCCGATGGTTCGCGACGCTGCCGGAGGAACTGCGGCACTCCGTCGAGGAACACTGGGGTCCCGCGCCGGGCGATCTGTTCGTCGACCGATCGACGCGTCCCGACGGCGAGATCGTGGTGTCCGCCATGCGCTTCGGCAACATCACGCTCATGGTGCAGCCGCCCCGTGGGTTCGGTGAGAACCCGGTGGCGATCTATCACGACCCCGATCTGCCGCCGTCACATCACTATCTCGCCTCTTATCGATGGCTCACCGGCCGCGGCGACGGAGACGCGGACATACCCGGTTTTGGCGCCGACGCGATCGTGCACGTCGGCAAGCACGGCAACCTCGAATGGCTGCCCGGGAAGACCCTCGGGATGTCGGCCGCATGTGGGACCGACGCCGCTCTCGGTGACGTCCCGTTGATCTATCCGTTCCTGGTCAACGACCCGGGAGAGGGCACCCAGGCCAAACGGCGCGCCCACGCGGTGCTCGTCGACCACCTCATCCCGCCGATGGCCCGAGCCGAATCGTACGGCGACATCGCCCGGCTCGAGCAGCTCCTCGACGAGCACGCCAACATCTCGGCGCTCGACCCCGCCAAGCTGCCCGCCATCCGTCAGCAGATCTGGACGTTGTTGACCGCAGCCAAGATGGATCATGACCTCGGCTTGTCCGAACGTCCCGACGAGGACGTCTTCGACGACATGCTGCTGCACGTCGACGGCTGGCTCTGCGAGATCAAGGACGTCCAGATCCGCGACGGACTCCACGTCCTCGGACAGGCGCCCGCGGACGAGAACGAGGTGGACCTGGTCCTGGCGATGCTGCGTGCCCGCCAGCTGTGGGGCGGCACGCAGGCGCTGCCGGGTCTGCGCGAGGCACTCGGGCTGACCGAGGACGGCAGCGCGGCGCGTACCTCGGTCGACGACGTCGAGACCACGGCAAGAGAACTCGTCGCCGCGTGTGCCAAGGAGGGCTGGACGGCGGCGGCGGTCGAGAACGCGGCGCAAGGCCACCCGTCCGCCGTGGCCGACGTGCTCGGATTCGCCGCGCGCGAGGTGGTTCCCCGCCTGCGGCAGACCGGCCGCGAGATCGACCAGATCCTGCACGCTCTCGACGGCGGATTCATCGAGGCGGGGCCGAGTGGGTCACCGTTGCGCGGCCTCATCAACGTGCTGCCGACCGGACGCAACTTCTATTCGGTGGATCCCAAGGCCGTCCCGTCGCGGCTGGCGTGGGAAACCGGTCGTGCCCTGGCCGATTCGCTGATCGAGCGGTACGTCGCCGAGCACGGTCACCATCCCGCGTCGGTCGGGTTGTCGGTGTGGGGGACCAGTGCGATGCGCACCTCCGGCGACGACATCGCCGAGGTCCTCGCGCTCCTCGGTGTGATGCCAATCTGGGATGAGGCATCCCGACGGGTCGTCGACCTGGAGCTGATCGGCCTCGCCGAACTCGGCCGCCCGCGGATCGACGTCACCGTGCGCATATCCGGGTTCTTTCGTGACGCGTTCCCGCATGTGGTCACGATGCTCGACGACGCGGTCGCGCTGGCCGCGGCGGCAGACGAAGCCGACGATGAGAACTACGTCGCCGCCCACGTCCGCTCCGCGCTGGCCGATCACGGTGACCGGCGCCGCGCATCGACCCGGATCTTCGGGTCCAAGCCAGGCACGTACGGCGCAGGGCTGTTGCAACTGATCGACTCGCGAGAATGGCGTAGCGACGCCGATCTGGCACAGGTCTACACCGAGTGGGGCGGTTACGCGTACGGCCGGGACCTCGGCGGCATACCGGCCGTCGACGACATGCGCTCGGCCTATCGACGCATCGCCGTCGCGGCGAAGAACACCGACACCCGCGAGCACGACATCGCCGACTCCGACGACTACTTCCAGTACCACGGCGGGATGGTGGCGACCGTACGTGCGCTGACCGGCACCTCGCCGGACGCGTACATCGGCGACAGCACCCGACCGGACTCGGTGCGGACACGCACCCTGTCGGAGGAGACCAGCCGCGTGTTCCGCGCGCGGGTGGTCAATCCGCGCTGGATCTCGGCGATGCAGCGACACGGCTACAAGGGCGCATTCGAGATGGCGGCCACGGTCGACTATCTGTTCGGCTACGACGCGACGACAAACGTGGTCGCCGACTGGATGTACGAGAAACTCACCGAGGCTTACGTCCTCGACGAGGACAATCAGCGTTTCATGCAACAGTCGAATCCGTGGGCGCTGCACGGTATCGCCGAGCGTCTCCTGGAGGCCGTCGATCGGGATCTCTGGGAGGAGCCGCCCGCCGACATGCTCGATCAACTGCGACAGGTCTATCTGCAGGCCGAAGGGGACATCGAGGGCCGCGCCGAGTGATGTGATCACCGCGACCCGGCGCTCGGGAAGAAATCCGGCGGATTCGGGAGAAATCCGGCACCCTCGATCGTTGGACGAGCAGAGACCAGGGCGACACCGACCATCTCGGCCGGTGGACGAGGGGCTCGGAAAGGCGGAGATCCTGATGCGGATGCTCTACGTGATCGCGTATTTTGCGGTCGAGATCGGTGCGTTCGTCGCGATGGCGCACTTCCTCGGTTTCGCCTGGGCGGTGTTGATCACCCTCGCCGCGGTCGTGGGCGGATTCGTGTTGCTCCAGCAACAGGGTCGGAAGGTCTTCGCCGAACTCCGCCGTGCCTCCCGCAACGAAGTCGACCCGCGCGGTCCGCTCACCGACACCGCGCTTCTCGCGGCGGCGAGCCTTCTGCTGGTCGTTCCCGGGATCGTGTCCACCGTCGTCGGTCTGGTCCTGTTGGCGCCGCCGATACGGCGGGTGATGCGTCCGGTGGTCGCAGCTGCCGGTGCGCGCCGGTTCGCCGCGACCATGGACCGCGCCGGGATCTATGCGAGTGGCATGTACGTCGGTCGCGGGACCGTGATCGACGGAACGGTCGTCGATGCCGACGGTACCGTTGTCGATCCGACGCAGGGACCCGCGGATCGCGGGTTGCCTCGGGGCCGATAGTCCCGGCGACCGCCCGTCAGGGCACACTGGACCATCGTGACCACGGAACTGTTGCTCGGCGGTGTCGTCTATTCACCGGCCGCTCCGGATGCCACTGCCATGGCCGTGACCGACGGCACCGTCGTCTGGGTCGGCAGCGACGACGTCGGCCGGGCGCTGCACCCCGACGCGCAGGTCACCGATCTTCGGGGCCGCTTCGTCGGACCGGGATTCGTCGACTCACACGTGCATCTCACGTCCACGGGCCTGGCCCTGTCAGGTCTCACCCTGAACGACGCGACCAGCCGATCGGACTGCCTGCGCCGAGTGGCGTCCTTCGCGTCGGGCACCGACGACGGCGAGCTGATCTGGGGTCTCGGCTGGGACGACTCCGCCTGGCAGGGAGCCGATCCCGATGACCGTCGCTTCCCGACGACCGCGGAGATCGATGCGGTGGTCGGCAACCTGCCCGTCTACCTGGCCCGGATCGACGAACATTCCGCCGTCGCGTCCACTGCGCTGCGGCGCCTGGTTCCCGACCTCGAAGCCGCCGTCGGTCATCACCCCGACGAGCCGCTGGTCGCCGAAGCCCACCACCTCGTCCGCGGCGCGGCCCGCCAACTCGTCACCGCGGCCCAACGCAGCCGTGCACAACGCCGCGCCCTCGACACGGCCGCCGCACATGGAGTCGTCGCAGTCCACGAGAACGGCGGCCCCGACATCAGCGGTCTCGACGACTTCCTCGCGCTGGCCGAACTCGACCATCCGGTCGAAGTGCGTCGCTACTGGGGCCAAGCCGTGCAGAGCGCCGAACATGCCCGTGAACTCCTGGCGATCAGCCGCGCGGACGCCCTCGCCGGTGATCTCTTCATCGACGGGGCGATCGGCTCGCACACCGCCTGGCTGACCGAGCCGTACAGCGACCATGCCGGGCACACGGGGATCAGCTACCTCGACTACGAGACCATCCGCGACCACATCCGGGCATGCACCGAGATCGGCACCCAGGCCGGATTCCATGTGATCGGCGACGCCGCGACCGCTTCGGTGGTGGCCGCGTTCGAGGAGCTCGCCGCCGAACTGGGCACGCCGGCGCTCGCACGCTGCGCCCACCGACTCGAGCACGCCGAGATGGTGTCGGCCGAGCAGGCCGCGACCCTGGCACGCTGCGGTGTGATCGCGAGCATGCAGCCGCTGTTCGACGCGGAATGGGGCGGACCGGGGGACCTCTACGAGCAGAGACTCGGAGTGACCCGAACCGCCGGGCTGAACAACTTCGCCGGACACGCTCGCGAAGGGGTGATCCTGGCCTTCTCGTCCGATGCGCCGGTGACCCCGATCGATCCGTGGTCGTCGATCCGTGCAGCCGTACACCACCATCAACCCCGGAACGCGATCTCGGCCCGGGGTGCGTTCGCGGCCGCGACCCGCGGTGGCTGGCGAGCCGCGGGCGTCAACGACGGCCTCACCGGAACCCTCGTGCCCGGCGCCCCGGCGAATTACGCGGTCTGGGACATCGACGACCTCGTGGTGGCCGGATCCCACGCCGGGGTTCAGCGCTGGTCCACCGACCCGCGGTCGCGGGTGCCTGCCCTGCCGGACATCACCCCGGGCGCACGACTTCCCCGGTGCGTCCGGACCGTGCACCGCGACACCGTCCTGTTCGACGGCGGGGTGCTCGACGGCGGCACCACGTGATCTCGTCCCGGTCCGCGTGGACCGTGCTGCTGGTGCAGACGATCGTCGCGGCGGTGGCGGGCCTCGCGATGTGGGCAGCTTTTCCGCCCCGCAACCTGTGGTTCCTCGCGGTCGTCGGCCTGGGTCTGATGGCGGCACTGCTGGGCGCGGGTCGCCCCCGAGCCCGCACCGGCGCGTGGCTCGGTTTCGTTTTCGGTCTCGCGTTCTTCGTGCCACTGCTGCCGTGGATCGGCGTCTATGTGGGACCTCTGCCATGGCTGGCGCTCGCTGTGATTCTGGCGGTGTATCTCGCACTCTTCGGACTGATCGCGGTGCTCACCATGCGGCTGCCGGTTCCACCGGTCTGGTTCACCGTGTCGTGGGTGCTGGTCGAGGCTCTGCGGTCGGCCTTTCCGTTCGGCGGATTCCCGTGGGGGAGAGCAGCGTTCAGTCAGGTCGACGGGCCGTTGCTCCCGATGGCATCGCTGTTGGGCGCGCCCGGGCTATCGGCCGCGGTCGCGCTCCTGGGCGCCTCGATAGCGTGGCTGTGTCAGATCGTCTTCCGGGCTGTCCGCGCCGGCGAGTACCACGGACGATCGGTCGTCCGCGGGGCCGCGTTGGCCGTGGTCCTCGCCCTGCTCGGTCCGATCTCCGCGATCGCGCTGACGCCCGGCACCGTCGACCGCAACGTCGCGTCGTCCTCGGCGCAGGTCTCGGCTGTGCAAGGTAATGTGCCCCGGCTCGGACTGGAATTCAACGCACAGCGCCGCGCGGTTCTCGACAACCATGTCCGGCAGACCGAGCGGCTCGCCGATGCCGTTCGCAGCGGCAATGCCGAACAACCCGACTTCGTGGCGTGGCCCGAAAACGCGTCGGACATCTCGCCGCTGACCAATGCGGACGCTGCCCAGGAGATCACCGAGGCCTCGGTGTCGATCGGTGCGCCGATCCTGGTGGGCACCCTTGTGATGAATGCCGACGGCCGCCCCACCAACACCGTGCTGGTCTGGGACCAGGAGCGCGGGCCCGTGGATCGGTACGACAAGCACATCATCCAGCCGTTCGGCGAGTATCTGCCGTGGCGAAGCTTCTTCAGGAAGTTCTCGTCGTATGCCGACATGGCCGGCAACTTCCGGCCGGGCTCGGGATCGTCGACGCTGACGGTGCCGGGTCGCTCGGGCACCGTCGAGGTCGGCGTCTCCACATGTTGGGAGGTCGCCTTCGACCGGTCGGCCCGCGCCGCCGTCGACGACGGCGCACAGATTCTCTACGTGCCCACCAACAACGCGACGTTCGGCCGCACCGAGATGACCTATCAACAACTGGCGATGTCCCAAGTGCGTGCAGTCGAACACGGCCGCGCCGTTGTGGTCGCCGCCACCAGTGGTGCGAGCGCCATCATCGACCCAGATGGGATGATCACCGCCCAGAGCGGCATATTCACACCGGCCGTGCTGTCGAGCCGGTTGCCATTGCGTAGCGATATGACGCCGGCGACGCGCTTGGGGAGCTGGCCGCAGACCGTGGCGATCATCATCGCGGCGGTGGGGCTTTTGTTCGCGGTGGGACGGCATACTAGGTTCTCACTCAGGCAACGCAGGCCACAACGCCGAGTCACAGACCGCGCTCCCGCGGACCTGACAGAGCCCGTCGGCCAGGGAGTGACGAAGGATCATGCGGGGCCCGAAGATCAAGCGAAGGAGCTCGGTGGCATTGGGTAGTCCGACACCCGGGAATGAGCAACCGGGGAACGAACAGTCGGCGAGCAGTCGCTCGCACGACGACATGCAGGCCGTCGTGGGGGCACAGGGTGAGCGCGCGCTGGTCGTCATCCCGACGTTCAACGAGCGCGAGAACCTTCCCGCGATCGTCACCCGCCTGCATGCGGCACTGCCGGGCACCCACGTCCTCGTGGTCGACGACTCGAGTCCGGACGGGACCGGCGACGTCGCGGAGAGCATTGCCGCCCAGGATCCCGGCCGGCGCGTCCACGTCCTGCATCGAACGGAGAAAGACGGGCTGGGCAAGGCGTATCTGGCCGGCTTCGCCTGGGGGCTCGCCCGCGAGTACGCCGTCATCATCGAGATGGATGCCGACGGCAGCCATGCACCCGAGCAGCTCGGCAGATTGCTCGAGGCGGTCAACGCCGGTGCCGACCTGGTGATCGGCTCGCGCTACGTGCCCGGCGGGAAGCTGGTGAACTGGCCGCGACGCCGGGAGATGTTGTCTCGTGGGGCCAACACGTATGCGCGTCTCGCCCTGGGTGCGCGCGTGCACGACATCACCGCCGGGTTCCGGGCCTACCGACGAACAGTGCTCGAGAAGATCGATCTCGGGTCCGTCGAATCGGCAGGGTACTGCTTTCAGATCGACCTGGCCTGGCGAGCGGTCCGGGCCGGCTTCGACGTCCGCGAGGTCCCGATCACGTTCACCGAACGTGAGATCGGCGAATCCAAGATGAGCGGCGGTGTGATGACCGAGGCCTTCCTGATGGTCGCTCGCTGGGGGCTGACCAGCAGGATGGAACGGTTGGGCCTGCGCAAGAACTGACGTCGGGCGGTCGCCCACCTCGGCTCAGACGACGAACGGCCGGACGAGACGAGGTCTCATCCGGCCGTGTGCGACGGAAATCAGTTCGTGACGCCCTTGCGCCTCTGCTTGAGCAGGTCGAGCCGCTCGTTGAGCAGTACCTCGAGCTCCTCCTCGGAGCGGCGTTCGAGGAGCATGTCCCAGTGTGTACGCGGCGGCTTGGTCTTCTTCTCCTCGGGCTCGGCGCCCTCGAGGATGGTGCCCTCCATGCCGTTCTTGCACGGCCACTTCGACGGCACCTCGGCGTCGTCGGCGAACGGCACGTCGAAGATCTCGCCGTTGTCGGTGCGGTACTGGACGATACGTCGTGGTGCGAGGTCGTGATCGCGATCGGTCTCGTAGCTCACCGCACCGAGGCGGCTACCCCGAAGTACTCGATCTGCCATGGACAATTCCTCTCAAACATTTCGTCGGGCGCCGGCACGGACAGGCGGGCCCATCGGTCACGGGCACCGGGAGCGCGGCGGCACCTCGGCACTGAACATATTCATTCTACGCGTCCACCTGGACTCGACGGGCGAGCCACGGGCGGCGTTGCCCCGGGTCCCCGGGTACGGTCATAGCGTGGACGACCCCCGCCGACGCCCGTACTCGTGCGCATGGTGTGGCCGCAGCATGATCGACTCGGATCACGGCCGACGCCGGAAGTACTGCAAGCAGTCCTGCCGACAACGAGCCTATGAACAAAGAGCGCTCACGCAGGGCACTTCTATTCCCGTCGACGCGGTGATCCTGACGGCCGCCGAGGCGGACGCCTTCGGCGACCGGCTGTTCGCGCTCCGGTGCGCCGCCGAGGACCTGGTCACCGCGGTCTCGGAGAGGGCCGATGTGGCCACCCTGAACTCACTCGGTGACGACCTGCTGTCACTCGCACGTGAAGCCGAGCGCCTTCGGTGATCCTGCGCGTCTTCGGGCTGTCCGCGGTCGTCACCATCGCCGCACTGCTGGTGGCATTCCTGTACCAGGGGTGGACCGGCCTTGCCCTGTGCGCGATTCTCGGCATCCTCGAGGTCTCGCTGTCGTTCGACAACGCCGTCATCAACGCGACCGTGCTCGAGCGGATGAGCTTGTTCTGGCAGCGGATGTTCCTGACCGTCGGAGTGATCATCGCCGTCTTCGGGATGCGGCTGCTGTTCCCGCTGGCGATCGTGTGGATCACCGGCGGCCTCGCTCCCGTCGAGGCGCTGCGACTGGCGATGAACCCGCCGGCCGGCGACGCGGGGTATTTCCCGGATGGCAGCCCCAGCTACGAGACCATCCTGATGGAGGCGCATCCGCAGATCGCGGCCTTCGGCGGCATGTTCCTGCTCCTGCTGTTCCTGAACTTCGTACTCAGCAACCGTGAGGTCACGTGGCTGTCCTGGCTGGAGAAGCCGCTGGGCCGGCTGGGCCGGCTCGATCAGCTGGCGATCGTGCTCGCGGCGATCACACTCGTCGTGGTCGGTGAGTACCTCGTGCCCGACGACGGCCGGGCCACCGTGCTCATCTCCGGGTTGCTGGGCATGATCACCTACATCTTGGTCGACGGCCTGAGTTCGCTGTTCCAGAGCGAACAGCCGGGCAGTGGGGATCACCTGCCATCGGCGGAGGCGACGATGGCCGAGGCCGGTTCGGCTCGTCGACCGCAAGCGGTGACAGTCGCCGTCGGCAAGGCGGGCTTCTTCATGTTCCTCTACCTCGAGGTACTCGACGCGTCGTTCTCGTTCGACGGCGTGATCGGCGCATTCGCCATCACGCCCGATCCCATCATCATCGCCCTCGGACTGGGTTTCATCGGTGCCATGTTCGTCCGCTCCATCACCATCTATCTCGTTCGTCAGGGCACTCTGGGTCAGTACCGCTACCTCGAGCACGGCGCACACTGGGCGATCGGCGCCCTGGCGGTGATCCTGCTGCTCAGCGTGCACATCCACATCAACGAAGTGATCACCGGCCTGGTGGGTGTGGCGTTCATCGGTGCATCGCTGGCCAGCAGCATCGCAGCCAACCGTCGAGACCGGCGCCGCAAGGAGCGACGGGCGTACCGGGTCACGGCGTGAGCGGGCCGTGGCCACGTGACACCTGGTTAGACTGACGCTCGTGACCGGCATGGACGGAGACGCGGTGGGACCGGGGGAGGACCGAGACGTTCGTCCCGCGCGCCCGACCCGGCGCGCCGCCGACGCTCTGGCGAGGTCCGACGCGAACGCCGGCGCCGTGCGCGCCGCCCGGGCGGCGCGCGGCCTCATCCCCGACACCCGCGGCGCTCTGCATGGAACCCGCACGTCAGACCGGGTGGCCCGCCTCATCGGCGAGTCCCGTCCGGACCGCCCGAGTGTGGTTCGGGAGCTCGGACTCGGCGCGGTGCAGGTGTGGCAGGCGCTCGTCTCGCGTCGCCTCAACCGAGACGACAACCCGGTATCGGCCACGATCCTCTTCACCGATCTGGTGGGCTTCTCGACGTGGGCCCTCGACGCAGGCGACGACCAGGTCCTGCGATTGCTCGCCCAGGTGAACGACGTGACCGAATCGGTGGTCACCGCCCGCGCGGGCAGTGTGGTCAAGCAACTCGGCGACGGGACGATGGCGGTCTTCCTCGACGGCACCGAAGCCATCGAGGCGGCCTACGAGGCGATCTGCGCCGTCAGCGCACTGACCATCGACGGCTATCGTCCTCAGTTACGTGCGGGATTGCACACCGGGACCCCGCGCGCGGTGGGCGACGACTTCCTGGGCGTGGACGTCAACATCGCGGCTCGGGTGGCCGATGCCGCGGGGCCGGGCGAACTGTTGGTCAGCGACGCGACACTCGTCGTCGCGGACGCCGCGAGATACCACCGGCGCAGACGCAGGTTCAAGGCGAAGGGCGTGCCTCGCGACCTCGAGGTCTTCGCCGTGGTGCCCCGTTACGACCCCGGAGCCGGCCGCACAGACCCGGCTCGACACTGAATCCGGTCGTCACGGGCGGCACATCACGCTCGTCACCCCGCGGTCGAGGTCAGTTCGCCCGCCCGTCACGTCAGCGTCCGCTCAGCTGGTGACACTGGTCGTGACGCGGCGCACAATGGGGTCATCCCAGGTGGGCGGCCGCGTCCAGTCGGCGGCGTGGTTCGCCGCGAGTGACCGTGTCCGGATGACGATTCGCGGGGCGTGATGGCAATGGACAGCAAGCAACAGCAGATGCTGGCGTTCGAAACGGATTGGTACCAACTCGGCGGTGGATCGTCGCGGGTGATCACCGAGCGGTTCGGCCTGACCGATCGTGATTTCTTCAGTGAGGTCGACCGGATCGTCGCGTCGGATCCGCCTGCCTCGCTGACGCATTCGGAGCTCGGCAGGATGCGCAGCGTGATCCGCCGCAGATTGTGGATGGCCCGCTGACGCAGGCGGCCACCTCGGCTGAAAGTCGCAAACCCCTCGACTGCGGGCCACGCGCACGCTAATCTGACAACAGCAGTCCTCAGAATTCGTCTGTCAGAATGCGCGGAGGTCCGAAATGACAGTGACACAGCCGTCCTCGATCGAGCCGGCCGAAGCGGTGATCTCACATCCCGACGACGAGATCGAGCTCGTCCCGCCGGACTCACTCACCGCAGAACTGACCGGGCGGTTCACCTTCCTCCCGGTGAACGGTGCGGCCTTCGTGATGCAGGTAATGCACCCGACCATCGGCGACATCGTCGGGAAGTACTCGGTCTTCCGGACCGATCCCCTCGGGCGTGCCATCCGGTCCATCGATTCCGTCCTACGTTGGGTGTACGGCGGTGCGGAGGCGATCGAAGAGGGCAAACGCTTACGGCGCATGCACCAACCGCTGCAGATGCGGAATGCGGACGGTAACCACATCAGCGCGCTCAACCCCGAGGCCTATCAGTGGGTCATCGCCACCGCGTTCCCGACGTCGTGCAGTGCTGCGCCCCTGATCCTCGGCCGGGAGTTCACCGAGGCCGAACGAGACGAGGTCTTCCGGGACAACCGGCGGATCGCGAAGATCGTCCAGGTGCCGATGCGTGGCTACCCCGAATCGATCGAGGCGTTCGGCCCTTACTACGACGACATGGTGGAGAACACCCTGATCGCACATCCGGTGGCCCTCGACCTCATCGCGCAGATGAAGGCGGCGCCGAACCTCGACGGGGCGGTCCCGCCGGCCCTGCTCGGCCTGGCCAACACGGTCGCTCGAGTCGCTGCGGTACCGGTCCAGAAGCTCAACTACCTGACCACTGTCGGCGTCATGGACACCCGGGTACGGGAAATTCTCGGTTTGTCGTGGAGTGACGACGAGCAGCGTGAACTCGAACGGATCCATGCGGCAATCCGTCTGTCCTACCGGGTCCTTCCCGAGCGGCTCACCTACTTTCCGCTCGCCTATCACGCGCGCCGCCACCACGCCGCCGTGCAGGCGATGAAACGCCGCGAGGGCGCCGGAGCCGCCTACAAGGTCGGACGTCAGGCCGGCGCCGCCGCGCGGTAGGGGGCCTCTGCCGCGACGCACTAAACTGGACGTCGTGCCCTTCTCCGACGATGACCTCGATGCGTTCTATCGGGACATCGAGGCACGTACCGCCGCGTCACCTGAGCGCCGACGCCGACCGACCGGTGTCGACCGACGGTCTGCCCCGGCCTGCCCGACCCCGGAGAAGGATGCTTTCGTCGCTGAGATGTCAGCGCGTGACAGCATTGCGCGTATCCGCCATCGCGTGCCACCCGACGTCACTCTCCGGACGTACGAATGTGTCTGTGGCGCATGGCACATCACGAGCAGAGCGCCGCGATGAGCCGGCTCTGTCCGGCCGGCGCGATGATCGACCTCGCCACCGCCGACACGGTGGCCACGGCCGGTGGTTATGCGCGTCTGCTGGGTAGGGCATCGGCGACGCCCGTGCCCGTGCGCAACGGATCCGTGCGGTGGCACCAGTTCGACGGGCCGGTCGGGGAGGGGCAGGACGGCGACGTCGACGAGAACAGTCCGTCCGGCTCACATCGTGTCTCCTTCGGCGTCGCCGACCGCGTATCGGCAGCACGGCTTCTCCAGCGCCGAGGGCTTGCGCCCACCGAACCGGTACACGTCACCGAAGACACCGGCGCTATGGAGATGCACGGCCCGGAGGTGAATGGCGGCGACATCACGGCCATCGATCATCTCGTCTTCACCGCGCCTTCGCGAGACCGGGCGCTGGCGGTCTTCGGGGCCTGCCTGGACCTCGACTTCCGACTCGACCGGGAGATCGGTGACGGCGCTCGCCAACTCTTCTTCCGCGCAGCCGATCTCGTGGTGGAGGTGGTCACGGGCTCCGCACAGGCAACCGGCGACGCGCAACCCTGTTCGCTGTGGGGTGTCGCATGGCGCTCTCAGGATGCCGAACTCACTCACCGCCGGCTGGGCGATCTCGGCGTGTCGACGAGCGAGGTCCGGATCGGACGAAAGCCGGGCACCAGATTGTTCACCGTCCGTGATCCCGCTCTCGCCACCCGGACCGTCGTGATCGAGACGGACACCGGCCACACGGTGTAGACACCGAGCGATCGATCGCGACATATGTGGTTCTGGTTTGTCAGACTGAACGGATGACCACTCCGCCCGCCCGAACCGGGCCGCGCCCCGCCGTCGTCGTGGTGTCCGACGAGCACGCCGACACTCTCATGTCCGAGTTCGAGCGATATCGGCGCGACTACGACATCACCTGCGCGAGTTCGGCGATCGAGGCGATCGCCCTCCTCGGCCGACTCCGCAACGAGGGCCATCAGGTGGCGTTGATCGTCACCGAATCCGAACTCTCCGACATGAACCTCCTCGAGGCGCTCGCGACCTTCCGCAGCATCGTGCCGACGGCCCGTCGAGTCGTCGGCATCCACTGGAGTCGATTCGTCCAGGACAGCGAGTCGCTGCGGCCCGCCCTGCAGAAGGGCAAGTTCGACACGTTCCTCCTGATCCCGCGTGGGCCGCGAGACGAGGAATTCCATTATGCGATCACGGAGCTGCTGTCGGACTGGGGCGCGACCGTCGCGGCTCCCGAGGTCGAGGTACTCCGCATCATCAGTCCCGCGCTCACACCGCTCACGATGTCGATCCGGGATTTCCTGGAGCGGATGGGCATGCCGTATCGGACGTATCCCCCGGACAGTTCCGCAGGGCGGACCGCCGTCGAGCTCTGGTCGGCCGATCGCGTCGACGCGCTCGACGGCGGGTCACCACTGCCATCCGGCCCGCTCGTCCATTCGCTGCGGGATGCCGCCGACCGTGTCATCGCCCCGGACTCGGTACGTGACGTCGCGGAGATGCTCTACGGCAGACCGTCCGACATCGAACTCGAGACCATCGTCGACCTCGCCGTGGTCGGCGCGGGTCCGGCCGGCCTCGCGGCCGCCGTCTACGCGGCATCGGAAGGGCTGAGTACTGTCGTCGTCGAGTCCGAGGCGATCGGCGGGCAGGCGGGCACGAGCTCGATGATCCGTAATTACCTCGGCTTTCCTCGGGGTATCTCGGGTATGCGACTCGCCCAGCGGGCCCGCACCCAGGCCGTCCGCTTCGGGGCGCGGTTCTTCACGGGGTGGGCGGTGGAGAGTCTCGTCGTCGAGGACTCCGCCGCCCCTTACCGCCTGCGGACCGAGGGTGGCGACGTCTGTGCCCGTTCGGTACTGATCAGCACCGGCGTCGCTTACCGCCGCCTCGGTGTCGCCGATCTCGAAGATCTCGTCGGCCTCGGCGTCCATTACGGCGCGGCCATGAGCGCTGCCCGGGAGATGGACGGCCACGACGTGTTCGTCGTCGGTGGCGGCAACTCGGCCGGCCAGGCCGCGATCCACCTGGCCCGCTATGCCCGCTCGGTCACGATCGTGGTCCGGCGTCCCGATCTCACCTCGACGATGTCGCAATACCTCGTCGGGGAGATCGCCTTCAATCCGCGGATCACGGTGCGCGGCTCCAGCGAGGTCGTCGACGGCGGCGGGTCCGGACGTCTTGAATGGATCACGCTGCGCGACAGGAACTCCCGATCCGAGCAGCGATGCGCGGCCGCCGGTCTGTTCCTGCTGCTGGGAGCGTCGCCTCATTGCGACTGGTTGCCCGACGATGTCGAACGCGATGACGACGGATTCGTCAGGACCGGCCGGGACGTGTCACGCGACCGCTGGCACGGTGACGTGCCGCCGGCGAATCTCGCGACCAGTGAGCCGGGCTTGTTCGCGGCCGGGGACATCCGGGCGGGATCGATGAAGCGGGTAGCTGCTGCCAGCGGGGAGGGAGCAAGCGTCGTGCCACTGGTGCACACCTGGCTGGAATCGTTGCGTCAGCTACAGACAGCGGATCAGTCGCGGATTCCGCGGTAGATCCCGCGCCGCACGATCCACGGTTGGAGTATCGAATCGATCGACCACGCCGGGAACCGGAAGGGGCGGCCGTTCGGGGCGAAGACCTCGAGTCCGTCGGGCTGCACGCCGAGAACCGATCCCCAGCGCCGCGTCCGCGGTCGATACGTCCGCAACGACTGCCCGACAAGGGCGGCCGCCACGTTGTGCGCCACCAGCCGGTCGGCCCGGTTGCGTGCGGAATTGCGCAACGGATCGGTCGCCGCGACGTCTCCGACCGCGAAGACGTCACCGTGCCCGGCGACCCGAAGATCATCGGCGACCCGAACGAACCCACGTTCGTCGAGGAGGTCATCCGGGAGCCATTCGGTGTTCGGCCGAACCGCCCCGATCGCCCAGATGACCGCATCGGCGTGCACGGACCGCTGACCGGTGGACCAGTTCACCACGCCGGCGGCTATCTGTTCGACGGCACTTGCCCCGGGGACCACCGCTCGGTGTCCGGGGTGCACGCCGACCCCGAGTTCGTCGAGTCGGCGGCGGATGCGATGCCAGACACGTGGATGATGGTGGGGGAGTGCATGTTCGCCTGGAAAGTACAGATCGACCTGCTTCGCCGGCCAGACCCCCGCGACATTGGCGGCGGCGCTGACCGCGGCGGCACCACCACCGACCACCGCGACCGACTCCGCCGCCGACAACTGCTGGTGCGTGGTCGCGAGGTCGGCGTCGACCTCGTCGGCCGATTGCACCGTCGGCCGGCGCCAGAATCCGTTGCGGACCCCGGTCGAGATGACAAGCGCGTCATAGCGCTCCCCGGTCTCGATCCCATCGGCGTGCCGTACGTCCACGACTCGTGCGGACGTGTCGAGTCCGGTGAGGGTGCCATGGACGACACGGACTTCGTCGAGACCGCGGAACTTGCCGAACGGAATCCAGTAATCCCGGCTCCACTCGTTCGGCCGGGTGATACGGCTGCCGACTTCCTGCCCGCTCACGAGCCCGGGTTTGACCGAGATCCCGACGACGTCGTGACGGCGGGCCAGGCGGATGGCCGTGAGTACACCGGTGTCGCCGAGTCCGGCGACGACAATTCGCCTGCGCGGCACGCCGTCACCCACGCGACGCGCTCCGCGGCGGACGAGGCACGAAACGTGGCACCCGGTCGATGACCGCCTGATAGCCGGGCCGGCGCTCGAGGCTGCGCTTCTCCATCATCGGGATGCTCGCACCCTCGAACAGCGCGAGCATGACGATCGCCCCGGCGAACAGCCACCACGCGTCAGACGGTGCGGCCGCGACACCGAACAATGCCAACGCCACCCAGAACGAGAACTCGCCGAAGTAGTTCGGATGCCGCGACCAGCCCCACACACCGCGGTCCATGACCTCGCCCGGACGTCGTGTGACGGTGAAGCCACGCAACTGCCGATCGGCCACGGCCTCGAGGAAGATCGCACCGAGACCCACCACGAATGCCACGACGACGAGCCAGAACGGTCCGTCGGCCGGTCGGGTGACCGCTACGTACACGGGGAGCATCCCGATGAACACCTGGATGGTGGGGATGAGATGGATCGCGAACAGATCGGCGGGCCACGACCACCGGCCTGCGTTCTCGCGGATCATCCCGTAGCGCCAGTCCTCATGGTGCAGTCCGGGAAATGTGCTCACCCAGTTGGCGGTCAGCCGGATCGCCCACACCATCACCACGATGGCCACCATCCACGAACGAATGTCGCCGACGCCGAGATCCCCGCTCCACCACCAGTAGACGAGCATCAGTGGCGGTATCACGCTCCAGTACGCGTCGTAGAAACTCGAGTTCCGGTAGCCGCGACTGAACGCGAAGATCACCAGAGTCGCGAAGAGGTCGGCGATCAGTGTGTCCAGCCACAGGGCGGACGTGGTGGGGCCCCAGAGGAGCCACACGGCCGCGACGGCAACGGCGATCACATAGGCGATCGTGATGCGGACGAGGCCGTGTGATCGCCGAGCCGCTACGAGGGTCGACATGATGTGCGCGCGCTCCCCGTCAGATCAGGGTCGCGAGTTGTTCGACCTCGGCCACGCTGCCGGGTGACACCAGCATGGTCGTCACTCCGGCAGCCTCCCATCGGGCGACTTCGGAGCGGACATGGTCGATGTCGCCGACTATCGCGGAGTCCTCCACCACCTCATCGGGAATGATCCGGGCCGCCTCGTCTTTGCGACCGGAACGGAACAGCGCGGTCACCTCGTCGACCACCTCGGCGTATCCCATCCGGCGGTAGACCTCGGCGTGGAAGTTCGTGTCCTCGCTGCCCATGCCGCCCATGTAGAGGGCCAAGAACGGCTTGATCGCCTCGTAGCTCGCCGACCGGTCGTCGGTGACGACGATCTGGGCGGTCGCGCAGATCTCGAAATCCGCGCGGCTGCGACGCGCCCCGGCGCGGGCGAAGCCCTCGTCCAGCCATTCGTTGTATGTGTCGGCGAGGCGGGGGGTGTAGAAGAGCGGCAGCCAGCCATCCGCGATCTCGGCCGCCAGCGCGATGTTCTTCGGCCCCTCGGCTCCGAGCATCACCGGGATGTCGGCCCGCAGCGGATGCGTGATCGGTTTCAACGGCTTGCCCAGCCCGGTGGTGTCACCGCCGCTCAGTGGCAACGGATAGTGCGGCCCCGCGCTGGTCACCGGCGCCTCACGCGCCCATACCTGGCGCATGATGTCGATGTACTCTCGGGTCCGCGCCAGCGGCTTGGCGAATCGCTGTCCGTACCAGCCTTCGACGACCTGCGGGCCGGAGACGCCCAGGCCGACGATGTGCCGCCCACCCGAGAGATGATCGAGCGTCAGGGCAGCCATCGCGCACGCCGTGGGCGTGCGAGCTGACAACTGGAGCACCGATGTGCCGAGGCGTACGCGTTCGGTCGTCGAGCCCCACCAGGCCAGGGGCGTGTAGGCATCCGACCCCCACGCCTCGGCGGTGAACACGCTGTCGAAGCCTGCCGATTCCGCGGCAGTCACCAGTTCCGCATGGTTCTTCGCCGGCTGCGCACCCCAATATCCCAGCTGTAGACCGAGTTTCATATCGCTCCCCGTGTTGATCGACGCCGGCCGGAGGACCGACATGTCCTCAGCCTAGAGTGTCGGTTCCCAGCGTCGTGCGGACATCGCGAGCCAAGGCCAGGCACGACGTCAGACCGGGGGACTCGATGCCGAACATGTTGATCAGCCCGGGCACGCCGTGTTCGGCAGGGCCCTGCACGAAGAAGTCTGCGGACGGCTCGCCGGGACCACTGAGCTTGGGCCGGATGCCTGCGTAGGCAGGCGTCAACGCGTCGTCGGGGAGTTCCGGCCAGTACCGACGGATCGCGGTGTAGAAGCGATCCGCCCGGTCGGGGTCGACCCGATAGTCCAGCTCGTCGGTCCATTCGACATCGGGGCCGAAGCGCGCGGCGCCGCCCATGTCCAGGGTCAGGTGGACCCCCAGCCCCCCGTCCACCGGCACCGGGTAGACCAGTCGCCGGAAGGGCACCGAGCCTGCCGAGAGCGTGTAGTAGTTGCCCTTCGCCAACCAGCGTGCCGGAAGCCGACCCGGCGGAAACCCGTCCAGCGATCCGGCGACGTCCCAGGCTCCGAGCCCACCACAGTTGACCAGTCCCCGGCACCGGAGGTCGCCCACGCCTGCGACCTCGAGAGTCATCGGCGAACCCGTTCGGACCGACCCCGCGACCACGCGGCTACCGAGCGCGACACCGGCGCCGGCCCCTTCTGCGTCGGCGCGCAGAGCCCGCATCAGGGCGTGACCGTCGACGATGCCGGTCGACGGCGACAACAGCCCCGCGACGCCCGCGATGTGCGGTTCGAGTTCGTGAAGAGCTGCCTCGTCGAGCTTCTCCAGGTCGGTGACACCGTTCGCCGCAGCGTGGGCCGCGACGGCATCGAGTCGCGCGATCTGGTCGCGATCCGTCGCGACGATGACCTTGCCCAGGCGGCGATGAGGTACTGCGCGCTCCACGCAATACCGGTAGAGGAGTTCACGCCCGGCGACGCATGCGATGGCCTTGCGACTGCCCGTCGGATAGTAGATCCCCGCATGGATCACCTCGGAATTGCGGGAACTCGTCTGCGTACCAACGGCATTCTCCGATTCGAGCACGAGCACCTCACGGCCCGCGGACGCGAGTTCACGGGCCACCGCAAGGCCGATGACACCCGCGCCGACGACGACCACATCGACGGTCTCCACCATCACGTCGAGGGTAATGAGCCGAGCTGCCGCTGAGAAGACTAGATTGGGCGACACCTGCCATCGTCTCTCGAGGGGATCTCTGTGAACCGGTTTCAGCAGACAGCATCGATCGTCAACAAGCTCGTCACTCCGGTCCTACGATTGCCGGTTCTCAGCTCGTTGCTCGGCCGGTCGATCATGGTCCTCCGGTACACAGGTCGCACGTCGGGCAAGACCTTCGAGCTCCCGGTCGGCTACCGCCGCGACGGAGACGACGTCATCGTCGGGGTGGCCATGCCCGACAAGAAGCGGTGGTGGCGCAACTTCACCGGCGAGGGCGGCCCGGTCACGATGGTGACCGACGGAGTGACGCAGACGGGCCACGCCGTCAGTCGTCGCGACGACGACGGTCAGGTCCTCGTCCGGATCGCCGTGGACGCCGACCGCTGAGGCGGCAACGAGACCCGAAGGATTTCTGATGACAGCCATCGACGCACTTCTCGGTTCGCTCGGCGACGGCTCGGTGTCCGTCGTGGACCTCACCGCGCCACTCAGTCCGGCCACGCCGGTCCTACAGCTGCCGGCCCCGTTCGCCAACACGATCTCGATGTCGATGGAGACGGTGAGCGACTTCGACGACAACGGACCGTTCTGGGGCTGGCACAACATCCACACCGGTGAACACACGGGCACCCACGTCGACGCGCCCAGTCACTGGGCGACCGGACGGGACGGTAGTTCGGTCGACCAGATCCCGCCAGGTCGTCTCGTCGGGCCTGCCGTGGTCCTCGACGTCACCGACGAGGTCGCGGCCGATCCGGATTTCCTCCTCGAACCCGAGCATCTCGACGCGCACGTGGCCGCCCAAGGGCCTTTGCCCGACGGTGCGTGGCTTCTGTTCCGCACGGGGTGGAGCCGCTTCAACGCCGACGCGGATCGATTCCTCAACGCCGATTCCGAAGGGCCGCACAGTCCCGGGGTGTCGGTGGCGGCCGCCCAGTGGCTGGCCTCGTCGTCGATCAGCGGGTTCGGCGTGGAGACCGTCGGTATCGACGCCGGGCAGGCCGCTGCGATGGATCCGATCTTCCCCGCTCATCACTACCTGCTCGGCGCCGACAAGTACGGGCTGACACAGCTCCAGAATCTCACGTCCCTACCGCGTGCCGGGGCGATGCTGGTCGTCTCACCACTGCCCATCGTGGGTGGAACCGGCTCGCCGGCACGTGTTCTCGCCTTCGTCCCGGCCTGATCGGTCCCCGTGATGGTGACTGTGGCACAAGTCGTCGCCCGGACCCTGGTGGATCTCGGCGTCGGGACCTGCTTCGGTGTGGTCGGCAGCGGAAACTTCGTGCTGACCAATGCTCTTCGGTCGCACGGTGTCCCGTTCGTGGCGACGCGCCACGAAGGAGGTGCCGCGTCGATGGCAGACGGGTACAGCCGCGTCGCCGACGTCCCGGGGCTCGTGTCCGTCCACCAGGGGTGCGGACTGACAAACGCGATGACCGGCATCGCCGAGGCAGCCAAGAGCCGCACACCGATGCTGGTACTCGCCGCGGACACCGCGGCGGATGCGGTGTTGTCTAACTTCAACATCGATCAGGACGGGCTGGTCCGCAGTGTGGGCGCGGTCGCCGAACGCGTCCATGGTGCCGCGTCAGCGGTCGCCGACGTACAGCGGGCGTACCGCACCGCGGTGCAGGGTCGGCGGACCGTCGTACTTAATCTTCCGCTCGACGTCCAGGGCGCCCGACTCGACGCCCCCGAGGCGGCTGCCACGCTGCGGACGCCCGGTCCGGTCCGACCATCCGCGGATTCCGTTGCCGCACTGCAAGAAGCGCTCGCGGCCGCTGAGCGGCCCGTGTTCGTGGTGGGACGCGGCGGTCGACACGCCGGGGACCAAATCGCCGAGGTCGCCGCACGGGCGGGCGCCCTCGTCGCGACCTCCGCAGTCGCCAACGGGCTGTTCCGCGGCGACGACTTCGACCTCGGTATCTCCGGCGGCTTCTCCACACCGCTGACCGCCGAGCTGATCAGCGACGCCGACCTCATCGTCGCGTGGGGTTGCGCGCTCAACATGTGGACGATGCGGCACGGCACGCTCATCGGCGCCGGGGCCGGTGTCATCCAGATCGATGACGACCAGAGCGCGCTCGGGGCGAATCGTCCGATCACCCTTGGCATCCACGGGGATTGCGGTGCGACCGCTGCGGATCTGCTCGCCACGTTCGGCGACGAACGCACCGGATACCGGACAGCGGAGGTCGGGCGGCGCCTGACCGCAGGACGACGCTGGAATGATGTTGCGACGGCGGACCTCTCGACGGCGGATCATATCGACCCACGCGTGTTCAGTGACCTGCTCGATCGCGCTCTGCCACCCGAGCGTGTCGTCGCGGTCGACTCCGGCAATTTCATGGGCTATCCCAGCACCTACCTGCAGGTTCCGGACGAGAACGGTTTCGTGTTCACCCAGGCGTTCCAGTCCATCGGCCTCGGCCTCGCCAGTGGGATCGGCGCCATGCTCGCTCAGCCGGACCGGCTCGCAGTGGTCGCGACCGGCGACGGCGGATTCCTGATGGGGATCGCCGAGCTGGAGACGGCGGTCCGACTCGGGCGGCCGATGCTGGTCGCTGTGTACGACGATGCCGCGTACGGTGCCGAGGTCCACCACTTCGGTCCCGACGTCGACCTCGGCTCGGTGACCTTCCCGGACACCGACATCGCGGCGCTGGCACGCGGTTTCGGAGCCAACGCCGTCACGGTCAGAAGCCGCGCAGACATGACAGCTGTCGACAGGTGGCTCGATTCACCTGCGGGGGTGATGGTCGTCGATGCCAAGATCGCCTCCGACGGCGGGGCCTGGTGGCTGGCCGAGGCCTTCACCGGACATTGAGGCCGATGGTGTCGGTACCACTCTCGAGGGCACGCCGTGGACCCAGCTCGGAACGTAGCCACGTATAGACGTCAGCGTGGTTCAACAGGGTGAAATGATGTGCACCGCCGATGTGGATACCGTCCGACGGTCGCAGGCCGATGGTGCGACGTCGACTCTGCCCGCGTCCACTCTCGGCGAGAACCAGGCCATCGCCCAGTAGTCGTCCGAGCGGGTGACCCGCCCGCCGGGTCACCGATGCCGTCGCGAACAGATGGCGCACATTCTGCTGCAGAGGCGCGTCATCGGGAAGAGGCTGCCGGAGCATGTCGCGATCGACGTCGAGCCACCCTTGCTCGGTGAGGGTGCCGTGGAACAGATCGCGAACTCCGGCACTGCGCCTACGGAGCAAGTTCCCGAACGGGGCCGTCATCGATGATCTGGCGAGGCCCGCGGTCGCCGCATGCACGCCCTTCGCCACCGGCGCCCCGAGGTGTGGGGTGCCGAGATACACGGTGTGCCGGAGGAGACGTGCCCAGTACATGTCCGCTCGGACGGCTCGCTCGCAGGCGCTACGGATGACGAGCCCGCCCATCGAGTGCCCGATCAGCGAGATATCGGTGACCGGGACCGGCCACAACAGGACGAGTGCCGCCAGGAGCTCTCCGAGGGCGTGGCCGTTGTCGCTGATGTGGCGGCCCGAGTTGTACCGGATCCGAACCTCCGTCGTCCAGAGGTCGGCACTCAATCGTGCACCGTAGGTGGGTCGTCCGCCGATCTCCCATGCGTATTCGGATTCCATGAGGCCGTGCAGGAACACCGTGATGTGGCCGCCGGCAGAGGGGAATGCGGCCCGCAACGCGGCGGCGGTCGGCGGGACCGCCCGGCCGCCGGCGCGAATCGACATCCCGGTGGCCAACGGCGAAGCGTCATCTGCCAATTGGTCGCCGATCAAGCCATTGAGGATGCCGAGCGCAACTGCGCCACGGGCGGTCTCTGACGGCGCCGCACCTGCCCTCGGCAGTTCCGCACCGACGGCAGCAAGGCGCCCTATGAGGTCTGCTGACTCGCCGACCGTGGTGTAGGTCGCCACCGAGAGCGCGTCGTGGACCATGCGGACGGGTTGCGCCCGGCGGCCAAAGGCCATCCGTAGGCCGCCGAACACTCCGTCCGCGATGGACGAGTGGACCTTGGCGATGCCTGCGGTGGCCCGGCGGAGTTCGGTTCCCGCCAGCGCCGCGAGGGCGGCCAGCTCGGCCTGGCGACGATCGGCTGGGGCACTCACCCAGCCAGTGTACATGTGTACACCAGCGCGTTCTCGGCGCGCATCGCCGCTGCTAGTGCTCCCAGACGATCTTGGCCAACGCATCCCGATCGGCGACATCCAGCTTGATGCACGCCCGATAGATATGCCCCTCCACCGTGCGCACCGAGACCGTGAGACGTTCGGCGATCTCGCGGTTGGTCAGGCCCTTCGCCACCAACGCGGTGATCTCCCGTTCTCGAGCGGTGACCGGCAAGGGGCGGGCGGCCAGCCGGATCGCCGGACTTGTCGCCCCGTCGCAACTCTTGGACAGCCGAAGGGCGCGTGCACTCGACTCCGCACGCTTTCCGCGGCGGCCGGCACGGTCGTGCAGTGCCACCGCCTGCGCGGCGGCATCCGCCGCGGAGAGGAGGAGGCCGGCATCCTCCAGGTCACGACTGACGTCGTCGAGTGCCGTCGCATCGGCGTCGGCGACCGCCACGGCGTGCCGGGCGTACAAGCCCGCAACTGCTCCGTGGACCTGTGGTGCCAACTTCGTGAGGCGATCGGCAACGGTGCGGTCGCCGAACCGGGCCGCATGATGCAGCGCCTCCGCCTCGAGGGCGAACTGGCCGCTGTCGTGGGCGACGGTCGCCGCCGAGCGCGACATCTCGATCGCCGAGCGGTCGCTGCCACCGGCGGCAGCGACCCAGGCGCGGGCGATCATCCGCTGCGGCTCATGCAGCGCCACATGGGATCCGACGTGCTCGTCGGCGTCGTGCAACACCCGCTCGGCCTCGGCGACGTCATCGAGCGCGGCGTAGGCGCGCGCCAACAACAGTCGCGCGGGAAGCCGCCACGGCAACGAGGTCTCGGCGTTGAGTGCCGCAAGAGCCTGCTCGATCGCCGAGATCGCGTCCCGAAAGCGTCCGCGGTAGGTGTCCACCAGGCCGGACATGATCTTGGCGATGGCCCACCCCAGAAACTGTCCCGACGACGAGAACTCGGTGTATCCGGCGACCCGCTGCTCGGCGGTGACGAGGTCGCCGACCATCGTCAGGGCGAGTGCGTCGCAATACCGCACCATGACGCGGATCATCCCGTCGGTGGCCTTCTGCTCGGCCCGGCATCGCTCGGCGATGGGTTCGAAATCATGTCCGCGACCGGCGACCGGCATCGCCAGGCCGGCGGCGAACGCAGCGAAGTCGATCGCCTGCTTCGGCACGTCGGGCTGGGCCAGCACCCGTTCGGCTTCTGCGATGCCCTCGTCGATCCGGTTCTCGTGCACGGCCATCGCGGCGCCTGCGGCGTCCACGACCAACATGATCGCGGGATAGTCGACCTTGTCCTGCATGAGCTCGAGGAGTCGATGGCTCTGTGCGACATCGCCGATCGACCAGAACAACAGGCTCATGCGGGGGACGCCCCATTGCACCAGTTGCAGCTCATCGAGATCGTCGGGATCGAATCGCGCAAGGATCTCGTCGGCCTCCACCGGGCGGCCCTGCCAGAGCAGGGCCCGAGACAGCAGTTCACCGGCGGCCAGACCACCGTCGCGCTCGAATGCGGCTCTCGCCAACCGTTCTCCCAACGGCAGATTCGCGAGGAAGACCGCATCCTTGGCGGCCGAGATCAGCAGGCCCGGCTCGGTCACCTGGTCACTGTCCACACACAGCCGGGCCAGCCGAATCCGGTCCGCGGCCGAGCCGAGCTCCCGGTCACGCAACCGGGAGACGATGCGGGAGCGCAACTTCCGTCCGGCCATGGTCCCGATTCGGCGACGGATGACGTCACCGTAGAGCGGGTGGACGAACCGGACGTTGGTGGTGTGGCCGTCGTGGGACACGCGGATCAGGTTCTGCACCTCGGCCGCATCCAGGGCATCGACGCCGACCAGGTCGACGAGGGTGTCGATGTCGAGTGGCTCGCACAGAGCCAGCAGCTTGAGCGCCTCCATCACCGACTCACCCGCGCGATCGAGACGGTCGTCCAGCAATGCCACCAGCCCGGACGGCACGGCGGTCGGACCGCGAAGCTGCCAGACCCCATTGGTCTCCGAGAGCGTGCCGGCATCGACGGCACCTTCGACCATGTTCCGCAGGAACAGCGGGTTGCCGCCGGAGGATTCCCAGATGACGTCTGCACTCAGACCTTCCAGGGTCCCACCGAGCACACGCTCCACCAACGTCGTACATTCCGCTTTGCCGAGCGGCTGCAGTTCTATCCGCGCGAGGTGGCCGTCCTTCCACAGCGACGTGACCGCATCGGGAACGGGTTCGCCGGTCCGCACCGTCGCGACGATCCGCGCCGACCGCTCGACCGCGATCTGGTGGAGCAACGTCGCCGAGAGCTGATCGAGCAGGTGCGCATCGTCGACGCCCACGACGGTGTCGGCCTCCGAGAGGAGGGCTTCCCGGGCCGACACAAGCGCCGCGATCGGGTCACGTGATGCGATCGGCGCCACCCACGGCGCGAACGCACCAAGCGGGATGGCGTGGGACGACTCCGTACAGGCCGCCCACTGCACGGGGACGCCCAGCGCACCGCTCACGTTCCGCGCCAGCGTCGTCTTGCCGACGCCCGCGGAACCCACGAGTACCACGCCACATCCGTCGGAACTGGTCAGAGCAGTTCGGATGGCGTGAGTTTCGGTCGGTCGACCGAGCAGTTGCCAGCGGCCTCCCATGGGGGCCGAGTATAGTGCGCGCGACCGGTCGGTTGTGATCGTTCGGCCGAGTCGTCCGGTGCCGTCGGGCGTACCGGTGATGGTGCTCATTCGGGTAGGTCGTCCGTGTCGGAGGGTTCGCACATCGGAGCGTTGTTCACCTGGTGACGAAATCGGCTGGATGCGTCGTACACCTTTCGCTTCAGCCGGTTGATCGAACCCAGTGGCCGGTGCGCGTCGAGACACCGCCACGAGTTGAAGGACAAGACGTCGTCGCCGTAGGCCCGTCGTTCGGGTGTGTACGGGTCCTGCTCGTCGAATCGGATGGTCGCGACCGTGCGGTGCGGGGACACCTCCTCCGGCCAGTCGAAGGTCGCATCCTCGATCCACCGGCGGTCGGTGCTCGCGCAGAGCTGAACGCGGAGTTCGTACTCGGCACCGTGGCAGGAGAAGAAGTCGACCACCATGTCCTGGAAAGCGTTGACGCCGGTGCCGGCGGGCACGGGCATGCCCGCCAGGGCGCGCACCTCCGGCGACGACGGGACACATGCCATCCGGGCCACGTAGTCCCCGAAGCGTAGCGGCGCCGACGAATAGAACGTGTCGCCAAGGATGTGGGTGTTCGGTCTGACGAAGACCGCAAGACTCTCCGGCAGTGGACGCCCGAGAGGGCGCAGGATGCGACCGTCTACTCCGGCCAGTAGCTCGCTCCCGACCTTCAGGGCCGGATCCGAGAGTCGGGCCAGCGCCCAAGCGGTGGGCATGCCGCGCTTGTAGTACGCCTCGGCATCGGCGAACAGGAAGTCACGGTGGGTCACCATGATGAAATCCTGGGTCGTCGCGGTGTCGTCGGGCAGTGCCCGTTCGCCTTCCACGCCGAGAACCTTGATGCCGAGACCTCGCACGCCGCGCATCTGGTCGCTCCTGATGGCTCCCGAGGTGCTGGACAACCTGGTGATGATGTCGAAACTCTCACCGCGCCTGGCGAAGAGGCCCTGGGCCAGTTCATCGTCCAGGTCATCGCGGACCTCGAGTTTGCCGCGGAGGATGCCGTGACTCTTGGCGTGGGCGTCGCGCAAACCCCGTTTGGTCTTGCGGTAGGCGCGTTCGTTGTTACCGCGCAAACTGGCGACGATCTTGTCGATGTAGGCGTCCTCATCGGGTTTCGGACGTTCCAGGGCGGGGTCGTAGGGCACGTACGTCGTCGTGCTGGTCATCGTGCTGGCATCCTCTCGGGTCATCGGCCCGGCCACGGTGCGAAGGGGTTGTCGACACCTGCCAGAGCCGGTGCCAGCGTGGGGAAGTGGCGCAACAAGACCGAACGCATCGAATTGTCGCGCACCCAGGCCATCCCCAGCTCGGTGTAGATCTCCGGTCGGAAGTCGGTGGTGAAGAAGCGGTCGCTGGACAAGCGGCGCGATGCCATCAGCACGAAGACACGGAACGCGGTGTCGCTGAACCCGAATCCGGGCGGCTTCCGTTCCGCATGCAGGCCGATCATCAGGTCGAGGTTGTCGATGTCGCCGTAGATGTCCTCGAGCTGTTCGGCCCATTCGGCGTTGTCGGTCAAGGCCGCGAACGAGGCGACGCGGGGGAGGCGGAATTGCCGGCGGAAGTCGTTGTAACGCGGGACCCCTCGTTCCCGGTCCCTCAGGATGTCGATCGTCGCCAGGTCGACAGGGCAGCCGTCTGGGCGGGCGAGCTGCTGCAACGCGGCAGGATAGTTGTGCAAGGTGAGCTCGCCGGCTTTCGCGCGGCCGAAGGAGTAGAAGAGATCTGGCATCGATGTCTCGTCGAGACGGTCGCGGACGTGGTCGGCGAGCAGTTTCTCGAGGCCGTGGACCGCGGGTGGGCGATTGCCGTCGATGTCACGAATCTTCACCTCGTCGGGGAGCAACGAGTGCATCCGGTAGACGGCGACGAACTCCTCGGTCAGCGAGTAGGGGACACCGTGATGGTTGGTCGTGCTGCCCGGGATCCCGCACAGCACTTCGCTGTCGGCCACTCGTCCGAACCTGCGGGCGAACCGTTCGCCGAGCAACCCGAACCAGTTTCCGCGCATCGCCGCGACCGTGGTCGGATGCGAGATGATCGCGGGAGTCCAGTCGATGGTGTGGATCTTGGCCATCAGCGCCGTGTTGACCAGGCGCGCAGTGTCGTACAGCTGCTGATCGGTCATCGACGGATATGCGGCCGCGAGCCGCCGGCAGATCACGTTGTGCTCCCGGAGGAACAGTGAATGCAGAAGGGCCAGACCGACCCAGAAGTTGGCGACCGGACCGCTGGGATCGAGGAGCCTGTCGGCCTCGGCAGGCGGGAGACCGTCCTCCGCCAACGTGATCTGGCCGCGGTCACCGGACCTGATCGCGTCGGCATAATCCTGTGCGCTTCCGTAGATCTGCGAGCCGTCCCACCAGTGGGTGTCGCGATTGGCAAACGTCGGCGCATCCGGGTCCGCGCCAGGCGCCACAGACGAGCGGTGAACGCTCATGGGACGGCGATCCTCCGGCCAGTCGTCCCCCGTGGGGAGGGGTATCTCCTGACGCGCGGCCTCTTCGTCATCCGGATGGCTGAACCAGTCGTGCACCTCGAACTGAATCCACGCTGCGGCGAGCAGATTGAGCGAATCCACCGGCTTGAACACATCGCGTTTGAGGAGTCGTTGACTGACCACCCGCGGATTCGGTTCCAGGAGGCGAGCGGGATCGGGAGATCCGCTCGCCGGTGGGACGTTCCGTCCGAACCTGCTCGCCGCGGCCCCCATCAGCGGATGGTCGAGGTCGTTGTGTGTACCGGCGCTCAGCCGGGCTCTCAACGCCCGTGGCTCCCAGGGCGGTGTCGGCTCGTCTGGGTCGCGGCCGCTGTCGTACAGGTTCAGTGCGCGCAACTGGCTGCGCAGACCGACGAGGACGGCGAGGCCTACCGGGCGCCACAGTGCCGGCCACCCCACTCTCCGATCCACCACTTCGGCGGCGCGGGCGAGGTTTCGGGTGATCGACCGCCGCCGGTCGGTTTCTCGGTCTCCACCAGTCGACGCCGTCATCAGCGTCCACCACACCCACCGGGGCACGTCCACCTCCGCTTCGCGTTGCACCACCACGCCCGGGCACCGACGCCGGGTCACCGACGTCGGGTCCTCAGGATCTTGTGCGACCAGTATGTGGTCAGATCACCGACTCGGCATGAGTAATCGACTACTCGTTGTCGCCGTCACAAATGAGGTAGTCGCCTACTCGCGTCGCATCCGGTCTCGGTCGACAAGATGTGATCACGTGCCCGGGTCGATCGACACCCGTCGCGCTTCTGGCAGAAAGGCGGCAGGTGTGATCGCACCGATCGACATCAAGGTGACCCTCGACGACGTACCCGGAGCGCTGACCGCGCTGGGTCTCACGCATGAGCGCGGACGGCATCACGACATCTGGTTCGCCGAGGTCCGGCCCGGTGTCACCGACGCCCCGTTTCCGCTGCTCAGCAATCATTTGATCATCCGCATCCGCAGTGGCGACACCGACGATCTGACCGTCGCGCTACGGCCCTGCCGACAGGGGCAACTCGCTGAGCCGTGGACCCGCCCCTTTGACACCGATTCGGTCGCCTACCGACTGAACTGGGAGTTGAGCGGGACTCACAAGGTGCTCACGGCCTCCGCGGTCAGCGAACGGCCGAAGGGGTCACTCGCGACGCAGATGGCGTCGGGGACCGATCCGCTGTCGGTACTCGACCCGGCGCAACGTCAATTCGTCGTCACCTGCACGCCCGTCGGGGTACCGGTCGACCACCTGCGGGCGCTGGGGCCGGTGTCGGCCACCACCTGGCCAGGCATCACGATCGATCAGTTCGATGTGGTCATCGATCGGTGGGCCGCCGGCGACGTGGATCTCCTGGAGCTGTGTCATCAGGTCGTCCCCAGGCAGGGCGAAGGCCTCGACGCCTTCGAATCTCGTGCATTCGCGTGCCAACAGTCATTGACCCGCTCGATCCGGCGTCGAGGCCTTCACCTGGCCGACACGGAGGTCACCACCGAGTGCGTCCTTGCAGGCCTGACCGGTGTGTGAGGTGTTCGCGCGGCAGTTGTGCCGGACTTGCCGTCAGCCCGCGCGCACCTTCTCCTGCATGGAGGTGCGCGCAGGATTGCCCTGCTCGTCGACCTTCGGGTCCGGCTCGTCGCGCTTCTCGGTGACACCGGCCTTGATCCGCGCACCGATGTCGGGATCCACCCTCGACCAGTACTCGAAGGCCCGTTCCAGGACCGGTTCGGTGACGCCGTTGAGCAGATGCCCGACCACGTTGTCGACGAAGCGCTCGCGGGCGGCATCGTCGAACACTTCGCGGACCATCGTCCCCGCCTGACCCCAGTCATCGTCTTCAGGGTGGTCGACGTACGCGCTCCGGATGATGTCACCGTCGGCGGACCATTGCGGCTCGCCCTGCCCTGCGTAGCTGGCGGCAGGCCCACCCTTGGAGTTCGGCGCGTAGACAGGGTCGGTCACCGGGGTGATGCGCATGTGCCCGTCCTTGGTGTAGCTGTGCACCTCGTTCCGGGGCGCGTTCACCGGGATCTCCTTGTAGTTCCCGCCCAGGCGAGCACGGTGGGCGTCGGCATATGCGAACACCCGTCCGAGCAGCATCCGATCCGGGCTGAAGCCGATTCCGGGTACCACGTTGTTCGGCTCGAACGCCGCCTGCTCGATCTGCGCGTGATTGTCGGTCGGATTGGTGTGCAGGGTCATTTTTCCGACCTCGTGCAGCGGATAATCGCCGTGCGGCCACACCTTGGTGAGGTCGAACGGGTTGAACCGATAGCTGACCGCGTCGTCGTAGGGCATCAGCTGCACCTTGAGTGTCCAGCTCGGGTTGTTACCGGCCGCGATCGACTCGAAGAGGTCACGGGTGTGGAAATCGGTGTCTGCGGCTGCCATCTGGTCGGCCTCGTGCTGTGTGAAGCACTCGACACCCTGATCGGTGATGAAGTGGTACTTCACCCAGTGCTTGACCCCCTGGGCGTTGACCCAGAGGTACGTGTGTGACGTGTACCCGTTCATGTGCCGCCAGGTCTTCGGGATGCCGCGATCACCCATCAGCCAGGTCACCTGGTGAGCGCTCTCGGGGGAGAGCGTCCAGAAATCCCACTGCATGTCATGGTCACGAAGGTTGTTGTCGGCGCGCCGCTTCTGCGATCGGATGAAATGCTGGAACTTCATCGGATCCTTGACGAAGAAGACCGGCGTGTTGTTGCCGACCATGTCGTAGATGCCCTCGGTCGTATAGAACTTGAGAGCGAATCCGCGCGGGTCGCGCCATGTGTCGGGGCTGCCCCGTTCACCGGCGACGGTGGAGAAGCGGGCCATCATCTCGGTCTTGACCCCGGGCTGGAAGAGCGCGGCGCTGGTGAACTCGGATACGTCCTCGGTGGTCTCGAACGTGCCGAAGGCACCGCTGCCCTTGGCGTGTGGCTGGCGTTCGGGATTCTCTCCCGGTTGAACTGCGCCATCTGCTCGATCAGGTAGTGGTCGTGCAGCACGATGGGGCCGCCTGCCCCGACGGTGAGCGAGTGTTCATCGCTTCCCGCCGGCGCCCCTGAATCACGGGTTGTGTACACGGATTTGTTGTCGGACATCTCGCCTCCGAAAAGGTCGATCCGGTCTGGGCTGTGGCACCCGAGTTGCTTCAGGTCCTGTGCCGAGCCTACGCCAGTGCCACGTCGAGCGGGCCGAATCGCGCGTGGTGGACACTGCCGTGTCGGTTAATCCATTGCTGGACAACATTATTCGCGAACCTCACCCTTTCGGGCGAGAAGGTGCCGTCCCCGCGGAACCCGACCGCCTATTCGGCGGCTGCGCGGAGCTTCTCGAGCAACGGTCCAGCAGCATCGGCCAGGAACGTGTCTTGCGATTCTCCGCCGATCTGGACGAGTGCGATGTCGGTGAATCCGGCCTCCCAGTACGGGCGGACGGCGTCGACGACGACGTCGAGGTCCGGTCCGCATGGGATCGAATCGGCCACGTCCTCAGGGGTCACGAACTTCGTCGCGGCCGCGAAACCCGCGGTGGTGGGGAGATCGGCATTCACCTCCCAGCCGCCGCCGAACCATCGGAACTGGTCGTGCGCGCGGGCGATTGCCGCGTCGCGATCGGTATCCCAGCAAATGGGAATCTGACCGATGGCCCGACTGTGCGCGGCCGCGGTACCTGCGGACTCATGTCCGTTCCATTTCTCGACTAGTCCGGCGTCGGGCTCCACGGCGATGAGGTGATCGGCCAACGGACGGAATTCGTCGATTCCGCGTTCTCCCGACACCGCGACACCGAGTGGCACGCCGCGGTCGGGCAGATCCCAGATGCGAGCCGAATCGACCTGGAAGTACTCACCACGGAAGTCCACCAGGTCGCCGCTGTGCAGAGCCCGGATGATCTCCATGGCCTCCACCAGCATGGCCTGCCGGTCGCCGATGGCCGGCCACCCCGCACCCACCACGTGTTCGTTGAGGCTCTCGCCGCTCCCCAAACCCAGGGTGAATCGTCCGTCCGCGAGAATCTGCAGGGTTGCGGCCTTCTGCGCGATGATCGCCGGGTGGTACCGGATGGTCGGGCAGGTCACGTAGGTCATCAAGTCGACCCGTTCGGTCGCGTGGGCGACCGCGCCGAGTACCGACCACGCGTACGGCGCGTGACCCTGCGACGACAACCAGGGGAAATAGTGATCGCTGGACACCTCGAAATCGAACCCGACGCGCTCGGCATCGACGGCGTAGCGGACGAGGTCCTTGGGTCCGGCCTGCTCGGTCATCAAGGTGTAGCCGAAACGTGGTGCCGAAGATGTAGTGGTCACGGTTTCGCTCCTTCGTTTGGGCGGTAGTCCGGGATTCCTGGGACGCTGGACGACGAGCTCTAGACCGGCGGCCAAACAGGAGGGTCACATGGACGGTTCGGACACTGCTTCACCGATCGACACGGGCACCACCGTCGACACCGTGCTGCTCGATGTCGACGGTACGCTCGTCGATTCCACATATCTGCACGCTCTGGCGTGGATGCGGGCCTTCGCCGCCCACGACCTCGTCCCATCGTGGTGGCGAGTGCACCGGACGGTCGGCATGGGTGGCGATCTCCTGGTGGGCGAGGTGTGTGGCGATGACGTCGAAGAACGGCTCGGCGACACTCTCCGCACGGAATGGGCGGACCGATACCGCGAATTGCTCCCTGAGGTCAGGCCGCTGCCCGGAGTTCGAGAGCTCGTCGACAGGCTGACCGGCCGTGGCCTGACGGTAGCGCTGGCTTCGTCGGGCGCGGCCGAGTTCACCGACGCCGCACTCGACGTCCTCGGTCTGTCCCGAGACGCGTTCGCGGCGGTCACCTCGGCGGAGGACGTCGACAACTCGAAGCCCGAGCCCGACATCCTGGCCACGGCCCTCCGCCGTGCGGGCGGGCGAGCCCCGGTCGTCATCGGGGACACGGTCTGGGACATCGAATCGGCCCGACGGCTGCGCGCCGAGTGCGTCGCGGTTCGCACCGGCGGATTCGGCGAGGCGGAATTGCTCGACGCCGGCGCCGCGATGGTCGTCGACTCCGTGGAGGTCCTTGCCCAACGAGGCTGGGCCCCTTGACCGCTCGGATCGGCCAGAGATGGCGGCCGCTGCACGACGATGCACCCTCCGGTGCATGACGTCCCACCGACCGTGCTTGGGCAATCGCGGTCCACGTGGCACGATCGCAGGGGTGACCAGCACGTCTTCCGACGATCAGCGCCTGCGCGACCTCGCGCGTCTGCGCCGCGTCCGTGATCGAATCGACCGCGAGTACGCACAACCTCTGGATGTGGAGTCGCTCGCGCGCGGCGCGCACATGTCGGCCGGGCACCTCAGCCGGGAGTTCCGTCGGGTGTACGGAGAGTCGCCCTACTCGTATCTCATGACCCGGAGGATCGAGCGGGCGATGGCCCTGCTGCGACGCGGCGATCTCAGCGTCACCGAGATCTGTTTCGCGGTCGGATGTTCATCTCTGGGAACCTTCAGCACACGTTTCACCGAACTCGTGGGGATGTCGCCGAGCGCCTACAAGCGCCACGACGGCGACCCCATCGACGGCATCCCGGCATGCCTGGCGAAACAGATCACCAGACCGATCAGGAATCGAGAAGCGCAGGGCACCGACTCGCGTTTACGGTGATCTCCATGAACATCACCATTCACTACACCTTCCTTCCGCAGACCGATCCCGAAGCGACCCTGAGCTTCTACCGCGACACGCTCGGTTTCGAGCTCCGAAAGGATGTCGGTTACGAGGGAATGCGGTGGCTCACCGTCGGCCCTCCGGATCAACCGGGCACGTCGATCGTGCTCCATCCGCCGGCCGCAGATCCCGGTATCACCGACGAGGAGCGCCAGACCATCCTGGAACTGATCGCCAAGGGCAGCTACGGCGCGATCACCCTGGCAACCGACGACCTCGATGTGTTGTTCGAGCGACTCGAGGCCAGCGGTGCGGAGGTCCTCCAGGAGCCGACGGATCAGCCATATGGTGTGCGCGACTGCGCTTTCCGTGATCCGTCGGGCAACTTGATCAGGATCAACCAACTCAGCTGACGGGCGGCCGTCATGTGTAGGTTCCGTGAGGGGCACCTGACCGTCGAGGAGTTCGGGACACTCACCTCGACGAACCGGACAAAGCCGCAGGACATGGTTGGATCGACGCCGAGCCCGTCACCCGGAGATGTCCTGACCAGAGCGACCAGATGGAGGCACGATGAGCACGGCCACGAAAGCGAAGAACAGGTCGTCTGAGGAACACCTCGCCGACACCCATGACCTCATCCGGGTGCACGGCGCGCGCGAGAACAATCTGAAGGACGTCAGCCTCGACATCCCCAAGCGCAGGCTCACCGTGTTCACCGGCGTGTCCGGATCGGGGAAGAGCTCACTGGTCTTCAGCACGATCGCCGCCGAGTCGCAGCGGATGATCAACGAGACCTACAGCGCGTTCGTGCAGGGGTTCATGCCGAACCTCGGCCGCCCTGATGTGGACGTCCTCGAGGGACTGACGACGGCGATCATCGTCGACCAGGAGCGGATGGGTGCCAATCCGCGCTCCACGGTCGGTACCGCCACCGATGCCAACGCGATGCTGCGAATCCTCTTCAGCCGGCTCGGCAAGCCGTATATCGGTTCACCGCAGGCATTCTCGTTCAACGTGGCGTCCATCAGTGGTGCGGGAGCAGTGAGCATCGAGAAAGCAGGGCGCACGGTGAAGGAGCGCCGCACCTTCTCGATCACCGGTGGCATGTGCCCGCGATGCGAGGGCCGTGGTGCTGTCTCGGACTTCGACCTGACGGCGCTCTACGACGATTCCAAATCGCTCAACGAGGGCGCCCTCACCATTCCCGGCTACAGCATGGAGGGATGGTACGGCCGCATCTACCGCGGATGCGGGTGGTTCGATCCCGACAAGCCGATCAAGAAGTTCACCAAGCGGGAACTCAACGATCTGCTCTACAAGGAGTCGACGAAGATCAAGGTCGAGGGGATCAATCTGACCTACCTGGGTCTCATCCCGCAGATCGAGAAGTCGTTCCTGTCCAAGGATCGTGAGGCGATGCAGCCACACATCCGTGCCTTCGTCGATCGCGCCATCACGTTCGCGACCTGCCCCGAGTGCGACGGGACACGTCTCGCGGAGACCGCACGGTCGTCGAAGATCAAGGGCAAGAACATCGCCGACCTCTGCGCGATGCAGATCAGCGATCTCGCCGCCTGGGTGCGGGACCTCGATGAGCCGTCGGTGGGCCCGTTGCTCACCAGCCTGCGCGAAACCCTCGACTCGTTCGTGGACATCGGTCTCGGCTACCTGTCCCTCGAGCGTCCGGCCGGCACCCTGTCGGGCGGCGAAGCGCAACGGACAAAGCTGATCCGGCATCTCGGCTCGTCCCTCACCGATGTCACGTACGTGTTCGACGAGCCGACGATCGGCCTGCATCCGCACGACATCGACCGGATGAACGATCTGCTGCGCCAGTTGCGGGACAAAGGCAACACCGTGCTCGTCGTCGAGCACAAACCCGAGGCGATCACCATCGCCGACCACGTCGTCGACCTCGGCCCTCATGCGGGACGTGACGGCGGTGAGGTGGTGTTCGAGGGCACCGTGGCCGAACTCCGCAAGAGCGGCACACTCACCGGCAGGCACCTCGACGACCGGGCCACCCTCAAGGACTCCGTGCGCACCCCGACCGGCGCTCTGGAGATCCGCGGCGCGTCGACCCACAACCTGCAGAATGTGGACGTCGACATCCCGCTCGGCGTCCTCGTGGTGGTCACCGGCGTCGCCGGATCCGGGAAGAGCTCCCTGATCGACGGCTCGGTGGCAAAGCGCGACGACGTCGTCTCGATCGATCAGGCGGCGATCAAGGGATCCCGGCGCAGCAATCCCGCCACCTATACCGGTCTTCTCGACCCGATCCGCAAGGCCTTCGCCAAGGCCAACGGCGTGAAACCTGCTCTCTTCAGCGCCAATTCAGAAGGTGCATGTCCCAACTGCAAAGGGGCAGGCGTCATCTACTCCGATCTCGCGATGGTGGCCGGCGTCGCCACCCCGTGTGAGGTCTGCGAGGGAAAACGCTTCTCCGCGGACGTTCTCGAATACACCTTCGGCGGCCGAGACATCAGTGATGTCCTTGCCATGTCAGTTGCCCAAGCCGAAGAGTTCTTCGGCTCCGGTGACGGGAAAGTGCCTGCCGCGCACAAGATCCTGATCCGGCTCCGAGATGTCGGACTCGGGTACCTCACCATCGGACAGCCACTCACCACCTTGTCCGGCGGCGAGCGTCAGCGCCTGAAACTCGCCGCGCAGATGGGGGACAAGGGCGATGTGTACGTCCTCGACGAGCCCACCACCGGCCTACACCTCGCCGACGTCGAGCAACTGCTGGAACTCCTCGACCGGTTGGTCGACTCGGGGAAGTCGGTCATCGTGATCGAACACCATCAGGCCGTCATGGCCCACGCGGACTGGATCATCGACCTCGGTCCGGGCGCCGGACACGACGGCGGACGCATCGTATTCGAGGGGACGCCGAACGACCTGGTCGGCGACCGATCCACACTGACCGGCAGCCATCTCGCCGACTATGTGGGAGCGTCGTCCTGACCAGAAGTACGACAACGCAATCTCCGCGGACATCGGGTCGAAACGGGTCCTGGACTCCGGTTGGAACAGATGCAACAATCTGTTTCAAGAGTGCACGGGCAGTCGATCGCCCGTGTGGAGGTCGATCAGACTAGGGAGTGGACGTCCGTGCAATCCGCGAAGAAAACCTTTCAGGCCGGCCTCGGCGCGCTGTCCAAGGCGTATCCCAGCAAGCCTCGGGCGCTGGCCGAGCCGCCTGCCGGGTCCGGGCTGAAACCGGTGATGGGTGATCCCGGCATGCCATTGCTGGGCAACACCCTCGAGTCGCTGGCAGACCCACTTGCCAGCGCGATGAAGCGTTACGACAAGTACGGGCCCGTTTCGTGGTCCGGTTCGCTGAACATGAACATCGTGACGCTGGTCGGGCCGGAGGCCATCGAATGTGCCTGGATGAACCGGCAGAAGGCCTTCTCCAGCGAAGAGGGTTGGGAACCGATGATCGGGCCGTTCTTCCGCCGCGGCATCATGCTGATGGATTTCGACGAGCACATGCACCATCGTCGGATCCTGCAGCAGGCATTCACGCGCCCACGACTCAACGGTTACCTCGACATCATGACGCCGCACATCGAGAAGACGCTGGCCAACTGGGAGGTCGGCAAGGGCTTCCCGATGTACTCACGCACCAAGGACCTCACGCTGTCGTTGGCCACGGAGGTGTTCGTCGGGGCATCGCTCACCGAGGGAGAGGCACACCGTCTCGAGAGTGCGTTCGAGGCCGCTGTCCGCGGTGGACAGGCGCTCATCCGGGCCGACGTACGCGACTGGACCTGGGCTCGCGGTCTGCGCGGTCGCGAGGCCCTGCAGCAGTACTTCCGCTCGGAGATCGGCGCTCGGCGGGCCGGCGACGGCGGTGACCTCTTCAGCGTTCTGTGCCACAGCGAGGACGAGGACGGCAACACCTTCAGCGACGAGGACGTCGTCAATCACATGATCTTCGTGATGATGGCCGCGCATGACACCAGCACGATCGCGCTGTCGATGCTCACGTATTTCCTCGGCCGGTATCCGCAGTGGCAGGAGAGGCTCCGAGAGGAGTCCCTCGCCCTCGGAAAGTCGACACTCGACTACGACGACATCGATTCCTTGCCCAGCCTCGACCTTGCCTTCAAGGAGACGCTGCGCATCAATGCCCCGGTGGGCATGCTCTTCCGGAAGGCGATCGCGGACACCGACATCCTCGGTCACTACGTGCCCAAGGACACGCTCGTCGCGATTCACCCGTGGGCGTCGATGCTGCGTGAGGAATGGTGGCCGAATCCCACGCACTGGGACCCGGAGCGGTTCGCACCGGACCGTCGTGAGGACAAGGTGCACCGTTTCGCCTGGGCACCGTTCGGCGGCGGCGCGCACAAATGCATCGGCCTGTACTTCGGCGGCATGGAGGTCAAGTCGATCATGCACCAGATGTTGCAGCGCTTCGAATGGTCGGTTCCCTCCGATTACCGGATGGAGCTCACCTATGGAACCGGCCCGACGCCTGCGGACGGTCTGCCGATCGACATCAGGCGGCGCGTGGCCTCGTAGTCCACCGGTTGTCCCGCTCGACCACCGACCAGAAGGATGACCCCATGGATTTCGCGCTGCCCGAGTCATTGACCGACTACCTGGCCGAACTCGACGCGTTCATCGACGCCGAGATCGTTCCCTTGGAGCAGGCCGATGACAACGTCCGATTCTTCGATCATCGCCGCGAGGATTCGCGCACCGATTGGGAGCGGGACGGACTGCCGAGTGCCGACTGGGAGGCCCTGCTCGGAGAGGTGCGGCGACGCGCCGACGCCGCGGGGCATTTCCGTTACCCGTTCCCCCGGAGTTCGGTGGGCGCGATGGCTCCAATCTGTCGATGGCGGTCATCCGGGAGCATCTCGCCGCCAAGGGCCTCGGTCTGCATTGCGATCTGCAGAACGAACACAGCATCGTCGGTAACAACATCGGCCTGCTGCTGATGCTGGAGTACGGGTCACCCGAACAGCGTGACGAATGGGTCGAAGGCCTGGCGTCCGGTCAGAAATTTTTCGCGTTCGGCATCACCGAACCCGAGCACGGATCCGACGCCACGCACATGGAGACCGTTGCGGTCCGCGAGGGCGACTCCTGGGTGATCAACGGGGAGAAGACCTGGAACACCGGCATCCACGCCGCGCACCGGGATATCATCTTCGCCCGGACCAGCGGCGACGCCGGTGACGCACGCGGCATCACGGCGTTTCTGGTCGACCCGGCATCTGAGGGGTTCACGGTGGAGGAATACCTGTGGACGTTCAACATGCCGACTGACCACGCCCACATCTCCCTGCGCGACGTCCGGGTCCCGGACTCGGCAATCCTCGGCGAAGAAGGGCGTGGGCTGCAGATCGTGCAGCACTTCTTCAACGAGAACCGGATCCGTCAAGCGGCCGCGAGCCTCGGTGCCGCGCAGTATTGCATCGACAGAGCGGTCGCGTACGCCAACGAGCGCTCACCTTTCGGCCGCAAACTCTCCACGAATCAGGGGATCCAGTTTCCGCTCGTGGATCTCCACACCCGGGCCGCGATGCTCCGGGCACTGGTCCGCGAAACGGCGTGGAAGATGGACACCTACGGTGCGTTCGCGGCGTCGCAAGAGGTCTCCATGTGCAACTACCAGGCCAACCGGTTGTGCTGCGACGCGGCAGATCAGGCCATGCAGGTGTTCGGTGGACGTGGCTACTCGCGGCACGAACCGTTCGAGCACATCTATCGCCACCATCGCCGGTACCGCATCACCGAGGGTGCCGACGAGATCCAGATGCGCCGGGTTGCCGGATATTTGTTCGGTTTCATGTCCGCCGGCGCACCCAAGGGCGTCGGTACAGCTCAGGACTGACGCGGCGAGGACGCGGTCGGCTCATCGAGTTGGGAGTGCGCCCAGGTGAGCGCATGATCGGCGACCGCCTCCCAGCCGGGTTCGGCACAGGTCCAATGCGACCGACCCGGGAACTCGTGGAAGTCGGTGACAGCCGACGACTTCCGGTAGTGACGGGCATTGGACCTGTTCACCGACGGCGGCATGATGTGATCGGCCCCGCCCGCGATGAAGAGCAGCGGCGCGCGATCGTCTCGCGAATAGTCGACCGCGGTCTCGAGATGTCGCGGCGTCAAATTCGCGAAGACCCCGTAACGCCACACCCACGCCCCGGGTGCGGGGATCGCATACCGGTCGTAGGCGGCCCGCGAATCCTCATCGCTCAAGGTGTTGGTGAACGCGTACTGGAACTGCTCATGGGTGAATCCTGCTGCCTTGTGACGACTGGAAGGGCGCTTGAGGATCGGGAACAACGACTTCAACTGCGACGGAGGGTTCACGAGCACGCCTTCGGTGGGTGCCGAGTCGATCACGACCGCGGCCGCACCGAGCCCGCGGTCGACCAGCAGCTGGGTCAACGCGCCGCCGAACGAATGTCCGATGAGGATGGGCGGGCTCGGTAGCGATTCGATGATTCCCGCCAGATGGTCGACGGTGTCGTCGACCGTCAGGTCGGCGATCACGTCCGGGTTCTCCCGCAGCGCCTCCACCTCGATATCGAACCCGGGATAGGCCGGGGTGAGCACCCGCAGCCCCTTGTTCTCGTAGTAGGGCACCCAGTGTTCCCAACTGCGCGGTGTCATCCACAATCCGTGGATCAGCACAACGGTGTCGGGGGAGGACGAAGATGTCATGTTCTGCTCCGAAGATGTTCGCCGATAAGGGGATTGGACGATCTCCGTCCGGTTGTCCGTCACGATATCGGCGCCGCTGCAGCAGAACCTGGCTGACTGTGCACACTTTTGTGCTCTGCCAGCACGACCACTGGTGGCCGGTGCGAACGGCGCGCACAGTCCGACAGCGCCATTCACAATGAGATCTCACGTAGCTGCTCCTGCGGGCCGGCTTCAGTGCCGCGTCGGTCCACCACGAAAGGTGTTCAGGTCATGCCGTCCACAGTTCTGCCACGTCGGTCGCCTCGGGTGTTGCTCACGCGTGCCGCGGCCGCCATGATCGTCGTCCTCGGTGTCCTCGGTCTGGGCGCCGGACCGGCCGCCGCGGTCCCGCCGCCACCGACGATCGTCTTGGTGCACGGCGCATTCGCGGATGCAACCGGCTGGCGCGACGTTGCGGACACACTGAGAGGCCAGGGCTATCCGGTCCAGACCTTCGACAACCCGCTGCGCGGACCGGCCCACGATTCGGCGCTTCTCGAGAAGCAACTCGCCGGCATCAGAGGGCCGGTGGTGTTGGTGGGACATAGTTATGGCGGCGCGGTCATCACCAACACTCATGATCGCGACGTGGTGGCCAACGTCTACATCGCGGCGTTCGCACCGGCGCGGGGCGAATTCGTCCAAGGACTGCTCAACCCGCTGACCTATCCGGGCAGCCGATTGCTCCCGCCTGCGCTGCAACTGAAGATCGTCGACGATCCCACCGGCCCGGGAGGCAAGAACCTCGACGGATACATCGCGCGCCCGTATTTCCGCGACATCTTCGCCCAAGACGTCAGCCCCGCGACGGCCGCTGACATGTTCGCCCATCAGAAGTCGGCCGCGCTCAGTGCCAATCTCGAACCGTCGGGCGATCCGTCGTGGCGCACGGTACCGAGCTGGTACCTGGTGTCCAGACAGGACCGCGTCATCCCGCCCGCACTGCAACGATTCATGTCCTCACGGGCCGCACAGGGTCGGACGAGTGAGGTCGACGCGAGCCATGCGTCTCTGGTCTCTCGCCCGGGCGCCGTGGCGGCTGTGGTGCTCAGGGCGGCCCGCGCATCTCAACAGTGATCGCCCTCGAGCGGGCTGCGCGTTCCGGTCTCTCCGGATCGCGTGTGGCCGGTTTCGGCCGGGGAGGATGATTCGTGGTCGTCGTATTCGATACCGCCGACGTCGTCCCCGATCTGCGGATGGACGCCACGATCGCGGAGTTCCAGCAGCAGTCCTTTCCGGCCCGCGTCACGTTCGATCCCCCCGGTGATGTCTCCGCCGTGATGGAGCTGTGGCAGTACGGAACCGTCAGTGTGTTCCGCGCGCAGACGACCGGTCACCGGATGTCGCGGACGTCGTCACATATCCGGCGCGGGCCCACGGACATGTTGGCGATCGCGGTACAGGAGAAGGGGGTATCCCACCTCGACCAGCATGGGGTCCGGCAGGATTGTCACCCCGGCGATCTGATGGCCGTCGATCTCGACGCCCCGTACACGGCGGGATGGCACGGCATCGGGGCCGCTCGCAGCATCCGGGTATCGGCGCAGGATGCCGGTGTACGCCCCGGCGAGTTGTCGGAACTCGGCCATCGTCTTCGCGCGAGTCCGCTCCACCGCGTCCTGGCGCGCCACATCGTGCGGCTGTGCGTGCCCGGTCCGGTTCCCGACTCCCGAGCCGAGGATCTGGTCGGTGCGGCGAGCACTGCACTCGTCCACGGGTTGTTCGCCACGGTGCGCGAGCCAGCCCATCGAATCCGGCCGGACGCACTGATGGCCATGGTCGCCGACTTCGTCCGCAGTCATCTGACTGATCCGGACCTGTCGGTCGGCATGATCGCGGATAATCTACGGGTGCCTGTCATCGAGCTCCGGCAACTCGCAACCGATGCGCAGTTCGACGTCGATCGATGGATGCTGGCAGAGCGACTCCGGATGGCCCGCGCCCTCATGGCCCGGGAAGGACGTGAGTTGCGTCCGGGTCAACGCAGATCCCTGGGGTTCGTCGACCGGAGACACTTCGCCGAGGAGTTCTCCGCCGCCTACGGACTCTCACCACAGGAATGGCAACAGATGACGGTCGATGAGCGCGTCGCGGACGACCGATCGGGAGATGATTCGGGGCAACCATGACAGTCGTGTTCAGCACCGAGGGGCTTTCCCCGACCGATCGGGTGGAAGCGACCTGCGTGGCCATGCAGGAGCAATCGGTGCCCTCGACGGTTCGTCTCGACAACCGCACCGAAGTTCGCTCACGCATGGACGTCTGGACATATGGGGACGCCAGTATCTTCCGGGCGGAGATGACCGGCTTCCGGCTCATCCGCACGCAAAAGCAGATCGCCACCGGCCCCGGGGAGATGCTGGCCATCGCGATGCACGAGAGTTGTGTCGGCGAGCAGGAGCAGTACGGGATTCGGCGGACGGTCCGGCCGAACGAGCTGATGCTGATGGATCTCAACTCTCCGTACGACTACCGGCTCAACGGGATCGGTGCGTCCCGATGCCTCCACGTGCCGATCGACGCCGTCGGACTGCCCCATGAGGTCATGAGGTCGGCCGCCGATCGGTTGCACGCGAGTCCCGTCGCCGCGATGATGGTCGACTACATCTCGCAGTTGACGGTGCACGCGGAGACGTTGACATCGAGTGTCGCTGCTCGGTCGCTGGGAGAGGCCGGCATCGAACTCGTCCGCACCCTGGTGGCGTCGGCGTACGACATCGACTACGCGCGCGGGGCGATGGCCGAGATGTTGCTGCCGCGCATCCGTTCTTACGTGAAGCAGCATCTGGGCGATCCGCAGCTCGGGCCGCAGTCGATCGCGACCGCGCACGGCATCTCGCCGCGCCATCTGTTCAAATTGTGCGCCGCGGCGGACTTCAGCCTTGAGCAATGGATCATCGCCGAGCGACTCGCGCGAGCCCGCGACGATCTGGCGAGGCCCGAGCTGGCATCGGCGACGGTGTCGGCCGTTGCGCGGCGTTGGGGCTTCGCCAACGATTCGCACTTCAGCAGGCGATTTCGGATGATGTACGGCTTGTCGCCGCGCGCATGGCGACAGGTCAGCTCATCGGTCCCGGCCGACCGTTCCGACGGGTAACGGGTCCCCACATGGTGTTGCTGCTCGATACGGACACCGTCGATGCCGGCGCTGTGATCGCGGAACTGCACAACGCTTTCCGTGTGGCCGGCACCGCTCCGGGATTGACCATCACCCCGTTGACGCCACACCGAGTGTTCCGAGCACGGGTCAGCGGCTGGACCGTCGGTGACGGAACGTCACTGATGCACTTCGAGGCGGATCCGATCGCGCTGGCCGTCACCAACTCTCGCCTCCGCGCCTGTCCGGTCGACCGGGTGGCAGTCGTCGCGGTCTCACCCGGGTCGTGGAGTCACCGTCAGCACGGTGTCGTCGCGACGGTCGATTCCCGAGTCGCCACCCTGTTGATCGTCGACCAGGCGGCCCCATACGATTTCCGCCGTGTCGATCGCGGCGAGTCGACCGTCGTCCACGTCGACACCGGCCTCCTCAACCTTCCGCCTTCGGCGATCCGGAAGGCCGTCCAGAGGCTCCGGCCGTCGAGCCACCTGTACCAGCTGTACCTGTCGTTCCTCGGCGAGTTGCGCGAGGTCGCGGAGACGAACCCCGAGGTGCTCTCCGAGCTGAACTCGACAACGATCCTCCTCACGCACGCACTGATTCTCGATGCCGCCGCCGATGCCCCCGGTGAGCCGTCGAGCGCATCGGCCGACATCATGCATCGGGTCCGAAGCTACATCGAGCGGAACATCACCGACCCCGAATTGTCTGCGGCGTCCATCGCTCTGGCCCACAACATCTCGGTACGCACGCTCTACAAGGCCTGGCAGGGAACTGATCCGGGTCTGCACGACTACATCATCGGCCGGCGGCTGGAGCTGGCACGCGATGCACTCCTGGACCGCTCGCAGCTGACCGTGGCCGCGGTCGCCCGAGCGCACGGATTCACCGACCCCACCCACTTCGCGCATCGCTTCCGGGACAGGTACCAGGTCAGTCCGCGGGATTGGCGACGGATCAACAGCTGACTGACCGCGCTCGGTAGCGGTCACGCTCCGACGGCCCGTCCGATGGTTTGCGGTGCGAGGGTTCGGACGACGCGTCGGGCACGACGGGACCGCACCAGACTGATGTGGGTGTCGCCGTTCGTCGCGAACATGCCGACGTGGTCCGGAAGCGCCTTCGCGATCCGACGTACCTGACTCGTCGGCCGGTCGTCGCGCATCCCCACCACCACGTGCGCTGCCTCGAACTGGCTTGCGGCACGGCTGATCACCGTCACCGGATCTCCCACCACCGCGATCGCGGTCGCCGGCTCGATTGAATGTGCGTGCACGGCCTCGACTCCGCGGCGGATCAGCTCGTCTGTCGACGCCCGATCCGACAGCAGGTAAGCCTCGGATTTCAGGGCGTCGTGCATGGCCGTCGTCGATCGAGGCGGACGAAAGGGCCGGACAGCACAGATGAGAGCGATGCGGGCATCGGCCTCCGCCGTCCTCAGTACTGCGTCGAGCGCCCGGACCGACACCGGCGATCCGGTGTAACCCACGATGATCCCGCCGCGACCAGGCAGCCGGTCGATCGACGTCGTAGCACGCCTGTGCGATGGACGGAAGATCTCAGATGTGGTCATGGCTCTCACCTCTGTTCGTCACGGACCTGCTCTGACCTCTGCAATCGACGCTACGAAACCGTCGTCGCGATAACCGCATGCCGAAGGCGGACCCGTCCTCCATCCGTGGGTGGAGCCGCGGCTCCAACCGGAGTTCGATGAATGAACACGTCGGCGGCCTATCCTTTTCATGTGTCGGTGACGTCATTGGCCGCGGCTGTCCGCCGCCGGATCGAGTTGGCGGGTGATGGGTACCCTCCGCTCTATCCGGCCGTGACACTCGCCGGCTCAGCCGGGCTGACCATCGCCGCGGTCGTACAGCGGTTGCCTTTGGAGCCGCCGTGGTGGGCGCTGCTCGGGGCCGCGATCGCGACGCTGTCGCTGATCGTGGATATCTGGATACCGACGAAGATGGCCTGTGCCATCCTCGCTGCGGTTGCCGTGGCGCTGATGCTGATGGATCCGGTGCCCGTGGATGTCGCACCGCTTCTCCTCGCCCTCATGACCGCGATAGCTGCGGCGATGGAGTCGCTGCGTCGCGGACTGGCGGTGGCGGCGTTGTCGGTGGCCGTCGTCGTGGTCGGCAGTCAAACCGGGCACCTGCAATCACCGACGGTGTATGTTCTCGCGATCCTGTGCGGATGGCTCGTGGGATACATGATCCTCTATCAGAAGTTGCTGTCCCAGAATGAGTTACGTGACCAACAGACGAGATCGGAGCGTGCGGCCAGCGAGGAACGTCGTCGCATCGCCCGCGAAGTCCACGACGTCATCGCGCATTCACTGTCGATCACGATGCTCAATGTCACCGGCGCGCGGCGCGCGCTGCAGGAGGGCGCCGACGGAGAGGCGCTGGAGGCGCTCGAGGATGCCGAGCGAATCGGACGACAGGCCATGACCGAGATCCGCTACATCGTGAAAGTCCTTGGCTCATCGGATGATTCGTCCGCACCAACGCCCAGAGCGCGCGACATCGACCAACTGGTGGACGATTTCCGCAAGGCGGGTGTGGCAGTCAGCTTCGACGTGAACGTGGACCTCGAGTCCATCCCCGCGCCTCTCGGGGCAGCGCTCTACCGGATCACCCAAGAGTCGTTGGCGAATGTGGTGAAGCACTCGCGCAGTCACACCGCGACGGTGACCTTGACCGCCGATCCCGACATCGTGCTGTGCGTCCGCAACCCACATTCGCCTCCGGCACCGGGTCGCTCGTCTCCTGACGGATCGGGCACCGGCGGATCGGGCACCGGCGGATCGGGTATCGACGGGATGAAGCAGCGTGCACAGTTGCTCGGCGGTGTCGTCGACGCCGGTGGCCATCAGAAGGCCTGGGTGGTGCGCGCCGCCTTCCCGGGCCACCTCGACGACGCGGTACGGCAGGCCGGCTGATGACGACCGCACGCCCGCCGGCGGGTGATCCATCCGGTATCCGCGTGCTCCTCGTCGACGACCAGGAACTCGTGCGGACGGGCCTGCGTCGAATCCTTCGGGTCCGCGACGGTTTCGACATCGTCGGCGAATGTGACGACGGACGTGACGTTGTCGAGATGGTGGCAGCGTGCGAGCCGGACGTCATCCTGATGGACCTCCGGATGCGCCATGTCGATGGGATCACCGCTACCGCCACAGTCCGCACACTTCGCAAGCCCCCGCCGGTCCTCGTGTTGACGACCTTCGACGACGATCAGTTGCTCTCCGGCGCCCTCCGGGCCGGTGCGGCCGGTTTCATCCTCAAGGACTCACCTGCCGAGGCGCTGATCTGGGCGGTACGGGCCGTGGTGCGAGACGGCGCGTTTCTCGATCCCGCCGTGACCGAGCGGGTGCTTCGCGGATTTCGCCGAGCCGTGCCCGAACCCCGGGAGCCCGCCGACACTGGTCTGACCGATCGCGAACTCGACGTGTTGCGTCTCATGGCGCGCGGACTCACGAACGCCGAGATCGGGTCGACGCTGTTCATCTCCGAAGTCACGGTGAAGAGCCACGTCAATCACATCTTCACAAAATTGGACCTGCGCGACCGGGCGGCGGCGATCATCTACGCCTTTGAGAACTCACTGGTGATGCCGTCCGGTGGCAGGGAGGGCTGACCAGGCGCGCCCGGTCTTGCTCAGTCGGGCAGGCTCGGGCGATACGGCACCTGATCTCCTCGGGTCGCGTCGATACGGACCCGCACGCTGGGATGCACATGATCACCGGTGCGGATCACGCGGGGACGCCACCCACCGGCCAGCCGCCACCAACCCGAGTTCGGCGTGATCGGCCCGAGGGCTCGGTCATCGGGAAGCGGTGCGCCCCAGGGAACATGTAAGAGTCGTCGGTACGCCCTCTGGTCGACGAGCAATCCCGCGGCATGCGCTTCGCCGACCATCCATGCGAGCGTGACATCGGGTAGTCGGCTCGCGTCCCGACACTGGCCGCCGACGTCGCCGTGCACCCCCGGGAACCAGACCTCCTCGACGTCGCCCCCTGCCGTGTCGGCGAAGCGGTATTCGGCGAACGGACGCCGTTGCTCGTCGATCGCCAGAGCGTGACGGGCCGTCTCGACGTTGGCGATGTTCGCGGTGAACGGCCAACGGGCGACCTCGAATCGCGCACGTAGATTGAGCCAGCCCACCGATTTCACGGTGTCCCAGACACCGAGAAAGCGGATCTGCTTGCGGTTCTGGAAGGGATTCGGGAAGTCCGGGTTGCCGAATTGCTTACGGAAGTTCTCCCGCAACCGCCAGAACTCCCGGACGCTCGAGTCGGATGCCGTGCCTGCGTCCGTCGGGCCACTCTTCACATAGAGCTTGAGTGCATACGGCACGAGGTTCAACGCATCCCCGTGCAGCAGGCCGACCGTGCGCAGCATTCCGGTCAGGGCCCGAGCGGTGTAGGCGCCACGCGAGAATCCGAAGACGAAGATCTGATCACCTGGGCGGTATCGCTGACAGAGCCAGCCATAGGCCTCCTCGATGTTGTCGCGAATTCCATACCCGGCGACCATCCCGGCCGCGCGCGTCGCGCCCCGGCCGATCCTTGTCACCGCCGCGCGCGAGCCCATCGTGCCGACACCTGGGTCGTAGTACACGAGCTGCCGGTGGTCTTTGACGGCGACGTCGAACATCCGGGCCACGTTGGTGAAGCCCGTCTCGGGTTCATTGGTGGTTCCATCCAGACATACAACGAGATTCCGGGTGGGAGTGTCTGCATCCGTGTCGGTCACCGAACTCCTCTGTTCGCCACCATCGCCGGGAGACAAGGCTACGGCACCTCGGTCACGGGTTCGTCTGTCTCGACGATTGGCAAGCCGACCCGCGTTCGTTAGCGTGAAGCATGGCAAGAGAGCTCGTAGAGGGAATGACCTTCACGACCCCCGAAGTGATCGTGGTCGACGACGAGCTCCTGGCCGGCTTTGCGGATGTGCTCGGATCGAATTCGGCGGATTTCGGCCTTCCGGTGGTATTCAGTGTCACCACCGAGTTGGCCCATCAGGCCATGCAGTCTGGGACGGTGCCCACCGACGGCATCGTCCACACCTCCGAATCGCTGCGGCTGCGCCGCGAACCGCGGCTCGGCGACCACCTCAGCGGACTCTTGACGGTGGAAGAGATCCACCGGCGTGCGGGAGCGACCCAGCTCGTCGTCCGCAGCGACATCGTGGCGGACGGCGAGAGTTCGCCGATCGCGGTGACGACTTCCACCCTCACCTTCCGAAGCTAGGCGGCGATCCACGATGGCCCAGGTTCCCACCCCCGTCGAACCGGTCGACCCGGGGCAGCAGCTGTGGGAAACGACCGAAGAGATCACCATGGATCGAGTCCGCCGGTACGCACGAGTGTCGGGTGATCGCAACGCCATCCACATCGACGCCGCCGCCGCGGCGGCCGCCGGGTTGTCGGCACCGATTGCTCATGGACTCCTCATCCTGGGTATCGTGGTCCGCCACGCCGACGACTGGGTCCGTGACCGCGGTGGCCGGATCACCGGATGTGACACGCGCTTCGTCCGGCCGGTCTACCTCGGCGACGAACCGGTCACGCTGTACGTGACCGCGCACCTCGTCGGAGCCGGGCACATCGCCGCCACTGCATCTGTTCTCGACGCGGATGGATCGACACAGAGGGCGATCCTCCGCCCGATCCGGATCTCGTACTCGGACGGTCGCCCGGACGATGTCAGCGCTGACCGTCAGCCCCGCGGCTGATCGGAGGTGACGACGCGTCGACCTTCGCCGTCGACGGCCGCCGCGGCCGCACGCATGTCGGCCCGCAATGCGAACGGCGCCAACGTTTTCAGCGCCACAACGGGCGGTGCGAGGAGCGCCGGGACGGTCAGGAACGCCTGAGCCCGCACATGTGTACGACCGTCGGATCCCGACTCGACCGCAAGAGACAGACTCGCATCCACAAGCCACCACCGACCGATCTCGCGCCAACGGCGGGGTGGCGCGCACTCGACGACCTCGAGGCGCGGGTGCACCCACGGCACGAGCGTGATGTCCGTCCACGACGTACCCGTGTCTCCGGGCCGCTGTCCGACCGGGGCCAGATCCGCGACCCGGCGCAGACTGGATTGCCATTCATGACGTGTCCCGGGATCCACCAGATACGCGAATGCCACCTCCGGTGACGCCGCGAACGGCACGGTCACATCCGCTATCCGCACACGGTGGGTCCACGACATCTGCCATCTCCTGATCGGTGCAGTGAGTGTAGTCCCGTCGGCGAGCGGGCGGCCGGTCCGCGCCGAACGAGACGACTCATCCAACCCGCCAGATCGTAGAAATAGAACGTGTTCTAGTATCTGGGCGTGACGATGACAGGGAAGTCCGTACTCATAACCGGCGGTGGAAGCGGGATCGGCGAAGGGGTGGCAAAGGTCCTTGTCGACCACGGCGCGAAGGTGACGATCGTCGGCCGGTCCCTCGACAGGTTGGCGGCAGCGCAGGAGCGGCTCAACCGGGACGCTCCGGCCGGCGCCGGCGTACATGCGCACGCCGCGGACGTCACCGACGAACAGCAGGTCATCGCGGCGGTCGCCGCGGCGACCGAGTTCGGAGGCGGCCTCGACGGCGTCGTGGCGTGTGCGGGCGGCAGTGAGACGATCGGCCCGCTGACGCAGATGGACACAGATGCCTGGAAACGCACCGTCGATCTCAACATCAACGGGACCATGTTCACTCTCAAGCACACCGCGCGTGAGCTGGTGCGCTCCGGCGGGGGATCGTTCGTCGCCATCTCGTCCATAGCCGCCAGCAACACCCATCGATGGTTCGGCGCTTACGGCGTGACGAAGTCCGCGGTCGATCACATGGTCGCCCTCGCGGCCGACGAACTCGGATCCAGTCGGGTCCGGGTCAACGGCATTCGACCGGGACTGATCAAGACCGATCTCGTGACCGCGGTGCTCGACGATCCGCAGCTGACCGAGGATTACCGAGTGTCCACACCGATACCCCGGATCGGCGAGGTCCGCGACATCGGCGAGCTGGCGGCCTTCCTCCTGGGCGAGGGGTCCACGTGGATCACCGGCCAGGTGATCAATGTGGACGGCGGCCAGATGCTTCGTCGCGGACCGGATTTCAGCTCCATGCTGGAGCCGCTGTTCGGGGCCGACGGCCTCCGTGGCGTCGTCGCGCAAGACCAGACCGAGGCGGCACCGGAAGCCTGATCAGCGCCGTCGTGTCACGACGGCGACCGCTTCGTGCCCTGCAGGTCGCCTCCGGCGGCCCGCCAGTCGATGAGCCCCTTGGTCATGTTTCTGGCCTCGAAGCCGAACTCGAGCAACATGTTCGCGGCACCGCCCGATCGGAGCCCGCCCGTGCAGAACGTGATGAGGAGCCGGTCGTCGGGCAACTCCCCGCAGCGGTCGCGCAATTCCTCGAGCGGGATATGGATCGATCCGGGGATGTGGTTCCGATTCCACTCGAACCGGCGGCGCACATCGACGATCAGTGCGCCGTCGGCAATCAACCGGATCGCTTCCGCGGCAGAGACTGCCGGCGCGTGTCTCAGGTAGTGACGAACAGCCATGGACGGAAACCTCTTTCGAATCACGCGACAGCGTGGACCAGATCCTGGCCGGCGATAGCTTCAGTTATTCTGAAGGTCCGGATCGGCGCTTGTCAACATGGCCGCTCCCGACGGTCTCCGCCCAGACGCTCGGTGGAGCGGTCGCACGGTCGTAACAACCGGCCGCGGCCCGTAGGGGAACGCCGCCATCCCGGCTGCCACTGTTGCGGATCCCCACCGCCGACACGACGCCCCCGCGATGAACAGCACAGCAGTGATGAGGACCGTGCGATGAAACCCGGCGTTGTCGAGCACCCCACCCGCGATGATGCCGGTACAGGCGACGGCCACGAGCCCGGAAACGCGTGAGATCGCGTTGTTGATGGCCGAACCGATGCCACTCTGATCCCTGCTCACCGCAGCCAGGACCGCGGACGTCAACGGTGTGACGGTGACCGACAGCCCCAGGCCGAAGAGGACCAGGCCCGGCAGCATCTGCCACCAGAAGTTGAAATCGCCGTTGGTGGTCAGCATGAGCAGGTACCCGCAGCCGGCGATGATCGGCCCCGAGGTCATGAACAGACGGGGACCGTAACGCGCCGAGAGAGTGCCCACCGGTCGCGCGATGAAGAACGACAGCAGGGGAACCGGCAGTGTCGCGAGACCTGCTGCGAGGGCCGAAAAGCCCGCGACCTCCTGGAGGAAGAGTGCGGTGATCAACGATCCCATCGATACACCCGCGTAGATGAACGTCGTCGCGAGGTTGCCGACGCCGAAATTGCGCACGGTGAACATCCGTAGCGGGATCATCGGGTGGTCCGTGTGCGATTCCCGCCAGCCGAGACCGGCAAGGCACAGCACTCCGAGGACGAGGGAGACTGCCACAGCTGGATTCGACAGTCCCAGGCGCTGTACCTCGATCAGGGCATAGACGGTCCCGGCGAGACCCCCTGCCGCCAGCACCGCGCCCGTCACGTCGATCACGGTGTCTCTCGCTGGGCGCGGCACTTCGGCGAGCCGCATCGAGAGCACGAGGGTGACGACCACCGGGAAGACGTTCACGGCAAAGATCCACCGCCAGTTCCACGTGTCCACCAGCACCCCACCGAGGAGAGGTCCGACCACGAAGGCGGTTCCGGTCCAGGCCGTCCAGGTTCCGATCGCCCGGGGCTGATCGTCGGACGAGAACGCCGAGTTGATCAGGGCCAATGAGCTCGGGACCAGCAGCGCCGCACCCACCCCCTGGACGCCGCGGCCGATGATCAGGATCAGGTCGGTCGGCGCGAGTGCACACATCACCGATGACAATCCGAAGATCAGGAGCCCGAGGCGGAGCACCGGGAGACGACCGAACGCGTCGGAGATGGAGCCCGCGACCAGGATCAGCGCCCCCAGCGTCAACAGGTAGGCGTCCACGACCCATTGTTGGGTGGCCAGGCCGCCGCCTAGATCTCCGGAGATCGCCGGCAGCGCCAGATTGACCACCGACCCGTCGAGAAATGCAACGAATGACGCAAGTATGGCGACGGCCACGACCGGGCCCCTCGAGGACCGATCGGTGGGCACACCGGCGCTGGTCGCCATTGCTTCCGCCTGTCACGTGTCTCGGAGACGGTCAGTGTGTCTGTTCGGCCTCGGGGTCGGGGGTGACGTAACGACCGGCCAACTCGTGGAGTGCTCGGAACACCCGCCGCGACGACTCCGCCCACGGCATGAGGATCGGAAAGACATGGAACATCCCGCGTTCCTCCATCGCATGCACCTTGACTCCGGCGGTCTGCAGTTCCTGGGCGAACTCCCGGATCCCGTCGCGGAACATCTCATCGGAACCCCAACACACGAACGTGGGCGGAAACCACTCCGGATCAGGTGCCGAGTGCACCGCCGACACCCGCTCGTCGTTCGGCTGCACGCCGTGCAGGTAGGGCGTGACAGGGACATTCCACGGGAGGATGTCGAGATGTGCGTTCTCGGTGATCGACGGATGGTCGAGGTCGAGATCGACCTCGGGCGAGAAGAGGGCGAGCGCCGCAGGCTTCGGCTTCGAGTGGTTGTGCAGGTAGGACACCAACGACGCCGCCAGTCCACCGCCCCCGGAGTCGCCTGCGATCACCAGGTGTTCGGGGTCGACGCCTCTGTCCAGTAGGCCCTGGTAGACGTCGGCGGCGTCCAGCACACCTGCGGGGAAGGGGAATTCCGGCGCCATCCGGTAATCGGCGATGAAGACCTCGTACCCCGTGATCCCGACCAGCGACGCAGCGAACGCCGAGTACATGATGGGCGACGTTCCGATATAGCCGCCCCCGTGCAGGTACAGGATGGTCGCACCGATGGTCTCCTTCTCGTCGGAGTCATCGACAAACGCGTCGGAACTGGCCTTCGCACGACACCAGATCCCCGGCACGCCGCCGATCGTGTCGTCGGCGATCTCCACACCGTCGATGATCCCGACGAACGGTGGGATCACCGCGAGGCAGATGTCGTCGAGGATCTTTTCCATGGACCGGAATTCTTCGATCGGCAACCCCGTCGAATAGCCCATGAAAGACCTCACCACCTGGCGCGTGACGGATTGGCCCAGGTTGTCGAGCAGGCCACCCGGCCCCTGCCACGGACGCCGGAACGGGACGCGCGCCAGCCCGTTGAGCAGACTTTCCGCGAGACCCATCACGGCCAGCGCGGTCACCGGTCCTGACGCCGTCTCCACCTCCGGACGATCAGCCATCACCATGAGGCCCATGCTAGTGGGCACACGCGATGGACCGCCGCGCGTGAGTTACCCACCCTTGATAGGCAAGTAACAACTTGCCTATAGTGTTCGCATGGCCGATGTGTTCCGAGCTCTCGACGATGAGACGCGGCGTCTCATCCTCGATGAACTCGCCGCGAGCGACGGCCAGACGCTCTTCGAGATCTGCGCGCTGCTGACCACACGGCACGACCGCAGTCTCACCCGGCAGGCGATCTCCCAGCATCTCGCGGTGCTCGAGTCCGCGGGGCTCGTCGCCACCGAGCGTCGAGGACGATCCAAATTCCACTACTTCACCCCGGAGCCGCTGGCGCAGATCGCGCGTCGGTGGCCCGCCACAGAAAGGCGTGATCGATGAGAATCAACCTCACGAGCGTGTTCGTCGACGACCAGCGGGCCGCCCTGGCCTTCTACACCGATGTGCTCGGATTCACCAAGCACCATGACATCCCGGTGGGCGACAACAATTCTTGGCTGACGGTGGTGTCACCCGAAGCCCCCAACGGACCCGAGCTGCTCTTGGAACCCTGCGGCCACCCCGCAGTCCAGCCGTACCGGGATGCTCTGGTGGCCGACGGGATACCGCTGATCCAGTTCGCGGTCGACGACGTGGAAGCCGAACACACGCGACTGAGCGGCAAGGGCGTGGTTTTCACGCAACCGCCGACCGATGTCGGCACCGCAATGATCGCCGTCTTCGACGACACCTGCGGCAACCTGGTCCAGCTGGTGGCAGAGAAGCCACCTGCTGCCGACGTCTGACGGCGGGCAGCTGTCATTCGGTGAGACGGTCGACCTATAGCTTCTGACACTTCTCATGTTCTGTGACATGCCACGTGGCCCATTGCTGTACGAACTCGACCTCCACCGATCTCCCCGAGAAGTGCTCGGCGACAGCACCTTTGCGCAGTGTCGGCCTTCACCCCAACACAATCCGCGCACCATCCCTGGCATCACGACCATCACCGCCATACTCTCGATACGCTCCGAGAACGGTTCGACATCCGATGTGGACCGCTGGACCGGCACTCGGCGGCGACCTGAGTGGCGCCGATCACCCCTCAAGCGAGACTCGAGGATGTTCACGTCAGTCCGTCCTGGGTCCGAGTCTGACCTGCACAGTTGAGCCGAAGGGCGCGGCGACGGACACGCAGCAACTGAGGTGACGTCCAGACGTGGCACACTACCTCGGGTCCACCAGTCCCTGTGAGAACCCGTGAGGCGGCGATGGAGAGTGCTGAGCAGCCGACACTGGCTGAGGCGTGGGATGCCAATCGAGGGATCCAGAGATCCGCAGCGGTCCGGCTCTTCGCGGCGACCAACTCGGCACTCTATGTCACGTTGATGGAGCGGCACCTCGACTTCGGCACGCGCTTGTCGGAGACCGACCTGGCAGTGCGACTCGAGCGCGACATCGCCGCCCTCGGCGTCGCCGACCAGCCGAGCGGGCTGGAATTGGTGAAACTGTGGGCCCGGCAGGGATGGCTGCACCGGGTCACGGATACAAGTGTCCGGACGGCTCAGAATCTCTGTTACCTCACCTCCGAGGCCCGCTCGGTGGTCGATTACGTCCGCCGCCGCCGGCGTGAGGACAGCGTTGCCACCGGCGGGTCGATCAACGGGATCGCCGCCGGGCTGCATCGGGTTGCGGGTCAGGTGACCAACGATCCGCGACAGATTCGTGAGGAGATCGAACATCAGATCTCCGAACTCGACGCCGAGCTGGCCGATCTCGACGCCGGGCGGCGCCCTGAGCCGGACCTCCGGGTGGCCGAAGACGAAGCACGTGCGATCGCCTATCAGATGGAACAGATCATCTCCGACATCGGTCAGTACGGAAGCATGCTGGACCGGATCACCACGGCGCTGCTCGACGACCCGCACGACTCGGACCTTGCCTACCGAGATCGCCAGCGACAGATGTTCGACGACTACGAGGCGCTACTCGAATCCTCACAGAGCGCGTCCTACCACGCTTTCAGCCATATGATCCAGGACCCTGAGCAGCGCGCCCGCCTCGTCGCCGACATCGCCACGGTGACAAGGCAACTCCCGGGCATCGACCGCGGTCTCCGATCGGTGATGGACGACTTCTTCGGCCTCGTCACCCAACAGATGGCAGAAGTCGGACGAACCCGTCAGCGGTGTGCGCGACGCATCCGCAGATTCGTCGCGTCCGGAACACTCGAGCAGAGCCGTGGCATGGCCCGACAGCTCAACGATGCGCTGGCGACGGCGAACGACCTTCTGAAGACCTCGCTCGCGGATCGCCGCATCGGCTACGAATTGCCCTTGGCCACACCATCGATCACGTCGGCGGGACGCCTCGCCTTCGAGATCCGGGATCCCGTCCCACCCGCGCCGGCACTGCCGGCCACCGGGGACGCCGATCTCACCACGTTCGCGTCACTGTCGGGTCAGGTCGACACCGTGGAGCTCACGGGAGTGGTGAACGCGGCCGTCGACTCCGGCCCCATCTCGCTGTCGGACGTCATCGACCGCGTCGATGAGCCATACCTCGCACACGTGATCGTGCTGTGGTCGTGGGCTCTCAAGCAGTCCGACACCGCCGATCGGGGTTCGGCATTTGTCCGGTTCCGATCGCTCGAGGGGGAGGACCACATCATCGAGGTCCCGTCACTGATGTTCACCGAACCGATTCCGACCGCGGAGGTCGACCTGCTATGACCGACAACCTCGACGTCACAGGCGGCCGAAGGGGCGGGGGACCGCCCGACGAGTTCGCCGGATACGACGATCTCCCGGCGGTGGAGCGCGGCGATCGCGACGACAGCCCGGGGGCGCCGCGCTTCGACGGCGACGTCAGTGCGTTACCTGATCGTGCGTGCTGGGCACTCCAGAACCTCTTGACCCGCCGGTTCATCAGCGGTGACCGCCAGCCCCAGCTGTGGTCGTGGGTGGCCGAATATCAGGACCCACTGCGTGTCCGGCTGTCCGAGCTGGATCTGCGTCTGCGTATCGTCGACGAACTCGAGGTGGCCTTCGTCGAGCAGGCAGGTTATGAATCACGCTGGGGGAGAAGGATACTCAAGCGCGAGGCGATCCACACCTACGATGCGATCCTGGCCTTGCACCTGGCCAAGTACCTTCGTGCATCCCGAGATGAACAGGTACTGATCACCCGGGAGGAGATCCACGAGTTGTTCGCCGGCGTCACCAACACCATCGACCGCGATCTGGCCCTGTTCGACAAACGCATCGAGCATGCCATCGACAAGATGGACGAACTGGAGTTCCTGCGGAAGCAACGAGATGATCCGGACACCTTCACGGTCAGCCCCGCCATCTCGGCGGTGATGACCGCCTCGGTGATCACCGACCTGCAAAAGCAATTCGAGCAATTCATCGGATCGGGGGAGACCGGCGACGACGCCGCATCCGAGACACTCGAGACCTCCGCGGCGGATCGCGATGAGGACGACGATGACGAAGGAGATGATTGGTGAGCGAGCCGGTCGACCAATATCACCTGTCCCGACTCCAACTGATCAACTGGGGCGTCTTCGACGGATATCACTCGATCCCGTTCAGTCCTTCCGGCTCACTGATCACCGGATCGTCCGGTAGCGGCAAGTCCTCACTGCTGGATGCCATTTCGCTGGCCTTTCTCCCTGATCACCGGCGAAACTTCAACGCTTCGGGGGACGCGACCGCGGCGGGATCGTCGAGCGGCAAACGGACTGTCGGGAAGTATGTCCGCGGCGCCTGGGGCGAACGACGCGATGGGACCAACGCCCACCGCGAGATCATGTACCTCCGCGGAACGGGTCCGGCCTGGGCGGCGATCGCCGTCACGTATACCTCGAGCTCCGGTGTCTCGATCACGGGTCTCGTCCTGAAGTGGCTGGCGGCCGGCAAGATGACCGATGCGCACAGCTCGTACTTCGTCCACGACAGCGACGTCGACATCGTCGACGTCTGTAACACCTGGGCAGGCAACAACTACAACTCGGCAAAGTTCCGCGAACAGGGCTGGCGGGGAGGCCCGGGAGAAGGTAAGTACCTGGCCACCCTGTACTCCCTGATCGGCATCCGTGGCTCCGAGGCCGCCCAGCAGCTGCTGGGCAAGGCCAAGTCGTTGAAGAGTGTTGGTGGCCTGGCCCAGTTCGTCCGCGAGTTCATGCTCGACGAGCCCACCAGCACCGTCGGCATCAAAGACGCCCTCGAACAGATCGACCCACTGGTGGAGGCGCGCGAGCTGCTGGACGTCGCGCGGCGCAAGCGCACGATTCTGGGGAACATCGAAACGCTCCAGGAGAGGTATGCGTCCGAGGCCGCGACATTCACGGTTCTCGACACCATCGACAGCGCCACGGTGCGCGCGTATCTGAACAACCTGCGTCGGCACAACGCCGAACCAGAGGTCGCCGACCTCGACGACCAGATAGCACGCCTCGATGCCGATCTCGCGGCACTGACCGGCCAACACGACCAACTCCGACAGGACCACAGTCACCTGCTGTCGCGAATCGCCACCTCGACAGGCGATCTCGCTCCATTGCAGGAACAGCTCGCGACCGCTCAGAAGGTCAGCAACGAGGCATCGATGCGGCGGAGCGGCTACGAGAACAAGATCTCGGCGCTGGGCGTCAAGCTACCCAACGACGCCGAAGAGTTCTGGTCACTCCGCGAGAGCCTGATGGAGGACGCCACGCAGATCGACGGGCAACTCGAGGCGGGCAAGGCGCATTTCGCCGAGACGTTGGCCCGGGAAGTCGCGGCACGTACCCAACGCGATGCCGCGCAGGAGGAACTCAGCCGTGTCGAGCAGGCGGGTTCGGCACTCCCGCGAGCCGAGCACGAGATGCGCCGGGCGATCGCCAACTCACTACAGATCGACGAGTCCGAGTTGCGCTATGTGGCGGAGATGGTCGAGTTGCATCCTGACCAGGAGCGATGGAGAGCGGCTGTGGAGAAGGTTCTCCGCAATGCCGGTCTACGACTTCTGGTTCCGGACAAGCACTTCCGTGCCGCGCTGCGTTTTGTGAACAGTCACGACATGCGCGGGCGCATCCAGCTACACCATGCCGAGAACCGTTCGGCACCGATCGCGGAGGCCGGGACATTGGCCGCGAAGTTACGCGCGGTCGATCCACAGCATCCTTGTTCGGCCGAGGCGTTCGCCATCCTCACACGGCTGGGGAACTACGTATGCGTCGATTCGCCATCCGAATTCGCCGATCACGCCAAGGCCGTGACGGACCAGGGACTGCGGAAGGACTCCGCAAAGCTGGCGATCAAGGACGATCGCCAGGCGCTGCGCCCGTCACAGCACATCTTTGTCGGCAATGTCGAGTCCAAGATCGCCGCGCTGCGGGATGAATTCGACAACGAGCAGCGCGCCTACGACGCGGCTCGGGAGGCGAGCGCCGAACTGGACCGAGAACGGACCACCCGTCAGCAGCGTCGCGACGACTACCGCCGGGTGTGTGAGCAGTTCACGCAGTGGAGTGAGATCGACACCGACTCTGCCGATGACCGTGTCGATCAGCTGACCGAGCAGTATGAGCTGCTGATGGAAGAACATCCCGACATCGAGGCGCTCCAGCGCAAGGCAGAGGACATCTGGGAACAGGTGCGGTCGGCGATCTCCCAGGCCGCCTTGGTCCGGGACAAGATCGCCACGCACGACCATCGCCGTACCCAACTGCTCGATCTCGTCGATCGGCTCAAGCTCGAAGATGTACCCGCGCAGGCGGAGAAGACCCTCGACGGTTTCCGCGAGGAGACTGCGGCCACCCTCGATGTCCTTGCGCCCGAGCCGTTTCGGCAAGAGTTGATGAAGGCGGTCCTGAAGGACCGCGACCGGATGCGGTCGGACGCGAGACGGTCGCGAGACGAACTCGGCCGCATCGTCGACAGCTACGACGACGAGTTCCCCGATGCGATCCCCAACGACAGTGATGATTTCGACGAGCGTGTCCACGACTATGTCGCATTGAGTCGCCGGATCGACGAACGCGAACTCCCCGCCGCCTACGAGCGCATGCGTCGTCTGATCACCGAACAGGCCCCCGGAGCGATCCTGAACCTGCACATGACCGCCGACGCGGAGGAACGGCGCATCGTCGACCAGATCGAGCGGGTCAACTCCGGCCTCGCCGCCGTCGCGTTCAATCGCGGTACACGCCTGCGCCTGCACCCAGGGCGCAAGAACCTCACCGCGGTCGCGGAACTCACCGAGAAGGCGCGGCAGATCTCGCAACGGACCACGGCCGTGAGCTTCGGCGACGACGAAGCCATCCTCGCGCAGTACGCCGACATCCTGCTGCTGCGTGAACGTCTGGGGGGTACGACACCCGAGGATCGGCAGTGGACCCGTGATGCCCTCGACGTGCGAAACCGCTTCGACTTCTACTGCGAAGAACACGACGCGGTGACCGGCGAGACCATCCGCACCTACAGCAACGCAGGCGACAATTCCGGCGGCGAGCAGGAGAAGCTGATGGCCTTCTGCCTGGCGGGCGCGCTCAGTTTCAACCTGGCGAGCCCACAGGGCGACGACAACCGGCCGATCTTCGCTCAGCTCATGCTCGACGAAGCGTTCTCGAAGTCGGATCCGCAATTCGCGCAGCAGGCGCTGTCGGCATTTCGCAAGTTCGGCTTCCAGTTGATCATCGTCGCCACGGTGCAGAACACCAGCACCATCCAGCCCTACATCGACAACGTCATCATGGTGTCCAAGACGGAGGGGGCCGGCGCCCGTCCGGTGGCGAATGCCATGTCCACGTCCATCCAGACGTTCTCGGACCTGCGCCGGTCGACGGGGGGACGGTTACCGGTGTGAGCGGCTTCGCCACACCCGGGCGACGAGGGATACCCGCATCGGCGGCGTGGCCCGCCACCACGGCGCGCACCCTTGACGAACCACAATGGTAAGTGAATACTTACGGTTCGTGGCGACAAACGGATCAGGCATCGAGCCATGGGACATCCTTGCCGATGCTTCACGCCGGCAGATTCTGGCGGCGCTCTCGAAGCACCCGTCACCGGTCGGCGAACTGGCAGATCAGCTTCCCATCAGCAGACCGGCTGTCTCCCAACATCTTCGGGTACTCAAAGCGGCCGGCGTCGTCATCGACGTCGAGCACGGAACACGACGTGTCTACCACGTGGACGCAGCTGCCTTGTCGGCGCTGAAAGACCAACTCGACACCTTCTGGCAGCGCACATTGACCGGCTTCGGCGACACGGTGGCGACGTCGGTCGACAAGGAGAAGGAGAGCGACGATGACTGAGTTGAACTCGACCATCCGGCGGTCGACAACCGTTCCGGTGCTTCCGGAGGAGGCCTTTTCGGTTTTCACCGAGCGCCTCGGCGAATTCAAACCGCCGGAGCACAACCTGCTCGGTGCGCCCATCACAGAGACGGTGGTGGAACCGCATGTCGGTGGATCCATCATCGACCGAGCGGTCGACGGCAGTGAATGTCGTTGGGCTCGCATCCTGGTCTTCGATCGCCCCGAGCGCATCGTGTTCTCGTGGGACATCGGACCGACCTGGCAGATCGAGACCGATCCCGCACGATCGAGCGAGGTCGAGATCCGGTTTGTCGCAGAAGGTGATGCCTCGACGCGGGTAGAGCTCGAGCATCGCCATCTGGACCACCACGGGCCCGGCTGGGAATCGGTGCGCGACGGTGTCGACAGCGACCAGGGATGGCCACTGTATCTCGAGCGATACAGCGAGCTCGTCACGGTGTGATCGAGGGGAAGGGTCGTCTCACGGTCCCGGGCGTTGCTTCGAGCGCGCACGGCCGGTCCGGATGGCGATGGGCCGCGCGATCTTCTCGATGTCGGAGATGCGCGGGTCCTTCGACATCTTCCACGTGCCGTCGTAACACCACCAGATGCTTCACCGGACGTCTCCTTCATCGCATACGGTCGGACAGGAACACGGCGCCGATCCCACGATCCCGCGGCACGATTGGTGCGCTACCCGCTTCCTCCGGGGTTTACTACCGGTATGTCGATCCACACCTGGTCGCAGCGCGCGACGTTGTCCGCCGCCGTCGTCGGTGCAATCGGACTGTTCACGGTCATGTCGGCGTCAGACGCGGATGCCGCGACCGGCACGACAGGACTCGATCCGGTCCTCGCCACCGCGTACACCTACGCCGCACACGCTGCGCACACGCAGGGCGTCCCGCTGTCGATCACGTCCGGAAGACGTACCGTGAGAGAGCAGGAGACACTGTGGCGCAACGGAATCGTCACCTACGGCAGCCCGCGGGCAGCGCGGCGCTGGGTCCTCCCGCCCCGCGAATCCACCCACGTCACCGGCCACGCGATCGATGTGGGTCCACGCGCCGGCGCGGCGTGGTTGGAGGCACACGGTTATCGCTGGGGCCTGTGCCGCACCTTCGTCAATGAGTGGTGGCACTTCGAAGTGACCGCCGTGCCCGGTACGCGATGCCCGCCGATGTGGCCCGACGCCGCCGCGCGGCCGCGGTGACGGTGCCGATGCACCTCAGAGGGCTTTCGTCCATCGAGGCGGAACCCACGCGTTGTCGACCGGATGGTCGGCGTGAACGGCCATCAGGTGCGCGACGAGTGCAGCCAGTGACTCGTTCCGGTTGTCGCGCGCCCACACGATCGACATCGGATACACCGGAGTCGGATCGACGATCGGGATGCGCCGCAGGTCGTAGTGTGCCGGCCAGAGGTAGCGCGAACCTTCACCGACGAACGTGGCCAGATCGGGCGAGTCGGCGATCTCGGCCAGCAGGACCTCACCGCCGAAGTTCGGGCCGAGCACATCGATGCGAAGCCCGAAGGTCGAGGCGAGCTCGGCGTAGTAGGCACCCCAGTCAGTGGTCGAGGGGAGTCCCGGCATCCAGACCGGGTGGCGTTCCAACTCGGCCAGCACGATGACGTCGTTGTCGGCCAACGGATGCCGAGGGCCGACCAGGAGCTGATGGGCATCGTCGATGACGTGTGCCGAGCGGAGTGTTCGCGACAAGCGGCTCGTGTTCAGCACGGTCCTGAACGTGGCGTCGACGGTTCCGTTGGTCACGGCGGCGAAGGCCGTATCGGTGTCGATGTCCGGGAGAGCGACCACGTCGAGCGCTATGTCGGGATGCTGCCGATAGAACGCGTGGACCCGGACGGCCGGCGCGATGCGGCGGTTGATGACGTCGACCCGCAGCGGACGGCGTTGCGGGGTGACCGACGCCAGCGCACGGTCTTCGGCGCGCAACAGCTCGCGGGCGTGGGGCAGCAGGGCTTGCCCGTCGACGCTCAGCGTGACACCGCGGGCATTGCGCGTGAGTAGCTGGACCCCCAGGTCGCGCTCGAGGGCCGCAACACGTTTCGACACCGCTTGCTGGGTGATGGACAGTCCGTCGGCGGCCGCCTGGAATTGTCCCGCATCGACGATCGCGACGAAGGTGCGTACACCGTCAAGGTCCATGCGGCTCACGGTAATGAACAACCATCGGTTGTGCCTCGCCGATCGGGCGGTTGTTTGTGCCGACGGCGACGTCGGCGTTTCATCGAGCGTGGTTCTGACCCGGTCGGCAGCGGAGGGGAGTCTGCATGGGTGTGCGACGCACTTTGGGGCGACCGTTCGAATGGCTGTGGGCGGCGTATGCGGTGAGCACCTTCGGCACCTGGCTCGGATTCGGAGCACTCTCGGTGGTCGCGATCACCGTGTTGGATGCCGGGCCGGCTGAGGTTGCGGCATTGTCCGCGGCCGGTCTCGCGGTGGGTGCGGTGGTCGCCGTACCCCTGGGCCCCTGGGTGGAATTCCGTCGCAAGCAGTCGGTGATGATCACCTCGGATCTGATCCGGTTCGGCGCCTTCGCGTCTCTGCCACTCGCATACGCGTGCGGTGTGTTGACGATCGGCCAACTGATCGCGGTCTCCGTGGTGGCAACGGCCTCGCGAATCGCGTTCGACGCCGCCGGCGGGCCGCTGATCAAGACTCTCGTGCGCCCCGACGACCTGCTGACCGCGAACAGCCGTTTCGAGTCGACCAGGTGGTCGGCAACCGTTGTCGGCCCAACTCTCGGTGGCGCCATGATCGGACTCTTCGGTCCGTTCGTGACCATCTGCATCGACGCGACGAGCTATCTTCTCTCCGCGTTGGGAATCGGTGCGATGGGATCGACGGAGACGCCGCCGAGCAGGACCACTCCGACGCGGTTGCCCGATCTGGTGGAAGGCTGGCGCATCATCGTCGGGCACCGCACCCTGCGACGGTTGTTCGCCAACACCATGCTGGTGAACGGACTGATCATGGCGGGAGAGCCGCTGCTGGCGGTACTGATGCTCGGGCACCTGGGCTTCCCGATGTGGCAATACGGTCTGGCCTTCTCACTACCGTGCGTCGGCGGCCTCATCGGCTCACGACTGGCAGGACGAGTCGTCGACCGCCTCGGCGAACACCGGGCGCTGCTGGTCACCGGCGTGCTGCGGGCGTGCTGGCCGATCGGACTCACGTTGGTTGGTCCCGGCGCGATCGGCCTGGCGACCGTGATGGCGATCGAATTGGGGCTGATCGTGTGCTGCAGCGTGTTCAATCCGGTGTACGTCACGTACCGTCAGCAACTCGTCGCGACCCACCAACTCTCGCGCGTCATCACCGCCTGGTCGATCAGCACCAGTGTGTGCATCGCCGTTCTCACCGCTGCCTGTGGCCTGCTCGCCGCCATGACCACTCCGCGTGTCGCGTTGCTGGCCGCCGGGCTGGCCGCACTTGCCACACCGGTCCTGTTGAGCGGCCACCCGACCGCGGTCACGGGGTCCTCCCGCGACCCTTCGGCGAATGCCTCCGGGGTCCGCTGAGGACGTCCACCGCCGGCCATCGCGATCGCGAATGGCCGGCGGTCGCCGATCAGCCGCGCGCTGACTCCAACGCGTCGTTGAAGGTCTTGCTGGGTCGCATCACGGCGGCGGTCATCTCGGGATCCGGTGCGTAGTACCCGCCGATGTCCACGGGGTTGCCCTGCACCTCGTTGAGTTCTGCCACGATCGCGTCTTCGTTCTCGGCCAGCTTCTCGGCCAGTGGGCCGAAACGGTTCCGGAGTTCCTCGTCGTCGCTCTGCGCAGCCAGTTCCTGCGCCCAGTACATCGCCAGGTAGTACTGGCTGCCACGGTTGTCGAGTTCACCGGACGTGCGCGACGGCCCCTTGTCGTTCTCCAGCAGCTTGCCGGTCGCCGCGTCCAACGTCCGCGCCAGGATCTCGGCGCGCTTGTCCCCGGTCTTCTTGCCGAGGTCCTCCAGACTGACGGCGAGGGCCAGGAACTCGCCCAGCGAATCCCAGCGCAGATGGTTCTCTTCGATGAGCTGCTTGACGTGTTTCGGCGCAGAACCGCCCGCTCCGGTCTCGTACAGACCGCCACCGGCCATCAGCGGCACGATCGAGAGCATCTTGGCGCTGGTCCCCAGCTCGAGAATGGGGAAGAGGTCGGTCAGGTAGTCGCGCAAGATGTTTCCGGTTGCGGCGATGGTGTCCATACCGCGGATGACACGTTCCAGCGTGTACCGCATCGCGCGCACCTGCGACATGATCTGGATGTCCAGCCCGTCGGTGTCGTGATCCTTCAGATAGGTGTTGACCTTCGCGATCAGCTCGTTCTCGTGGGGACGGTAAGGATCGAGCCAGAACAGCACCGGCATCCCCGAATCCCGTGCACGCGTCACAGCCAATTTGACCCAATCGCGGATCGGAGCATCCTTCACGATGCACAACCGCCAGATGTCGCCCTCTTCGACGTTCTGGGTCAGGAGGACTTCTCCGGTCGCGATGTCGGTGATGTTCGCGACGCCTGTCTCGGGCACCTCGAAGGTCTTGTCGTGGGAGCCGTATTCCTCGGCCTTCTGCGCCATCAGGCCGACGTTGGGCACGGTGCCCATGGTGGTCGGATCGAACGCACCGTTGGTCTTACAGAAGTTGATCATCTCCTGATAGATGCGGGAGAACGTCGACTCGGGATTGACCGCCTTGGTGTCCTTCAGCCGTCCATCGGCGCCGTACATCTTGCCGCCCGCACGGATCATCGCGGGCATCGACGCATCGACGATGACGTCGCTGGGGGAGTGGAAGTTCGAGATACCGCGCGCCGAGTCGACCATCGCCAACTCCGGACGATGCTCGTGGCACTTGTGCAGGTCGTCGATGATCTCCTCGCGCTGCGCACTCGGCAGGGACTCGATCTTGCTGTAGAGGTCCGACAACCCGTTGTTCACGTTCACGCCGAGTTCGTCGAACAATTCGCCGTGCTTGGCGAAGGCGTCCTTGTAGAAGACTTTCACGGCGTGCCCGAAGACGATCGGATGCGATACCCGCATCATGGTCGCCTTGACGTGCAGAGAGAACATGACGCCGGTCTTGTAGGCGTCCTCGATCTGCTCCTCGTAGAACTCGACGAGTGCCTTCTTGCTCATGAACATGCTGTCGATGACGTCGCCGTCGTTGAGCGTCACCTTTGGCTTGAGCACCAGCGTCTCACCACTCTCGGTGATCAGCTCCATCTTGACTTCTCGATCGCCCTCGACCGTCATCGACTTCTCACCGTGGTAGAAGTCGCCTTCAGTCATGTGCGCGACATGGGTACGCGAGGCCATCGACCATTTGCCCATGCTGTGCGGATGCTTACGCGCGTACGCCTTTACCGCCTTGGGCGCGCGTCGATCGGAATTGCCCTCACGCAGAACCGGGTTCACCGCACTGCCCAAGCACTTGGTGTACCGATCGCGGATCTCGGCCTCTTCGTCTGTCTTCGGATTCCCGGTGTAGTCGGGGATCGCGTAGCCCTTCTCCTGCAGCTCCTTGATCGCGGCGAGCAACTGCGGAACCGACGCACTGATGTTCGGCAGTTTGATGATGTTGGTGTCGGGGTCCTGGGTGAGGCGGCCGAGCTCACCGAGATTGTCCGGCACCCGCTGGTCCTCGGTGAGATAGTCGGAGAACTCGGCGAGGATCCGCGCGGCCACCGAGATGTCACTGGTCTCGACAGTGATGTCGGCCGCGTCGGCGAAAGCGCGGATGACCGGCAGAAAAGCCTGCGTCGCGAGCATCGGCGCCTCGTCGGTCAGTGTGTAGATGATGGTCGGCTGCTCCGCGCTCATAATCCTGCCTTCGTCTTCAGTTTCGGTCACGCAACACATCGGTCTGCTTGCCTCAGCTTTACCAGTATCACGCCGGATGAGGCTGGGTGCCCACCAATGCGAGCGATGGCGGTCATCGCTCGGTGATAGATCACCTACGGTCTTACAAGAGCCCAAAAACGCGTCGACACCCGGGGGAACAATGGCGAGCGATGACGACCTGATCCGGCCGACGATCGCCGAGCTACTGAAACGGGCCGCGCACAAGTTCGCGGACGTCGACTACACGGTCTCACCCACCGATCGCATGACCTATGCCGAGGCCGAGGAGCGCTCTGCGCTGGTTGCCCGATGGCTGCTCACGCGGCCTGTGGGCAAGGGTTGCCGGGTCGGCCTGTTCTTCACCAGTGGCGTCGAATGGACGGTCTGGTGGCTCGCCGTCAGCCGGATCGGCGCGGTCGCGGTGCCCCTGAGCACCCTCTACCCACCCGCCGAGCTGGCGCGGGTGCTCCGCCTGGCGGACGTGGAATTGCTGGTCGCGCCGACCGGGATCCTCGGAGTCGATGTCCCGGACAAACTCGAGGCGACTCTTCCCGGCCTCGACGCCCAGGAGAGCGGACGGGTCCAGCTGCCCGCCGTGCCGTTCCTACGTGACGTCGTGCTCACCGGTCGGTCCGACCGGTCGTGGGCCACCCATTGGCGGCACGACGACACGTCGCTGGTCGACAAGGCTCTTCTCGCCGCCGTCGAGAACGAGGTCTCGCCCGCCGACATCGCGTTGATGATCCACACATCGGGCTCCACCGCCGCACCCAAAGGCGTCGTCCACACCCAGGGCACTCTGGTCCGACAAACCTCCCAGTGGGTACAGATGTTGCACGCCGGCAACGGCGCCGCCGAGATACCGGTCGTCTTGTGCGCGATGCCCGTGTTCTGGATCGGTGGCATCCTGGCCGCCGCCGGCGCCCTGCACGCGCCTGCAACGGTGCTGACCGTCCCGCGTCACGATCCAGGTCCCGCACTCGACCTCATCGAACGTGAACAGGCGACCGGATACGTCGGATGGCCTGCTTTTGTCCAGCAGCTGCGCGCGCACCCGTCATTCGGCGAACGTGACCTGTCGCGCGCCCCGATCCTGCGCGACGGACCTGCCGACCTCGCCATGATCAACTCGCCGCACGGGCATCCGATCCACCGGACCATGACCGAGACCGCCGGCGGTTGGGCGACCACCGAGAAACGAATCGTCGACGACGGCGGCGAGATCGTCCCGGTGGGCGAGATCGGTGAACTCTGGATCCGGGGTACCGGCGTGATGTCCGGCTACAACAAGCGGGAACGGGCAGAGGTCTTCGACGCCGATGGCTGGTTCCACACCGGGGACCAGGTCTACGAACTACCCGGCGATCCGCGGCTGTTCTACGTGGGCCGAGACTCCGAGCTGATCAAGGCGGCCGGCTCCAACGTGTCCCCCCGCGAGGTCGAGGCGGTCGTCGAGGAGTTCGCGGATGTGGCGCACTGCCTCGTCGTCGGCATCGATCATCCGACCCGCGGCGAAGAGGTGGTGGCAGTCGTGGTGCCGGCCGGCACCGATCTCGACGCGGCCGATCTGGAACGCCGGACCCGCGAGCAACTCTCCCGCTACAAGGTCCCGACCACATGGTTCACCGCGACGATCGACGAACTCCCGCTGTTCCCCACAGGCAAACCCGACCGTCGCCTGCTGCGGGCGAGGATGACCGAGGGGACGCTTGGCGTGAGGCTCTGACCCACGAATCCGTCGATGCCATCGCCGACTCGGCGACCCTGAGTTGTCCAGAGCCACGCGAGCCGACGCGACCCACCCCGGAGCGACCTACCGCAGTTCGACCTACCGCAGTGCCTCGGCGATGCGCCGCCACTGCTCGCGTGGCATCGCGCGTTGATCCGCCTGCAGCACCTGCACGCAGACGTGGTCGGCGCCGGCGGCGCGGTGCTCGTCGATCCTGGCCAAGACCGCCGACTCATCACCCCACGCGATGATCGCATCGAACAGCCGGCCACTGACGGATTGCAGGTCGTCCTCGGAGAATCCCAGGCGCCGTAGATTGTTGGCGTAGTTGGGCATCGCGAGATAGCCCTGTAGCCACGGCGCGCCGATCGAGCGGGCCTCGTCGCGGTCGGTCGTGAGGATCGCGGTCTGCTCAGGCGCGAGCAGCGCGTCCGCGCCCAGCGCCGTACGAGCGATCGCGGTGTGCTCCGGCGTCACCAGATACGGGTGGGCGCCTCGACTGCGCTCAGCCGACAGCGTGAGCATCTTGGGGCCCAGTGCCGCCAGCACGCGGCCGTCGTTGGGGACGGGGCGCTCGGCATCGTCGAGGCCGTCCAGAAAGGCCTTGGTGGTTGCCAGCGGCTTCTGGTACCGCCCGGCTTCCTTCGCGTCGATCAGGGGAGCGTGGCTGATGCCGAGACCGAGCAGGAACCGCGGGCCGTGCTCGGCCGTCAGTCGCGCATACGCGTCGGCCACGTCGTGCGGCTCGTGCATCCACATGTTCAGGATTCCGGTCGCGATCACGGCGCGCTTCGTCGCCCCGAGCAGATTTTCCACCGACTGCAGCACCGGCCCACCCACGTCGGGAATCCACAGGGCCGTGAAGCCCAGGTCGTCGAGTTCCGATGCCGCGTCCGCTGCTTCGCCCGGATCCCCGTAGCGCAATGGCGAACTCCAGATACCTACCCCGTTGAGATTCACGTGCTCGACCCTACTGGTCCACGGGACAAGGTCGGGGACGGAATCAGCGATCCGCTCCGAGCTCTTGAAGATGAAGCCGACTTCAACTATATCTCGATAGGACCGAGATCACCCATCGATTCCTCCGTGGTGCGTCCTTCCGCCCGTTCGGGTGGTTGTGCCGCCCCCATCAGCGAAAGTGGTGTCCTAGTGAGCTTTTCACCGCCGGGTGCGTGGCCGCACCGTCGAGTTGCCGGCTCGGTGACGAATCCCGGGCGAGGTGCACGATGACGCCCCCACAGGATCAGGGAGATGGAGAGTCGCTGTTCGATGTCGCCGGAAAGTGTGTCGTCGTCACCGGCGGCACGCGTGGCGTCGGGCTGATGATCGCGCGTGGCTTTGTGCGGGCAGGGGCGCGCGTGATCGTCTCGTCCCGAAAAGCCGACGCCTGCGAGCGGGCTCGCGAAGAACTGTCCGAATGGGGTGATGTCGGGGCGCTGGCCGCCGACCTCTCGACATCCGCGGGCGTCGAGGCGTTGTCCCGTTACGTGGCAGATGAATTCGATCGGGTCGATGTCCTCGTCAACAACGCGGGCGCCACCTGGGGCGCGCCCGTCGACGACTTCCCGCGCTCGGGTTTCGACAAGATCCTGAATCTCAACATCACATCGGTGTTCGAGATGACCCAGGCATTGCTACCGCTGCTGCGTACGGCAGCCGCGGACGCGCCGGCGCGGGTGATCAACATCGGATCCATCGACGGCATGGTCGTCTCGCATACCGACAACTTCTCCTACGGAGCGTCCAAGGCAGCCGTACACATGCTGACCCGCAAACTCGCCGCCACGCTGGCACCGGAGCAGATCACCGTCAACGCCATCGCGCCCGGACCGTTTCCGTCGAAGATGACTGCCTTCATGCTCGACGACCCCGACATGCGTTCCCAGGTCGAGGCAGGCGTCCCGCTCGGGCGGGTCGGTACGCCCGACGACGTCGCAGGCACAGCCATCTTCCTGTCCTCTCGCGCCGGTGCGTACCTCACCGGCGTGGTGATCCCCGTGGACGGAGGAATGAGCGGCACCCGCTGACGGTGACGGCATCCGGGCGGGACGGCCCGGAGCCGATCGAAAGGCCGGTGACGGATCAACGCAGGGCGTGGAGAACGGCTGTCCGGAACTCGGGACTCCGCACGGCCCCCAGATGATCGCCGGGCACCCGGATCAGGTCGGCGGACAACGCGTTCGCCAGGACCCCGGGATTTCTCGCGAGGTCATCGTCGGTACCCGCGATGACCGCGGCCGCCTCGACCGAGATCTGATCGAAGGCGACGGCGCCCGTGTTGACGGCCTCGACCTGGGCCGCCAACGCGCGCAGGTCGTTGCCCGATGCGTCGGCGAACAGCCGGAATCGTCGGGCAGCCGGGTCGGTCACCGATGTCGGGTCCTCGGCGCGCAACGCCGCCGCGAGGGTGCGCTGGTCGATCACCCGGGTGTCGACACCACCGAGTTCCACCACTCCCGCCCCGACGCCACCGACGACGAGTCGCCGGATCCGACTGTCGTGCACAGCGGTCAGCAACGAGACGATGGCCCCCATCGAATACCCGACGAGATCGACCGCGGTGATGTCCAACACGTCGAACAGCTCCACCAGATCCCGCGCCATACGTCCCTCCCCGTAGTGGCCGGGGTCGTGCGGCTTGTCCGACTGTCCGTGGCCGCGCGCATCGACCACGATCACCCGCCGGCCTTGGCCGACCAGGGCTTCCACCAATCCCGTTGCGACCCAGTTCTGTACACCGCTGGACGCGAAGCCGTGCTGCAGGACGACCGGTTGTCCGTCGACCGCGTCCCCGAACGTTCGGAAGCTGATGGCGATCTGGTCGCCGGTGGTGAAACGTTGCGCCACGCTCATGCATTGCACCCTAACGCCGGCTCGTCCCGCGGGACTGCATCGTCGGAACAGACGGCGAGGTCAGTCGGTGAGGAAGACGCCGGTCATCTCCGCGAGCGTGCCGTCGTCGCGCGGCTGCTCGAAGACCACCCGTGCCCTGCGACCTTCGGTCACCAGAGTGGCGATGGTGTTGCCGAACAACGGACCTCCGACGTCCGACCAGGTCATCGACGGCGCAGGAGAACCGACGTGCCGCGCCCACGCGTGGGTCAGGCGAGCGACCCGCGGCGACCAGGCGTGTTCGAGCGCCGGCTTGACGTAGGCGGGCACATGGTTGTGCACCGGCGAACAGACCAGCTGGTGAACTGACGCCGCTCCGGGATGGTCCGCCCGCGCCACATAGCTGTGGTGGACGTCGCCGGAGAGCACCGACACGGTGGCCGGGGCCGCGCCCGACCGAGCGGCCACGCCGACGATCAGATCGCTCAGTCGCCGGAACGACTTCATGAATGCCGGCCAATGCTCGAAATCGGTCGCCTGACGAATCTTCTCGGCGAGCCGGCCCCGTAGTCCCGCTCGATCGGCGGCGATCTCGTTGATCGCTTGCAGGTCACTGAGCGCAGGAGGTAGCAGCCACGGCAGCGAGGACCCCAGGATCAGGTGATCGACAGCGTCGAGGTCATCGGTCATCTGTTCTTCGAGCCACGCGAACTCTTTGTCACTCAACATCTTCCGGGCGCCACCGGAGAGGATGCGACCATTGCGTGAGTCGATCATGATGAGCCTCGAGCCCCCCAGATCCCAGCGATAGCTGAACCGGAGTCCCTTCTCTCCGTCGGTGTCGTCGTCGGCGCGGTCGGCGAGATCGGCCAGCAACGGCCAGCAGTCGCCGCTGGAGGCCACGATCTGGCGGTAGTCGTCATCGGCGTCGAGTTCGGTCGGGCTCAGATTTCCCAGATGCTGGTACACCCAGTACGAGGCGAGACCCGCACGAATACGGTCCCGCCACCACGGCACGGAGTTCATCGACGCACGCCACGCCGCGGAGGTGTTCCAGTCATCGCGGATGTCGTGGTCGTCGAAGATCATCGCGATCGGCACGGTGGACATGAGCCAACGGATCTCGGGATCGCCCCACGTGTGCCGGTAGAGGCCTTCGTACTCGGTGAAGCTCACGACCTCATCGGGTGGGCGCTTGGTACGGATCGACCCGCCGCGGCGCCCGGCCAGATGACGGCGCGCAGCCGGGGTCAACTCGTCCGCATAGACCTGGTCGCCGAGCAGGATCACCACGTCGGGCAACTCTGACACCGGCTGCCCGATCAGTCGTCGTGCATAGCAGTCCAGGGCATCCCAGCCGAGCTTCTCGTCCAACGTCGCGTCGCCGGTCTTGGGATAGCGACACGACCCGAAGACCACCCGGAGACCGTCGTCGCGGTCGCCCACCCGCGTCTGGATCACACTCGCCGGGTATTCGGAGCCCTGCGGTGGCCACTCCTGGGTTCCGTTGACGTGCAGGCAGTACTCGGTGGTGGAGCCGGGCGTCAGCCCGTCCACCACCACCAGCGCGTAGTGACTGCCGCTGACCTCGAATGTCGACGCATGGCAGCCGAGCACCTCGACGTCGGCCTGCGCGTCGGTCTGAACCCACACAGTCGCGGTGGTCGCACCGACGTGCCGCAAGATCGGACCGAGGACGAGACCCATCGGTACAGCCTAGGTGGCAAAGAATGCGGATTCGCCACGCATCCGCGCACCTCGCGACATGCGCGCGCTGACGCCGGGTGCGCGCGACACCCTTCCACCGCAGCCCACAAATGCTCACACCCAGGTCAGCGGCGGTATTCACGCCCCAAACGCCAATATCACAAAGGCCGTACTCGCGCGTAGGGAAACGATTCGCCACAATCATGCGAGGTGCGCCACCGGTGTCGATCACCGGCGCGGAGCACACCGACCCCGTACTCGGGCGCAGCCGTCGAGAGGGGCGCCGCGACCTCCGCGGCCGACACGTTGGAAACGAAGAGATTGGAGTCGGTGATGTTCACACGCATTGCCATCGTGAACCGCGGCGAGTCCGCCATGCGACTCATCCATGCCGTCCGCGGCCTGTCCGCAGAGACCGGACAGCCGATCGAGGTCGTCGCGCTCTACACCGACGCCGATCGCAACGCGACGTTCGTACGCGAAGCCGACATCGGCTACGACCTCGGACCCGCCGCTGCGCGCCCCTACCTCAATCTCGAGATCCTCGAGCGCGCTCTTCTCGCGACCGGTGTGGATGCGGCGTGGGTCGGCTGGGGTTTCGTTGCCGAAGACCCGCTCTTCGCCGAACTGTGCGAACGGATCGGCGTCACCTTTGTCGGGCCGTCGGCGGAGGCCATGCGCAAACTCGGCGACAAGATCGGCGCCAAGCTCATCGCCGAAGAGGTCGGTGTCCCCGTGGCGCCGTGGAGTCGCGGTGCCGTCGAGACCATCGACGACGCCGTGGCGGCGTCGGCCGAGATCGGGTATCCCCTCATGCTCAAGGCGACCGCCGGTGGCGGTGGCCGGGGTATCCGGGTCGTGACCAACGACGCCGACCTCCGCGAGGCCTACGAACGAACCCGTGATGAGGCGGCCCGCGCCTTCGGCAGCGGCGTCGTGTTCCTCGAACGTCTCGTCACCGGTGCCCGCCACGTCGAGGTGCAGGTGATCGCCGATGGTCAGGGCACCGCGTGGGCGCTCGGCGTACGCGACTGCTCGGTACAGCGACGCAACCAGAAGGTCATCGAGGAATCGGCCTCACCGGTGCTCTCCGATGCGCAGGTCGCCGAACTGAAGGCCTCCGCCGAACGACTGGCCGTCGCCGTGGGCTACCGCGGCGCGGCCACGGTCGAGTTCCTCTATCACCCCGGCGAGCAGCTGTTCGCGTTCCTCGAGGTCAACACTCGACTGCAGGTGGAGCATCCGATCACCGAGGCCACCACCGGCTTCGACCTCGTGCGCGCCCAGCTGCACGTCGCCTCGGGCGGACGTCTCGAGGGTGAGCCGCCGAGCGAACGCGGCCACGCGATCGAGGCCCGCCTCAACGCCGAGGATCCGGACCGCGACTTCGCACCCTCCCCGGGCCGCATCGCGCGCCTCGAACTGCCCGCCGGGCCGGGCATCCGCGTCGACACCGGGGTCAGCGAAGGTGACACCATCCCGGCCGACTTCGATTCGATGATCGCCAAGATCATCGCCTACGGCCGCGACCGCGAGGAGGCGTTCGGGCGTCTGCGACGCGCAATGGTCCAGACTCGGGTCATCATCGAAGGTGGCGCGACCAACAAGAGTTTCGTCCTCGAACTGCTCAACCAGCCAGAGGTGATCGACGGCAGCGCCGACACCGGTTGGATCGACCGGGTACGGGCTGACGGCCGACTCGTCGCCCATCGGCACTCCGCCGTCGCGCTCGCGGCCGCGGCCATCGACGCCTACGAAGAAGGCGAATCGGTGGAACGTCACCGGTTGCTGTCCACCGCGTCGGGCGGTCGGCCGCAGGTACAACACGACAGCGGTCGTCCGCTCGACCTCAAACTGCGCGGCGTCGGTTACCGCGTCCGCGTCGCCCGCATCGGCGCCCATCGTTTCCGCATCGGGATCGAGGCAGGGGAGCAGACCCGTACCGCCGATGTCGACCTCGAACGCTTCGACGAGCACACCGCTCAGATCGTGCTCAACGGCGTCCGCTACCGACTGGTGACCGATACCCACGGTCCGATCCACCTCGTCGACGTCGATGGGGTGACGCATCGGGTCAGCCGTGACGAGGGTGGCGTGGTCCGGTCACCGGCGCCTGCACTGGTGGTCGCCACACCGCTGGAGGTGGGCGCCGAAGTGGAAGCCGGCGCGCCCGTGCTGGTGCTGGAGAGCATGAAGATGGAGACGGTGTTGCGCGCCCCGGTCCGGAGCCGGTTGAAGGAATGCCTGGTCTCGGTCGGCACGCAGGTGGAGACCGGGGTGCCGCTGCTGCGACTGGAACCGCTCACCGATGACGACGACGCCGAGACGCCCGACGACGCGGCCACCGACGACGTCGACATCGAACTGCCCGCCGAGCCTGCCGACGTGTCGCCGCAGGAGCGCACCGGCCGCAGCCTCGAAGATCTGCGGAGCCTGCTGCTGGGATATGACGTCGATCCGCACGATCGCACCCGACTGCTCGACGACTACCTCACCACGCGCCGCGTGGCCACCGAGAGCGGTCGTCGTCCGCTCGCCGATGAACTCGAACTGATCACCGTGTTCGCCGACCTCGCGAAATTGAGTCAGAACCGGCCGTCGGGGGAGGCCATCGGCGACGAACGTGTGCACAGCTCACGTGAGAGCTTCCACACGTACCTGCAGAGCCTCGACGTCGAGCGTGACGGGCTGCCGGAGGCTTTCCACGCTCAGCTCCGCCGGGCGCTCGCCCACTACGGGGTGACCGAACTCGATCGCACCCCGGAGCTCGAGGGCGCGGTGTTCCGCATCTTCCTGGCCTTGCAGAACCCCGGTGACTCGGTCACCGTGATCACCACCCTGCTCCGCGAGTGGCTGGGGGAGCCGACTCCGCGCGAGGAACTGCGCGACTCCGTCGGCACCGCGCTCGACCGGCTCGTCGCAGCCACACAGGTGCGGTTCCCGGTCATCGCCGATCTCGCGCGCGGGCTCATCTACGCGTGGTACGGACAGCAGCTGCTGCGGCGAAACCGCGCACGGGTGTATGACAACGTCCGCGACCATCTGCGCTATCTCGACGACAACCCGCACGCCGCGGATCGCGCCGAGCGCATCTCGGAGATGGTCCGCAGCACCGAGCCACTCGTTCGGCTGCTGGGGCAACAGGTGGTCCGCGGCAAGTCCGACAACACCGTGATGCTCGAGGTGCTGACCCGGCGCTACTACGGGAACAAGGGCATCTCCGATGTGCGCATCCAGAAGGCCGGCGGTGCCAGCTTCGTGGTCGCCGAACGGGATGGCGCGAACCTGGTCTCCGCCGCGGTGAGCTTCGACGAGCTGGGACCGGCCCTGGCCGGGCTGGCCGAACTCGCTCGCGACACGGCATCCACCGACGCCGACATCTACCTCAGCTGGGAACAGCAACCCGAGGACTTCGATGCGATGGCATCGGCGTTGCACGAGGTCATCGCTGCCACACCCATGCCCAGCCAGGTGCATCGCATCACCACCACGGTTGCCGGGAGTGGCGACGCCCTGATGCATCACCACTTCACCTTCCGTCAGGCCGCGACCGGGATGGCCGAGGAGCGACTGATCCGCGGTCTGCATCCGTACATCGCGCAACGTATGCAGATGGAGCGTTTGCACAAGTTCGACCTCACCCGGCTGAGTTCGTCCGACGACGACGAGGTCTACCTCTTCCGGTGTGTGGCCCGCGAGAACCCGTCCGACGACCGCCTCATCGCCTTCGCACAGGTCCGTGACCTCACAGCGCTGCGCGAGCACGACGGCCGCCTGCTGGCGCTACCGACGGCCGAGACGATCCTGGCGTCGTGCGTCGATTCGATACGGCAGGCGCAGCGGCCGTCCGGCCGCACGGCCGACACCAATCGGATCATCATGTACATCTGGCCGCCGATGGAGGTCACCGCCGAGGAACTCGAAGCGATCGCGGGGTACATCCGAGCCATTGCCGCAGGAGTCGGGCTCGAGGAAGTCCAGCTGATCGCGCGTCGGCGCGACCACGACAGCGGCGCCCTGTCAAAGGTCGCCGTGCGGTTCTCGATCAACGCCACCGGCAGCTTCGACGTCACCGTCGGTGAGCCGTCCGACGAGCCGATCGAGCCCGTCGACGGGTACCGGCAGAAGGTACTGCGGGCGGCGAAGCGCAACACCGTCTACCCGTACGAGCTGGCGACCCTGCTCGGCGAGTTCACCGAGTACGACCTCAACGCCGAACAGGTACTGGAACCCGTCGATCGACCCAAGGGCGGCAACACCGCCGCCATGGTGGTCGGCGTGGTCACCACTGCGACCGAGAAGTACCCGCAGGGTGTCACCCGCGTGGTCCTGCTCGGCGATCCCACGAAATCGCTTGGTGCGCTGTCGGAGCCAGAGTGCAGCCGGGTGATCGGGGCGCTCGACCTCGCCGAGCGGATGCAGGTTCCGCTCGAGTGGTTTGCGCTGTCGTCGGGCGCCCGGATCTCGATGGACTCGGGAACCGAGAACATGGACTGGGTGGCGCGCGCACTCAAGCGGGTCGTCGAATTCACCCAGGCCGGCGGCGAGATCAACATCGTCGTGGCGGGCATCAACGTCGGCGCGCAGCCGTACTGGAATGCCGAGGCGACGATGCTGATGCACACCAAGGGCATCCTGGTCATGACACCGGATTCGGCGATGGTGCTCACCGGCAAACAGTCACTCGACTTCTCCGGCGGTGTGTCCGCCGAGGACAACTTCGGCATCGGTGGCTACGACCGGGTGATGGGCCCCAATGGGCAGGCTCAGTACTGGGTGCCGAACCTCGGCGCCGCCAAGGATCTACTGATGAGTCATTACGACCACACCTATGTGGTTCCCGGCGAGCAGACGCCGCGACGATCGGTCACCAGTGACCCGGCAGATCGGGACATCTGCGACTACCCGCACGTTCTGGCCGGGAGCGATTTCACCACGGTCGGGCACATCTTCTCGACCGAGACGAATCCGGATCGCAAGAAGCCCTTCGACATTCGCACGGTGATGCGCGCTCTCGCCGATCAAGATCACGTGGTGCTCGAACGGTGGGCGGGCATGGCAGACGCCGAGACCGCCGTGGTCTGCGATGTCCACCTGGGCGGGATCCCGGTGTGCCTGCTCGGTATCGAATCGCGAGAGGTACAGCGCCGCGGCTACAAGCCGACCGACGGTCCGGACACCTACACCGCCGGCACGCTGTTCCCGCAGTCGTCGAAGAAGGCCGCACGAGCGATCAACGTCGCCAGCGGCAATCGACCGCTCGTGGTGCTGGCCAACCTGTCCGGCTTCGACGGCTCACCCGAGTCGTTGCGCAAGCTCCAGTTGGAATACGGCGCCGAGATCGGTCGTGCGATCGTGAACTTCCAGGGGCCCATCGTTTTCTGCGTGATCTCGCGGTACCACGGTGGTGCCTTCGTGGTGTTCTCCAAGGCGCTGAACCCGAACATGACAGTGTTGGCCATCGAGGGCTCGTTTGCATCGGTGCTCGGCGGGGCGCCCGCCGCCGCAGTGGTGTTCGCCGGCGAGGTCGGCAAGCGCACCGCAGCCGACCCCCGCATCAGGGAGCTCGAAGCGCACGTCGCCGAGGCATCCGGAACAGACCGCTCGACGTTGAGCGCCGAACTCGCGGAGATGCGCCAGTCCATCCGGGCAGAGAAGATCGGTGAGGTTGCCGCGGAGTTCGACGCCGTCCACAGCATCGCGCGTGCCGTGGAAGTCGGTTCGGTCGATGCGGTGATCCGTGCCGCGGAGCTGCGGCCCCAGATCATCGGGGCGATAGAGGCCAGCGCGGCGTGGTCCGGCCGCGGAGCGCAGGTCGGCGTTTCGTAGCGGCCGCCGGGATACATTGGCTCGCATGAAGGTCCTGATCGTGGGAGCCAGTGGAGCAGTGGGCGACGTCGTGGCGCACGCGCTACGACGCTTGGGACACTCGACCACCGCGACGAGCCGGTCGGGGCGGTCGAACACCACGGTGCTCCGGCTCGACACACCTGCGGGGTTGGACGCCTTGTCGGCGCTGGCAGCAGAGCACGACGTCGTGGTCAACACGTCTGGTGTCGAGGACACCGCGGTGCGCCGTGCGTGCCTCGATGTCCCCTTCGTGGATGCCTCGGCCACCGGCTCCTATCTCGATGAGTTGGCCGAGGTCGGCGGCGAGGCCACCACGGTGCTGGGAGCGGGCCTCGCGCCGGGCGTGACCACCGTCCTCGTCGAGGCGGTGGGACCTCGACCGGGCGACGACATCGACGTCGCGATCATGCTCGGTTCCGGTGAGGTCCACGGCACAGCGGCCGTCGAGTGGACGGCAGGATTGGTGGGTCAGCAGATCTACGCCGCAGATGACGGCCCACGGGTGTTCAATTACCGCGAGCGGCGCGTGTTCGACATGCCCGGAGGGAAGCGCGTCTTCCTCCGCGCGGATTTTCCCGACCAGGTGCTGGCCGGGAACCGTCACGAGATCCGCGTGCGCAGCTACCTCGCGCTCGACGACCGGCTGTCCACCGTCGGCCTGGCTCTTGTCGGGCGGCTCCCCGTTCTTCGTCCGGCACTGATGCGGGCGCCTCATCGCGGCACCGACCGCTGGCAGATCCTCGTTCGCAATCGTGTTACCGGACAACAGGTCACCGCCCACGGTCGTGGACAGTCGGCGACGACGGGGGAGCTGGTCGCACGCTCAGTGGTCGCAGCCGGGGCGTCTCCGTCGTCGGGGTCGGTGACCTTCGCCGGCCTGCTCACCGTGGAGGACCTCCGAACCACTCCCGGCATCTCAGACATCGACGTCGGGTAGCCGTGGTCCGGCCGGATGTACGGCTAGTGAACCTCGGCCATTCGGGTTCGAACGGGATTCGGCGACCCGTCCACGGCGAGCCGCATCGCGTCCTACGGTGTACACGAGGGCACCGTCGCGAGGAGCGCGGGGACCCGGTAACCGCTTCCGACCTCCAGGAGATCGAACATGACCGTCACCGCCGAGTCGACCAGTGACCTCGTCGCCGAGCCGATGCGCTCGCGACGCAACCATTGGAACAACCAGGTCCGCCGGCATGCGTTCATGACACCGGACCGCACCGCGGTGAAGTACCTCGACACGGTCACCACGTGGCGGGAGCTCGACGAGAGATCACGCGCATTCGCCGCCGCTCTGCATCGCCGAGGCGTGCGGTTCGGCGATCGCGTCCTGATGGCCCTGCTCAACCGCACCGAATACATCGAAGCAGTGTTGGGCGCCAACCTGATCGGCGCCATCCCGGTTCCCGTCAACATCCGGATGAGTCCCGCCGAGGTCGCCTTCCTCGTCACCGACAGCGGCGCCCGGGTGGTCGTCACCGAGAAACTGCTCGCGCCGGTCGCAGATGCCGTGAGCGCATCCACGGACGCGATCGACTCCATCGTCGTCGTCGACGGCAGCGACAACGCAGCCCACCTCGATTACGAGAGCCTGCTCGCCGAGGATCGGGCAGATCTGCCCGAGATCGATGTCCCGGAGGACACGGTCGCCGTCATCATGTACACCTCGGGAACCACCGGAAAGCCCAAGGGCGCCATGTTGACCCACACGAACCTGCAGGCGCAGGCGGTGACCACGATCAGCGCATCGCAGGGGAGTACCGACGACGATGTCGCCTCGGTGGTGCCGCCCATCTTCCACATCGCCGGACTCGCCGCATTCGCGCCGGTGTTCTACCGGGGCGTCCGATCGGTGATCCATCCGCTCGGCGCGTTCGACGCCGAGACCATGCTCGACACTCTCGAGCGCGAAGGCACCACCTCCGTCTTCATGGTCCCTGCCCAGTGGCAGGCCGTGTGCGCCGCACAGAAGGCCAGGCCCCGCAATCTGAAACTCCGCACCATCAGCTGGGGAGCGGCTCCGGCGTCGGATTCGGTGCTCAACGCGATGAACGAGAGCTTCCCGGCCGCGCTCAACATGACGGCGTTCGGGCAAACCGAGATGTCGCCTGTCACATGCATTCTCGAGGGCAAGGATGCTCTCCGCAAGATCGGTTCGATCGGCAAGGTGGTGCCCGCGGTGACAGCACGCATCGTCGACCCGATGATGAACGACGTGAAACCCGGGGAAGTCGGTGAGATCGTCTATCGAGGGCCGAACATGATGAAGGGCTATTGGCAGAACCCGCAGGCAACCGCCGACGCCTTCCGTGGTGGGTGGTTCCATTCCGGCGATCTGGTGCGTGAGGACGACGAGGGTTTCCTCTACGTCGTCGACCGCGCCAAGGACATGATCATCTCCGGCGGCGAGAACATCTACTGTGCCGAGGTCGAGAACGTGCTGTACAGCCATCCGAAGATCGCGGAGGCGGCGATCATCGGACGCGCGGATGACCGGTGGGGGAGGTACCCGTGGGGATCGTCGTTCTATCCGACGGCGTCGACGACCTCACCCTCACCGAACTCGAGCCATACCTCAACGAGAACCTGGCACGCTTCAAGCACCCCAAAGATCTGGTCATCCTCGCCGAGCTGCCCCGCAACGCCGGCGGCAAAGTGGTGAAACCGCAGTTGCGCGCGGCATATGGGAGCAAGGACGCGGGCCTGGCCGACTGACCGCCGGTCGGGAGCGGCTACTTCGAGTAGTCGTAGAACCCTTTGCCGGTCTTCTTACCGAGGTATCCCGCATCGACCATGCGCTGCAACAGGGGCGGCGGTGCGAGATGTGGTTCGCGGAACTCCTGGTAAAGCGACTCGGCGACGTCGAGGACAACATCCAGGCCGACGGTATCGCTCAGCGTGAGTGGTCCCATCGGGTGAGCGCAGCCGTTGATCATGCCGGCGTCGATGTCTTCCTTTGTCGCGTAGCCGCTCTCGTACATCTTGATCGCGCTCACGAGATAGGGGATCAGCAAGGCGTTGACGACGAAACCGCCCCGGTCGCCGGCCTGGATGGTCCGCTTGCCGAGGTGGTCACGCGCATAGGCGGTGACCGTCTCGATCGCCGCTGTCGAGCTGGCCAGACTTGCGATGATCTCGACGAGCGGCATCACCGGCACCGGGTTGAAGAAGTGCACGCCCACCACCCGAGACGGATCGGCGACGTTCTTCGCCACCCTGATGATCGGGATGGACGAGGTGTTGGTGGCGAGGATCGCGTCAGCAGCCGTCACCTGGTCGAGCTGAGCGAAGAAGTCGACCTTGAGGGACTCGATCTCCGGCAGGGCCTCGATGACGAGTTCCCGATCACTGAAATCGCCGACGGACGTGGTGGTACGCAACCTGGCAAGCGAATCGGCAGCCTCCTGATCGGTGATCTTGCCTGCCTTTGCGCCGCGTGCCAGGGACTTCTCGACACGGACGCGCGCAGCGTCGGCCGCGTCCTGATCACGTTCGAGGACCAGTACCTCGTCGCCCGCGCGAGCGGCCACCTCGGCGATCCCGGCGCCCATCGTCCCGCCGCCAACTACTCCCAGATGTGTCACGTCCAAAGCCTCCCGTGTCGAGATCGGATATCGGAGGTCGATGACTCCACGCCACCGACGCACCCTCTGCTGACAACCTAACGGGCTCGCCCCGGCTCGTCGTTGTCGGACCGGGCAACCGCTCCATGCCGGCGGAACATTTCCCCGGTCACGCGCATCCAACTCGGTGTTCACACCTATCGCGAATGACATGAGGGGCACACGATGACGACCGACTGCACCATTCAGGAGCCACCCGGCGACCTCGACCACCAGCACCGACCACGCCCTGCGCGTCGACGTGTCCCTGACTCACTGTGCGCCCTGGTCACCGCGTCGCTCGCGATCACCGCACTACTGATGGGTCTGGGACTGCTGGTGCAGTCACCGGCATCCGCCGGCCCGGTGGATTGTTCGTCACTGCCCGCCCGTATCGCGGCTCACAACCAGGAAGTCGATCAACTCTCCGCCTACGCACGCTCGGTGAACGCTTCCGGCGGGGCGACCTCGGCTCAGATCGCCCAGTTCGAAGCGCAAAAGGCGCAGGTGAACGGTCGTGGGCGCGCGCTGGAGGCCGAGCGGGCCGAGTGTGGCAGGCGTGCCGGCCGCGAGGCAGAGGAGCGCGGCCGACAGGCGGCGGTCCCGCGACCCGAGTGGCCGGCGGCCGGGCACGCCGATCAGCTACCCAAATCGGGCGCGATGCCCTACGTACCGCCGAAGAGCGCACACGGCCAACCCAAGTCGATCCGCAACGGCGGATTCGTCGACAACAAGGGCCGCGTATGGACATGGGACAAGTCCCGTCACGGTGGGGAACACTGGGATGTGGTCGATCGCAGCGGTCATCATGTGAACGTGTACCCCAACGGTCACGTCCGCGGTTGAGCGAGAACAGGGACAGGTGATGGAACTTCTGACGGGTGTGGACCCGAGTGTCCTACCGGAGTGGGCCGATCCCGAGCTGGTCGTGCGGATCAGCGGGCACGGCAACGCCCTCTTCGCGATCGCGGGCAACCCGCACACCTTCCGCGGTCTCCTCGCGGTTCACGAGTTGGCCACCGGACAGACGATCTCGGTGCGGCCATCCCAGATCACCGAAGCCACGGAGTTCGCACGGGGATGGTTGCGGGGCTACCTCAGTGGCAACGAACCATCGCCACCGCCCAACGACGCGCTGGAGGCGATGCGTTGGGAGCGTGAGAGGTTGTTGTTCCACGCGTATGAACGCGAGATGCCGCCGCAGTCGTTGGGCCGGTACGTCATCGACGCCATCCGAACCACCGACGGCATCTCGGTGGCGGAGACGAGTCGTGCGATCTCGGCTGTTTTCGCGAAACTGGCTGTCGCACACAGCCTGTGGCGCAACAACAGGTGGCTGCCCGTCACCGAGGATCGGGCGTCTCTGCCGCCCATCGGTTTGGCCACGGCCGACGAGGTCGTTGACGCATTCCGGTGCGTCAATCCCGCGTACGCGATCGACGGCACACTCCACAACTGGCAGATGACGCTGCGGGTGATCAACGCCCAGACCGATGCGTGTGCGGCCGGTCTCATCGAAGTGATCGTCTGGCTCGACACGAGTGGTCCGGTGGTCGATCAGATCCATGTGGTGGTCAACCTGGAACGGCCGGACCTGGTCGCCGCCGCAGACGACACGACGCCCGAGAAACTTCTCGAGGCTGTCCTCGGAGCCGTCATCATCGGCATCGATCCCGATGTCGCATCCGTGGCCCACGGCGACGCCCTGTACGAAGGGGAGCCGTTCTCGATCGAACCGGCCGACGAGTCGGCCGACCCCACACCGCCGATTCTGCCCGGGCCGCTGACCTACGTGGCCACGCGGCGGCGATCTGACCTGGACTGCATCGCTGATCTCCCGTTCGATCGGCAGCCGGTGGGTTCCGGAGTGCTGATCCGCCACCGCGGCGGTTTCACCATGACGACGACGACGGCGAACGAGCTCTCCCGAGCCCTGGGATCGGCCACGTAGACGGCATCTCACGGAAACCACTGGCCGGCGGCCACTCCGGAATCAACGCACCGATCTTCTGCGGATGCACAACAGGGGTTGACATACAACTAATTGGTTGTATGTTTTAGGTGTGGCCGACGCGGAAGAGGACAAGGCAGACGCCCTTTTCCACGCGCTCTCCGATCGAACCCGGCGCGACATCATGCGTCGCGTTCTGACCGGCGAACACTCGGTCTCGGTATTGGCGGCCAAGTACGACATGAGCTTTGCCGCCGTACAGAAGCACGTCGCCGTGCTCGAACGTGCCGGCCTGCTGACCAAACGTCGCCAGGGCCGTGAACAACTCGCGACCGGCGACGTCGCCGCAGTACGCGCAGTATCGACCATGCTCACCGAGCTCGAATCGGTCTGGCGTGGCCGCATCGCCCGCATCGACGAATTGATCGCAACGGAAGCCCCCAGGAGGAATGAACCATGCCTGTCACCGACGTCACCCACGACATCGACTCCCGCACGCTCACCATCACCGCCGAGTTCGCGGCGCCTGCCTCGCGCATCTGGCAGTTGTACGCCGACCCGCGCCAGCTCGAAAAGATCTGGGGCCCACCGACGTATCCCGCGACTGTCGTCGAACATGACTTCACTCCCGGCGGTCGCGTGACCTATTACATGACCAGCCCTGAAGGCGAGAAGTTCGCGGGCTACTGGCAGATCAAAACCATCGACGAACCGAATGGTTTCACCTTCGACGACGGTTTCGCCGAGGAAGACTTCACTCCGATCGAATCAATGCCCGTGTCGTCGAACGTGTACTCGTTCGCCGGAGCAGACGGCCGTACCGTCGCGACGTATGTGAGTACCTACGACACCGCCGAAGCCCTGCAGAAGGTACTCGACATGGGCGTTGTCGAAGGAGCTTCCGGAGCGATCAATCAGATCGACGCATTCATCGCCGGATAGGTCCACATGGGTGGTCAACGGAACGTGATCGTCGCGATCCGATGAGTTCCGCGCTGCCGATCGGTCTATTCAATACCAGCCGACAACGATCAGGAGCCCACCATGACCTCGACGACTCGGGTGATCAGCGTTTCCATCCCGGTGCGGGACCAAGATTCGGCGATCGAGTTCTACACCCAGACCATGGGGTGCGAGTTGATCAACGACGCCGAACTCTGGCCGGGGGCAAGACTCGTGGAGGTCCGCCCACCCGGATCGAGCGTGTCACTCCTCCTTCTCCCTCCCGACGGTGAGGTCCCGGTGGCGGTCCGCCTCGGTACCAGTGATGCGGACGAGGCGCACGCCCGCATCACCTCAGCGGGAGTCACCGTGTACAACGAGGAACCACTCAGGTGGGAGGGCGTGCCGCCGATGTTCGCGTTCGCCGACCGCGACGGCAACTCGCTCGTCTATCTCGAAGAGGTCGACACCTGAGAACCGCTGTGCGCGATCGCAGGTGGCGCCACGACCGATGCGGTCACCGGGCCAGGATCGTGTCAGTCAGACACGGGCGGGTATGCAGTGAGCATGAGCTCGGAGACTGCGGCCAGCGCGTGCTGCCAAGCGACGCTCATCTCCGGCTTCCACGCCGAGCCGCCGATGTCGGCCATCGCCGCGATCATGCATTCGCCGACCGCGTCGTACATCGGTGCGGTGACCCCCATCTCGGCATGCCGACGGCCCAGTGCCCCGAGATTGGCGGTGAGCCAGGTGGCGTCGTCGAGGTTGTCGACCACGGAGACGATGGCAGTTCGTAGCATCGATGCCTGGACCTTGATGTCGCGCTGGAACATCGGTCGCACGCTCGGATAACGATCGAACAGGATGTCGTAGAACCGGACGGTCAATCCGTCGTCGGGCACGTCGACGAGCGCCAGGCTGTCTTCGAGTAGTTGCCGGTCCACGGTCACTCGGATTCGTCGGGCGTCGCGGTGCGATCGGGCCGAGCTGCCGTCGCGCTCTGACCCTGTGCATCGTGGGTTGTCGTGCTCTGTCGGGCAGTGCGCTCGAGGGGAAGAGCTTTGCCGGCGACGTCGTGGACGTCGTGGTCGTGTAGCTCGCCGACCTCGCTCTTGAATATTCTCAGCGATCTACCCATTCCACGGGCGGCGTCGGGGAGCTTCTGCGCCCCGAACAGAAGGACAAAGATCACCGCCACGATCACGATGTGCCACGGCTGCAAAGCGCCCATCCTCATACGTCCTCTCCGAGGTCGGCGCGAACGCGTCGTGCCTCATACCCGTTGCCGGACCACGTCTGTCGCAACGTTCTCGGCCTGATCGCATTCGAGACCGCGGGCGTGAAGCCGATGTCGCCGCCGTGATTCAATGTAACGATGCTTGTATCCTTGTATCATTCATAGCATTGGCGGCCCGCGGCCACAAGCAGACTGCCCCTGGTCCTCCGGGCCCACGCCACGGCGTTTGACTGCGTTTGCCCGCCCAGCAGACGAAGCGCACATACTCTCTTTGAGTGACGATGATCACGTGCTGAGCCCATCCGATGCGTTGGGCCGTCGACACCAGGGGAGGCCGGATGCCACTCGAACCCGTTTCGCAGGGCTTGTTGCAACAACTCGCGGAGGAGCGCCAGCCGCCGATCAGTGAACAGACCCCGGCGATCGCGCGGATGTCGGGTCCGATCTTCGCCGGGATGAGTGGTCGTGGTCCTGACGTCGCCGACGTCCGGAACGTGAAGCTCAACGGTGTCGATGGGGGTGCGTTCCGTGTTCGCGTCCTGATCCCCGAAGGTCACGCGGAGTCGGTCATCGTCTACTTCCACGGTGGGGGATGGGTTCTCGGTGACATCGACCTGCAGTACGACCACGTCGGTCGCGATCTCGCCAATCGGACGCAATCGACGGTCGTACTCGTCAATTACCGCAAGGCGCCCGAACATCGATTCCCCACCGCGATCGAAGACAGCTACATCGGACTCTGCTGGGCAGCCGAGCATGCCTCGGAGTTCGCGAAGCCCGGTGCACCACTGATCGTCGCCGGGGACAGCGCCGGCGGCAACATCGCGGCCGTGATGACGTTGCGCGCACGCGACCGGCAGGGGCCGGAGATCGGCTTTCAGGCGCTCGTGTACCCGGTCACCGACTGCGATTTCGACACCCCGTCCTACATGGCACCCGAAAACCAACTGATGCTCAATCGGGACACCATGATCTGGTTCTGGGATCACTATCTCCCTGATGTGAACGCCCGCACCGATCCGGACGCATCTCCGCTGCGCGCCCCGGACCTGGGTGGCCTACCACCGGCATTGGTGTACGTCTGCGAGTACGACCCTTTGCACGACGAGGGCGTCGCCTATGCCAAGGCACTCGAGGCGTCGGGCGTGCCGGTGACGCTGGCCGAAGCCCGCGAACAGATGCACATCTACTTCCAGATGGCCGGCATCCTGCCGGGCTATCAGGCCGGGATCGAACTCGTCGCCGACCACATCAGTTCATTCATCGAAGACCATGCACGTGCAGTCCATGACCTGTCCACCGCACGAGGAGGGGCGAGCAGTGAGGCCTGATCGAGACGTCATCATCATCGGCGCCGGCTTCTCCGGCATCTACCAGCTCTACGCACTGCGTGAGCTCGGGTTCGATGTCCACCTCATCGAGGCGGGGCCGCAGGTCGGCGGAACCTGGTACTGGAATCGATATCCGGGCGCGCGATGCGACATCGAATCGATCGGTTACTCGTACTCGTTCGATGCGGCGCTCCAAGAAGAGTGGGAGTGGACAGAACGCTATGCCGCGCAACCGGAACTCCTCGCCTACCTCGATCACGTGGCCGATAAGCACGACCTACGCAAGGACATGACCTTTGATACGCGGGTGGATTCGTTGGAGTTCGACGACACAGAGTCGATGTGGACGGTGACCACCGACACCGGCACCCGCACGACGGCTCGGTTCGTGGTCGCCGCGACCGGGTGCCTGTCCAAGCCGCTGCTCCCGACCATCGACGGCGTGAACGAGTTCGCCGGCGAGACCTACTGGACGTGGGACTGGCCGCAGGGCGGTGTCGACCTGTCCGGCAAGCGCGTCGCGGTCATCGGGACGGGATCGTCTGGGGTGCAGACGATCACCACGATCGCTCCGACGGTGGGAAGCCTCACGGTGTTCCAACGCACCCCGACATACGCGGTCCCTGCGCAGAACCGACTCATCGCGGACGAATTGGCGGCGCTCAAGCCGCACTACGCCGAGTTCCGGGAAGAGAGCCGACTGTCGGTCGGGGGCATCCCATGCGGGCCGGAACTCCCACCGTTCTTCGACGACCTCGACGACGAACATGCCCTGTCCGAGTTGGACATACGCTACGCCGACGGTGGATTGTGCTTCCAGCAATCTTTCCGGGACCTGCTCCAGAACCGAGAGGCCAACGCGCGTGCCGCAGAGTACGTGCGCGAACGGATCAGACAAAAGGTCACGGATCCGGCCGTCGCAGAACGACTGACCCCGAGGTCGTACCCGATAGCCGCGAAGCGGATGTGTGTCGATACGGGGTACTACGAGGTCTACAACCGGCCCAACGTCTCCCTGATCGACGTGAAACAGCAGCCGATTCGGCGTATCACCGCCACTGGCGTCGAGGCAGGCGACACCGTCCACGAGTTCGACGTGATCATCATGGCAACCGGTTTCGACGCGATGACCGGGGCACTCGAGGCGATCGACATCCGCAGCGGCGGCCGCACATTGCGTGACAAATGGTCCGACGGTCCACGAACCTACCTCGGGCTGATGTCGGCCGGTTTCCCGAATCTGTTCACCGTGACCGGTCCGCAGAGTCCGTCGGTGCTCTCGAACATGATCACGTCGATCGAGTGTCACGTCGAATGGATCAGCGCGACCCTCGAACACATGCGTGATCGCGATTTGACAAGAATCGAGCCGGACGTGGCCGCGGAAGACAATTGGGTCAACACCACCAATGACTGTGCCGATCTCACACTGCTGTCGGAGGCTCCGTCGTGGTACATGGGTGTCAATGTTCCCGGCAAACCGCGCGCCCCGTTGCCGTTCGCCGGGGGCGTCGGAACCTACAAACAGATCCTCGACGGGGTGACGATCGCCGGCTATCACGGGTTCGACCTGTCCGCAGGGAACCCGGAACCGGTCAGCCGGGCGTGACCGGCGCGGTCCAGATTCCGACGAGGACGTCCACCAGGCCGACGGCAAAGTCGTCCCAATCGGCACGGGTCCCCGGCGCACCGGACGCGAGTGCCCGCTCGAAGTTCGCACACATCCCGACGGTGACGAAGAAGGCGCATTCCGCGCGTTCGGTGCGCAACTCCACCGGCAGGTATGGGAGCGATTCCACCAGCCCTTGGTAGGTGAGCAGGCTGGACGGCGAGGCGACCAGAGATTCGTGGAGCAGGATGCTACGCAGCTCCGGAGCAGAGATGAGGTGGGCGCAGAACCTGGCGAAACAGGAAGACGTCCCGAGCTCGGCGAATCGTTGCGTGATCACGAATACCTGGCATTCGATCCACTGACGGAGCCGGGTGTCGTGATTCATCTTGTCGAGCATGGCCTCGCGGGCGGGCTCGATTCGCAGGTTGAACCGCTCGACCAACGCGCGCACCAGATCGAGCCTGCTGTCGTAGTAGTACCCGACCACGGCGGGGTTGCCCTGCCCTGCGGCATCGGCGATCTGCCGGTTCGACACCGCGTAGATGCCATTTTCCGCAAAGAGCCGCTCGGCGGTGTCGAGCAGCAATTCCTTTGTCGCGCGCGCCTTGCGGCCCTGAGTCGAGCGCTGCTCTCGCCCACCGATACTGCTGACGTCGACCGTGTCTGCCATACATCCACGATCCCACGGTCACGTCAGGACAGAGTCCGGCATGCCGTCACGGTGGAGAACAACGTCGTCGACGGACTACGCACCGACGCGCCCGCGAGCACCGAAGCCCACGGCGTCGATCTCGAAGGACCCCGAACCGAACCGATCTGCACACCTCTTCCGAAGGCGCTCGCGCTCGTCGGAATCGAGTGCAGCGATCGACTCACCGATGGGCCCCACGCCATGCTGATAGGGCTCCCACCATTCGTCGAAGTCGCGATAACCCACGACCACGGGGAATTCGGTCGTGTCCACATCCTCGAGTCCGGCGCCTGTCAGAATGCGTTCGAGATCGGCGGAAGAGCCACCGGGTGAACGGGTTTCGTCGGCCAGTGGTAGATCGAGCTCGGCAAATGCCGACCACAGTGTCGCCATGGGCGCCCGCGCACCGGCCAGATCCCAACCGGTCACGGCGACCTCGCCTCCCGGCCGGGTCACCCTGGCCATCTCGATCAGACCTGCGCGCGGGTCCGGCATGAAATGCACCACGAGACTGGCGCCGGTCAGGTCGAAAGCGTCATCAGGGAAGGGCAGAGCGTCGGCCGTCGCCTGCTGCACATCGGCGCCGGGAACGGCTTGGCGGCATGCTGCGACGAACGAGGGCGACGGATCTACCGCGCTCACCGCGCCTGCGCCGAGACGCTGCGCCAACAGTTCTGTCCACTGGCCGGGCCCGCAGCCGACATCGAGCGCCCGTTGTCCGGGTGCGAGTGGCAACCACGCGGTGAACGAATCGGCCAGCGGTCGCGAGTAGCGCCCATGAACCGGTCGTACGCCCCGGCGGTGACGTCGAAGCTCACCGGCAATACGCTACGCCCGTCTGGGTTCCTCGACCAGTGGCAACCACGGGTGGTCCGGCGTCGGCGGATGGCCCGGACACATCGGCGCCCCACCCGCAGAGGATGCGAATGGGGCGCCAGAAGTGAGATCAGTCGCTCACTGGGTGGGTACCACCGTCCCGTTCACGGTGACCTCGACCATGTCGGACGCGGAATCCCAGGTGATCTTGCCGTGCTCGAACGTGGACGTCTTGACGCCGTTCTCATCGGTCTCGTCACTCGTGGCAGTGCCGAGAGGACCCTGCGACCCGCCCTTGCCGTCTGGGGCAGGCTTACCCGACTCATCGCGCGGAACGTTCCACGCGTCGCGGATCTTGCCCCATGTGATGTAGGCCGGCGTACCCGCGTCGGCATTCTTGGCGGTGATGACCCCACCGTCGAACTGCTGGAACACCACACCGTTCTCACCGGTCCCGGACGCTTCGTCCCCGGTCATCGGCGCGCCGAGGTCGGTCTTCTGCTTCTCGGTGGCTGCCTGATACTTGGCCGCGATCGAGCCGGACAACATCACCTTGGTGCCATCGCTCGCGGTCAGTTCGACCGAACCGTTCTCACCCGAGGCCTCTGCGGAGCCGGACGCGTCCTCGGAACCCATCACCGCCGATGACATCCCGGCCGCCGCCGACGACGCTGACGAGCTACTGCTGTCGTCGTCACTACAACCTGCGACTCCGAGAGTCGCGATGGACGCGGCGGCGACGACCCCGACCACCCGTCGAATGGTCTGCTTCATGATCTCCCCTTCGGTTTCTCAATAGCGCTTCCCATGGGTCGGCGCGTGGCGCCACCCGTAGGCAGGCTAACGAAGTTCATGTCAGCAAACGTGGGATTCGGCAGAGTTCCGCGTTTCGTGCTTCAGCCACCCGTCGGATGGAAATCGTAGGCAGACTCGGCGTGCTGACCGTCGTCGATACCGTCGACCTCGTGCTGACGATCCGCACGCAACCCGATCGTGTATTTGAGCGCCAGCCCGATGACGCCGGTCACCGCCGTCGCATATGCGAGCACCGCCATCACGGCGACGAACTGTCGCCACAGCTGATCGACGCCGCCCCCATAGAAGAGTCCGTCGACGCCGGCGGGCGCTGAACCAGAGGCGACGAGGCCGATCATCAGCATGCCGACGACACCACTGACGAAGTGCACGCCGACCACGTCGAGCGAGTCGTCATACCGCCAGCGGAACTTCAGCTCGATCGCATAGGAACTGACGGCGCCGGCCACCGCTCCGACCGCGAGCGCTCCCACCGGGGTCACCGCCGAACACGACGGTGTGATCGCGACGAGGCCGGCGATCACACCCGATGCCGCACCGAACGATGTCGGACGACCATGTCGGAACTGTTCGACAACGAGCCAAGCGACCATCGACGCGGCACCCGCACCCAGCGTGTTGACCGCGATGATCGCGGCCGAACCGTTGGCCTCCAGAACCGAGCCGGCGTTGAACCCGAACCACCCGAACCACAGCAGTCCGGCCCGAGCATCACGAACGGCAGATTGTGTGGCCGCATCGGATCCTTGGGCCAGCCACGACGGCGGCCCAGCAGCAGCGCGAGAACGAGCGCAGAAGCGCCCGAGTTGATCTCGACCGCAGTACCACCGGCAAAATCGATCGCGCGCAGATGGGACACGATCCAGCCGCCGTGCGCCTCGGTCAGGCCGGGCGAGCTGAACACCCAGTGGGCGATCGGGATGTAGACGAGCACCGACCAGATCGCGGCGAACACCACCCAGGAGAGGAACCGCATGCGATCGGCCACGGCACCCGCGATCAGCGCAACGGTGACCATCGCGAAACCGGCCTGGAAGGCGACGAAGAGGATGGCCGGGATCGTCCCGACGAGCGGCATACCGTCGGGATGCGCGGAGTCGTGACCGTAGGTGTGATGCAGCCCGGGAAAGGAGCCGAAACTACCGATCAGCCCACCGTGGTCGTCGCCGAAAGCCAACGAGTAGCCCACCACGACCCAGATGATCCAGACGATGGGGATGGCCGACAGACACATCATCATCATGTTCAAGACGCTCTTGGACCGGACCATGCCGCCGTAGAACAACGCGAGGGCAGGCGTCATCAACAGGACGAGGGCGAACGCCGTGAGCATCCATGCCGTGTTGGCGCTGTCGGGAACACCGTACTTCGGGAACATGGCAGCCTTCCGTCTCATGCGAGCGTCGAAAGTCTATCGGCTCGATGACGTTGCGCGGCAGCGGGTTCACAGACGACGAATGCGACAATCAGGACATATCCGGTGATCCGTCACGCGAGCGTCGACACGGAGATCGTCTGCCACAGTGTGTGGTCCGCGCCGGCGGGGATCTCGACGATGTCGGGCCCGGCATTCGCGGCCTCCACGCACAGGAACTCGCGCCAATGTGCCCCGATGTCGGGCATGCCGGACGCGACATCGGCACCGGGATTCCACACCACGGCCGAATGCCCGCCACGAACAGACACCTCGATGGTTCGACGGAGTCCTGGATCGACGAGTCGATATCGTCCGCCCGCGCCCGGATAGACGCGATCGCTGCGCGCGGTATCCTTCGGCAGCGTCCAATCACCTTGCTGTTCATGGGATCTGAGGTCGTCGAACTTGTCGAGGTAGGACAACCCGCCGAGGCCCTCGACGCGAACCGCACCCACATCGGCCACACGAAAATAGTTGTGGAACGCCTCGGTCATCGTGACTGTCGCGCCACCCGGATTATGGGTGCGCAGACCCAGCTCGAGCGTGTTGCCAACGCGAACGGTCATGCCGGCGGTCAGTGGGAGATGTTCGAGACCTTCTGGTGCCAGCTCGAGTTCTGTGTCACCGGATTCCGTCGATCGACCGGCGACGAGCCTCCAGCGCGCGGTACGCGCGTAGCCGTGCGACGGCACGCCGGCCGGCTGGCCTTCGCGCGCAAAATATGGCCAGCACAGCGGAACCCCACCACGTATCGGGGTGGGCGGCGGGGCCGCGGCAGGCGACACCCACAACACATCATGCGCTGATCCCGCAGGGATGAACGACAACAGCTGACCGCCGAACATCGAGAGCGCGGCGGTGGCTCGCGGCGTCTCGATGATCAGTGCGTCGAGCCCCTGGAACGAGCCCTGGCGCACACCGTCGAAGTCGCCTGCTGCAGTCACGATCCCAGCATGCCACAGCACCATCTGCGCGGCACCGGCGTCGGGACGGAGCCAGGCACCAAGCTCCGAGCACCGACAACTCCGTGCGTCTGCTCAGGGGCCGAGCAGGTCGGCGCCCGGGTGGGCGCGCTGCCAGGCCGCGATCGCGGCGTCCCACTGGTCGCCGTCCAATGTCGTGACCGAGGCAGGAAAGAGGGCGTCTTCCTCCTTTGCGATGTGTTCGTGGAGTTCGAAGACCGCATTGCGGAACCGCTCCTGATCTGCCGGCGCGGTCAGATCCATCGTCCGCAAGAAGGCATCGAGATCGCGGTGTTCGAGCACCAGCGGCTCGATGTAGTCACCGATGATGTCATCGCTCGCCAGTAGTTCGGCGAACAGGCCGTCCTCCTCGCCGCGCCAATGCGATCGGAGCTCGGCAGCCATTCGGTCGGCGAGGTCGCGGGCCCGGACGAGATCGGAGGTGTCCAATGCACGAACCGCGTCGCCCCCAGGTTGACCGCCCGCTCGTGTTCGGCGGTGTAGTCACGTAGCAACGGCATGTCGCGACACCCGCAGTATTGACACATGTCAGACCTCCTCGACCGAGCAAAGCAGACCGTCCTACGGTAACCGGAGGTTGTGCCCGCGCGAAGCGCGATGAGGAGACCACCACGGGTCAGGCGCCGTCGACGTCCGCAGGGTCGCCGGGTAGCAATGCGCTGACGATGTCGACGAAATGCGTTCGTACCGTGGCCTCATCCATGTCGAGCAGTAGCTGATAGATGACGCCGTCGTAAACAGTTACTATCGCACGCGCGAGATCGTATGGCGTCGAGAGGGTTTCGGGCAAACGGACGTGCTTTTCCGCAATGAATGTGGCGATCAGGTCGGTCACGTTTCGGCGGAGGGCCCTGCGATGTGCCGCTAGATCGGCGGCAACCTCAGGGAAACGGGCGGCGTAGGACACGAAGTCGGTGTTGATGAGCAACCAATCGCGATCGATCAGCACGTGCGCGGCCCAGTGCGCGACCATCACGCGCGCATCAGAGCCGGCGCTCTCGCTGACCACCCGCTCGGTGAAGTCCGCACCGTACGCTGACTGTCTGTCGTAGAGCGCGAAGAACAGTTCCTCGAGCGACGTGAAATTCGAGTAGAACGCACCTTTGGTGTAGCCGGAGGCTCGGCACACGTCGTCGATCCGGGCACGGCCGAACCCTTTGGTGACAAACACCCCGAACGCAGCATCGAGCAGGCGCTCACGGGTTTCAGCGCGCCGACGGGTAGGGGACCGGCGCCGGGTGCGCGGTACTTCAGCCACGAACCCAGTGTGCCCACCCGTCCACGTGTTTGACAGGGGTGACCCGTGCATCTTTAATACCTTTTAGTATTGAGATCTGACGCCGCCGTCGAGGGAGAAGTCGATGCGTGATCGGTTCGGACTGCTGATGATGACCGCGACGTTGCTCACGGGGGCGCTCGCGGCGATTCCCCCCGCGTCGGCCTCACCGGTGGATCACGGTGCCGCACAAGGCATCATCGTGACGCACACGTTGACGAATGCCGCGGGAAGCAGGGCATACCAGGTGTACACGCCCCGCCCCGCCCAGCACGGCCGGCCGTTGGTCGTATGGCTGCACGGTGCCAGCAAGGTCGCGAACGGCGATTCGCGAGAACTGCGTCGCACGACGTCACTGCTTCGTGAAGCGGATCGCCGCGGGTTCTCGGTCGCGGCACCGATGCAATCGCTCACGGTGGATCGGACCGGGACCTGGCGGGCCACCGATCCTGCCAATGTGGTCCGTGGTCGCGGCGAGAGCTCGATCATCGCCGACATCATCCGACAAGTGATCCGTGACTTGCACGTCGATCCCTCCCGTGTCTATCTGGTCGGGCATTCTGCAGGTGGAGCGATGACCGAGAATGTCGGTGCGCTCTATCCCGAGCTCTTTGCCGGTATCGCCGTGATCGCCGGGCTCCCGTATCTCGCCGACCCGTCCGGAGTCAGCCTCAAGACGGCGCGACATGGCGCGCCGATGCCGACCTTCGTGGTGGACGGCGACCGCGACCAGGTGATCCCGGCGGCCTTCGGCGATCTCGAGACCACCGCCGCACTCGGCGCCAACGGAATCCCCGGAGCACCGGTCCGTGCCACGGTCACGGTCGCGAGGTCGAGCTTCGACCGGTACCCGACCGTCATCCGTACGTATGGCACCGGTCGGCGTGAAGTGATCCATGCGCGCGTCATCGGCGCAGGTCACCCCACCGGGCCGGGAGGCCTGACCCTCAACGGGCCGGCGCTCGACGATCGGGTGATCTCGTTCCTGCTGACCAAGAAGCGCTGAGATCATCTGCGCGACAATCGGCCGATCGACGCGCACCGCCCACGTGCTCTCGCGAACCCGCGCTCAGGGAAGGCCGACTTGTTCGAAGGCGGCCAGGGCAGTGTCTCCCGTGGTCCAGAGTGCATTGACGTCGGCGACAGCGCCGGCGCGTGTGGCGGGATTCTGTAGTGCGAGGCCGTTGCCGAACGTCAGGACGTTGTATCCGACATCCGCCGCGCGCAGCATGGGTCCGGTGGCGCGGCCCGCGCCGACGAGTCGATCAAGACCTTCACCGACGAAGTAGAAGCGGAAGGCTGGTCCGAGGTCGATGCCGTAGGCGCGATTGGTCGCACGCACGATCGAGTTGCCGTGTGCGGCAATGGTGTCGACGATGAGAAAGAAGTCACGAGCCTCGGCCTGCGTGGTGCGCGCGTCAGATGTCGCGTACGCGAGGTCGACGGTGATGTGGGCATTGAATCCGACAGTCGTGATGCGCTCGCCGGACGCAGTACAGTCACGCGCCAACGAGAAGTACCGCTGCCATTGGGGCGGTACCCGGCCAGCCGTGAACTCCGCGTGGATCGCGTCGAGAAATCTGTCGAGCAGGTGCTGGCTGATCCCCGGGGCCCAGCCCGGATGCTGGAACGACGACGGACGATTCTGTAATGGCATCACCGCGTCTCGCTCGGTGACCGCGAGGGCGAGCGGAAAGAGACCACGGTCATCCCCGTGTGCCACCAGAATGTCGGTGATCGCCCACAGCCGTGCAACATGGTTTCGCAGGGAAGCGAGGATCGGTCTGTCACGGTCCTGTCCGATGTCCGCCTCGTGCACAATACGATCCACATCCGCGGACGAGAGGGTTGTCGCGCAACCAGTTCGGGGGGCCGCGTCGACGACCGGCGCGCCAGAGCCGAGCGCCACCGCGGTCAACGCGATGGCCAGGACGAGGGGACGAAGAGCTGTCATCGACTCAGCGTAGACGTCGTCGGCAGAAACCATCCGATGTCGCGCGGCGCCACTATTCTTCAGGGTCGCGATCGTCGGACGAAGTCTCGGCTGCGGGGTTGTCGAAGGTCACGTCGATCTCCTGGAAACCCTTGTAGCGCTGCGCACGTGCCTGCGCCGAGTACGCGGCTTCGTCGCCCGGTGTGAGCGTGACGTTGTCGGTGAACGGCGTGAGCAGCGAGCGCGGGTACAACCCGTCGATGCGCACCGCATTGAACTCGAGGCACACGACCACCATCACCGAGGCGAGGTAGAGAAAGGCGAGGAGGCCCAGGACGACCGCGAAAACACCGTTGGTGGCACTGGCATTGGCGATGACTCGCTGAACGAACACACTGCCGAAGGTCTGCAGGATCTGCCACCCGACTGCGGCAGCCAACGCGCCGGGGAGAACGTCGCGGATGCTCACCGACCGCGCGGTGCCGAACCGGAAGCCCACCACAAAAACCGCCGTGTAGAGGACCAACGACCCGACCAGCGCCAGCACCACACCGTCGGTCCCGAGGTCGATGGCGGCGACTGCCCCATTGAGGACCGTCAGCCCGATGATCCCCAGGCCAACTGTCGACAGCAGCATTGCGCCCTTGACCCGCACCTGGAAGGGATTCGGACGCTCGTTGCGCGGTACCGCCCACACGATGTTCATGGCGTTCTGGATGGCCACGGATACGCCCAGGGCGCCGTACACCGCACTCACGACGCCGATCGTCACCGCGGTTGCGCCACCGCCGAGCTGTCCCGGTTCACCCAATTGGTCACCGACGACAGGGATCTGGGACAGAGCCGAATCGACAATGCGTTCCTGGAGATCTGGGTTGTCGTCGAGGACAAAGCCCAGCACGGCGGTGGAGACCAGCAGCAACGGGAACAGCGAGATGAATCCGTAGTAGGTGATGAGTGCGGCGAGGTAGCCGCCCTGATCATCGAAGTACTTGTACGCGACGGCGAGCGGAAAACCGCTCTTGGGGTAGCGGCGCTGGAAGTTGTCGATGCGATCTGACAACGACACCGGCGCCACCTCCTCGATCCCGCGCGACATCACCGGCCGCCTGCCCGGACCGGCACCCACGGCAGGGGGCGGCCGCACGGCCGATACTACGTGCGATCACCACCGCGAACGCGTAGTACACGCTCGGGGTCCACGTCTTCGACCACCCGGTGCCCGCCGGCTGACGGAGAGATCAGGTGAGTTCCTCAGCCAGGGCGACGATGATGCCGGCCGGTCCACGTACGTAGCAGAGCCGGTAGACGTCCTGATACTGCTCGACCGAACCGATGAGTTCGGCGCCATGCATCCTCAATGCGGAAAGGGTCGCGTCGACGTCGTCGACGGTGAACATGATGCTTCGGAGACCTAGGGTGTTGCCGAGCGCGTTCTCAGGTTCGGCGCGGGTGACCGCCGGGGAACGGAACTCGGTGAGCTCGAGCCGTCCGAGCCGGTCCGCAGTCTGCAGCATCGCGATGTCGACTCGGACGGTGTCGAGCGCGTTGACGCGGTCCACCCAGGCTCCCTCGATGGGCGCGCGACCTTCCAGTTCCATGCCGAGCGCCACGAAGAACGCGATCGCGGCCTCGAGATCGTCGACCACGATGCTCGTGTGATCGAGCCGCTTGATTGCCATGGTTGTCCTCCTCGTCAGACGTTCGGCGACAATCGCGTTCGACGTTCCCGATGGCCGCAGTCAGGTCAGGACGGATCGCTGAAGTCGGGCTCGCGCCGCTCCATTCCGGCGGATACGGCTTCGAGCTGGTTGGGCGAACCCATCAGACCGACCTGCAGCTCACTCTCGAGCATCAACGCCGCTTCGGCCTCGACGCCCGTCCACGTCTCCTCGTACAGGCGCTTGGCCGCACGCACAGCATGCGGCGACTTGCCGGCTATCTCGTGCGCGAGGTCAAGAGCCGCCGCCAGAGGGTCGTCGAACACCCGGGTCATGAGCCCGAGCGCATGGGCCTCCGTACCGGAGACGATCCGGCCGGTGAAGGTGAGTTCCTTTGCGACATCGGCAGCTACGAGGCGGGGGAGTGTCTGGGTGATCCCCATGTCCGGCACCAACCCCCATTTGACCTCCATGATCGACACACGAGCATCCGGCGTCACGTAACGAATGTCGGCGCCGAGTGCGATCTGCAGTCCGCCACCGAAGCAGTTCCCGGTGATCGCCGCGATCACCGGTGCGGGCACCCGGGCCCAGTCCGTCGATACGCGCTGAGCATCATTGGCCGGGTTGTCATCCCTCCGGGTCACCAGGGAAGCGGCCCCGCCGCCTTGTCCCAGGGACGAGATGTCCAGTCCTGAGCAGAAACTCTTGCCGGCGCCGTGGACGACGACCGCCCGGACCCGCCGGTCGTCCGCGAGCGTGCGTGTCACGTCCAGGATCGCGTCGAACATCGCGCGATCCAGGGCGTTGTGCTTCTCGCCGCGGTTCAACGTCACCGTCGCGACACCCGCGTCGTCGACATCGACCAGAATTCTCTGCTCACCCATCAATACATCTCCTCGTGTAGTCCCAGCTCGGCGACTCGTCGCGTTCAACGGACGGTCGCCATCGGTCGGCACGCATATGGTCGCACCTCATGAGTGCTGTCAGGCCGCGTTCCAGCGTGTCGCGGGTGTCGGCTCGGACGCCTACGATGATTCGTCCGATGGCTCCGCGATGTCCACCCCAGCAGCGGCGCCCACCTCGCAGCTGTCAACCCATTCCAGGTACGAGATCGCGCCACCACCAATGTCATCGGATCCGGCATCTGATCACCGCATCTTCTCGTAGCCTTCCGCTATGAGTCAGACAGACCACCAAGTGTGCGCCACCGACGATGTGACAGCCGAATGGCTGAGCGCAAAGCTCGGCGCCGGCCCCATCACCCACTTCTCGATCGATCGCATCGGTACCGGGCAGATGAGTGACAGCCATCGCGTCACCCTCACGTACGGCTCCGGCGACGGACCGCGATCGGTCATCCTCAAAGTCGCGTCGTCCGACGAGGGCAGCCGCTCGACCGGTGCGTCACTCGGCCTCTACGAGCGCGAGGTCCGGTTCTACCAGGATGTCGCACCGCTCGTCGACGACCCGTCGATCGCCCACTGCTACCACGCGAGTATCGAACCCGACGGCCGGTTCTGCCTTCTCCTCGCCGATGCCGGGAACTCGTCGGGCGCAGATGACATCGCGGGTGCGACACTGTCCGACGCGATCAACGCGGTCACCGCGCTCGCGCGGATCCATCGTCCGTGTCTCGGGCATTCCGCCGTCGAGTCCGCGGACTGGCTACAGCGGGACTCGCCGATAGACCAAGGACTGTTCGAGGGCCTCTACAACGCGTTCGTGCAGCGATACGGCGAGCAACTCGACCCGGCACATCGTGACCTGGCCGACAGATTCGTCGCCGGTTTCGACGGGTATGTCGCCCACCAGGCCGGCTTGGACGTCCAGGGATTGGTCCACGGCGATTTCCGGTTGGACAACATGCTCTTCGATGAGCGGTCCGGGTCGGTCACGGTGGTCGACTGGCAGACCGTCACCTGGGGTCCGGCGGCCATGGATCTCGCGTACTTCCTCGGGCTCTCCGTGCCCACCGACGTGCGCCGCGCGGAGGGGGAACAGCTGGTTCGTGCCTACCACGACGCGTTGGAGGGGGCGTGGCCCGGTGACATCGCGTCACTGTGGGAGGCGGTCCGGTCACAGAGCTTCTTCGGTGTCCTCATGAGCATCGTGTCGTCGATGCTCGTACAGCAGACCGAGCGCGGCGACACCATGTTCATGACGATGTTCGCTCGCGCGTGCACACTCGCTCTCGATCTGGACGCCGTCGCTGTACTCCCTGAGCCCGTCGAGGCCGAGCCGCTGCAACCCCGGGCCGACGACGAGGATCGTCACGAGCCGGGGCCGGAGGATCTGTGGAACGAGAGCTGGTACTTCGATTTCGCCGACGTCGAGCAGGGGATAGGCGGGTACATCCGGCTGGGCCTGACTCCCAACGCGGGAACGGCCTGGTACACCGCGATGATCTGCGGACCGAGCATTCCCACGATCGCAGTCGTCGACTACGAGTTGCCGGTGCCGCCCGGGTCCCGCATCGAGAGTAGGCGCTTCGTCGCCGACCAGGAGATCGTCAATCCCCTGCACGAGGCCAGGATTCGTCTCGACGGCACAGGGATCGCTGTCGAGGATCCAGCCGATCTGTTGTCGGGCAGTCCTTCTGGCGCCGACGTGGCGGTCTCCATGAATTTGACCTGGACCACGGACGGGACGGGGTACCAGTACCGCGTCACCCCGCGGTACGAGATTCCCTGCCGCGTGGTCGGCACAGTGCGTGTCGAGGGCGTGGGAGCCGAACCGATCGAGCTCTCCATCGACACCGCCGGACAGCGCGACCATTCGTGGGGTGTCCGTGACTGGTGGTCGATGGACTGGGTATGGACCACCGGTCATTTCAGCGATGGTTCGCACCTGCACGGGCTCGACCTGCGGATTCCCGATATGCCCGCGATGAGCATCGGGTACATCCAATCGCCCGACATGCCGATCACCGAGCTACAGGTCCACCGATCCGACGAGTCCTTCGCCGACAACGGTCTCCCGGAACACACATCCCTGCACATCGATCCGCCGGACAGGCGCATCGAGTTCGAGCCATTGGGGCACGGGCCGTTGCGCCTGACGTCACCCGATGGTGCGGTCTCGCTCTTCCCGCGCGCCTGGGGACGCCTGCGCACCGACTCCGGAACCGAAGGGGTCGGCTGGATCGAGTGGAATCGACACCGGGCCAATGGTTGATGCGGAGCCGGCCTTTCGCATGTCATGCAGCCGCAACCCCACGTGCAGCTCGGTCCGAAGCCGGCCGTCGCCCAGATCGGCATCCAGCGCGGAACGAATCCTCCCCAATCTGTAGTACAGCGTCGACCGGTGAATGTTGAGCGTGCGGGCCGTGCGCTGAGCATCGCCACCACAGTCCAGGTAGGCCTGCAACGTCGTGACGATCTCCTGCGAAAGTCCAGCTGCCAGAAGCCTTCTCACTGATCGCGGAAGATCGTCGACGGCCATCTGCTCGATCGGCAGCAGGGCGAGTACCCCGTCCAGACCGGTGTCGTCCCAGTCCGTCGCGCGCCCATGATCCGCCGGTGCCAACCACGTCGCCCGAAGCGCTCTGCGTGCCAATGTCAGCGATCGATGCACATCTTCGAGACGGTGGACCACCGGCCCGATCCCGGCCCGCACCTCGCCCCTCTCCAGATCGGCGAGGATGCGCGCAAGTCGATCCCTGACCACAGGCCGCGGAAAGATCAGCACTCCGGTCCCGTCGTCGAGGGTGGAGCCGACCACCGAAGCGGTTGACGACCGCGCCACGAAATCCAATGTCGTCCACACGGCAAGCGCAGAGCTGTCCGGCGAACGGCCGGGACGCGGGTCGCCCTCGATCGCGACCGCGGCATATTGCGATGTCCCCCGATGTGCCGCTCGGCGATCAAGGCCTCCGCAGCGGCGCGTCGCTGCACTGCGTCAGGGCCGACCGCTCGGATCAGCAGTTCACGGGCCCGGGATCGATCGTGCTCCTCATACAGGAGCCGCAATGAGAGCAGGACACCGAGACCGGCCGCCCCTGCAGCAAGGTCGAGAGTGCTGCAGGGGGAACGGCTGCGCCACCGACCACGGTCAGCAGATATCCCACGCGCCGTCGATGATCGGTCAACGGGATCAGCAGACACCGCCCTACCTGAGGCAACTCTTCGATGATGTGGTCCTGCGACGTGAGCGCCGGTGGATCCCACCCGCCCGAATGGGCCAGCAGCAGCGACAACCGGTGCCGGTCGTCATCGGTCTCATGGATCGAGTAGCTGACCACCGCCATGGTCCAGTCCAGCACCGTCAGACGGAGTCCGGCGGCCTCGGAAAGGTCTTGGAGTGCGTCATCCAATCCGGCGGCCGTCGTCATCAGCCTCTCCCTACGACTTGAACATTCTGTCGGAATCAACGATCCCACATTTGCACGTCTGTCCAGAGCTTTGAGCTGCGGCTCACGAATACGCTCAGGTCGATCGAGAGAGAAGGAGCCATCTCATGTCCAAGCGCATCGCCGTCGTCGGCGCGGGTATCGGCGGCCTGACCCTTGCGATAGACCTGCAGCGCAAGGGCATGGACGTCCAGATCTACGAACAGACCTCGGTACTGCGAGAGGTCGGGGCGGCCGTCGCCCTGTCGGCCAATGCCACCCGGTTCTACGAGGGCCGCTTCGGAATGGCCGAACAACTGGGGGAGAAGTGGGCAGAGGTCGACGGACTGATCTTCCGTGACGGGCTCACCGGCGAGCAGATCGCCCGGCTGTCGTCGCGGGACGAGTACCGACGCCGCTACGGGGCGCCGTACGCCGGCATCCATCGCGCCGATCTGCAGGCCGTTCTCTTCGGAGCCCTCGACACCACAAGTCTCCACCTGAGCAAACGGTTGACCGGTATCGATGACACGGGCACTGCGGCGCGCCTCACCTTCGAGGACGGCGACGACGCCGAAGCCGACCTTGTCATCGGCGCGGACGGCGCCAAGTCGCTCACACGTCGCCTCCTGCTCGGGTACGACGATGCGCGCTACTCCGGGTGCACCGCCGCGCGCGGCATCGTCGCCCCCGAACTCATGCCGAGCCTGCCCGATCCGGGAGCCATCCAGTTCTGGATGGGTCCGGGAGGACACCTATTGCACTATCCGATCGGGAACGGCGACCAGAACTTCTTCCTCGTCAAACGCGAGTCCATGCCGTGGGCGGAGAAGGAATGGGTGGTCCCCGCGCAAGACGGCAGACACATCGAGCCATTCGCCCACTGGGCACCCGCCGTGGTCGAGATGATCTCGGCGGTGCCGGTCCGCGAGCAGTGGGCTCTGGTCTATCGTCCACCACTCACACATTGGTCGGACGGGAGGGTGACGCTGCTCGGCGACGCCGCGCATGCCACCGTTCCGCATCACGGTCAAGGTGCGAATCAATCGATCGAGGATGCGATCGTCCTCTCTGACCTGCTCTCCGAAACCACGGATTGGGATCGCGCCCGTACCGAATACGAGCAACGGCGCCGTTACCGCACGCGCAAGGTCACCGACGCGGCTGTCACCACCGGCGAGGTGCTCCACCTGCCCGACGGAAAGCGAGCACAGGAACGGAATGCGCGGCTGGCCGATGCCGACGCCTTCGACCGGCATCTGGACTGGATCCACTCGTTCCGCGCCGACGAAGAGGTGCCGGAAACACGGGTCATCGGATCGTGAGACCCGTTCACCGCTGATGACGTCGGCACTACACGCGTGACTGCTCCGATCCGTCGCTCGAACACGCGTCCATCTGAGCAGTGGAGTCCCGGGCGATGACTTTTCCCGCTCCCGGCGGTCTACCGTCCGAGATACCCGCCCCTGCGCCGAGGAGATGATCATGACCGCCACGTACACCGCCGACATCTTTTCCACCGTCGACGGCTTCGGCGCCCCGCGACCCGGCACCTGGGGTGGATACTGGGGTAGGTACAGCACCGAGTGGCTCGAACACCGGCGTGCCTTCTACACCGGCGAGTATCGGATGGTCTTCGGCGCCAACACCTACCGGCTGTTCACGCACTTCGACCGCCTCCGCGGCTCGACTCCGGACGCAGACGAGACCGGTGATGCCTGGCTCGCGCAGATGAGGCGATTGCCGACGACGGTGGTGTCGACCACGCTGCACGAGCCCCTCGAGTGGCCGTCGGCGACGCTGGCAACCGGTGACGCCACCGACGTGGTCGACCAACTCAAGAACGAGTCGCAGATCCCGTTGCGCTCGCACGGTAGCGTCTCGATGAACCGCGCGCTGATGGCCGCCGGCCTCGTCGACCGTATCCAGCTGACGATCTTCCCGGTGATCACCGGACAGACCGGCGCCCACCCGCTGTTCCACGGCTCCCTGGACTTCGATCTCGAGTTGATCGACAGCCGGACATTCGACGGCGGCATCCAAGAGCTCGTCTATCGGCCGTCGTTGCACGCCTGACCCTGTGCGACCGTTGCCTTGCCGCGTCTGCTTTGGCAGACTCGCGCCATGGCCGGGTCGTCCCTACATGGCCGACTGCGAGACTGTGTCGCAGTCGTGGCGGGCGCTACCCGCGGTGCCGGGCGTGGGATCGCAGCGGGGCTGGCCGAGCACGGTGCCACCGTCGTCTGCACCGGTCGCAGCAGTCGCGACGGCGACCCCGCGATCCGGTCGGACTACCACCGGCCCGAATGTATCGAGGACACCGCCGAATTGGTGACAGATCTCGGCGGGAGGGGTATCGCTCATCAGGTCGATCACTGTGACCCCGACCGTGTTCAGGAGTTGGCGGAACAAATCCGCGGCGACCACGGGCACATCGACGTCCTGGTCAACGACATCTGGGGCGCAGAGGAGCTGAAAGGCCCACCCTCCACGTGGAACACACCCATCTGGGAACACGACCTGGACTCCGGGCTGCGCATCCTTCGGTTGGCCATCGACACCCACCTCATCACTTCGCACCACCTGCTGCCACTTCTCGTCGATCGCCCGGGTGGTCTGGTAGTCGAAGTCACCGATGGGACCACGGAATTCAACGCGGATCACTACCGCATCTCGGTCTTCTACGACCTTGCGAAAGTCGCAGTCAACCGCCTGGCGTTCTCACAGGGACACGAGCTCGCGCCCTTCGGCGCGACCGCGGTCGCGGTGACACCGGGATGGCTTCGATCGGAGATGATGCTGGAGAATTTCGGTGTCGAGGAAAGCAACTGGCGTGCGGCCCTCGACGGCTCAGTCGATGGATTTCCCTCCGCACCAGCCGGTTTCGGTCTCTCTGAATCTCCGAGATTCGTGGGTCGAGGTGTGGCGGCGATCGCGGCGGATCCGGCACGACATCGATGGAATCAACAATCGGTGACATCCGCCGATCTGGCCCGCCACTACGCACTCACCGATCTCGATGGCACCCGCCCCGACAGCTGGAACGGCGAACGTGCCGAGACGTGTTGAAAGTCGGCAGAACGGGTACACGCGTCGTCATGACCGAATCCGGGCTGATAGTGATCGGCGGAGGGCCGGCGGGGGTCGGCGCCGCCGAAGCGTTCCGTGCACAATGTGACGACCTGCCGGTGCAGATCCTCACGGCAGACGTCGACATGCCCTATTTTCGACCGCCTCTCAGCAAAGAGTTCCTGCGCAGCGAGACCGACGACGTCATCATGCACGGTCCTGGGTGGTTCGCCGAGCGGAACCTGGAGGTGCTGACAGACACCCGGGTGGACACAGTCGACGTTCACCGACAGGTCGTCACAGCGGCAGGCCACCGGTACCCGTACACCGATCTGATCCTGGCGTGTGGCTCCAGTCCGCTGCCACCACCTGTGCCCGGTGGTGAGCGCGCTCTGTTGCTGCGATCGTTGAAAGATGCCGAGCACCTGCGCGGTGCTGCCCAGCACGCGGATTCGGCGGTGGTCATCGGTGCAGGATTCATCGGCTGTGAGGCGGCCGCGTCTCTTGCCATGAGAGGGCTTTCGGTGACGTTGGTGGCCCCGGGACGAATTCCCTCAGCACAAGCGTCTGGGCGCCGAAGCCGGCCGTAGGTTGCGGTCGTTGGTGGAGAAGTCCGGGGCACGTTTCGTCGGTGGCACGAAGTACAGGAAATCACCCCCGACAGCGTCGTGCTCGATAGCGGCGTGTCCGTGCGCACCGACCTCGTCGTCGCGGCGACGGGCGTTGAGCCCAACGGTGAGATTGCCAGGGCCGCTGGGCTTTCGGCGGAGCAGTCCCGCATCCCGGTCGACTCGGGGATGAGGACACGGCAACCCGGCGTTTACGCCGCGGGAGATCTGGCTCTGGCCGTCAACACCACCGCCGACCGGCCGATCGCCATCGAGCACTGGCAAGACGCCGCCGACCAGGGCGCCGTCGCGGGCATGCGGGCAGCCGGGGTCGACGCCTCATGGTCCGAGATCCCCGGATTCTGGACGACGATCGGTGACGAGACCGTCAAGTATCACGCGTGGGGTGACGGTTACGACCACAGCCGGATCGTCGAACGCCGTGACGGCTTCACCGTCTGGTACGAAGCCGACGGCGCCGCGGTCGGTGTGTTGACGCACAACGCGGACGATGACTACGACATGGGGGAGAAGCTCATTCGAGCGAAGAAGCCTGTACCGGTCGCCATGTGATGACCAGTAATTGATCCGCCAACAGGAGGTATGACACGGACATGCGAGCAATCACCTATTCCCGCTTCGGCGGTCCCGACGTCTTGGCGCTCACCGATTTGCCCACACCCAAGGTGGGGCCGGACTCAGTCCTGGTGCGTGTCCGTGCATCGAGCGTCAACCCCGTCGACTGGAAAGTCCGCGAGGGTTATCTCGACGCGATCATGGACACGCTGTTTCCGGTGATCCCTGGCTGGGACGTCGCAGGTGTTGTCGAGCAGGTGGGCCTGGATACTCCCGAGTTCGAGGTCGGAGACGAGGTCTTCGGTTATGTACGCAAGGACGCCGTCGGCGGTGAGGTCGCGGGCGGCACATTCGCCGAGTTCGTGGCCGCGCCGGTCCGCACCCTCGCGCGCAAACCGGCGGCCTGGTCGTTCGAGGAGGCAGCGGCGGTGCCACTCGCCGGACTCACCGGCTACCAGACGAACCACCGCGCGGGCGTTCAGTCGGGACACACGGTCCTGGTACAGGCCGCCGCGGGCGGTGTCGGATCGTTCGCGGTCCAGATCGCACGGTCCATCGGCGCACGCGTGATCGGCACGGCTTCGGAAGGGAATCACGACTACCTGCGCAGCCTTGGCGCCGAGCCGGTGACCTACGGCGAAGGACTCGCCGACCGCGTTCGCGACCTTGCACCTGAAGGCGTCGATGTGGTCCTCGACTATGTGGGTGGTGAGGCTCTCGACTCGGTTCCGCAGGTATTGCGCACGGGCGGGACCGTCGCATCGATCACCGATGCACGAGCGCGTGACGAGTTCGGCGGACACTACGTGTGGGTGCGTCCGGACGTCGCGGATCTCACCGAGCTGGCCCGACTCGGTGACGCGGGAAAGCTGAAACCTGAGATCGCCGAGGTGTTCGAACTCACCGATGCCGCCGCCGCACATGAACGCAGTGCGTCAGGCCATGTGCGGGGCAAGATCGTCGTACGGGTCTGAGTGCAGGCTGCGCGCCGCCCCCGCCGATGGGTAGGCAAGCCCCGCCGTCCGCCTCGCCGATCGAGTAGGCACTGAGCGTCGCGAGGCGCCGTATCGAGATCACTTGCGATGCAAACGCTCTCGATACGCGCGCTCGCTTTGCTCGCTGGTTACTCGACCATCGGAAGGGCACGCTCGCGGGCCACGCGACCGCCGGAAGGGCACGCCACCGACTACTCGACCAGGCGTATATCCGCACATGGCATTGTGAGATCAGTCCAACCGAACACGCCGACGGGAGTTCTAGTGGCCAACGATTACAAATCGCCTGCCGCATGGTCGCTGATGGCTCGGGCCGTCGCAGAGGCAACCGATCAGGGCATCCGAGCGGCGCGCGGCCACGACCCGGAGGGATTCGGTGAAGCCGTCCACCACCTCGAGACCCACACCGATGCCGCTCGCGCTGTTCACGCCCACATGGTGCGTGAGCTACTCGAGATGTCGTACCAGGATGGCCTGAGCGGTGACGATGTCTCCGACGTACTCACCCGTACCGTAGGAGGCGCCGGACTGTGGGATGCGCCGGTCGAACCCGCAGCGGTCGTGGTGGTACTCACCGGCGCTCTGGGTGTGCGCGAGCACTCGGACAGCGACGACGATCCGGCACCGCCCATCCCGCAGGCGGCAATCGTCGGCGCCGCCATTCTTGTCGCCGCCGACCTGGCGGCAGCCGCGGGGATCGATCACGAGCCTTTCCTGGTGCGCGCTGTCGAGGAGATCCGCCGCGCGCAGACGGTGGAGATGCCCTGAATCGTGTGAGTGGGTCAGTGCGCCGAGCGTGCCTCGTTCGCACGCGTGTGCGAACATGTTCTGCGTGAATTCGCGCAGAAGGACTGGATTGACTCCCGACGACCTGGCATCGCTGTCCGCGGGACTCGCCGCGGGAAAGCGCGTCACCGTCTATCTTCGTGATCCGATGCCGTCGCTCGGCCTGGACGCTGGAGCGTCGGCCCGCGTCGTGTCCATCGACGGTTCCACGGTCACCGCGAGCCCGAAGGGCGTCGACGATCAACTGCCGTTCGAAGCCGACGAACTGCACAGGACTCGTGCGGCAGCAACCTCGACCACTCCGCCGCGTCCGCGACCCGCCAAGGCGGCGCCGGCACCCGCAGCCTCAGCAAGTGGCGCCACGCCCGAACCGAAGCCGGAACCCGGACGCACGAAACCCCCAGAGGCGAGAACAGTGGAACCGAAACCCGTTGCGGCGAAAGCTGCACGGCGTACGAAAGCTCCTGCCGCAGCGGTCGGTGTCACCATCACGTCTACCGGCGAGGGTACGTGGACCATATCGATCTCACACGGCAGCAAGAGGCATGGCAAACCCACAGAGGCGACGTCCGACCGGGTGGCCCGCGCGATGCGCGAACTCGGGGACGACGCGGCGATCAGTGCGGTCGACGGTGTCATACAGTCGGCGCGGGCAGCGGCCCAGAAACGAATCGACGAGCTCAGCCACGAACTCGAAAGCGCCCGAGCAGCATTGGCTGATCTCGACGGTTCGGAACGGGTCGGCTGACGTCAAGTCGGGAACGACGTGCGGGTGCCATTCGAGGTCGACACGAGAGACCCCGAATCAACCCCAACGCTCGATCGTCGGCTGCCTCGCGGATGATGAGCCCCGCCGGCCGAAGCCGCTCAGACTCTCTTGCGCTGGTTGGCATTGAAACGCGCCTTCTTCTGACGGTTCCCGCATGTATTCATGTCGCACCATCTGCGGCTACGGCTTTGACTGGCGTCGAAGAAGGCGGCCTGGCAGGTCGGCGATGCGCATAAGGCCAGTTTTCCGTCTCGTTCGCCTGCGATGATGCTGATCGCGTCGGCGGCGATCACGCCAAGGGCGTCCTCTATGCCGGAGCCCGAGCCGAGCCGCCACTGCCGATGGCCGTCGGGCGTCAGGATGGCCGCGGCCCGTCCCTGCGCGCTGCGTTCGTTGATCACGCGAACCGCAGACGCGGGTAGGGCGTCCTCGACAGCAGCCGCAGTCATGGCGGCATGCAGCGCTTCCCTCAGTTGCCGAGCGAGTTCGAGCTCGGTGGGGGTGCAGGACGCGACCTCGAGGCCGTACACCGCCAGCCAGTCGACGAGGCGGGACGGCGTGGGGATGCGCTCCACGGGCTCGCCATGCCGCTCACTCAGCGTCCCGGTGAAGCTGGTCGCCAGCACATTGCCGAGACGGAACTCAGGAACCTGCGCGGTCATGGAACCACCTTAGCCGGTTGCGCAGCACCGGGCATACTGATAGAACCGTCTTAGGCGGTTCTATAACTCGACCCGCGTTCCGCCGTAGCCCAGGAGAGCCGATGTCCACACAGACGTCCAGCGCCGTGCGCGCGTTCACATCCCATGCGGCTGACGCCGAACTCGACGACCTCAGCGGGCGACTGGCCGCCACACGACTGCCCGAAGCCGAGACGGTCCATCGAGCTGCGCCCGACCCTCGCCGATGGGACCAGGGAGTGCCACTCACCGACATCGTCGACCTGGTGGACTACTGGCGTTGCGGATACGACTGGCGGGCATTCGAAACACGTCTTGACCGGCTCGGTCAGTTCCACACGACCATCGACGATCTGGGAATCCACTTCCTACACCGCCGGTCTGCGCGCGCCGATGCCACGCCGCTGATCATGACGCACGGCTGGCCGGGCAGCATTGCCGAGTTCGTCGACGTCGTCGACGAACTGAGCGATCCGAACGATGCGGCCGCACCGGCATTCCACATCGTCGTCCCGTCGTTGCCGGGTTTTGGTTACAGCGACAAACCCACCACCACAGGGTGGGGGACCGAAAAGACCGCGGCCGCATGGGTACAGCTGATGGACAGGCTCGGCTACCGCCAATTCCTGGCCCATGGTGGCGATTGGGGAGGCAACATCACCACGGTCCTCGGCGGTCGGTACCCGGCACACGTGCTCGGCATCCATACGACGTTCGCCGAGTCGCCGCCCGGGCTGACCACGGACGGACTCACGGCGGCCGAGCGTAGGTGGACCGAGGAGACCCGCGATTTCTGGCGCCACCGTGCGGCATACGCGAAACAGCAGTCGACCCGTCCGCAAACCATCGGCTACTCGCTCGTCGACTCGCCAGTGGGGCTTCTCGCCTGGATCCTCGACAAGTTCGCGGAATGGACAGACACCCAAGACAGCCCGTTCGAGACGATTTCCAGGGACAGACTCCTCGACAACGTCACCCTGTACTGGCTGACACGGTCCGGCGCATCGTCGGCCCGGATCTACTACGAGAGCCACAACTCGCTCGACCCAGAACTTCGTGTCGATGTCCCATCCGCCATCACCATCTATCCACGCGACATCGAGAAGTATCCACGCCCCTGGGCGGAGCAGCGATACCGACAGATCGTCAGATGGAATTCACCTGACGCCGGGGGACATTTCCCATCGCTGGAGGTTCCCGACTATTTCGTCAAAGACCTGCAAGAAGGACTCGCAGCGGTGCTGGCCGCTCAGCGATAGACGCTGGGACAGAATGATTGCCGGTCCGCGGACCGTCGGCCTCCGCTGGTCAGTGACGCTCCGGAAATGGGTCGCTGCGCGAGCCGGGCCCTGCGTGCACGCGGAGCGATCCACGAGTGACCGGTTCGCCGCACTCGGAGCACGCCGGCTCGACGGTCATCGTGTGCCCACAGCCACGGTGCGTGGTGATCACCGGCGGCCCGTCTGCGGCCGTCCATTTGTCACCCCATTGCCGCAACGCGGCGATCACCGTCCACAGATCGCGACCCTTGTCGGTCAGCCGGTAGTCATAGCGAATCGGCTTGTCCTGGTATGGCTCCTTCACCAGCACACCGTGTTCGACAAGCGTGTCGAGACGCTGGGTGAGGACGTTACGCGCTATACCCAGCCGGGTCGAGAACTCGTCGAAGCGGGTCACGCCGAACAGGGCATCGCGAATGATCAGCAGCGTCCACCACTCTCCGACGATCTCGAGGGATTGGGCCACTGAACAGTTCATCTCGGTGAAAGACGCGCGGCGCATGAGCCGATACTAGTGAGTTGCATCAAAGAACTCAACTCTGGTTACATCAGTTTCGTGAAACAACTCACCGACCCCGCGCTGGCGCCCACGTTCTGCGCGGTGCACGTCCATTCCCGCACTCTGTCGACTTCGGGCCGCTGGTCTGTCGACGACGTCAGCATGCGAGACGAGGCCGGCCGATCCATCACTTCGGTACGACAGAACATCACTGGAGGACAACCATGACGGCAATCGACCCGGTGGCGAACAGTGCCGCGCAACCTCGTACCGATTCGAAGGGGCCGGGCCGGCCAGGTGTGGTGCTGCTGATCTTGTCGCTGGCGGCGTTCATGGCGAGCCTCGACGTCTTCATCGTGAACGTCGCCTTCGATGACATCGGCCGCGACTTCGGCGGTGTAGGGCTGTCCGAACTGTCGTGGGTGTTGAATGCCTACACGATCATCTATGCCGCGCTGTTGGTGCCCGGAGGCCGGATCGTCGATCGATACGGGCGCAAGGGCGGTTTCCTGCTGGGGTTGGCGATCTTCACCGTTGCGAGTGGCGCATGTGCTGCGGCGGACGGGGTCTGGTGGTTGGTCGCGTTCCGGTGCCTGCAGGCAGTGGGTGCGGCCATCCTCACACCTGCCAGTCTCGGGTTGGTGGTCTCGACGATGCCGCTCGAAGTACGTGCCCGGTCGGTACGAATCTGGGCGGCCACCGGTGCTCTCGCCGCGGCACTGGGTCCCGCGGTCGGCGGGTTGCTCGTGGAGGCCTCATGGCGCTGGGTGTTCCTGGTGAACGTCCCCGTCGGCGTCGCCGCGTTGGTGGCAGGCGCGCTCGTGCTCAGTCGGTCACGAAATGACGCGGTGACCGATCTGCCAGACGTCCTCGGCGCCGCATTGCTCGCGATCTCGATCGGCGCCTTGACCTTCGGTCTCGTGCAAGGGCCTGAGTGGGGATGGGCGGACGGGATGGTCATCGGAGCATGGGTCGTGGCAATCGCATCATTCGTCGCCTTCATGATCAGCTCGGCACGACATCCGGAGCCGGTCATCGACCCGGCGTTGTTGCGAGTGCGAGCGTTCTCCTTCTCCAACATCACCGCGGTACTCTTCGCGATTCCGTTTGCCGGCGCGTTGCTCGCGAACATCCTCTGGCTGCAGCAGGTCTGGGGATACTCGGCGATCAAGACCGGATTCGCGGTCTCGACGGGTCCGCTGATGGTACCGATCTTCGCGGCGGTCGCGCATCGGTTGAGTGCACGTATTCCGGTGGGGGTTCTCGTGTCCGCGGGCTGCGTCCTGTTCGGACTCGGCGGCCTGACCATCGCGCTGTCCGTGGACGCGACGCCCGACTACGCCACCGAGATCCTGCCGGGCTGGTTGATCGGCGGTATCGGTGTCGGGCTGGCACTTCCGTCGATCCTGTCGTCGGCCACCGCAGACCTCCCGGCGTCTCAGTCCGCGACCGGAAGTGCTGTGGTGAACATGAGCCGACAGATCGGAATGGCGCTGGGTGTCAGCCTGTTGGTCGCCGTCATCGGCGCACCGGTCGGATATGCGGCCGCCCACAGCGCCTTCCAGGAAGCCTGGTTCGTGCTCGGAGGGGTAGCCGCGCTGGCTGCGGTCAGCGCCCTGGGTATGACGCCTCCCAACCGCGCCGCCACGGGAGAATGAGGCAGGCTTCCGGCATCTGGAGGCGCGGGGCGCGGACCGCGGTCTGGCGTCCGAGTGTGGACCCGCGGTATGACAACGTCGTCACACCGCGAGATCCTGTCCGAGGTGCATCGCCCGCAGCATCGTCAACATCTCGGAGCGCGTGTCGGCGCCGATACGGCGTCGGATACGGGCGGCGTGATGCTCAACCGTCTTCGCCGAGATGAAGAGGCGTTCGCCTATATCCCGGTAGGTGATCCCCGACAACAGCAGGTTCGCGACCTCGCGTTCGCGTTCGCTGAGCACGGCGACCGCTGATCTCACCTGCACCGGCGTCGCCGCGCTCGTGGCCGCGGAGTGGACGCGATGTGACCGCGCAAGCTGGAGCATCGCCCCGCTGGTCCGGGTGTCCGACGCAGACAGGGCCGCCTGTCCCGCCAGCCGCGCGGCGTCCCAGATGTGTCCGTTTGCCTCGAGTTCTCTTGTCGCAGAAGAAACTCGCTCGATGTCGACATCGCCTCCGAGTACTTCGACCCACACCCTGCCGGCCCGGGCGAGTACCGCCGCGTACGGATTCGTCCTCCCAGCGTCGGCCAAGGCATGTGCGGCCGGAACGACGTCGGTCGGTGCGTTCGCGTTGATGGCGGCGTGAACGCCGTGCCAGTGCGCGATCACCGACCACTGCGACGAGGGACCGAGCTGACCGATCAGGCGCGCGACGTCGCCGACCGTGGTGGCGATCCTGTCCGACCACCCGACCTGCGCAGCGGCCATCCGTATCTCACCCACGAACAAGAGGCCGAAGACATCCACCGTGTATTCGCCCAGCACGTCGATCGCTTCTGGCAAGACGGAGAGGATGACCGCCTCATCTCCGCGTCGGCGGGCGATCGCCACCCGAAGTGCCGCCAACGCGAGTGCATCACGGGGTGGCCGGACGACCGACTGGCCGGACGTCTCGACGAGCGCGTCGAGCTCCGAGGCGGCACCTTCCACGTCACCTTCGAACAAGGCCACCCAGATCAGCAAGATCTGGTGCCGCCGGCTGTGGTACGTCGGAAGATCGGCGACCGGAGCGCGAGACAAGACGGTTCGCGCCCTCTTCAGATTTCCTGTGTGCACGGCGAGGAGTGCGGCGGTGGCCGCCGCCGTGTCGGCGCAGATGCGGGTGGCCGCGCACTCACGGTCGATGCCGGCAGCTCGGATGAGTGTGTGCAGGGCAGCGGGGGAGGACCCGAACATCGACGACGCCAGCCCCCGCGCAACCATCACTTCCACGGTCGCCGACGTCTGCGGACCGATGCCTGCGAGACCGGGGTCGGCGAACTCGCCCAGATCCCGCAGATCGCCACCGGCGGCCGCGATCACGGCCCATCGCGCTCGGGTCGCGCTGCCGATGGCATCGGGCGATGTGTGGTCTGAGGACCATTGCGTGAGGCAGGCGGCGCGCTCGGCATGGCCGTTCAGCTGCGCTGTCACCGCCGCCAGATCGGTGGCCCGCACACGTTGTCTGTCATCGACCATCGGCCACAGCGCGTCGAGAAGACCGCCGACGCCGGTCAGGGTACCGGCGCGGATGAGCTCGGCGACCTCGTCCAGGCGTGCATCGACGGACCGTTCCACGCCGTCAGCGGACAGCTTCGCTGACAGGTGTGTCGTGATGCCGCCGTTGCGACGCCAGAGTTCTTCGAGTGAACGCTCGACCTGGGCGGTTCGACGGCGGCCGAGGGTGGCGATGGCCTGGCGGTGTACCTCTGCGGTGAGAAGGTCACCGCCATCCAGAAGGCCGTGGCATCGAACCACATCGAGGACTTCGGCGGCTCGATCGAAATCCAGATCCAGCACCTCGGCGACGTCGGTGGTGCCCACGTCGACACCGAGAGTCATCAACGCCATGACCGTGAGCTCGGTTTCGGTGCAGGTGCCGAGTCGCTCGCGAATCTCACGGACGACAGCCGCATCCGGGAGCGCACCGTCGGGACCGGCCGCCAGCGACGCGACCGCTGCGTCGACGAGGCACGAAACTCCGGCGGTGAGCTCATGGACGTGCGGGGAGAGTGCGGGATCGGCGTGCTGGACCACCAGGTCCGCGATCTCGCCATGGGACAGCGCACCGAGCCGCACGGCCGGGGCTTCGCGGGTGAGTGCTCCGATCGTGGATTGGAGTCGGGAACGGCGCCGCCGGGGGCGGGTCGCGGCGATCACGATGTGCGTCCCCTGATACACCAGCTCGGTGAGGGCATCAAGGTCAGCGTCCCCGAGCTGATCGAGGTCGTCTATCAGCAGCACGTCGACATCTGTTTCCGTGCAACGTAATCCGGCTACGACTGTGAACCCGTGCTCACACAGTCGGTTCCCCACCGCGTGCAGCAGGCGGGTCTTACCGGAACCGGACAGTCCGATGATGAGTCGCGTCGCCGGTCGCCGGGATTCGGAGATCAGCGGCACCACGATCGATTGGCACAGCACCTCGCGTGACGATGTGCCGGCCGACCGCGGTCGATCACTCTGCGGCATCGGTCCCATTGCCCGTTCTCACGTTCGGATCGGTGCCACCGCCGGAACCGGCGCCATCATCGGTGCCGGCGCCACCGCTGTTTCCCGAATCGGTGCCGCTGCCCGTTCCCGTGCCGGTGCCGCTGCCAGTTCCTGAGTCGGTGCCACCGTTGTTTCCCGCATCGGTGCCACCTGAACCGACCTGCGGCGTGCTGATCTCGGACGGCACCTCGGGAATCGGTACCTCCGGGGTGCTCTGCTGTGCCGTCTCCTCCGGTTGGGTGACGACTGGCGGCTCGTCCGTCACCCCGTTCTCGACGTCAGGAGCTGACGTCGGGGTCTCGGTCGTCGTGACCGATGTCGGCGCTTCGGTGGGCGTGGTCGGGTTGTCCCCGCCGGACATCGCAAGCGCCGAACCACCGACCGTCACCACCAGAGCGACCGCCGCCCCCACGATGATGGCGGCCCGTCGCCGTGTCTTCGGTGGCGAAGGGTCCTCGTCAGGTGCTGCGTGCGGCGCATCGTCGGCGAAGCGCAGCACAGGACCGGACATTGCGGAATCGGCGCCGGTCTCGGGGACTCGGCTGTCGGGCCCGTCGTCGAGGACCGACCTGGCGGACGACGGATCAGATGATGCCGTGGGCTTCGAGGTGGCACCCGCCCGCCCGGGGCGCGGTCCCGTCGGCGACGGGTCGGAATCCGGTTCAGCCGAGGTCGCGGTCGGGGACGCCGCCGTACCGACCCACCCGACCGAGGCGACCGGGGCGACCACCGGCCGGGCCCGTGTTGCCGCCAGCATGGCAGCCCCGCGCGCCGCCGAGGTCGCCGGATCTTCGTCGACCAGTATCGGGAGGTGAAACTCGCCGGACAGGTGTTGCGTGGTCAGTCCTACCGACGCGCCTCCACCGATGGCGGCCAGCGCGGTGAGTTCGGACGTCGACCGCCCCGCGCGCGCCAGGATCTCCCTGATCGCCGAAGGAGGCCGACCGAGCGAAGGCACCAGAAGGTCTTCGAGCTCGGTCCGCGTGATCCGGACACCACCGCGGTAGACAGGGAGGTCGACGTCTACCACCGCAACTGTCGACCGCGAGAGCTCTTCCTTGGCAGCGACGCACCGCCGACGGAGGATCGTGAGGGCCGATGTGAGATTCGGATCAGCTGCGACCATGACCGTCGGGTCATCGATCGTCTCGCCGAGGACGTATCGCATCACCGCGTGGTCGAGATCGTTGCCGGCCGGCTCCTCGATACGGACCGCGTCGCCGACCGTCGTGCCGTCGACGGCATCGACCACGGCGACGGTGGTCCCCGACGCTCCGAGGTCGGCGATCGCGAGCAATCCGGCCTTCGGGTAGTCCTCGAGCTCGCGGAGACGCGCCAACGCGCACACAACGTCCGTTTCCGATCGCAGGTCCGACGGGAGCCCGGCATCGCGACATGCCGCGTCCAGAACCGTCCTCTGGTGGGACGACCACGCGGCCGGATACCCGACCACCATCGGCGGAGCGGACGGAAACCGATCGGCCGTGGCCGCCGCAATACTCTTGATCGCCGCGGCGGTGAGCACTTCGGCGGGCCGTCCCAGACCGTCCGGTCCCGCGATCGGCACCGGGTCACCCACCCGGTCCACGAAACCCGTGATCGTCAACCCACCGGCCGCAACTCGAGGGTTCTCTTCTGCAGTACCGCATTCCGTCGGCCGGCCCGAGTTGTGCGTCGCATCGACGGTCACGGATGCGGAGCGCTGTAGGCAGGGTTCGCCCGCCGGGAAAGTTGCGGCGTGCAGGAATCGGCTGCCAAGCGTTATTCCGAGTGCGGTCGCCATCGGAGCCCCCTCGGGGTGCGAGTCGTGGTATTGAGGGTGATCGCGTCTGTGGTCACCTCTGTGCACCATTGAAATGCCGAACGACCTGGGGGTCGCGAGTAGCGCACTACTCAAGTCAGACAATCCGGCATGGGGATCCCCGATGACCTACTCGGTTTTCGACACGGAAGTCGGGTGTATGCCCCGTGCCCTCGCGCCCCGCCACACGATCCGACCCCCGATTCCCCCTGGGCGCATGCGGGCAGAACCCCGTACGAAGCGGAACGTCCTGCGGATAGCATCGGAAGCACGATCGGCCACCGTGTGTGGTGACAGAAGCTGTGCCACAAACTGTTTCGATGCCCGATGCCGAGACGGCCAAGGTTCGCACCGAACAGGCCGGCGGATGTGGGCATCGCATGCCGCCGGATCGAGAAGGAGGAACGCGTGCCCCGATCGACGTTTCTCGAGTTCGTCACTGCTCTCGCCCATGATCCCGAAGTGGCCGCCGCCTACGCGGCGGACCCGGCACGGGCACTCCGGGATGCGGACCTGCACGACGTGTCAGCCTCGGACATCTCTGCACTGATACCGATGGCGGGCGGCACGGACGCCGGAGGACTCGCAGCCGTCGACGACAATGTGTGGCGTGGCAGTGAGGCATTGTTCGCGTTCGACGCCGTGGGCGGTCAAGACACCCCGATCCCGTCAGTTCCGTTCCCAGAGCCGGGAATGGACCACGAGACCCCGCCGGCACCGTGCGCTCAGCACGCTCCGTACGACGGTGCCGCATTCAATTGCGCGGAAGACGAATACGATCTCGGGTCGGATCTCGATCTCACCCCGACCGGAGCGTCTGACCCGTACCTCACCGCACTGATGACCACCCCCGACGCCGTTCCTGAGCACCCCGTTCCTGAGCACCCCGTCGCGGAGTGGTCCGTGCCGGACCCCGTCGACCATTCGATCGACCCGCTTTGATTCGGGGAGTCGCCCCGCGGCGCGGCCACCGAAAGGCGTCTGATCTCATCCGCCGCATCCCCTGCAGGCATCACCGACCCCCGATCGGAAGCCCCATACGCTCACCGCGACGACGGGGCCGTTCCCCGTTTGGGTTGAGCTCTCATCGATCTAGCGTTGCTGGCATGCCTCCACGAAAGGAGGCCGGCCCCTAGGAGATGCGAGATGCCACAACGCGACACGATCGACGAGGAACGCAACGCGCTCGTCCAGTTCATTCTCGGCCTCTTCGGCGATCAGGCCAAAGCGGAGGCATTCAACGAGAATTCGGGGAAGTGCCTGGCCGACGCCGGGTTGAAGGACGTCACGCCGCAGGAGGTGCGACAGGCGGTGCACGAGGTGGCACAGACCGTTCCGGCGCCCAATGGCGGCGGTGGTGGTCACTGGGAACCGCAGATTCCCAGCCACGGCAGCGCTGCCGGCATCATCCAGAACATCACGAACAACTACTACCAGCAGTTCAACACCATCATCGGCGACAACAACCATCTCGACGCTCGCCAGACCAATGCCACCGGCGATGGATCCGTCGCCATCGGCGGCGACAACCACGGGGACGTCGCGACCACCGGGGGCACCGCAGGTGAGAACAACAAGACGCACAACACCGAGGACAACGACACCACCGATGTCGACAAGTCTGTGCACGGCGACGGCAGCGGAAACACATCTGCCGCCGAGGTACTAGACAACTCGCACAACGACAGTCACGACTCGGTCGACGTGAAATCTGCCGCCGGCGGCGGGCAGGGCGGCACGTCCGCCGGAACCACGCCGGCGGGCCCGGCAACAACGGCTCCGACTGTCGCGGCGTCTGCCTCTGGCCCATTTCATCCGGCGGCGATCGCGCTCGACCCGATGCCTGCGACTCTCGCGGTCGCTGCCGGTGGCGATCTCGAGGGATTGCAGCACATCGAGCCGTTCAGCCGGGTCCCGCAGACGCTGGTGGGCGACGCCGAACCGACAACCGACGCCGCACGTCCGGTGACGATGACAAGTGAGGACCTGACGTCGCATCACGACACCGTTCCCGATTCAACCGTCGGTATCGATGAACCGATCGATCCCGCGACGTCGATCATGCCGGACGACCCTCTGGCCGATCCGGCGACGGACCACGTCGGCTACGGCGAGGCGTTCGACGTCGGCTCCGGTGCCGGCGGGGCGACGGACACCTCCTTCCTTCCGGATCCCGCACACGACGTGCCTGACTACGACAGTGCCGGCACCACATACGTTTCCGATCCTGGCATCTCCGTGGCACCGACGATGAGCGATGCCGTCATCGCAGACGGTGTCGCCGACGGTGCCTGACCCTTGGGGGGCGGGGCGCGACACCCCCGTCGAACGGCGAACACGAGAGGGGGCCAACCCCGTTTCTCCCAGCACGATGCGACGCCTAGCGTCTACGACACTCCCGAAACGACCAACCGAACACCCGACCATCCCGACACATCAACCCACCCAGGGTAATTCGATCAGACAAGGACAAGACGATGACGAACCAATGGACCGCAGGCGCCCAGACCACCAATGTCGACAGCTCGACCACCTCCTCGGGTACAGGATCGGTGGCGATCGGCGGCGACTCGACCGGCAACATCGCGACCACCGGGGGAGTCGCCGGCGACGGGAATGTCGTGGGCAACACCTTCGACAACGACACCACCAACGTCGACCAATCGGTGCACGGCAACAACAGCGGAAACACCCAGAACACCCACATCGAAGACAACAGCACCAACGACAGCCACAACACGCTCAACGTCGGCGATGCCGGGGACGGTGGCGCCGGTGGAGCTGGTGGCCAACAGGGATTCTGGGCCGGTGGGGGAGACGGTGGCCCCGGCGGCGACGGCGGGGGGATCTCACTCGACCACATCAACCTGGGTTACGAGCGCGGAGGAATCACCAGCGACAACAGCAATCACTACACCGAGACGCATGATCGTCACGACATTCACGATTCGTTCAACGATCAGCGCAGCTACGACTCGCACGATGACAACTCCACCAACGACTCCTACAACCAGGATTCGCACGACGTGTCGAACACCAACTCCGAATCCGGTCTGCAACTGCCGGATCCGGGCGACCTGATCGGTGGGGTGGCCGGCGGGATCGGTGCCGCCTACGGAGGAGCCGCCGGTGCCCTCGGCGGCGCCGCCGGAGACGTCGCGGACGCGATCGGCGATGCGTTCGACGACATCTTCTGACCGCCGGTGACGAGCGTCCCTCGCGGCTACTCCGACTTCGGCAACGCCGGACGAGTGGCCGCGAGGACGTTGTGAGCGCACCGCCCCTCATGTCCACACCCGACGTATGGGAGATCGCCATGGACGCCAACACCTCCAAGGTCTGCCAGATCATCGACCGATTGAGCAACCTCGCACGTGATGCCGGACGAGAGGACCTGCGGAGCCGAATGGCATCCGCGAGCCGGCGTGTGATGGACCCCAGCGCGCGCGTGGTGGTGGTCGGTCAGCTCAAACAGGGCAAGAGTCAGCTCATCAATGCGTTGCTGAACGTCCCTGTGTGTCGAGTGGGCGACGGGGAGACGACCTCGACGATCACCACGATCGGTTACGGGGAGGAGCCGCATGCTCGGCTGGTTGTCAGCGACTCGTCAGGCATCGTGGAATCTCCTGGCGCAGAGGAAGCCCCGGTGCAGACGGCAGGGGAGCGCACCATCCCGATCCAGATGGACGATATCTCGCGCGATCTGTCGCACGCCCCCGAGGCGGCCGGCGAACAGGTCCTGCGGCTCGAGATCTTCGTGCCCAGCCCATTGCTGCAGCGCGGTATCGTCCTGGTCGACACGCCAGGTTCCGGGGGCGTCGGATCGCCGCACGCCGCAGCCACTCTGGGGCTGCTCGCCGCATCCGACGCGATCATCGTGGTTTCCGACGTGAGTCAGGAGTACACGGCACCGGAGATGTCCTTCATCCGCCAGGCCACCGAACTGTGTGACAACGCGCTGTGTGTGGCGACCAAGACCGACCTGTACCCGATGTGGCGCGACATCGTAGGTGCCGATGTCGCGCATCTTCGTCGACAGGGCATCGAACGCGATCCCTTGCCGGTCTCGTCGTTGTTGCGCTCGCATGCCATCCGGCTCAACGACCGTGAACTCAACGACGAGTCCGGGTTTCCCGGCATCCTCGACTTCCTGGAGAACCGGGTCCTGACGCAGGCGAGTACCACCATGCAGCGGGTCGTGATGAACGAGATCCGGTCGGTCACCGATCATCTGTCGCTGGCGATTCGGCCCGAACTGGATACCCTCAAGGACCCGAATGCGCGCGCGGCAATCGTCGCGGAACTCGAACGTGCTCGCGGTGAAGCCAAAGAGTTGTCGTCGCGCACCGCGCTCTGGCAGCAGGTTCTCGGCGATGGCATCGCCGATCTGTCTGCCGAATCCGACCACGACTTGCGGTACCGGACACGGAAGTTGCTCAAGGACTACGAGGCGCGGATCGATGCGGGTGACCCAGCCAAGTTCTGGGCCCAGCTGGGCGAGGATCTGAAGAACGACATCGCCGAAGCTGTCGGAGACAACTTCATCTGGACGCACGAGCAGTCCCTCGCGGTGGCCGAACGGGTGGCCGAGTCCTTTTCGGACGCGGGTGATGTTGCCATACCCCGGCTGGATCTGGCTGCGATCGGTCACGAGATCTCGCCACTGACCGGACTCACCGACCTCGAGCAACAGCCGACCGGTGTCGTGCACAAGGTCGTCACCGGCATGCGCGGGTCATATGGGGGCATGATGATGTTCGGCATGATGTCGACGATGATCGGCATGACGATGCTCAACCCGTTCTCGGTGGCCGCCGGCGTTCTGTTGGGGCGCAAGTCCTACAAGGAGGACGCAGAGATGCGCCTCACCCGGCGCCGCTCCGAGGCCAAGGCGGCCGTCCGCACATTTGTCGACGATGTTCTCTTCGAGGTCGGCCGGGAATCACGGTATCGCCTGCGCACCATCCAGCGGGTGCTGCGGGATCACTTTCGGGAGATCGCCGAACAGACCACGCGGTCATTGACCGAATCCATCAAGTCCGCCGAAGAAGGTGCGCGCATGCAGGTCGCCGAACGCGACGCCCGGATGCGCAGCCTGGAAACGAGTCTCACATTCCTGACAGAGGTGTCGGCGTGGGCCGCAGGAGGTACCCGTGAACACGTCGGATGAGGTGCGTCGCCTGCTCGACGACGCCATCGCCGTATACCGGTCGGACGAGCCGTGCGCCGCTGGGCCATCGGCAGACCTCGAACGGTGTGCACAACGCCTGTCAGAACCTCTGCGAATCGCGTTGGCGGGCGCGTTGAAGGCAGGGAAGTCGACATTGCTGAACGCGCTGATCGGCGAAGAACTCGCTCCTACCGACGCCACCGAGTGCACCAAGATCGTCACCTGGTTTCATCACGGATCGTCACCGTCGGTGCGGGCACACCACGTCAACGGCCAGAGCGCCGCGGTCCCGATCGAGCGTCGAGACGGTTGCCTGAACTTCGACATCGACGCTCTGGAGCCCGCAGCCATCGACCGCCTCGAAGTATCGTGGCCGACCACCGAACTGTCGAGGCGCACCATCATCGACACTCCGGGGACGGCGTCACTGAACGCGGACGTCTCCGCTCGGACAATGCGCCTGCTGGCGCCGGCGGACGGTGTGTCGGGGGCCGACGCCGTGGTGTATCTGATGCGAACCTCCACCGCATCGGACGTCTCCACGCTGGCGGAACTGAATCGGCAGGTCGGCGGTCGGGGCGGACCACTCGGTGTGGTGGGAGTCTTGTCACGGGCAGATGAAATCGGCTCTGGCCGGTTCGATGCGATGCTCTCGGCGAAGGAGATTGCCGCGCAGTACGCAACCGACCTGACGGCTTCCGGTCTGTGCCAGGCTGTCGTGCCGGTGGCCGGCCTGCTGGCACTGACGGCGCGGACACTACGCCAGCGAGAGTTCGCGGCGCTGTCGTCGCTGGCGTCTGCGACGCCAGAGGATCTGCAGTTGGCCATGCTGTCGGTCGACCGCTTCGGACGCGAACAGAGTCCTCTGTCGCTCGACCAGGAGACGCGGTTGACACTCGTTCGGCGGTTCGGGTTGTTCGGCATCCGCATTGCCGTCGTCCTCATCCAAGGCGGTGTGCGCGATGCGACGACTCTCGCCGATCAACTTCTTGAGCGAAGTGGGCTCACCGAGCTGCAGTCCATCGTCGACGTTCAGTTCGGCCAGCGCGCCGAGCAGTTGAAGGCGCACTCCGCACTGACCGAGCTGTCGCGGATCCTCTCCGCGTACCCGAACCCGGCCGCCCAGCACCTCCGGAACGCCGCACAGCGGCTGATGGGGGATGTGCATGGATTCGAAGAAGTACGCCTGCTGGGACTGTTGCGTTCGCGACGGTCAACTCTCACGGAGAGTGAGGCACTCGACGCGACTCGTCTCATCGGGGGATATGGGACGTCCGCCGACGATCGCCTCGGTTTGGATCCTTTCGAGACCATGACGTCTGGGCGATCGCGCGCCCTCGGCGCGGTACAACGATGGCGTGCGCGCGCCGACCACCCGCTCAACGACGCCTTCACCACCCGCGTCTGCAAGGCGGCCGCCCGCAGCGCGGAGGGTATCTGCGCGGAGATGGATACGGCCGCGCGCCGGGGCGCGCCGACGTCGCCGGCGCACAGGCCTTGACCAACCTAGGAATACCGAGACCTGGCCGGATCGGCCACCCCACCCAGCGCTCGGTCTACAAGCGCAGTGCCCGCAGGGTCACCTGGGCCATCTGCCGCTCGCCGAGCGCGTTTGGATGCACGGGAACCGTCTGGACATTGGTGATCAGTGGCTCTATCCAGCGCACACCCTGCGGTTTGCAGCTGTCGTGGCCGACCGACGCGGCTGCGGCGTCGACATAGCTGATGCCGGTCAGTCGCGCGGCCCCTCGGATCGAGTCGTTGAGCGTCGCCTGAATGCCGTGCATGTACGGTATGTCGCCGGGTGCGATCGGGAATCCTGGGCACGGCTGCACCGTGTTCGGCAGAATCCATGGATAGGCGACGACAGCCGTCCGAGCCAGAGGTGCGCGAGCGCGGATCGCCGCGAAGCTGCGCAACAGCTTCGGGAATGTCTGCCGCCGGATCTCAGAGGCTATGGAGTCTCCGTACATGGTGCGGCACGGTGATCCTTGTCCGGCTGTGGTGGCGGCTGCGGCAACACATTTGGCGACCGTAGAGCCGAAAACGTCACCGTCGTTGCCGCCGATCATGAATGTGACCAGCCGTGTCCGGAAGCTGAGCGCATCGAGTTGCGGGGGAAGGCCGGGGTACTGCGACCGGAAGAAGTCGTCCGTCTTTGCCCCGCCGCAACTCACGTCGGTCAGTCGCGCACCGGTTTGGCCGGCGATGAGATGCGCGTAGTTGATGCTCGACTGGGCGCACTGCGGGAGTGTTCCCGGCGCCGTGGGCAGGACACCGGAACCCGCCGAATAACTGTCGCCGAGATTCACGTATGTGAGTGACGGTCCGGGCACCCGCGGTGCCGCGGATACCGAACCACCCGGTATCGACAACGCAATCGCGGCGGTGGCAAGGATTGACGCCCCGATAGATAGTGCAGATGCTCGCAAGTTCACAAATTGAGATATAACACAGATCACATTTTTCGGAAGTGCTTCTGAGATGAACCCAGAAACGGCGTCCTTCGACCATGAAGTGGGTCGCCGTCTACGCGAGGTAGTTGCTGAGTGTTCGCAGCAGTCCCCGGGTGCCTTCTTCGCGGTTCGGTCCGTCCGCCCAGAACTGGTCGAAGAACACGCCGTGTTCAGTGTGGGTGAACCGCGTTCCATCGTCGATCGGATCGAACTCCACCGAGGCCACCGACGTCGACATGTGAACTCCGTCGAGCCACATGTCGTAGGTGGTGACGATGCGGACGTGTTCGACGATGTCGGTGTACGTCGCCTCGTAACGCGAGACCGGACCGTTGTGGAACCTGCCCTCGGCGATGTCGTGCCCGCCGACGCGAAAGTCGAACGCCCACTCACCGGGCTCGATGGCATCGTCGACGCCCCACCAGGCCAACTTCTGCTGCTCGTCCGCGAACGCGTCCCAAATGCGCTGGCGTGAAACAGGATAGTCGCGGGTGAGAGTGAACTCGGCTCGGGCGAGGCGTCGTTCGATCGTCACTTGTGCCTCCTACCGCGTGAACAGGACATGGATCGTGCCACTCTCGGCGACTTCAGTCTTCACCTTGTGGGTTTGGTCGAGACCGGGCAGGTCGTCCAACAATCGGGTACCCCGGCCAAAGGTGATCGGGGCGACCATGAGGTGCAGCTCGTCGATCAAGCCGGCGCGTAGGAACTCGCGCGCGGTGCCCACTCCGCCACCGATCCGAACATCGCCACCGCCCGCGGCGGCTGCTGCCTCCGCGAGGACGTCTTCGACTGCGCCGCTGCGGAAATGAAATGTCGTTCCGCCCTGCATCGCGATTGACGGGCGCGGCGCAGAGTGGGTGAGTACATAGACCGGAGTGCCGAACGGCGGATTGTCGCCCCACCAGCCCTTCCAGTCCGGATCGTCGGGATAGGTGTGCAGGCCGAACATGGCGGCGCCCATGATCTCGGCGCCCACGCCCTCGGATTGCGCGGCCGCGTAGGAGTCGTCGATACCGGTGGTGCCGACTCCACTGGTGTCACCGAGGACGCGTTCGCGAAACGTGCGGGTTGCGGCGTAGGCCGCCGTGAGCCGCCCCCAGTCCTCACCCATCGGGTCACTGGGGGAGTCGGCGGTCGAGGATACATAGCCGTCCAACGAGATGAACATGCTGGCGCGTACACGGGTCATTTCAGGTCTCCTTCGGAGTGACGCGGGTCAAGTGGATGCCGAGTCTGTCGGCCTGGTGTTCTGCGGGTGTTCGCTGTTCACCGAGCCACACGTGCACCACGTCGAGTGCACCCGGTCGAAGACTGACAGTGCGGACACGCCCTTGCTTGTGCGACAGCACAATCCCTGCGTCCTCAAGGACTCGCAGATGTTGCATGAACGACGGTAGTGCCATGGAAAACGGCGCGGCGAGTTCGGACACGACGGCAGGGGACCTCGCCAAGCGCTCGACGACCGCCCGGCGGGTCGGATCCGCAATGGCTCGCAATACCGTGTCGAGCTTTGCGTGATAGTTAGGCACATGCCTAAGTATTACGCGGAGGTCGATACAGGTCAAGAGTCGATCGGGCGGTCCACATGTGGGCAAAGCAACCTGGTCACCGCCGAAACAGCCCGCCCAGCACGAAGGTGTTCATCGACGAACGAGTGCGGCGAAGCGTACGGCCGACATGTCAGCGCTACTGCGACACCACTTCAGGCCGGCTCCATTGCGCGCTTGGCCTTCTCCAAGGCGGCTAGCGTACGTAGCACAGACCCGCGCTTCTCGGTCAAGTCGGACACCTTGGCCTTACCACTGAGTCCCGAGTCCTTTTGCGCAATAGCGAGCCGCTCCTCGATCTCGGCGAGTTGCGTCAGCAGGCCCTCGGCCCGGTTCGCGATGTTCGCGAGGTCGGGACGAGAGATGTTCGAGGGTCGACTCACTCCCGACGCGGCAGCCTGTTTCGTCGCGGTCGCTGCGTTGCGCTCTGTCTTCGTGGCGGTGGATGCCGATCGGGTGACGGAGGCCCCCTGCCGGCTGCGGGACGTGCCGCGCGACGGAGTACTTGTACGTGTGCGGGTCAGCTCGGCCGACGCCTCGCGAGCCGCGACTCGATGTTCGCGCTCTTCATCGTCATCGGACTCCACGGACCCGCCCAAGGGTCGAAGGCCGTAAAAGCCGACGAATTCGCGGGCCTCGGCGATGGTCTCTTCCGCTGTGCGGCAGCGTGCACATCGTGGTTCATTGCGGAAGTCCGCAACGTCGTCGTCGGACGAGCACCACACGCATTCCAGGCGAGTGACGGCGGTCATGGGAGCATCGGAAGCGAGGGAAGACACGGGTGAACAGAGTACGACACAGAGGTTTTCACTTCACAGCCAGGCTTCGCTTGGCTTCGGGCTGCGCACCATGACACGCGATCGAGCACCTACACAGATTCTCATGGGCTGGGCACTGTCGGCGGCCGAGGCGCCGACGGGGGATAGGGCATGTAGGGATTGTTTCGATCGCCTCGCCCCATCATTCCTGGGCCGACCATCTGGCCCGGTCCTACCTGCCCGTTGCGATGTCCGTCGCCACTGCAACCGCCCGATGACTGGCCTATCAAGAATCCAGAGAAGAACACAATCGCGACCACAAACACGATCCCAGCGACGATGCCAACCCACACAAGCGTGTGGGTGAGCCAAGCTGATCTGGAGTCTGGGGTGTTCACACCCCAGACTCTTCGCGTTCGCGCCTCTTCAGGGTAGGGACCATCGACCCTTTTCGATGACCCGAGAGACCCCGTCGCCGACTTCCGAGGTCTTGGCAGAAGTCACGCGCTCGCACGGGGTGCAAGTACTGGTTTTCGTCACGCTGGAGCGGCAGGCGATCTGCGTTGTTTGGCGCTTCGCAGCCGTCCCTGGCAGTGCGCTGTTCGATGCGATACGTCAATCGACGTTTGCCCATGATCGTTGTGACGATTGACTCTCGTCGGTGACAGCGGTCAGCGCTGAAGCTGGCAAGCAGACGAAACCCTGTCCACACCAAGAAAGGTGCGACCCATGGACGCGCTCACCGAGCACCGCCTGACCTACCCGATGCCGCCTGTCATCACCGAGCTTTTCCCAGCCTTTCCCAGTTTCAGGGCACGACGTATCGACGTCGACATCAGATGGACGAGCCAGCGAGGGCGGTGACACATGTCCCACTTACACGAACGCACCGCCTTCGTAACCGGTGGAGCACGCGGGATCGGTGCCTCCACAGCAAACGTGTTACATGGTGCCGGTATGAATGTCGTGATCGGCGATGTTCTGGATGGAACGCAGGTTGCGGACTCGCTCGGTTCTTCAGCGCGATTCGAACCGCTCGATGTCACCGACGCAGATAGCTGGCGGAAAGCACTTGCGCAGGCTGAGAACGCTTTTGGGCCGATTGACGTTCTCATAAACAATGCTGGCATCGTCGACTTCGGGGGGATCGAGTCCGTCACGCCCGCCAGGTTTCGCCGAGTCTTGGACGTCAACCTCATGGGAACGTTCCTTGGCATCTATTGCGCAGCAGACCAATTGAGTCGATCAGGGCAAGGTGTCGTCGTCAATGTTTCGTCTACGGCAGGCCTGCTCGGGTACCAGGGATTGGCATCATACGTAGCGAGCAAATGGGGCATCCGAGGCCTCACCAAGGCTGCAGCACTTGACTTGTCGGCCAAGGGTATCCGGGTCTGTTCTGTTCATCCCGGACCAATCCGTACTCCGATGACCGAAGGCATCGACGACGAGGTAGCAGCCAACCAACCTATCGCGCGCTTCGGACACCCGGAAGAAGTCGCCGCAATGATCCGCTTCATTGTCACCGAGGCGACCTACTGTACCGGCAGCGAGTTCATCGTGGACGGTGGCGCGACTACCGGGATAGGCCTCGTTGAAACCGTCGCTGACACGTAGGCCGACGTTCGTCAGCTTCCGCTTAGATGAGAATGGGTGAGGACAACGTGGCCGGGACATACAGTACTCAACTTCCGTCACCGGCTGCCGCCGGCGCGCATACCGATCGTCCCTACACCTGGATCTCAAAATGTGATCATTGCGATCGGCCGCTGGTGGTCAAAGCAGTCCCGGATCATCATGCAGCCATCGCTTTTGCGGCCACCAATGGATGGGCGGTTCGCGGTGACCGCATTCGTTGTCCGGGGTGCGTCTGTGCTGAAGGGTGACAACGCGGACGCCGGCAGCGACTCGTTCCACCCGTTCCGGGCAAGGCATGACACGGGCAGCGAATGTTTTCGGTCACCATTTCAGTGGGCACGCCCTGGGGAATGGGCTGCCGGAACTGTGTTGACAGTTTGTCTGACAATCTATCTCGCAATGGTTACGCCCGATGCCCGACCCGCATGTTGCAGGGTCGGGCATCGATCCCGCGGAGACCAGCCAGTGGACTCTCGGTCACGGTCGTGATGGTGGACAGGTATGTGAGCGGGGGTTGAATCTGGACTCGCACTCGAGCTTGAGTCCGAAAGGGTCGAAAAATGCCGCTGGCGGCCCAGCATCGGATTCGCCGAGCCCAGCCCCATCTCCAAAGCATTCCATCGGTGGACGAATACTCATCCGGGAGCATATGCGCGGGGAAAGTCGGCGTCTGGCATGTCGTCAACCTCACGTCGAACATCTCGTCGTCGGCGACACAATGTATTGCGCAGCAACATGTTCTGCACAGGTAACGTACTTTACGACAAAAGGTCAGTTCGGCGGGGGAAGGTCGATCGGCAGGCCCGGGTCGTCGGCGTCGGCGTCGGATGACACCACATCTGAGGCTTTGCCGCCGAGCCGAGATCCGGTGACAACAACCTGGGGAAGCGAAGGACAACGCACCCACTGACCTCACGAAGTAGGAGGGCAACTCCCACATCGTCTGTCACCCAACCGAATTGATGCCTCCCAACCCAGCAATTCTCACACCCCGCGACACCGATCGAGCTGCTCCGGCGAAACTCCCAACTGTAATGTCATCCGACAGCCTGAGAATGACCGGGCATACCGGGCCACAGCCAGGAGCTAATCGCCGTTTGGTGTCTGCGGTCACACGATGTTGCCGATGGAGCCGCCGTCGACGCCGTAAACGTTCGAGGTGACGTAGGAGGCGAGGTCTGAAGCGAGGAACATGACGACGTTGGCGACCTCCTCGGGCGTCCCGATGCGGGCTAGGGGAAGATTGCGGGCCTTCATTTCTGCTTCGATCGATTCCTCGCGGGGACTCCGTGGATGCCGGCGAAGGTGTCGGCGAGGCCGCCTTGCATGGACCACATCGGCGACACGGTGGCGCCGGCGGCGATGGCGTTGACCCGGATGTGTGGGCCTTCAAATTTCGCGAGTGACGTGGTGAACGACAGGACGGCAGCTTTTGACGCTGCATAGTCAGGTCCGCTCATACGCGGCAGCAGGTTGTCAGGCATTCCCGGGAACTCATTCGGCTTGAGGGCAGAAAATGACTCCTGACCCGCAGATTTGTGGGTTCATCCACCCTATATCAATTTGTCACTGTGACACTTTGTGGCGCGCACCGAGGCCGAATGCGGGCATGGACACTATGGGCGCCAGCGATCAAATCGCAAGAGACGGGCGCGAGGCGCTGCGCGTCGACCGCAGCAGCGTCAGCGCCATATCTACACGTGAAGTGGCACAGGCGTCTGATCGCTCTCAGGTTCTCGTGGATTCAGGTCGAATGTCGGACAGCTCTCATGTTTTCCTGGATTACTCTCAACATGTTTGGGATCGGACAAAGGTCCGCGAAGACGGCCACACTCGGGCGGTTTCTACTCGCCCTTCTCATGCCGATAAGATACATTATGTCAAGTAGACTCCTGCATTTTGCATCGGCTGCATCAGAGTGGCCACTCCTTCGGCCAAGCGGACCATCTGACCGCGCTAGCACCGGCTTCTCACGGGAGCTGTGGGTCCACGAGATGAAATCCCGGTCTATTCTCGCCGATTCGTGGCCTGTCGGTGCGTCGTCTGCCACTCGGTGCGTAATGCGCGAGTAGCGTCGTCCCATGAGGTGGGTGCGGGTGGCGTGGTTGGTCTTGGCTGTGCTCGGCGTGGCGTTTGCGGTGTGGAACGCCTTTGAACCTGCTGGGTGGGCGTCGATGTCGTGCGGCAAATCTGGCGAGTTGGACGAGCCTGGTGTTCACGCTGACGCTACGTGTGATGATCCGATGTGGTCGGCGTATGGCGCGTGGCCGCTCGTGAGGATCGGGGCGTTGCTCATTGCTGCACCAGTTGTCGCTGCGCTGGTTATGCGCTGGTGGGTCTCTTGGTTAGCAGTATTGGCGCTCGCAGCTTTGACCGTCTACGGGGTCGCGCATTGGACCGGATTCTGGGGATTACTGATGGTCGGCGGCGCCCCGATGACGGTGGCTGCCATGGTGATCGCGGCATTCCATCTCGGCGTGAGGGCGTACCACGATTCCGCCGCGGAGCCCCGCCGCGCAGGGAGACTCGCCTGATGCAATCCGACGCGCATCCCGATGACTGGCGTCCGGCGGCAGTCGACAGCCCCATCGACCTGGTAGTCGACCGAGAACTGTTCCAATTGGAAGTCAGGACCGGTGGCGAGTGCCGGTACACCTGGTTGTCCGGCCCGAACCCCGGCTACGGCTTCGAATCTTTCGGTCTGCATGTGGCGTGGCAGAGCGACGACGGACTGCCGCCCGCGCCACTCCCCCTCCCCTTGCCGACCATTCGCGACCATCGCGAGTCGATCCGAGACTTCCTCGCGAACATCAACCCCGAGACCGGCTATTTCGGCTGACGGTGGCAGAGCCGGCGGTCATCCGGTAGCTCGGAGCAGACACGATCACCAGCGTCGGTGGCTATGCTCTCTTCGGCGGGGATCCTCTTCCTCGCACTTGCCCTCCGATTGACCGTGTGGTTTCACAGGACGGCATGGCAAGACTGGTTCGGCCGTTCTACTTCACGCCGGACGGCACGACCTTGCCGTCGACCATCACGGTGACCTCGCCAGTCGTGGTGTTCTCGCTGATCTTGCCGTACTCGAAGGTCACCGCCTCCAGGTCACCCTCGGTGGTCGTGTCACTGGTGGGAACTCCCAGAGGGCCGGGCGAGCCGTTTTTACCCGTGATCGCCGGCGTGCCGTCCGGGGCCCGCTCGGTGTTCCACGCGTCGCGAATCTTGCCCGACGTGATGATGTATGCGGACGTCCCCGAGTCGTCGTTCTTCGCGATGATCACGCCGCCCTCGAATTGCTGAAACACCACGCCGCTCTCACGGGTCCCAGCGTTGTGGTCGCCGGTCAGTGGTTTGCCGAGAGCATCCTTCTGGACGTTGGTCGCCTTCGCGTACTTGACCGCGATCGGACCATGCAGTGTCACCTCAACGTCAGGTTCCCCGGTGATTCTCACCGCCGCCGGTTCCGCGTCGGGCGTCGTCTCCCCCACCGTGTCCGTCGTCGCATTGTCGCTGTGTGCCGCAGTCTCAGACGCAGCCGACGTGACCTGTGATGCGGCGTCGTCACTCTTGGCGTCACTATCGCAGGCAGCGGCGATGACCACGATCGCACACAGACTTGTAACGAATTTCGTACGGCGAGAGGCGATCTGCGTCATATAGCCCTTTCGATTGTTCGACATGGACGCCGGAGTCCCCGCTCGCGCGGCCTCCGCTGATGGTCACTGACCCTATCTCTCACTGCCACAAAGCAACGTTACAAGTAGCGCCTGCTCTCTGCACTGGCAACTCTTCCGCAGCGCAAAGGCGTCAACTGCCGCACCACAATGCCTCATCCATCGGCGTCGCGAATGCGCGCCAAGACGCAACATCGACAGCCCGGAACGCAGAACGCCGCGCGCCGCCGATACTCCTTCGGGACCGGGGTCACACCCGACTACACAGCCTGCTGTCCAGACTGTTGATTTCTACCCTCGGCCGCGTCTCTGACGGAACCTTCGTCCGCCGCGATGGGTTCGTCGCCCTCCTCCATCACGCGCCGCCACCAGGGATCGAGTGAACTGGGACTGGGCCACCGCACATCCGGAAATGGCTGCGCAGCGTCCGGCCGTCGCGAATGGGCCTTGTCCGCTCGTTGTCGCTCGCCGTCCGGGCTCTGTTCTGGATCGAGTTGACTATTCGAAGTGTCCATTGCTCATCTCCCACGTACACCGGGAACCGGTGCTCCAACTAGAGAGCGCATGAGCAGAAGACGTGGCGCGCACGTCGACGACCGATCCGCAGCTTGATCGCCCGCGACGAGAGGCGCCACAGTTGTCGTAGCAGTTCGGGGCGTTCGGTAAAGGTGTCAGCACAACGGCCCCTCCACTGGTTGGGATGCGTCGACCGAATATGCAGGCCGACGCTGGGCGCGGCTCACTTCTAAACCTGCCTCATCGTGGCACAGGACACACCTGCGTGCAACTGCGCGGCTCCCACCACCGAGCCACGTCGGAGACGTTGTGGTCGGACCAACGGTCCGATAAACCGCACGCGCACAGACATATTCAGGTGTTGGGGAGCATCCGCGGAGGCTCAGGGCCCGCCGAGACGGGTGACGACACCACGGTCCCCGTCCACGCGAACCCGGTCACCGGTCTTGAGCGCCTGTGTGGCCACCAACGTGTTGACGACACACGGAAGGCCGTACTCTCGCGCCACCACTGCGCCATGGGACACGGAGCTGCCGATGTCGGTGACAAGCGCGGCGATGACGGTGAAATACGGTGTCCATCCCACGTCGGTCACCGGAGCGACCAGGATCTCGCCGCGCTGCACGGCACGCGCATCGACAATGGACTTTGCGACGCGCACCACCCCTTCCACGGTTCCACGGCTGGCCGGCCGGCCGACGATCTGGTCGTCGGCGGTCGCACGTTGCGGCGGGGTGATGACGGGCGACGGGCGACCCACAGACACGTCATCGAACTCGAGAGAATCCTGAAACGCCAACGCTTCTCGACGCTTGACCGCGGCCCGCACCAAAGCGCCGACGTCTTCCCCACCGACGACGCGATGCAATTCCGCACGGTCGAAGAAGAACACCAGGTCAGCGTCGGGCAGCCTTCCCGACCCTGCCAGTACCTCACCGAGGTGGCGGTAACCCAACTTGAGCGAATGCGCCATCAGGGCCATCTTGGATTTCGTCTCCTCGCGCCCCCGCGCGCCGGCCTGCGCCCACTTCGCGAGAAGTCGCACGGTCGACGATCCGGGCGCCTCGAGGCGGGGCTGCGCCGTTCCGTGAGCGGCTGGGTCCAGAACCGAACGCAGCATGACCTGCATCATCGCCCCGAGACCACCCGGATCCTCGGCCCACGACGGGTCGCGCATGCACAGCTCGCGATATCCGCGGTGACCGTGACGACCCAGGAACTGGCGCAATGCCATACCGCTGGTATCGTCGGCGGCCCGCAACCCGGTGACCGCGGCGTCGGGCTCCGCCGCCAGAAACTTCGCGGCGGCCACTTCGTCGGACGCAAGGGTGCGGACCACCGCGTCGAGTTGCTCGAGCATGAGAGCACTCTCCACATCGGAGGCACCGGCCATCAGCCTGGTTGCCTCCGCCCTCCCATGGTCCTCGCTTTGTCCGTTCTTGACCGCCTGCTTGATCAGCACGCTCTCGAGAATGTTGGCCGCGACCGCGGCACGTGACGACGACCGGACATGGGTCAACGTCACGTCACAGTACTGTTCGACGCCGGACTCCAACTGCGCCATGACGACTCGCGGATCCAGATCGGTCGGTATCCGAAAAGCGGCGATCTGGCCGTCCAAGCGGCGGATGGCCGGGCCGGCCGACAACGCATGCGTGCTGAGTCGGACGGTGTTGACGATCTTGCGGTGGAATGGTTGCGGTGGTTTGGGTTTCAGCTCATCGATCACCCTCCCGCAGATCGACGTGGAGAACTGCTCCAGCGAGTTGCCGAGGATGCCCGAGCTCAGCGCCGTACCTTCGGTCATGTTCAGGAACATATGTCCGGAAAAGTAACCGACCTGCAGCCACGGTTTCTCGTAACTCTCCTGAGCCCGTGCCACAACCTGAATCATCTGCATCGCGTAGTCGATGGCGTATCCGGACACCGATGCGGTCAGCGGACAGAACGCCCCCGGCATCATCTCGCCGATGTTGCATCGCGTGTAGACGTGGTCATCACCCGCGACCGGCGAATCCATCTCGTTGAGATCACCGGGCAGGGTGGTTATCGGCCTGGCCTGCAGCCACCACAGCTTCCCCGACTGGTCGATCGCCCATTCGAGGTCCATCGGCCTGCCCCAATGTCGCGCAGCGCGCAGCGCATCGGACCGGATATGAGCGACCTCTTCCTGGGACAAGACCGGCTCCGCACCGATCTCGCGAACTGCCGCGTTGCCCTGGGAATCCAGAACGATGTGGTCGGGGGACGCGGTGCCGTCGACCAGCGCTTCGCCAAGCCCCGCGATGGCATCGATCACCATGAGGTCGCGTCGGCCGGTCGTCGGGTCGGCGGTGAACACCACGCCGGCGGCGCGGGCATCGACCATCTGCTGAACCACCAGGTGCATCGTGGCGCCCCATTGCCCGCTATAGGACGAGGCTCGTCGTGAGTGCACGGAGTCAACACACTTGCGCACGGCCGCAGCAAATCTGTCGGTTGAGTCGACTCCCAGCACGGTGTCGTATTGCCCGGCGAAGGACTGATCGTCACCGTCCTCCCCGACCGCCGAGGACCGGACGGCCACAGGGGTCGCCCCATTGGCGGCCATCTCGGAGAACCGCTCTGCCCCGACATCGATGGCATCCTGCGCGGAGGCGTCAGCGATGACGAATCCCACCGGGACCGACAGTCCGAGCCGACGGAGTTCAGCGAGTCCGGCAGCCTTGCCGCCGTACCGATCGTCGGTGACGTCGTCGAATTCGATCGTTGCCATCGTCATGATGCTGCGCCCAACTGGTCGACGATCTCGGCGAGTGCGTCGATGGGAATCGGTCCTGGTTGATACAGGCAGAGCCGGTCCGACACACCTTCGACACGGCCTCGGATATGGGCGGCGATCTCCGCCGGGGTACCGCACGCGGCAATCGTGTGCAGGATCTCGTCGTCGATCAGGGTGGCCATCTCCTGCCAGCGGCCCTGCTTGGACATCGCGTTGAGTTCCGGCTGCAGATCTCCCCAGCCATGCGCATCGAGAACCGGCCGGTACGCCGGGGTGGAACCGTAGAACGCCAACAGCATCCGCGTCGACGCGTGGTCGTCGTCGCGTCCGGTGGCGACCGACACGATGATCTCTGGCACCACCTCGAAGTCCTCCTCGCTGCGGCCGGCGGCAGCGAGGCCCGCCCGTACGGCGGGCATCGTCGTCTCGTGCAGGAAACGCTTCGACCCGAACGGCATCACCAGGAGACCGTCGGCCACCTCCGCGGTCGCCCTGGTCATACGTGGACCGAGCGCGCCGAGATAGATCGGTGGCGGCCCGAAGGGGTTCGGCCCGGGCACGAAAGTGGGCGTCATCAAGGTGTGCCGGTAGTACTCACCGCGGTAGTCCAGCCGTTCACCGTTGTTCCATGTCGCGAAGATCGCTCGCAGCGCCCCCACCATCTCCTTCATCCGCGCGACCGGATGGTCGAACTCGGCCCCGTAGCGCTTTTCGATCTGCGCGCGCACCTGGGTGCCCAATCCGAGGATGAATCGCCCTTCAGAGAGCAACTGCAGATCATTCGCCTGATGTGCGAGTTGGATCGGATTACGAGGTAGCGCGATCGCGACGTTGGACATCACGTCGAGCCCCTTGACTGCCGATGCCAGTACCAGCGGGGTGAACACGTCGAACGGACCTTCGAAGGTGAACACACCGGATGCGCCGGCTTCGTGCAGCAACTCAGCTCGTTGGACCGCACCGGTCGGCTCGTACAGCGCTGTCATGATCTTCATGGCGTCCTACCTACTTCGCGACGTCGGTCCAGTCGGAGAAGCCCGACGGGTGGTGTGGACCGATGACTCCGTGTTCGAACAACCCAGCCCCCTCGCGGGTCTGCCCGTCCGCTTCGGTGCACACCGCCTTGCCGACGTGGTCGATGAGGCTGAACGGCGCTCTGGCCATCACTTCCGGGTCCGTGAGGTCGAAGCTGACCCGTTCGGCGAACGGCCCCTCCTTCCACGTGCCGTGGGCCCACGAGGAGTCGCCACCGTAGCCCGAACCGAATGCGATGGGCGCGAACAACTTCGACTCGACGTCGAGTTGAATGCGATCCCCCGCACGGTTCATGAACTCGACATGAGCGCCATGCGGGATCCTGGTTCCGGGCGTGTAGTGGATGGTGACGCGCACACCGTCGAGCTGTTCGACACGACCGTCGCGCCATCGACGTGTGCAGTCGTAGAGGCTGCGTTGTCCGTCGGGATCTTCCTGGAGGATCAGGAAGAGTTGGTAGTCGTCGAAGGCCAGTGGCAGGTAGAGCCACCACATGCCGCGGAATGACGCATCGGGCCGACCGGCAGGTTCGGCCTCACCGACCGGACGGATTCCCCACGACCGGTCACGGCTGGCCACGCTGCTGTCACGATCGACCGAGAGCCGCTCGCCGTCGACATCGATCCATCCCTCCCACGTACCGACCTGGGCAAACCGGCACGCCTGCAACGTCACTCGTCGCTCGGTCAGCATGTCGTGCGGACGCTCCAGGGCGGCCGGGAACAGCCCGCGCCAGGTCAGATCCGCGGAGATGCCTTTCGTTTCGGCCAGCGTCAGGTGCATCTCCTGCAAAGGCTCGACGACGTCGAGCCGATAACCATTGACATTCTGGTTCAGGCGGTCGTCGTCGATGGCATCGCTCAAGTGCACCGCGGTCTGGGCGTCCCCTCGCCGAACGACGAAGTAGGCGTCCTTGACCCCGAGGCGTGGGTAGTAACCGATTCCGGTCAGTGCCATGAATCGGCCATCCCGGTCGAGCACGTTGAAGTAGGACCGATCGTAGAAGTTCCGGTCGGACGTCGCCGGCCAGGTGAGCGGCGCCGGTGTCTGATGAATCGGATACTCGTCGAGCGGGCTCAGGTTCACGAACACTCCCTCAAATACGATGCGAACTGTATTGGAACTACGATGGGTTCATGACAGCAGACGGCCGCAGCAATGGCAAGAGGTCCGCAGGCGAGACGTCCGGCCCATCCGCGCCGGGGCGGCCGCGCGACGGCCGGATCGACGCCGCGATCATCGCGGCCACTCGAGAGTTGATCCTCGAAACGGGATACTCCGCGCTGTCGCTCTCGGCGATCGCAGCGCGCGCCGGCACCACCACGGCCGCGATCTACCGGCGATGGTCGGGGAAGGCGCAGCTGGTTCACGAGGCGGTACTGTCCGCCGAGGAGATCCCGACCCCGGACGGTTCCGGCGACATCCGCGCCGATATCCGCGCATTGATCGAGACAGTCCGGGAGATGTTCGACAGCCCCGAGGTGCGGTTGGCTCTCCCCGGCCTGATCGCCGACACAGTCGCCGACCCTCAGGTGCACACCATGATGATCGAGCGATTGGCCGGGAACCTTGCAGCTTTCGAATCCCGCTTCGGGCAGGAACGGCGTGGCGACGACGAGTTGCCCATGCTCGCCGAGGTCGTCGCCGGCACCGCGATCTTTCGCATCCTGATCCGGAACGACGCCGCGCTCGACGACACCTGGGTGGACGAGATGACCCAGTTGATCACCGAACGCTGGCCCTGAGGAGCCTGCCGACGACGAAAGGCGCCGGCCCCGGACAACTTCCGGGATCGGCGCCTTCGCGGTATCACTCAGCTCATCTCAGCTGTGAGCCTGTGCCCCCGCCACCGCCGAGGCGACCAGGTTGTCCTTCTCCAGCGCGGTGCCGCCGGAGAGGGCATCGGTCCACGCCGAAGTGGCCCCCACCGCGGCGAAGTTCGAGTTGAGCAGCACCATCAGGGTGGTGTGGAGCTGCTCCGCGGACACCGAACCGGCCTCGTTGGCCAGGTTGATCGCACCGGTGGCGTCCGAGAGGACCTCCACGGCCAGACCCAGGGTCTCGGCGTGGGCGGCGGTGGAGAGCACGCAGTTGTTGGTCATGTATCCGACGAGGGTGATGGTGTCGACGCCCTTCTCGGCGAGCCACTCCGCCACATCGGTGCCGCCGAAGACGCTGCCGGTCTGCTTGGTGGCCATCTTCCACTCCGCGGTCACCCGCTGCTCCACCTCGGGGTGCAGCTTCCACCCCTCCGAGCCGTCGGCGAAGACGGGGAAGTCGGCCGGGAAGGTGTGCTGCAGCGACACGACGGGCAGACCCGCCGCGGTGGCGGCGTCGATCGCGGAGGCGATGTTCCCGATCGACTCCTCGCGCGGCGGGTACTGAACCTGCACGGGTCCGGCGAAGTAGTCGTTCTGGACGTCGATGACGATGAGGGCGCGCTTCGGAGCGGGCATGAGGTGGAGGTCCTTCCGGTCGGGACACACCCGAACTTGAACGTCCGAGTGCATGTACGGGCCATTGTGCTGCGCTAGTATCAGCCGCATAGGTGGCACGATTGCCCATTTGCGATGGATTTGCGCCACCACGGGACGCAGGCGGAGTGAGGTGACGATGCGCGTCGCGATCTACATGTTCGACGGCGTCTCGCTCTTCCACGTCGCCGCCCCGCAGCTGGTGTTCCAGGAAGCAGCCCAGCTCTCGGGGGACCCGTCGGCGTGGTCGATCACCCTGTGGTCCACCACTGCCGGCGAGGTACGCCTGGCCGAAGGGCATCGCTTTTCCGGACTCGCAGGCCCCGAGGCCACCGTCGACGCGGACATCGTGGTCATCCCGTCGTGGCCCAAGTCCGCACCGCCGGTGAGCGACGCACTCCGTCGGCACGTGACATCCGCCCACGACCGGGGCGCGACCATCGCCGGACTGTGCCTGGGGGCACTCGCGGTGGCCGACACCGGGCTGTTGCGCGGCAGGCCGGCCGTGACGCACTGGGCTGCCGCCGAATTGCTGACCGCGCGGGGCGGCAACCTGGCCGACAACTCCGTCCTCTATATCGACCACGGCGACGTCATCACCTCGGCCGGCACCGTGTCCTCGATCGACGCCTGCCTGCATCTGGTCCGGGAGCGATGCGGTGCCGACCTGGCCAACCGGGTGGCGCGCCGGATGGTCGTGGCCCCGCACCGCGAAGGCGGTCAGGCACAGTACATCGAACAGCCACTGTCGGCGCCCGCGTCGTCGACCACCATCAGCGCCGTCCTGGACTGGGCGCTCGAGCACCTCGACGGCGAACTCAGCGTCGAGGCGCTGGCCGAGCGGGGGCGGATGAGCAAGCGCAGCTTCATCCGCCAGTTCCGCAACGCAACCGGCACGACACCCGCCCGCTGGGTACTGAGGCAACGACTCGAGCGGGCCCGCACCCTGCTCGAGACCACTGACTGGGACCTGCGTCTGGTGGCGCACTCGTCGGGTTTCAACAGCGAGGTGACCTTTCGGCAGAACTTCACCGCGCAGTATGCAGTGACACCCTCGTCATACCGACGGCAGTTCCGGCACGCCGACCGGGACGTTTGATACCGAAAATGCTGTAGTGCAACACATCTGGGTCTCGATCGCGTTCTACGCGGGCGACCGGATCGGGCTCACGAGATCCAAGCTAGGCGCGTGGGGACTCGGCACCCAGCACGGAGCACAACGCGTCGAGGGAATCCCGGCGAGCGCGGTAATAGACGTTCATGCCGCGGCGTTCCGGCACCACCATCCCGGCCTTCCGAAGCTGACCCAGGTGATGACTGGTGGTGGCCTCGGTCAGACCGACCGAGGCCGCCAGGTCACAGGTGCACAGCTCCCCTGCCCCGTCGGTCAACAGCAGCGACATCAGCTTGATCCGCACCGGATCAGCCAGCGCCTTGAGTCGCAGCGCGACCTCCAGCGCGGTGGCGTCATCCAAGGGGGCCACCGACACGGGTTCACAACAGATGGGAGCGCTGATGTCGATGACGGGCAAAGCCTTGGGCATGAATTCACCGTACCGGGAACCTTGACATATGTCGAAGAGGTGGCGCATCCTGAATCCTGACTTCGATATATGTCTCACAGGTAAAGGTGGCTCGTCATGTCCCGTCTGCAACTCGCGCTCAACGTCGACGATCTCGATACCGCGGTCGAGTTCTACTCCAAGCTGTTCAACACCTCACCGGCAAAACGCAAGCCAGGATATGCGAACTTCGCCGTCGACGAGCCGCCACTGAAGCTCGTGCTGATCGAGAGCCCTGGTCGGGGCGGCACGATCAACCACCTCGGAGTCGAGGTGGAGTCCAGCGAGAAGGTGCACTCCGAGATCGCGCGTCTCTCCGGCGAGGGTCTGTTCACGCAGGAAGAGATCAACTCAACGTGTTGCTTCGCCACGCAGGACAAGGTGTGGGTGACCGGCCCGGCGGACGAGAAGTGGGAGGTGTACGCCGTGCTCGCCGACTCGGACACCTTCGGCACCAGCCCTAAACTGTTGGAGCAGAACGCCACCGACGACTCGGCGCCGAGCGCGGGGTGTTGCGGCCCCAGTACGGACGATCCTGCGGAAGCCGCCACGGCCTGCTGCTGAATCCGAACGCGCACACGCCCACGCCGCTAGTGCAACCGGTCGTCGAGGACACGGATCCGTTCGGTGATGTCGTCGCGGACCAGTCGCATCCGTTCGATCCCTTCGATACCGCGCAGAGAGGGTTCGTCGGTCTTCCACACCTCGAGTTCCACCCCGTCCGGCACAGAGACGTCGGCGGTGCCGACCACCACGACCAGGTCTGCGGCTCGCATCAGCTCATCGGTCAGTTGACGTGGCTGATGGCCTGACACGTCCACACCGACCTCGGCGAGCACCTGCGCCGACAGTTCGTTGACCCGGGCACCCACCTTGGCGTCGGTTCCGGCCGAAGTTGCCTCGATGTGATCGGTGACCGCGGCTGTGAGGTGTTGGGCCATCACTGATTTGCCGCGGTTGCTCACGCAGACGAACAACACCGTGATGTGATCAGGCAGCACGGTGACCACCCGCCACCATGTCAGCGGGCGTGGCGAATCGGCGACGCAACACCAGCGAGACGTAGACCAGGCCGACGAGCACCGGCACCTCGATCAGCGGGCCGATGACTCCCGCCAACGCCTGCCCAGAGGTGGCGCCGTAGGTGGCGATTGCGACCGCGATCGCCAGTTCGAAGTTGTTGCCCGCAGCGGTGAACGCCATCGTGGTGGTCCGCTCATACCCCAGCCCGAGAACGGCGCCGAGCAGGAACCCACCGCCCCACATCACCGCGAAGTAGATCAACAACGGCAGCGCGATCCGCACGACATCCCATGGCCGGGAGGTGATCTGCTCCCCTTGCAGCGCGAACAGGATCACGATGGTGAACAGCAACCCGTACAACGCCCACGGTCCCAGCCGCGGCAGGAAAGACGATTCGTACCAGTCGCGTCCCCTTGCGCGCTCGCCCAGCCGACGCGTGAGATAGCCCGCGACGAGCGGGATCCCGAGGAAGATGAGTACCGATTTCGCGATCTGCCACGGCGAGGTCTCGATGGCCGTCTGTTCAAGGCCCAGCCACCCGGGCAGGACGGAGAGATAGAACCACCCCAACACGGCGAACATGACGACCTGGAACACCGAATTGAGAGCGACAAGGACCGCGGCGGCTTCGCGGTCTCCGCACGCGAGGTCGTTCCAGATGATGACCATCGCGATACAGCGAGCCAGGCCGACGATGATCAGCCCGGTCCGATACTCCGGCAGATCCGGTAGCAACAGCCACGCCAGCGCGAACATCAGCGCCGGTCCGATGATCCAGTTCAGCATCAACGAGCCGAGCAGCAGCCTGCGATCACCGGTGACCGAACCGAGCCGGTCGTAGCGCACCTTCGCCAGCACCGGGTACATCATGATCAGCAACCCCAGTGCGATCGGAAGCGAAATGCCGTCGATCTCCACCGCCGCCAGCACCTCGCCCAGACCCGGAACGCCGCGACCGAGCAGAAGTCCGACGAGCATTGCCGCGCCGATCCACACCGGCAGGAACCGGTCGAGCACGGAGAGTTTTCCCGCCACGGCGGTTTCGGTCGCGTTCACTCCGGCACCTCACACGAGCGCGGCTCCCCCACCACCGCCGCCGCCAATCCGCCCAGCAGATCCGCCAGCCGGCTCAGCGCGCCGGTGTTCACTCGGTAGTACACCCAACTGCCGCGCCGTTCACTACTCACCATTCCCGCCTCGCGCAGCACTTTCAGATGATGTGAGATCGTCGGCTGCGACAACTCGAACGGCCCCGAGATATCGCACACGCACGCCTCACCACCAGGATGCGACGCAACCTCCGACAACAATCGCAACCGCACCGGGTCACCAAGAGCCTTCAGCGCCGACGAGAACTCAGTTGCGTCCTCGGCGCCCAACCCTCGGCCGACAGCCGGCACAAACAGCCCCTGTTTCGACATGCGTCGATATTGACAGATATCGAATCATCACGCCACCTCGAGTGGAGCGGTCAGGTTCGAGGCACCGCTTTGCCGAACCATCGGGCCAGATGAACATCCAAATCGTCCTGAGCCGCACCTACCCACGCCACGTGGCCGTCGGGACGGAGGAGCACGGCGGGAACGTGCAGCTCGTCACCGGAGTCGACGACAAGGTCGACCCGGTCAGCCCAACCTTCGACCGAGAGTTGACCGGTCTGATCGAGAAGCAGTCCTCGGCCTGCACGCATCAGACCGTAGAGATTTCCTCCGGTCAACGTGATGTCGCGCAGCCTACGACCCAGCAGCTCATGTCCATCACCCATGTCGTAGCGGACCGATATCGCAGTGATCTTCTCGGTCAGAAAGCGCGAGACGTCGTCGAAGTCCATCAGATCAGCGATCAATCGCCGCACGGCTTGCGAATGGGCGTCCGTGGAGACCAACACCGCCTGCGCACGCGTGTTGTCCAGCACGTCGGCCGCCACCGGTCGACGTTCGGCCTCGAAGCTGTCGAGGAGGTCAGGCGGCGCCCAGCCGTTGATCGCGGCGCCCAGTTTCCAACCGAGATTGAACGAGTCCTGCACCCCGAGGTTGAGGCCCTGGCCTCCCATCGGCGGATGGATGTGTGCGGCGTCGCCGGCCAGGAACACCCGGCCCGACGATAATGCTCGGCCAGACGCGTGGCATTCCCGAACCGCGAGAGCCAACGCGGCGAGTGAACGCCGAAGTCGGTGCCGGCGACGGCGCGGAGCTGCTGCTTGATCTCATCGAGGGTGGGCGCGGCCGTGCGGCCTTCGGCCACGTCGGCCGCCGGGACCACGAGGCGGTGTCGACCGCTTCCCGACGGCGAGGGGCCGATCCCGAAACGCTTCTGCGTCTCCCGGACCTCGACGACCTTGGCGGTCAGCTCCTCCTCGGGCATGGTCACGTCGACCTCGCCGATCAGTGTGTCCGCGGTCGACGGCTCGCCGGGAAATCCGACATCGATCAGCTTGCGGACCGTGCTGCGCCCGCCGTCGCAGCCAACCAGGTAACGCGCGTGAAGCGTTGTGCCATCGGACAATTCGGCGACAACCTCCGTATCGCGCTGGTGAACGGCGACGACTCGCCCACCGCGCCGTATCTCCGCACCGAGCTCGGTGGCGTGCTCGGCGAGGATTTTGTCGATCTCGGGCTGCGGTATGCCCAGCACGTATCCGTGGGCGGTGTCGAGATGCGGTGGCTCAGGTTTGGAGATGCCCGCGAAGAATCCATGCAAGGGATACTTCTGGCCCCGCGCGAGGAAACGGTCCAGTAGACCACGCTGTTCCATGATCTCGATGGTGCGAACGTGGATGCCCAGCGCGCGGACGAGCTCGGTGGGCTCGACGTCCTTGTCGAGCACCACCACGTCCACGCCCTGCAGACGGAGTTCAGCCGCCAGCATCAGTCCTGTCGGTCCGGCACCGACCACCACGACGTCGTACATCCGAACCCGCCTTCCCCGGCAAGACGCGTGCCTTGCTCGCAGCAGACGAGTCTGCACCATCACCCTGGGCTTGCCGCAAGCCCAGGACCACGCGATATGGTGAAGGTGGAAGCGATCACCCGTCCGGCTTCGGCACCCTGATTCGAACGTCGGATGCGCAATTCAGCTGTTTCTGGATACAGGATTCGCTGTCCTTCCGGCGATCATGGAGACAGCTGCTGTGGCGACTGAATCCGGATCAGATTCCGCACATCAGCTCTCGAACACCGACCAACAGATTTCGTTGCGCAACCGCTGGTCGTCCAGGACCAGCTCACGGATGGCATCCGGGAGTTGCTCACGCTGTCAACGACACTCGGCCCGTCCCGCGGCCTCGCCGCCGCCCTTCGGCGCTGCTGCGCGGACGGCTTTGATCGCGTAGGCCGCGGCGCCCAACTCGTGTGCCGCGACATGAGCGACCGCCCCGGCCTGACCCGCGGCGTAGGCAGCGTGACGAGGCGCCCCACTCAGATCCCTGGCGGCACCCATCGCGTGCCCACCGGCCGCACGCGCGTCCATCATCGGGACCTCACCACGCACCCAGGCACGGATATGTCCGATCGCCTGACGTGGACGTGGGTCGTCGGGCCGCGCCTGTTCAAAGAGCGCGAGAACGTGCTCGGCACACGCCGCCGCCCACAGCGCCAGGAGCCGGTGGTCGTCGTCCGTGAGGGTTCCACCGCGCCGGATGGTGATGAAACGGGGGTCGCGTTCCTTGGGGAGGATCACGCACACATCGTCGCAGACCGGGCCGACCGGCTGCGGACTTCCTCCGCCATCCCGCGCTTCTCGAAGCCTCACCACCGCGCCGTTGTCGGATCTGGCTACCAGCCCTGCCTATTCACCATCGCCGTGATCCACGTCGGGGCGAACGGCGACGTGCACCCCGGAGAGGTCGGGTAGTCCTTCAGGACCTCCAAGCGCTCACCGATCTCGATCGCGCGGGCTCGGTAAACGGGGTGTGCGATCCCGATCTGGGCCAGGCAGGCGTTCATCGCCCACTGGAGGCGGTCCGGAGCCTGTCTCATCTCCGCATCGACAACATCGAGCAGTGCGGGGAGATCGAGAACGTCCGGCGCCTTCGTCACCCGGTCGGCAGTCAGCGCCCATCCGGCGCTCGCCACCACGGAATCGGGATCGGCCATCCAGGCCACACGCAGCATCTCCGAATGCGGATTCTTCTTCACCACGTAGTTCACGAGCCAGTCGTGCACCTTGGGCGTTCTCGCATCACGCACCATGGCATCCAGCTCGTCACGGTCGAAGTCCTTGGGGCGGCAGATCAAGAGCGCGAGCAATCGTGCTGCGCTGTCCCCCGTCTCCCAGAGTTCCACAGCGAGTTGCTGCTGGGTCCTCAGACGCTTGGCGACCGCTCGCAGCCTGGTGAGGTTCACCCCGTGATCGTCGCCGTGCCTCGAGTTCACCTCGCGGGTCTTCGGGTCGTCGAGTTCGGCCAGCTCGGCCATCACCTCTGCCACCGTGGTCTCGGCCACCCTGAGTCCCCTGACGTCAATCCACCCGTGATCCGCTGCTCGCCCTGAGCACGATGTTGTCGAACTGACGTCGGGTGTGATCCGGTATCTGAAGACTGGCGACGGACTCAGCGATCAGAGACTCCGCGACATCGCGCACCTTCACGTTCACCTCCTGCGACCGCCATTTCAGCACGTCGATGGCCCGTTCGGCGCTGACGCTGTACATGAGCATCAACATGCCTTTGGCCTGTTCGATCGAACCGCGTGAGGTCCGAAACGACTGCACGTGGTCGTCGAGCTGTTCTCGCACCGACGCGTCGACCGACTCCGTGAGATCGAGGTAGAAACCCTCGGTCCCGATGCATTCTCCGGATGGGTCCGTGATGCTGTGAGCGATGACGGCGACGGGCCGTACGCGCCCCTGGGTGTCGATGATCCGGTGCCGACTGGAGAACGGCGCGTGGTGGGTGAGCATCTCGGCGAGCATCGCCTCGAAGTGGACACGGTCATCTGGATGCTTGTGCCCGATCAACAGCTCGGTCGTCGGAGTGACCTCACCGGGCTCGTAGCCGTGGAGCGCGGCCACCTCATCCGACCATTCCCACCGCTCACCTTCGTACAAGAATCGGAAACTACCGACCCTCTGCATGCCGTGCTCACCCGTATGGCCCGCGCCACGCCTGGACGCGAAGTCGTTCAATTTTCGTGCGCCTCCTGTGCATCCCCGGACGTCATGCACACATGTATTGCGACCCTTCCGCCGTGGAAAGACCGTCATGTGGCTGAAGTTGGGACCCAACTAACAGTCTCACCGGCCGCTGCTGCTTAACTGCCGAGCACATATTAACCGGAAGTTCGGCCGAGAACTATCTGCCGGTGCCGGTCCTGCCGGGCGCCGCTTGCTTCTCGCCTATCCGGACAACAGCCGCACGTCACCGACCTCGTACTCGGCCACCGATGCGGAGCGGATGGCGGCACCCTGGTCGTCACCCGGACCACTCCCGCGAAAGGCCTCGACGTCGGCCCGCGACCGCCAACGCTCCAAGATGTTGATGCGAACGGAATCGAGCAGGTCGGGGTCGATCGCAAAGTCAAGACACCCCTCCGTCCGCCGCGCCTTCTCCACGACCGTCACACAACCTGCGAGGTAGGTCTCGCGATGCTCGGGCTCGACGGTGATGTGTCCCGCGACGATGACCATGAGGTGCCTGCCGTTTCCCGTGGATGTGTGTACCGGTCATCCGGGTAGACCATGTGGACGGCCACATCTCATCGCGACGTCCGTGACTACGATCGATCGAGCACTGTGCGTGAACTCGGCGGCGACGGGCCGTGTTCTGCACGAGAACACGAAGGCAGGGGGCGTCCGGTGAATACCACGTGGACACGACATGTTGCGGCCGCAAGCGCCGGTGCAGTCGCAGCCAATGTCGTCCCACACCTTGCCCATGCGCTGGCCGGCAAGCCGTTTCCCACGCCCTTTGCCGACCCGCCCGGCGTGGGTGATTCCTCTCCGCTGGAGAACCTCGTGTGGGCGTCGGCGAACGCCGGCGCCACCGGGGCCATCGTGTATTCACAGCGCGCCCACTTGCATCGCGCTCAATTCTGGGGAGTCTTCGGCATCAGCGCATCGGCGGCCGGCTTCGCGCTGCGGTCGTATTTCGAACGGATGCGTGGTCAGGGCTGACACACCCGGCGGTCATCATCGACTCTGCGCGCGTAGGTGTTCGGACGTGTCTCCGACGAGCTCGAGGTATCCGTAATCGCGCGAGGTGAAGGTCCATTCACCACCACGCCGCGCCATGGTGTCGAGATGGCGGCCCGACGCGACGATGTCGATGCGGGCCTCGCGCTGCTGCAGCACTGTGTAGCAGGATCGGACACGAGCGTTGTCGCGGCCGTCGAAGTCGATGATCGGGTTCGTGATCAGGTGTCGGGTCCGCGGCGTCCCGTCGGGATGGACGACCACCATCGTCTCGAACATCGCGCGAACATGCGCGGCGCCATGGCCGGTGACCTCTCCGCGGATGGTGATGTCCGCGTCGGCGAACAGCTCGCCGACGGAAGCGAAGTCCCCGGCGTCGAGGAGCTCCGCGTATCGGTAGAGCAGCGTGCAGATCGCGTGGTGGTCGTCGTCGACGGTCATGAGAGCCCGGCCAGATTGTTGATCGACGCTCGGACATCGGATTCGATCACCCGCGCCACCAACCGGCCCACCGGGCCGTTGAGTAGACCACCACTGAGGTCGGCGTGCAAGCCGAAATGAGATCCCGACTCGGCCGGCGTGACCTTCATCGTGAGGTCGATCCGGACACCGCCCCGGCCGCGACCGGCGAGCGCGATCACCTCGGGTTCGACGTATTCGGTCACCCGCCAATGGATGATGTTCCGAAAGCCTTTCACCTTGATCAGCGAGGACACCTCCGTCCCCTCCCCGATCCGGGACGGGAGGTCGCTCCGCCAGCCACCGAATATCGTCATCCACTCTGAGAACCTGCCGAGATCTGATGCGAGCTCCCACGCGGCCGTCGGGCTCATGTCCGAATCGACCTCGACCTCTACTCCGGCCATGCTGGACCTTCCTCTGTGACAGATCGGGCGGGGTATCCCCCTGACGACCGTACGATGAGAAGGTGAGGTTCGCCGACTCGTCAACCGCGGGTGACCCCGGGGAGGCGCTGCCGACGGTCGGCGTCGAAGAAGAGTTCATCCTGGTGGATCAGCTCACCGGGCAGCCCGTGGGCCGCAACCGGGAAGTCGCTGCGGCCGCCGCACGTCGAGGCGTCGAGCTGGATCTGGAGTTGACGTCCTGCCAGATCGAGACCGCCACGTCTGCGTGTATCACCAGCGACCAGGTGCTCGCCGAATTACGCAGGCTCCGAACCATCGTCGCCGAAGCCGCCGACGAGGTCGGCGTTGCCGTGATCGCCGCGGGCGTACCTCCGACCGTGCCCGACCACTTCCCCATCACCGAAACGGAGCGATATCGCCATATCGGCGAGAAGTTCGGAATGCTGGCACACGAGCAGGGCATCTCGGGGTGTCACATCCACGTCGGTGTGCCCGACCGCGGCACCGCGGTGGCCGTCAGCAATCACCTTCGGCAACGGCTGCCGATCTTGCTCGCCCTGTCTGCCAATTCGCCGATCTATCGCGATGCCGACACCGGACATGCCAGTTGGCGCTCGGTGCTCTGGTCTCGATGGCCGGCGTCGGGGCCGCCTCCACACCTGCGCTCCCGTGAGCACTTCGAACAGATCGTGGCGATGTTGTTGTCCAGCGGCGCCATTCTCGACGACCACATGGTCTATTGGGACATCCGCCCGTCCGACCACCTGCCCACCGTCGAGATCCGGGTCGGTGATGTCCAGCCGCGCGCCGACGAAGCCGTCGTGGTGGCAGCGCTCGTCCGCGCCCTGGTCGTCACGGCGCTGGGCGACATCGCGGCAGGCGTCCCCCCGCCGGTGATCGATTCCGATGTCCTGGCAGCGGCCATGTGGAAGGCAGCACACGACGGTATAGAAGGCCACGGGATCGATGTCGTGACGCAGCAACCGGTTTCGGCACTCACTCAACTCGAGTCGCTCGTCGCCGACGTCCGTCCGGCACTTGACGACCTCGGGGACCGTGCGCTGGTCGCGGCCGCCGTGGAACGTCTGCGCGCCGAGGGTAACGGCGCCAGTCGTCGCCGCCGGCGATTCGCGCTGAGCACGAGCGGACGCGACATCGTCGAGTCGGCGGCCCGAGAGTTCACCAGCTGAACGACCGCGGCGACTCAGGACCGCCGTAGGAGCGGACGCAGGTCGTCGAGCCTGTCGAAGAGATGCCAGATGTAGCCGGTCGTGCCGTTCTCCCGTAGTCGATGGAGACCGGCGAGGGCCGGATCATCGCGATAGCTCTCGAACGCCTCGATCGAATCCCACTCGACCAACACCATCACCTGCCGCGGAGCGATGTCGCCTACCTCGGCGTCCCGGAACCCACCCAACGAGACGACTCGCCCGCCATGGCTCTGCACCTCGGCCAACGACCGCCGTGAGTACGCCCGATAGTCCTCGTTGTCGGCCAGGTCGAACAGGTTCAGTGCATACACCGGACCATCGTTGTCGGCCATCGAACCCCTCTCTCGTGTTGCGCACTTTGTTCGTATCGCGCTGTGGCGCTCGGTCAGCGCAGCTTGGCACCGTAGACTCGGCCGACGCGAAGCACCATCAGAACTCGACGATCCGAGACCATCACAGCTCGGTATTCGTCCCAGTTCGGGTGCTCCCCTGCTCCTTGCCGGTAGTAGTCCACGAGCGCGTCGACCTCGTCGCCATCCGGATCGGTGCCCGGCCCGACGAGGGTCACGTCACCCTCGGCCGTCGCCCAGGTGAATCCGTCTGCGCTGGTGTACTCGATCGCCGCGCGTGGGTCCCGACGAAGGTTGGCCGTCTTGGCCCGGCCTTCGGTCATGGAGACATAGATGGTGTCGGTGTCACGGTCGTAGACCGATGTCACGGGCGACAGCTGGGGTAGCCCGTTCGACTTGATGGTCGCGAGGATCCCGAGTCTGCTGTCGGCGATCAGGGCTCGTGGATCGAACTGGTCGTCACTCATGACCTTGCCAACCCGAGAAGGCCCGCGACCATTCCGATTTGCATCTCTACCCTCCCGTCAGGGTAGAGTCGCCCACTGCCTGACGCCCCCGCCCTCTGGCCGGTGAATCCGTCACCCGCTCGTGCGTCCTGGGCTGAAGGAGTATTCGCATGTCGCCGACGTCCACCGTCGTCTCCCCTGAGCGTCAACAGTCGGTGCTCGCCGCCCTGCGTTCGCCTCGCCGTCTACGCACCGAGGTGCTGGCCGGCCTGGTCGTCGCACTCGCTCTGATCCCTGAGGCGATCTCGTTCTCCATCATCGCAGGCGTCGATCCCCGGGTGGGACTGTTCGCCTCGTTCACCATGGCGGTCACCATCGCCATCGTCGGTGGGCGCCCGGCGATGATCTCGGCCGCCACCGGTGCGGTCGCGCTCGTCGTCGCACCGCTGGTCAAGAGCCACGGTCTGGACTACCTGATCGCCGCGGTCATCCTCGCCGGCATCTTCCAGATGATCCTGGGCGGCATCGGGCTCGCGAAACTGATGCGGTTCGTGCCACGCAGCGTCATGACCGGCTTTGTCAACGCGCTCGCGATCCTCATCTTCACCGCGCAGCTCCCGCACCTCATCGGGGTGCCATGGCTCGTCTACCCGATGGTCGGCATCGGCATCCTCATCATCGTCGGATTGCCGAAACTCACCTCAGCCATCCCGGCACCTCTTGTCGCGATCGTCCTGCTGACCGCCGCGACCATCGTGTGCGGTCTCTCCGTGCCCAACGTCGGCGATGAGGGCGAACTACCCGACAGCCTGCCCTCGTTCCTGATCCCCGACGTCCCCTTCACCTGGCACACCCTCACCGTGATCGCGCCCTATGCGCTGACCATGGCACTGGTCGGGTTGTTGGAATCCTTGATGACCGCCAAGCTCGTCGACGACCTCACCGACACCCACTCCGACAAGTCACGCGAGTCCATCGGACAGGGCGTCGCCAACGTCGTCACCGGCTTCTTCGGCGGCATGGGCGGCTGCGCGATGATCGGACAGACGATGATCAACGTGCGGGCCTCGGGTGCACGCACCCGGATCTCCACCTTCCTCGCCGGGACCTTCCTGCTGATTCTCGTCGTCGTCCTCGGCGACGTGGTGGCCCTCATCCCGATGGCCGCGTTGGTCGCCGTGATGATCATGGTGTCGGTTGGCACCATGGACTGGCACAGCCTGCGCCCGAAGACGTTGCGGCGCATGCCCAAGAGTGAGACAACCGTCATGCTCGCGACGGTCGCCGTGACCGTTGCGACCAACAACCTGGCCTACGGGGTCATCGTCGGGGTGGTCACCGCGATGGTGCTCTTCGCCCGCCGCGTGGCGCACATGACCGAGGTCGTCGAAGTCGCACACCCCGATGACGACACCCGCGTGTACGCGGTATGCGGCGAACTGTTCTTCGCCTCCAGCAACGACCTCGTCTACCAATTCGACTACGTGAACGATCCACAGCACGTGGTCATCGACCTCAGCGCGGCCCACGTCTGGGACGCATCGACAGTGGCCACACTCGATGCCATCACCACCAAGTACAAGGCAAAGGGCAAGACCGCAACCATCATCGGCCTCGACGACAACAGTGCCGCCCGCCACGAACGCCTCAGCGGCCACCTCGGCGCGGGCCACTGAGCCGGACCGGAAGGACACATCGCGTGAGCACTTCGCACAGCGAGCCGGAGCATCTGCAGATCGGTGAGGTGGCGGCCGAGACCGAGTTGTCGATCAAGACCATTCGCCACTACGACGACGTCGGTCTGGTCGTCCCGTCAGCCCGGTCGGCCGGCGGCTTCCGGCTCTACACCCGTGACGACATCGCTCGCCTGTTGGTGATCCGACGCATGAAGCCGCTCGGGTTCACACTCGACGACATGCGGAGGCTCCTCGCAGCCCAGGACGACCTGTCCCGCACCGTGGACGAGGAATCCGCGCGCTCCGCGGCGGCGACGCTCGCCGAGTTCCACGAACGCGCCGAGCAGGCCTGCACCCGTTTGGCGCGTCATCTCGACTATGCACGCGAACTCACCGCACAGCTCGCCGTCCACGCGGATCACCGATAGTCCGGCGCGACACCGGCATACGTGAGCTCGGTGACTGCGTTCCCTCGGACACACCCGATCCAGGTCATCTGAATCTCTGCTCCGGCGCTTTGCTGATGAGAGAATGAGCCGTCCGTTGCGCCGATGGAGGTGGGGAACCGTCAGATGAGCCCCGAGAACAGCGATCCGAGACCCACGGAGGAGTTCCGCGTCCCGGTGGGTCGGCTGATCGCCATGACTCCGGTCGGAATGGTGGTGGGCGCGGTCTGCGCGCTACTGCTCTGGGGGATATCGGCAGTGGCCGAACTGATCGAGCGTCTGGTCTGGGATGACCTGACCGCCGTCATGGGGATCTCCTCCGACACCTGGTGGTGGATTCTGGTCGTGCTGACCGCAACCGGTCTGCTCGTCGGTCTCGTCATCCGGTACGCACCGGGTCACGCCGGAGACGATCCCGCCACCATCGAATTGGTGGCGGCACCGCTCGCACCGGCGGTCGTTCCCGGCTTGGCGGTGGCTGCCATCCTCGGCTTGGCCGGCGGGATCAGCCTCGGCCCGAGAACCCGATCATGGCGATCAACGCCGCCCTCGTGGTGGCGGTCGGTGCGCGTTTCGTCCCCAAGGTGCAGACACACGACTGGGTCGGATTGTCGACGGCGGCCACAATCGGCGCACTCTTCGGGACGCCTGTCGCAGCCGCGCTCATGCTGTCGGAGGCGAACGAGGGTGACCAGCGCGTACCGCTGTGGAACCGCCTCTACATACCGCTGGTCGCCGCGGCCACGGGTTCCTTTGTCATCACCCACTTCACCAACCTCGACATGTCCCTCGATCTGCCCGCCGAAGATTACGGCGGGGTCGCCGAGGTGTTCGTCGCGATCGGCGTCGCAGTCGTCGCCGCAGCGGTCGGGGTCGCCGCCTCGCGCGTGTTCGACCCGTTGCACAAACTGCTCCACCGGATCGCGAATCCGATCCTTCTGCTGACCGGCGCGGGTTTTGCGCTGGGTGTGCTCGGCGTCATCGGTGGCACCATCACGTTGTTCAAGGGCCTCGACCAGATGAAGGAACTGCCCGACCGGATGGCGACGACCACGGCGCTCGGTTTTCTCGCGCTCGCCGGTATCAAGCTCGTCGCGTTGCTCGTCGCCAGCGCCGCAGGCTTTCGGGGTGGACGCATCTTCCCGGCGGTCTTCGTCGGCGTCGCGTTCGGATTCGCGGTCCATGCCCTGTGGACCGGCTTGCCCGTGACGGTGACCGTGGCTGCCGCCACCGTCGGAATCGTGGTGGCGGCCACGCGCAACGGCTGGATGAGCCTGTTCCTGGCGCTTGCTGTGGTACCGCAGCTGGATCTGCTGATACCCATGCTGTTCGCAACCCTTGCCGCATGGCTGGTCGTCGTGAACCGGGCCGAACTCCGCGCCACACCGCTCTTGGCACGGCCCGAGCGCGCATCACCCGGGCCGTCCTGAATCAACGGGTCGCGGTACGACGGAGTTTGGTGTTGACGAATTCGCCCATTCCCCAGCGACCCAGTTCGCGCCCGTAGCCGGACCGTTTGACGCCGCCGAACGGCAACCCGGGCAGCGTGGTGCCGTGCTCGTTGATGTAGGCCATCCCCACCTCGAGACGATCCGCCACCTCTGCGGCCCGCGCGATGTCGGTGCTCCAGACCGATCCGCTGAGACCGAAGGCGACGTCGTTCGCCAGCTTCACCGCGTCGTCGACAGACTGCACGCGGTAGACCATGGCGACCGGGCCGAAGATCTCTTCGGCGTAGGCGTCCATATCCGGGGTGATGCCGGTGAGCACGGCAGGCCGCATGAACGCCCCGTCTCCGTCGATCGGCGCACCACCGGTGTGAAGCGTCGCGCCCTGCTCCACGGCCTTGGCGACCTGGTCCACCACCGTGTCGCGTGCGGAGACCGACGACAGCGGTCCGACAGCGGTGTCAGGGTCGGTCGGGTCCCCCACCGCGGAACTGTCGAACTCGTCGACCAACCGTTCGACGAAGTCGTCGTAGAGATCGTCCATGACGATGAAACGCTTGGGCGAGTTGCACGCCTGACCGGCGTTGGAGAGACGGGCACCGGCGGCGATTCGTGCTGTTCGATCCATGTCGTCGGTGTCCAGCAGAATGAACGGATCCGAGCCGCCGAGTTCGAGGACGGACTTCTTCAGGTTCTTGGCGGCCTCTTGGGCGACCGCGGCGCCCGCCGCCTCGCTGCCGGTGAGCGACACGCCGCGGATGGCCGGATGGCCGAGTAGTTCGGCGACCTGATCGGAACTCGCGTACGCGTTGATGTACACGTTCTCGGGCACCGATGCGTCGTGCAACACGTCGGCCATCAGCGCCGACGAGGCAGCGCAGATGGATGCATGTTTGAGAATGATCGTGTTGCCCACCAACAGGTTCGGCGCGACGAACCGCGCGACCTGGTAGTAGGGGTAGTTCCAAGGCATCACCCCGACGAGGGGCCCGACGGGCAGGGTCTGGACCAGCGATTCCGCTGCGCCCTGGGGATCGAGCGTCTCGGTGAGGAGTAGTTCGGGACCGTGTTCGGCGTACCAGCGGTAGATGTCCGCGGCGAGTTGAACCTCACCCGCTGCCTGCTTGGTCGGCTTGCCCATCTCGGTCGTGATGGCTTCGGCGAGTTCCGTCGAACGTTTCTCGTACAGGTCGGCGGTTCTGGCCAAGGCTTCGGCACGCTCGGCCACCGATGCGTGTCGCCACGCCTCGAAGCCCTCGGCGGATCGTTCGGCGAGGTCCGAGATCTGGTCATCGCGCAGACCGGTGTATTCGTGCTCAGTCCTACCGGTCGTCGGGTTGGTCGTCACATAAGCACTCATGACCCGATGCTACGGACTCCGAGCCGACACGTGGTGCGCGTTGTCGGTCTCGTCCCGATCGCCGATCTCATACCAATCGACGCATTCGGGGGTGCAAGTGTCATCACGATGCTGCCGACACATCTATCGTGACGGTTATGGCCAATCGAACACCGGACTCTCCAGCCACCGACGTCGACATCAAGCCCAGGAGTCGAGACGTCACCGATGGGCTCGAGAAGACCGCGGCCCGGGGAATGCTGCGAGCGGTCGGCATGGGCGACGACGACTGGGTCAAACCGCAGATCGGCGTCGGTTCCTCGTGGAATGAGATAACGCCCTGCAACCTGTCGTTGGACCGCCTGGCAAAGGCGGTCAAAGAGGGTGTTCACGCGGCCGAGGGTTATCCGCTGGAGTTCGGCACCATCTCGGTGTCCGACGGCATCTCGATGGGGCACGAGGGTATGCACTTCTCGCTCGTGTCCCGCGAGGTGATCGCCGACAGTGTCGAGACCGTGATGAGCGCCGAACGACTCGACGGCTCAGTGCTTCTCGCCGGTTGTGACAAATCACTCCCCGGCATGCTGATGGCGGCGGCCCGCCTCGATCTCGCCAATGTCTTCCTCTACGCGGGTTCCACCCTGCCGGGGTACGCCACCCTCTCGGACGGCTCGGAGCGTCAGGTGACGATCATCGACGCCTTCGAGGCGGTCGGCGCATGCTCGCGCGGATTGATGAGTCGCGAAGACGTGGACACCATCGAGCGCGCGATCTGTCCCGGGGAGGGAGCGTGTGGCGGCATGTACACCGCCAACACCATGGCCAGCGCGGCCGAGGCGATCGGTATGTCACTGCCGGGTAGCGCCGCGCCGCCGGCGCCCGACCGACGACGGGACCGGTACGCCCGTGAGAGCGGCGAGGCGGTGGTCGAACTCTTGCGACGAGGCATCACGGCGCGCGACATCATGACCCGTGAGGCATTCGAGAACGCGATCGCCGTCGTGATGGCCTTCGGCGGCTCCACCAACGCCGTCCTGCACCTCCTGGCGATCGCCAACGAGGCCGAAGTCGAGCTGTCGCTCGATGACTTCTCCCGGATCGGTTCGCGGGTGCCGCATCTTGCCGACGTCAAGCCGTTCGGCAAACACGTGATGACCGACGTCGACCGCATCGGCGGCGTCCCGGTCGTGATGAAGGCCCTCCTCGACGCCGGGCTACTGCACGGCGATTGCCTCACGGTCACCGGGAAGACCGTGGCCGAGAATCTGGCCGACATCGCTCCGCCCGACCCCGACGGTCTCGTCCTGAGGGCCACCACGAAACCGATCCACCCGACCGGCGGGATCACCATCCTGAAGGGATCGCTCGCCCCCGAGGGAGCTGTGGTGAAGTCGGCGGGCTTCGATTCCGACGTCTTCGAAGGTGTTGCGCGGGTCTTCGATCGCGAACGCGCCGCGATGGACGCCCTCGAAGACGGCACCATCACCGCCGGCGATGTGGTGGTGATCCGCTACGAGGGCCCCAAGGGTGGCCCCGGTATGCGCGAGATGCTGGCGATCACGGGTGCGATCAAGGGTGCCGGGCTCGGCAAGGACGTGCTCCTCATGACCGATGGCCGTTTCTCCGGTGGTACCACCGGGCTGTGTGTCGGGCACGTCGCGCCGGAGGCCGTCGACGGCGGCCCCATCGCACTTGTCGAGGACGGCGACCGGATACGCCTCGATGTCGGTACCGGCACTCTCGATCTGTTGGTCGACGAGTCCGAACTCGACAAGCGCGCACTGGGATTCGCCCCGCTGCCGCCGCGCTACACGCGCGGCGTGCTCGCGAAGTACTCGAAACTGGTCACCTCGGCGTCGCAGGGAGCGGTGTGCAGGTAGAAGATTCCGGAAGGGCCTCTCGATGAAACTTCTCGTCGCCAATCGCGGCGAGATCGCCGTCCGGATCATGGGAACTGCGGCCTCCATGGGGATCACCACGGTGGCAATCCATCCCGAGGACGACGCCGCCTGCGCTCACGTCTTCCGGGCCGACGAGGCTGTCACATTGCCCGGCGCCGGGGCCAAGAGCTATCTCGACATCACCGCGGTCCTCGAGGCGGCGCGAGACAGCGGGAGCACTGCGCTCCATCCCGGATACGGATTTCTCGCCGAGAACCCCGACCTGGCCCGCGCCTGCGACGACGGCGGTATCACGTTTGTCGGCCCGTCGCCCGAGCATCTGGAGCTGTTCGGGAACAAGACCTCGGCACGTCGGCACGCGGATCGGTGCGGTGTGCCGACGATCGCGGCCACGGACTCCCCCGCGGATCTCGCCGCGGCCCAGGCGCTCTGGGACCGACTGGGCGACGGGGCTTCGGTGATGGTCAAGGCGGCAGCGGGCGGCGGCGGACGCGGACAGCGTCACGTGTCCGATCGCGACGAGCTCGGCCCGGCGCTGCAGCGGTGCTCGTCCGAGGCCCTCGCCGCTTTCGGCGATCCGTCGGTCTACGTCGAGGAACTGCTCACCGACGTCCGTCACATCGAGATACAGGTACTCGGCGACGGTGAGGATGTCGTCGTCCTCGGCGACCGCGACTGTTCGGCGCAGCGTCGGCGCCAGAAGCTCGTGGAGATCGCCCCTGCGCCCGCGCTCGATTCCACTGTGCGACAAGATCTTCACCGGTCGGCACAGCGACTCATGGCTGGATACCGTGGACTCGCCACGGTGGAGTTCCTGGTCGTCCGGGAGACCTTCACATTTCTCGAGGTGAATCCGCGCATCCAGGTGGAACACACTGTGACCGAAGAGACCACCGGTCTCGACCTCGTCGAACTGGGGCTCCGCGTCGCCGGCGGCAGCACACTCTCGAGTCTGGGTCTCACGTCGTGCCCGCCACCGCGAGGCGTCGCCATCGAGGCACGCGTCAATGCCGAGACCGTCCGCGCCGACGGCGACGTGGCCGCCGAGACCGGCCGGTTACACCGGTTCCAACCGCCCAGCGGGCGCAACATCCGCGTCGACACCCATGGGTACGCGGGTTATGAGGTGGGCCCACAGTACGATTCGCTGCTGGCCAAGGTGATCGTGCGCGGGACCGACACCGAAGCGGCCGCCCGCGACTGCATGCGCGCTCTCGCCGCCTTCGACATCTCGGGTGTCGCGGTCAACACCCCTCTCCTGCAAGCGATTCTGGCGCGTCCAGAGCTCACGGCCAGGGGCATCGACACCGTGTTCGTCGACCGCAACCTCGCCGAACTCGTCACCGCACCGCACCTGTCGCTGCTCCCCGCCGCCACCGCCGCCGAAGACGAGCGGGATCGGAAGACCGCACCGCCGAAGCAGATGCCGGCGCCGGCTGGAACGGTCGCGATCCCCAGTCCGTTCCACGGCGTGGTGGTGTCACTGCCGGTCGCCGTCGGCGATGCCGTGACGAGTCGTACCGAGATCATCGTGCTCGAGTCGATGAAGATGGAACATGTCGTCCACAGTCCGGTTCCCGGCCACGTGGCCGCACTGAACATCCACGTCGGCGATGCGGTCGAGAAGGGCGAGGCGGTCGCGTTCATCGTGACCGGTGAGGCCGACGACGAAACCCACGATGCCGAAACCGAGATCGAGCTCGACCACATTCGTCCCGATCTCGCCGAAGTACTCGCACGTCACCACCGGACCCGCGACGAGGGCCGAATCGATGCAGTCGGCAAGCGTCACGCGAAGGGGCGGATGACCGCGCGCGAAGGACTCGACATCCTGCTCGATGGCGACAGCTTCGTGGAGTACGGTGCGCTGACGATCGCGGCACAACGTCGCCGGCGCAGCGTCGACGAACTCATCGACCGGACCCCGGCAGACGGACTGATCACCGGGACGGGGCGTGTCGACGACATGCCGGTCGCCGTCATGTCATATGACTACACAGTGCTCGCCGGGACCCAAGGCCTGCACAATCATCAGAAGACGGACCGGCTGCTCGAGCTCGCGCACCGCCGCGGCCTCCCACTGGTCCTGTTCGCCGAAGGCGGCGGCGGTCGCCCTGGCGACACCGACACCTCCGCGGTGGCCCAACTCGACGTGACCACGTTCCGGCGGATGGCACAACTCAACGGGAGGGTTCCGACCGTGGCGGTGGTCGCCGGCTACTGCTTCGCCGGCAACGCGGCACTGGCCGGGAGTTGCGACATCATCGTCGCCACCGAGGGTTCCAGCCTGGGCATGGGTGGTCCCGCGATGATCGAGGGCGGCGGTCTCGGTCGCGTCACGCCCGACGAGGTCGGCCCGATGGACGTGCAGTGGGCCAACGGCGTCGTCGACCGCCTGGTCGACGGCGACGCCGCTGCTCTCGACGACATCCGCCAGTACCTCTCGTACTTTCGCTCGTCGACGCAGGACTCCGGCGCCGCAGATCAACGACGGCTCCGCCACCTCATCCCAGAGAACCGGCTGCGCGCCTATCCTGTCCGGCCCATTCTCGACATCCTCTGCGACATCGGCAGCGTCTTCGAACTCCGTGCCGGTTTCGGCCATGGCGTCGTGACGGCGCTCGCACGCATCGAGGGGGTGGCGGTAGGCATCATCGCCAACAACTCACAGCATCTGGGAGGTGCTCTCGACGGGGACGCCGCCGACAAGGTCGTACGCTTCCTCGAGCTGTGCGAGACCCATCGTTTCCCGGTCGTCTCTCTGTGCGACACACCGGGATTCATGGTGGGACCGGAGGCCGAGCGTACCGCGACGGTGCGGCGCTTCAGTGACATGTTCCGCGCCGGCGCCCGCCTGACCGTCCCGCTTGTCATGGTCGTGCTCCGCAAGGCCTACGGCCTTGGGGCCATGGCCATGGCGGGTGGTGACCTCCATTCCCCGGTCGCGACGCTCTCGTGGCCGACCGGCGAGTTCGGCGGTATGGGTCTCGAAGGCGCCGTACGACTCGGTTACCGAGACCAACTGGAGGCCATCGACGATCCGGCCGCACGCCAGGATCGCTATGACGAGCTCGTCGCGACGCACTACGAACACGGCAAGGCCCTCAACGTGGCCAGCGTGTTCGAGATCGACTCCGTGATCGACCCTGCCGACACCCGGGCGACGATCATCCGCTGTCTCTCGCACGGATCGAACGGCCCTCGCTGAGGAAACCGACGTCTATCATCGCCGTATGATTCTCGACGACCTCATGCCGACCGTGCCGACCACGACTGCCGCAGCACTCGACCTGTTCGACTCGTCGGAGCCGGTGGAAACGGACGAGATGATCGGCACCTGGCACGGTGCCGAGCTGCCCACCGACCATCCGATGGACGGATTGCTCGCGGCGAGCGGTTGGTGGGGAAAGCAGTTCGTCGATGCCGAGACGGTGCATCCGTTGTTGTTCCCCGCGCGCGGCGGATCATCACTCTGGCCGATGAACCCGGTTCATGCCTTTCGCGGTGTCGGGTTGGCCAGGTTTCCGATGGTCACGCGGCGGACCTATACGAAGCCCATCGCGATGGTGAGTCCGGTGGTCCGCGCACGAAACTCCAAGGCGCGGCTGCGCACCACCCGGTATCGCGGGGTCGACACCGCCACGATGATGTACGACCAACTACCCATCAACGATGTGTTCCGCCGGTTGTCGGACCGGTCGGTCCTCGGGGCGATGGACATGAAGGGGTCGGCGCAGCCGTACTTCTTCGTCCTGTCCCGCGACGAGTCCTTGCCGGTCCGGTAGACACGACATGGACACCTCCGGCGTCGTCGCGATCGTCGCGGCCGGTGGACGCGGATCGCGGATGGAGGTGTTGACCGACCGACGCGCGAAACCGGCCCTGCCGTTCGGCGGCAACTACCAGCTGATCGACTTCCCGCTGTCGAACCTCCATCACAGCCGCATCGACGAGGTGTGGCTGTGCGTCCAATACCAGGCCGACTCCCTGCTGGAACAGATCGCAGGCGGCCGTCCGTGGGATCTCGACCGGACCCGCGGTGGGCTCCGCATCGTCCTGCCCGAGGAATCACGCGAAGAGGAAACCGAAGACGGTTTCGCGACGGGCAACGCCGATCTGCTCTACCGCATCCGCGACCGGATCGTCGAGCGCGCGCCGGAAGCGGTGGTGGTGATGAGCGCCGACCACGTCTACGAATTCGACCTCCGCGACGCCTTGGCGAAACATCGGGACACCGGGTCGGAATGCACTGTCGTCACGACGACCTGTTCGCGCGAAGAGGCTTCCGAGCATGCGACCGTGCACGCCCGTCGAGATGGCACGGTCACCGGGTTCCGCTACAAGCCGGACCGCCCTACCACCCGGGTGATCGCTGCGGAGATCTTCGTGTATGACCCCGAGGTCCTCGTGGAAGGTCTGGAAACCCTCTTCGCCACGACAGCGCACCGCGCCGACGACGATGGCGACACCGGCTTGGGCGATTTCGGAGACCACCTGATCCCGTGGTTCGTGGCGCGCGGAAAGACCATGGCGCACGCGCTACCCGGTTATTGGATCGACGCGGGGCGCCCGGAGACGTATCTGCAGGCGCATCGAGACCTGATCGACGGGACGGTGGACCTGTTCCGCCCGGACTGGCCGATCCTGACGCACCAGCCGCAACGCAACGCGAGCCGGATCGATGCAGGCGCAACGGTCGCCGATTCCATGCTCAGCAGCGGCGCCCAGGTGTCGGGAACAGTGCGCCGCAGCGTGCTCGGTCCAGGCGTGGTGGTCGAACGTGGCGCGACCGTCACCGACTCGATCATCTTCGCCGACAGCGTCATCCGCAGCGGCGCCCATGTGGCGTGGTCGATTCTCGACGAGCGCGTACGGGTCGGTTCGGGTGCGATCGTCGGCGGGCGCCCGCGGACGCGGCCGGTCCCGACAGACCGGATCACACTGGTGGGCATGGACTCATTGATCACCGCCCGTTCTCGAGTCCCCCTCGGGGCACGTATCGCTCCCGGCAGGAGACACAGCTGACCTTCGAGTGGTCGCCCCCTCGAGTCAGTCCAGACAGAATTCGTTTCCCTCGGGATCTGTCATCACGATGTGTCCGCCCTGTAGTGGTGGTGCGGGCTCGTGGCGGGCCACCCGCGTGGCACCGAGACCGATGGTCCGGGTGGCCTGCACCTCGAGCGCGGCCATCCGCTCATCGCCGGTCAGGCCCGGCGCCGAACGAACATCGAGATGTACCCGGTTCTTCGCGGACTTGCCCTCCGGAACCCGTTGAAAGAACAACCGGGGACCTGCCCCGTCCGGATCGACGAGCGCCGAGGCGTCGTTTCGCTGTTCTGGCGGGATACCCATTGCCTCGAGTGCCGCCTCCCAGCTGTCGAAACCCGGTGGCGGGTCCTGTATCCGATAGCCGAGAACCTCGGCCCAGAAACCGGCGAGTGCCGCCGGGTCGCCACAGTCGAAGGTCACCTGGAATTCGCGTGCCATCACCGTCTCCTCTTCGTCGTGAGCGCCGATGTGGTTCACCCTGCCAGGTGATGCGGACAGGTTTGGTCCGTTACCTCGGATCGGATCGCTTTCGGTAGCGTTGACCGCATGAACCTCCGTCGCGGCGCCTTCTTCTCGATCGCAGCCCTCGCGTTGACGTTGACCGCCTGCGACTCGGGTACCGAGCCCACCACCGACACGACCGGCAGCGCGCCGGCGAGTGCCGCGGCCGCCGCAACCTGCCCCACCGACGCGCCACAGGGCTCGGTCGATCCCGAATGGACACTCCGAGGGACCACCGGCAGCGTCGAGGTTGTCGGCTCGACGGACACCGCCGCCCCGCGGATCGACGTCCAGAAGCCCTTCGCCGTCGCCGAGACCCAGGTCCATACGCTCACCGCCGGTGATGGCCCGATTGTGCCCGACGCCGCGTCGGTGTCGGTCTGCTACATGGGCGTGGACGGTCGAGACGGCCAGGTCTTCGACAGCAGCTACGAACGCGGCACCCCCGCCGATTTCCCGCTCGACGGCGTCGTACCCGGGTTCAAGAAGGCGATCGCCGGACAGAAGGTCGGGTCGACGGTCGCGGTGGCCATGGCGCCCGCCGACGGGTATCCCGACGGTATGCCCGATGCCGGAATACAGAAGGGCGACACACTGGTGTTCGCGATCAAGATCTTGTCTGTCGAGGGATGACGTCGAGCGAACCGGCTCCGAAGCGCCACGCTCAGCGGCCCTCGAGCCCGGCCAGGATCCGGCGAGCCTGCGCCACCTGATCCTGTCGGTCCGTCAAAGTCTGTGCGGCACTCTGACTCTCGCCGTCGGAGACCTCGAGCTGCCGTTGCGCGAATCGTAGCTCGGCGTCGCAGTTGGCCAGTTCGGCACGTAACCGGTCCGCCTGCTCGGCGAGCTCGTCCGCGCGCCGCGCCGCCGTCGCATGCTGGTCTGCACGCTCCGCCGCGATTTCGCGCGCGCGACGTTCCTCGTCTTGCGCCGCGGCCAGCGCTTCCCGGGCCTCATCGATCCGAGCGTCGAGGTCGCCCTCGGAATCGATCGCCGTCCCCACATCGGGGTGATCGTCGACCTCACCGTCGCCCTCCCCTGCGGCCTCGTCGCCCACGCGCTCTGGCACGGCGAACACCCCGGCCGGGCCGAAACCGCTGTACTCGACCGCGGCAACCATCCGACCGCGTCTCACCGTCTCCCCGACGTCGGGATCGGCGAGCGCCGCCCGCAGCGACTGTCCGACCTCCCGAAGTGCGTTCTCGGAGAGTGTCACGTCGAGTTCGCGTGCTCGCTCGGTGATCGCGGCAACCGATTCGGCGACCAGTTGCTGCCGCCGGACCGCGAGATCTCGCAACCGATCCGCGGCCGCCCGTCGTTGGGCAGCCACGAGTTCGGCGGCGAGGTCTGCGAGGGCACCGACTCCGTCAGGATCGTGTCGCGCCCACTGATTCACCGCCCACGCGACCTGAGTGGGACGGCGCAACGCGGAGACCTCGGCCGCGAGGGCCTTGTGCCCCGCGGCCCGTGCCTCCTTCGCCAGCTCGTTGCGGCGTGCCACGAACTCGCCGGGCGCAAGCCCGTAGAGCTCGTCGATGATCTCGTCGAGGTCCATCAGCGCCTCTCGGTCGCAGTCATCTTCCCATCGTCGCCGCTGCCCACGCCCCACGCCGGATGCCCGCGGGCGCGCCACTACCCTCATGCGGTGCAGATCTCGACCTGGCTCGCGCTCCTGACGGCGTGCCTGCTCATCAGCTTCACACCGGGCGCCGGTGCGATCAACACGATGACGAACGCTCTCAACGTCGGGTTCCGCCGGGCCATCTGGGGCGTGCTCGGCCAGCAGGCCGCACTCGTCGTCCAACTGATCGTGGTGGCTGGCGGCCTCGGTGTGGTCATCTCTCGCTCGCCGGCAACCTTCGCGGTGATCCGCTATGCGGGAGCCGCCTATCTCGTCTACCTCGGCGTTCGCCAGTTCTCCGGCGCCCCGAACCGACGACCGAAGACACCGGGATATCCACGGCCGAATCCGGGTGGTCGATGTTCCGGCGCGGCCTGTGGGTCAACCTGCTCAACCCCAAGGCAATCGTCTTCCTGCTCGCGTTCATACCGGGGTTCGTCCACACCGATGAGTCGCCGGCCCGGCAGTATGCCGTCATCGCGATCACGCTCGTGGCCGTCGACCTCGTGGTGATGTGGCTGTTCTTCGCCGTGATCGCCCGCGGCTTCCGACGGGTGACCACCAGCGACCGCGGACAGCGAAACCTGAACCGCACGTTCGGTCTGCTGTTCGTGGGGGTCGGCGTGATGCTCGCGCTGCTCTGATCGCCCCTCCTCCTGGCCGGCCAGATTGACACCGTGCGGACCGCCGGGTACTCAGACGGGATGGACGCGTCGCCGAATTTCCGCGAGACCCGCTTCGACGATGTGACCGTGTTGGCGTCGAGTCATGGCGGCGCATTTCCTCACGGCAACACCGTGATGGTGACCGGTTCGCAGGCCCGGCTGGTGATCGATCCGTCGCTCGACGTCGACCACGATCCGGTCGGCGCGGACGCGGTGATGATCAGCCACGCACACGAGGACCATATCGCCGGGCTGAGGCACTTCACCTGCGAAAAGTACGCCCACCATGCCGATGTCGCGGGTGTTCGATCGCTCCAGGTCCTCCTCGACGGGTACGGGCTGACACCAGCGGAACGTCTCGCCGTCGACGAGCAGATCGGCGATCAGTTCGCCCTCCCCGACGGCTTTCCGGAAGCCATCGGGGTCGGCGATGGCCACACGTTCGATCTCGGCGACGTGCGCGCGACCGTCATCCACCTGCCGGGCCACACCGCCGGACACTGCGGCGTCCTCATCGAACCCGCGGGTTTCCTGTACGTCGCCGACATCGATCTCTCCTCGTTCGGACCGATGTACGGAGACGTCGGCAGCAGTGTCGACGAATACCTGACCTCGATCGAGACCGTTCGCGCCATCGACGCCCGCTGGTACGGAACCTTCCATCAGAAGGGAGTCATCGAGGGGTCCGCAGAGTTCCGCCGTCGGCTCGACGACTACGCCGAGGTGATCCTTCGTCGAGAACAACGACTCCTCGAATTTCTCGATCGGCCACGGACTGTGCCCGACATCGTCGCTCACCGCCTCGTCTATCGACCACATGTCGACCTACCGTTCGTGGACGCGGTCGAACGCCGCACCGCTCAACTCCATTTGGAGAGACTCGTCGCCCACGAGCAGGTCATCGAAACCGATGACGGCGTGTTCGTCCTGACCTGAACGTACATCGCAGACCCCCCCCGGGGGATGTCGCGCGTGAACGAGATCGTTCTGCGAAAAGCCGCCCGGGTCACGCACATCCCGTGGAAGGATCGTGATCATGAGCGAGCACACATATCGAGTCATCGAGGTCGTCGGCTCCTCGCCGAACGGTACCGACGCGGCGATCGCGAATGCGATCTCACGCGTTGCGCAGACCACGCGCAACCTCGAGTGGTTCGAGGTCGTCGGGACGCGCGGCCATATCGTGGACGGCGCGATCGCCCACACACAGGTGACGCTCAAGGTCGGGTTTCGCATCGAGGCCGGCGACTCGCACGACTGACACCGCTTGGTTGACATTGATCGACCGGGCAGTTTCGCTCAAGACTTGACTCAGTCCAGAAAAGCGGCCATATTTGGTGCGTGCAGTCACACACGGAGTACGCGAGCCAGCTGCGTGACGCCGATCTGCGAGTCACCCGCCCGCGGGTGGCGGTGCTCGAAGCAGTATGCGCGAGCCCCCATGCCGATACCGAGACCATCGTCGGTGCGGTCCGTGCCGGACTGCCCGATGTGTCACGCCAGGCGGTCTACGACATCCTTCGAGCCCTGACCACAGCCGGCCTGGTGCGTCGCATTCAGCCGTCCGGACACGTCGCTCGGTATGAGTCGAGGGTCGGCGACAATCACCATCACGTCGTGTGCCGCTCGTGCGGGATCATCGCCGATGTCGACTGCGCTGTCGGGGAGGCGCCATGCCTCACACCGTCCGACCACCAAGGTTTCGTCCTCGACGAGGCCGAGGTCATCTATTGGGGCCTGTGCGCAGAGTGCGCAGCCTCTCCCACTTCGGGATCACGCCCGTGATCACAGCCCGAATCACCCTCTCCTGAAAGGATTGTCGTGACTGAGGAAAATCCGGCCCACGCAACGGAGCACCCGCCCATAGCGGAGGCCAACACCGATGCAGACGACAAAGTCTGCCCGATGCGGATCAAGCCTCCGGTCGAGGGCGGTGGCAACCGCGACTGGTGGCCCAACCAGCTGAATCTCAAACTGCTGGCGCACAATCCGGATGTCGCCAACCCCGTGGGCGCCGATTTCGACTACGACGCCGCCCTTGAGGGGCTCGACGTGGACGCGTTGAAGGCTGACCTCACCGAGGTGATGACGAACTCCCAGTCGTGGTGGCCTGCCGACTTCGGGCACTACGGACCGCTCTTCATCCGTATGTCGTGGCACGCTGCGGGTACCTACCGCGTCGAAGACGGCCGTGGCGGAGCAGGTTCCGGCATGCAGCGCTTCGCGCCGTTGAACAGCTGGCCGGACAATGCCAGCCTCGACAAGGCCCGGCGGCTGCTGTGGCCGGTCAAGAAGAAGTACGGCAAGGCGATCTCCTGGGCAGACCTCTTGGTCCTCGCGGGCAACGTCGCGCTGGAGTCGATGGGCTTCAAGACGGCCGGTTTCGCGTTCGGGCGCGTCGACGAATGGGAGCCCGAAGAAGTCTATTGGGGTCCCGAGGCGGAGTGGCTCGGCGACAACCGCTACTCGGGCGAACGCGACCTCACCAATCCGCTCGCTGCCGTCCAGATGGGCCTGATCTACGTGAATCCGGAAGGCCCGAACGGCAATCCGGACCCGATCGCAGCTGCCACCGACATCCGCGAGACGTTCGGCCGGATGGCGATGAACGACGTGGAGACCGCGGCACTCATCGTCGGTGGCCACACCTTCGGCAAGACTCACGGCAACGGTGATGCCGAGCTCGTGGGCCCCGAGCCGGAGGCCTCGCCGATCGAGCAGCAGGGCTTGGGTTGGGCCAACCCACAGGGCACCGGGGTCGGCGCGGATGCGATCACCAGTGGTCTCGAGGTCATCTGGACCCACACTCCCACCAAGTGGGACAACAGCTTCCTGGAGATCCTGTACGGCAACGAGTGGGAGCTGACGAAGAGCCCGGCGGGCGCGAATCAGTGGAAGCCGAAGGACGGCGGCTGGGCGAGTTCGGTGCCCGAGGCGCACGGCACCGGAAAGACCCACCCGTCGATGCTGACCACCGATCTGTCCATGCGAATGGACCCGGTCTACGGTGAGATCACGCGTCGTTGGCTCGACCATCCGGAGGAGCTCGCCGACGAGTTCGCCAAGGCATGGTTCAAGCTGCTGCACCGTGACATGGGCCCGGCGATCCGCTACCGCGGTCCGCTGGCCCCGTCGGAGACCTACCTCTGGCAGGACAATGTCCCCGCACAGGAGGGACCGGTCATCTCCGACGCGGACATCGATTCGCTCAAGTCACAGCTCCTGGAATCGGGACTGACTGTCGCGCAACTCGTTTCCACCGCGTGGGCGGCTGCATCCACCTTCCGCGGAAGCGACAAGCGCGGTGGCGCCAACGGTGGCCGCATCCGCCTGCAGCCGCAGGCCGGGTGGGAGGTCAACCAGCCCGACGAGCTCGCCCAGGTGGTCAGCAAGCTGGAGCAGGTCCAGGAATCGTTCAACAGCGGTTCCGGAGCGAAGGTGTCGTTCGCCGATCTCGTCGTGCTCGGCGGTGTCGCCGCAGTGGAGAAGGCGGCCAAGGACGCGGGTGTCGACATCACGGTGCCCTTCCGTGCCGGCCGCACGGACGCCACGCAGGAATCGACGGACGTCGAGTCCTTCTCGTACCTGGAGCCCAAGGCAGACGGGTTCCGTAACTACGAGGGCAAGGGCAGCGAGCTGCCGGCCGAATACCGGCTCCTCGACAAGGCGAACCTGCTCACGCTGTCGGCCCCGGAGATGACCGTGCTCGTGGGTGGTCTGCGTGTTCTCGGTGCGAACTACCAGGATTCGGCACTCGGTGTGCTGACCGACAAGCCGGGCCAGTTGACGAACGACTTCTTCGTCAACCTGCTCGACATGGGGACCGAGTGGGCACCGTCGCCCGCCGACGATGGCACCTACATCGGCAAGGACCGCGACTCCGGCGCTCAGCGGTGGACCAGCAGCCGGGCCGACCTCGTGTTCGGATCGAACTCACAGCTCCGCGCGATCGCGGAGGTCTATGGCGAGGACGATGCCAAGGCGAAGTTCGTCAAGGACTTCGTCTCCGCCTGGGACAAGGTCATGAATCTCGACCGGTTCGACCTGGCCTGAGATAGCCGCCGGCCCGTCCGGGCCCGGAGGCGACGGCGCCCCTTCCGCTCAGGGCGGGAGGGGCGCCGTTCTGTTTGCTCACGGGGCACCCGAGCCGTCGAAGGCAACCGGGGAGCCGAAGCTCTCCCGATGCACCGCCTCCGACAATGATCGTCGAGTACGCCAGCCGAATCGCTCGAGATCGGGCACGCTCTGGAGTTGTGTCACGGGCCCCACGCACAACCAGGCGATCACCTCCACAGATCCCGGTACGTCGACGAGCTCTCGCAGGAATGGTTCCTGATAGAACGAAACCCAGCCGACGCCAAGCCCCTCGGCAGTCGCTGCGAGCCAGAGGTTCTGGATCGCCAACCCGACCGAGAGCCGGCCGGTCGAATCGATCGTGTGCCTGCCGAGGATGTGCCGTCCGCCCCGATCGGCGTCGTAGGTGACCACGATGCCGGTGCCCGATTGTTCGATGCCCTCGACGACTATCGGGCCAAAGGTCGCTGCCCGATCCGCAGGCAGGGATCGCGCGAAATCGGCGCGGCAGCCTGCCACGTGCTCGGCGAACCGGCGCAGGGTCGCGCCATCCTGGACCACGACGAAGTCCCACGGCTGGGTGTTGCCGACGCTCGGAGCGGCGTGTGCCGCCTCGAGAACCCGCGACAACCGGTTGTCGTCGACAACGTCGCCGCTGAACTCGTTCCGCACGTCCCGTCGTGCGCCGATCGCCTCGTAGACATCCATCACCGATCCCCCATCATGCCGCTCTTGTCCAACCGATCCTCACCTCCGGACGGCCGCAAGCGACCCACCGCGTGCCAGGATGAACACATGGGCACTCGATGGGACGAGACCGACGCACCGAAGGGCGACGCCTACGATGCCAGGTGGTCACAGATGGCGGCAGCCGGGCAGGACATCCACGGCGAAGCCGACCTCGTGGCATCGGTACTCGAGGAGGTCGGCGGCACACGCGTCCTCGATGCCGGCTGCGGCACCGGCCGTGTCGCCATCGAACTCCGTCGCCGAGGCGTCGAGGTGGTGGGCGTGGACGCCGACACCACGATGCTGGCCACGGCGCGCCGCAACGACCCTGAGATCGAGTGGATACACGCTGATCTCGCCGACCTCGACACGCACCTCGCCGACGAACTCTTCGATGTCGTCGTACTGGCCGGCAATGTCATGATCTTCCTGCATCCGGGCACCGAGGAGACGGTGATCGCTCAGCTCTCGCGACATCTACGGCCCGGCGGGCGACTCGTCGCGGGCTTCGCGCTCCGACCGGATCGGATCTCGCTCGACGACTATGACCGATATGCGGCGGCGGCCGGCCTGACGCCGGCGGGCCGGTGGGCCACCTGGGACCGGCAACCGTTCGGCGACGACGGCTACGCGGTGACGGCGCACCAGCGCGTGCGGTGACATCGGGACGCGGTCGGGCTCCTCGCCGGATCCGGTCACCCGGCATACGCTGGAGGTAATCGTTATGCTGGCGGTTTCCTCGGACGGCCAGGGCGCCACCCGGTTGCCGAGGATGGACAGGAGCGACGATGACCGCAGAGCTGAATGCGAAGCCCGTTCCACCGCCCACACCCGGTGGCGGCGGCCATATCCGACTGACATCGCACAGCGCCGGATCCGGCGCTCTGCCCATTCGGTGGGCAGCGCCGACCGCCGACGAGCGGGGGCCTGTCGTCGGGACCACGACGAGTCGTGCGCATCGAAATGTCATCGGCACCCACAGCGGTTCGTACAGCGTCTACCGTGCACTCGCCGTGGCCGCCGGGGCCCTGTCCCGCGAGCATCGCGCCGACCTCACCGACACCGCGCCCACCGACGTGATCGGTCCGTACCCGCAGTGGTCGGAGCCCGGTGCGATCGTCAGCCTCGATCCGTGGGGCGCGATGACGGCCGAGGCCTTCGGGGCCGAACTGGCTGCGGGCCACGACATCCGTCCCACAATTGCGATCACCAAGGCACACGTGGTGGTCCCGGAGATCGCCGATGCCATCGCCAAGGGACGGTTACAGCCCGACGGACGTCATCTCCTCACCTCGGGCGCCGCCGCGGTCACCAAGGCCGCGATCGAACCGGTGTGGCACCTGCCGAGCGTCGCAGAGCGCTTCGGGTGTACCGAGGCCGAACTTCGCCGCGTGCTGTTCGAAGAGACCGGTGGCATGTATCCCGAACTGGTCACCCGCACCGATCTGGAGGTGTTCCTGCCGCCCATCGGAGGTCAGACCGTGTACATCTTCGGCAACGCCGCCGACCTCGCCGACCCCGGCGTCGAACTCACCGCCCGGGTCCACGACGAGTGCAACGGCTCTGACGTCTTCGGGTCCGACATCTGCACTTGCCGCCCCTATCTGACGCACGCCATCGAGGAGTGCATCCAAGGCGCACAGCGCGGGGGCGTCGGCCTCGTCGCGTATTCGCGCAAGGAAGGGCGCGCACTCGGCGAGGTGACCAAGTTCCTCGTGTACAACGCGCGCAAACGTCAGAAGGGCGGCGACACCGCCGATAAGTATTTCGCCCGTACCGAATGCGTTGCGGGCGTGCAGGACATGCGATTCCAGGAACTGATGCCCGACGTGTTGCAGTGGCTCGGCGTCCGCAAGATCCACCGGCTCGTCTCGATGAGCAACATGAAGTACGACGCCATCACTGGATCCGGGATCGAGGTCGGCGAGCGGGTCAACATCCCCGACTATCTGATTCCCGAGGACGCACAGGTGGAGATCGACGCCAAGACCGCCGCCGGCTACTTCACACCAGGACCCGTGCCGGACGCCGTCGAACTCGGCAAGGCCAAGGGCCGAGGTCTGGACGCATGATCGCCGATCCCGCCCAGCGCGTCGCGGCGCAGCCCGCGAGTGACGTCCACCGGGGCATCGAACTGCTCCGCACCACCAGCGCAATTCGGGATCGGGCAGCCGAGCTCCTGACACGGGCCCGCAGCGGGGAGTCGCGGTGGTTCACCGTCGACGATGACGCGATGGCGATCGCTGCAGACGAGGTCGCCGCGGTGACCAGGCGCCGATACCCAGATCTTGTCATCCCGTTCCACAGTCGGTGGCGACACTTCGAGAGCGGCGGTGTCGATCGCCTGGCGACGATCGACGATCGGTTGCCCACCGATCCGGTCGACCGCGCCCGCGCACTGATCGACCTGGCCGTGATCAGCGTGTTGCTCGACGCCGGGGCAGGCCCCGGCTGGGAGTTCCACGAGGCTGCCACCGGCCTCCGGATCGGCAGGTCCGAGGGTCTGGCGGTCGCGAGTTGGCATGCATTCGTGGCGGGCGAATTCTCCAGCGACCCCGGACGACCGTTGCAGGTGGACGCGCAAGCGCTGCAACGCCTCACGCCGGAGGCGCTCGGGGCCGCCTTGCAGGTGGGTCCGGCCAATCCGCTGGTCGGCGTGCACGGGCGGGTGGAGCTGCTCCGCCGCCTCGGTGCCACCCTGGCCTGCCGGCCGGATACGTTCGGTCCGTCCGGCAGACCAGGTCACCTACTCGACTTTGCCTTCTCGTCGGATGGAGCCACGGTATCCGCAACCGACATCCTGGGCGCACTGCTCTGCGAGTTGTCGGGAATCTGGCCCTCCGACAACGTGATCGACGATCGGCCGCTCGGTGATTGCTGGCGCCACGACTCGGTGAGCGGCCCCGGTGTGACCGCCGGATGGATGCCGTTCCACAAGCTCTCCCAGTGGCTGACCTACTCGCTCCTCGAGCCGCTGATGTGGACCGGCATCGAGGTCACCAGTATCGACAAACTGACGCCACTACCGGAGTACCGCAACGGCGGGCTGCTCCTCGACACCGGCGTCATCCGGCTCCGCGATAAGGCCCTCGCGAGCCGGACGTGGTCGCCCGGTGATGAACTCGTGGTCGAATGGCGAGCACTCACCACACGTCTCATCGACGAGCTCGCTCCCCTGGTCCGTGACTCCCTGGGGGTCGAGAAGGCGAGTATGCCACTGGCGTGTGTCCTGGAGGGTGGCACCTGGGCAGCCGGACGCACACTCGCCGCCGACCTTCGCGATGGCTTGCCACCCCTCACCGTCGCCAGTGACGGCACCGTCTTCTAGCACAAAGGAACACCACAGATGGACGACGTCGTTCTCATCGAACACCCATTGGTGCAGCACAAACTCACCCTTATGCGCCGGAAGGACACCTCCACCAACGATTTCCGCCGACTCCTGAACGAGATCTCCACACTCATGGCCTATGAGGTCCTGCACGACATGCCGATGCAGCCGATCACCATCGAGACACCACTGGAAACCATGACGGCGAACGTCATCGACGGCAAGAAGGTGGTGTTCGCCTCGCTACTGCGCGCCGGCACCGGCATTGTCGACGGGATGTTGACCGTGGTCCCCGGCGCTCGCGTGGGCCACATCGGCCTCTACCGGGACCCGAAGACGCGGGTCGCCATCGAGTACTACTTCAAGATGCCGGGCGAACTGTCCGAACGTGATGTGGTGGTCGCAGATCCCATGTTGGCCACCGGGAACTCGGCCGTCGCGGCCGTCGACCGGATCAAGGAGTACTCGCCCCGGTCGATCAAGTTCGTGTGTCTGTTGACCTGTCCCGAAGGCATCGCAGCACTGCACGACGCTCACCCCGACGTCCCGATCTTCACCGCCGCGGTCGACCGCGGACTCGATGAGAACGGCTATATCGTCCCGGGGATCGGCGACGCCGGCGACCGGATATTCGGCACGACCTGACACGTCAGGGCGCTCGCCGGCGCCCTGTGACACCGCGATCGCAGGATTGGCGGTGCCGCGACCCGAACCCGATGGATCTCCTGACTCCCGTTGCACCGAACGCCGGCAGGCCGATGCGCTGGAGGCCATCCTCGACATCGCCGCTCGCTGCAGCGACACCGCATCTGCGCCAACCACACAAGTCCCGATCACAGTCCCAGGCGACAGAACTACCGGCGCCTCATTACAGTTCGGAAGATCGGGCACCGCGACCACGCTGCGCCAATTGTATTGCGACGCATCGATCACAACCGAGGTGCCCACCACATCGTGCGCCGGTCCGACGGCGGCGACACCTGCCTGGCCAACGGATGCCCACCGTGCCCGTCCTGCCACGCCGACGCCCACCACAACGGCTGGGACATCGTCGTCGGCATCGACGGACATCCTGCCGTCCGCAGTCCGAGCGGTTACCACACCAGAAGACCTGTGTTCATTGACAACTCCACAGTGTGAATCGCGCCGATCGCGGGGGCTACCGGACGGCGAGTGACCCCGTCACGAGGGCAACTGCCAGGCGACCGCGGCACCGATTGCCCCGATCGCATTCAGCGCCCAATGCAGTGCGATCGGGGCCAGCAGACTGTCAGCGCGATACCGCAGCCATCCCAGGACCAACCCGGCCGCAGCTGTCGCCACCACCGCACCGAGGATCCCGGCGACCTGCCCAAGCGTCCCCGAGCCGAGAACTCCGCTGAGCCCGGCGTTTCCCGACGTCAACCCGAGTGATGAGCTGATGTGCCACAGCCCGAACGCGAGGGCGCCCAGACCCAACGTCGCGCGGACGCCGAACAACCTGGCCAGTGTCCCCTGCAAGATTCCGCGAAACAGCAGTTCCTCGGGCAACACCGTCTGCAAGGGGATCACCACGAGCGCCGCCAGCGCCGCCTCGGACGCACTGTCGTACCGGTCCGACAGGAAGAACTGTCGGGTTGCCGGAATCGCCACAGCCACCGAGACAACCGCGAACACAACCACCACGGCGGCCACGGCATAGGGAACCCCGGCCCGCAACTCCGAACGGCTCAGGCCCATCTCACGCCATCGGAGTCCTGCCAGGCGGGTGGCCGCCACGAGTAGCACGGCTGCCAGCGGCACCGCGACGATGCCGGCCCAATGTCCGGTGAAATGGGCGACGACGTTGGTGGCCACCAGGAATACGACCACCCCCGCGAGCATCCACGCCGAGCGTGCGCGGGACGCCTCTGCTCGGGGGTGGCCGGAATCTTCGGGCACCGGTTCACGTGACGTCATGGTCTCGACCGCCACGCCTCGTCAGCGACCCGAGGACGACGACCACACGCTGACGCGCGCTGCCACCGGTCCATCGCACATCCTCTGGTCGGATTCACCGTCTGCACGAACGTACCCGGAAGAACCTGCACTCCGCTGCGATAACCGTGCGCCGACGGAACGCTCATCGCTCGTGACAGACAATGGTCCAATGGTCTGATGTCTCGACACGGCAGCGTCACCGAAGTGATGGAACGGCACCAGATACCGATCTATCTGGGTGCCATCGGCATCGGCACGGTGCTCGGTGTCGGCTCGACCACACTCGGACCGATACTCGGCCACGCGATCAATCCGGCGATCGCCGCCCTGCTGTATGTCACATTCCTGCAGGTGCCTGTCGCGAATGTGGGCACGGCGTTGCGTGACACGCGGTTCATGGCTGTGCTCCTCGGGGTGAACTTCGTCGTGGTTCCGATGGTCGTTGCCGCGATCTACCCGTTGCTGCCCGGGAATCCGGCGATCCGCGTCGGAGTCCTGCTCGTGCTGTTGTGCCCGTGCGTCGACTACGTGATCGTCTTCAGCGGACTGGCCGGCGGTGACAATCGTCGACTGCTCGCGGCCACACCCATCTTGCTGATCGTCCAGATGGCGCTCCTACCGCTGTTTCTCACGGCGTTCATGGGGAGCGAACTGGCCGACATCGTGGACGTGGCACCGTTCGTCACGGCGTTCGTCGTGTTGATCGTCATCCCTCTGGCGCTTGCCTGGGCCACCCAGATCTCCGCCGCGCGATCGGTTCAGGCGCAACGATTTCGCCACGGTGCCGAGACCACCATGGTGCCGCTGATGGCGACCGTCCTCGCGGTCGTGGTGGCGTCACAGGTCCACACTCTCGGCGACCACGGACGAGACGTTGCCGAACTGATCCCGGTGTATGCGCTCTTCCTGGTGGTCATGACCGTCATCGGCCTTGTGATCGGCCGCGTCACCCGGATCGACCCGGCGGGGCGACGGGCCATCGCGTTCTCCGGTGCCACTCGCAACTCACTCGTCGTGTTGCCGCTCGCGCTGTCCCTGCCCCCGGGCTTCGAGGTGGCCGCCTCGGCGGTCGTCACCCAGACTCTCATCGAGATCCTCGGGATGGTCGCGCTCGTGGCGATCATCCCGAGGGTCACTCGGTGACAGACATCCGTCAGTTGTGCGGAACGTCAGCGGTCAGTCCGCCGTCCATCACGAACTCGGCACCGGTCGCGTAAGACGACTCGTCGCTCGCCAAGAACACGATGAACGTCGACACCTCACTGGACTCGGCGGGCCGGCCGAGCGGTGTCTTGATGATGTCGTCGGGCAGGCCTTCGGTCATCGGCGTGCGGATCATCCCCGGGTGGATCGAGTTGACGCGGATGTTGTGCGGCGCGAGTTCGAGTGCTGCGGATTTCGCGAGCCCCCGCACACCCCACTTCGAGGCGACGTAGCCGTGGGCCCACGGGCTGCCGCGCAACCCCTCGACCGACGACACGTTGATGATCGAGCCGCCACCGGCCGCGATCATCGGCTCGACCGCCACCTGCATGCCGATGAAGGTGCCCGTCAGGTTGACATCGATGATCTGTTTCCACTTGTCGAGACGAAACTTCTCCAGCGAACTCCCGTTGACGATGCCCGCGTTGTTCACGAGCACATTGAGCTTGCCGAACTCGTCGACGGCTGTGGTGACCGCCGCGGCCCAGTCGTCCGGCGACGTCACGTCGAGGTGGACATAGCGCGCAGCGGCCCCGAGTTCGTCGGCGAGTGCCTTGCCCTCATCGTCGAGGATGTCACCGATGACCACCTTGGCGCCTTCGTCGACGAGCATGCGCGCGTGCGATGCCCCCATCCCTCGTGAACCACCGCTGATCAGCGCGACCTTGTCATCTACACGTCCCATGGCGAGCCAGGTTACCTGGGCGAGCCCGAAATGAGAACAGGTTCTACCGCCCCGGCGCCGCGCGTGATGTACTGGGGTGGACAGCAGTCCGGACATTTGTTCACCCTGACCAGGACAAGGAGCACTCCCATGCCGATCCGCGTGGCCCACGTCGGAACCGGAAACGTCGGCCGCCTGGCACTGCGCCAGCTGATCGACGACCCGCGCTTCGACCTCGTGGGACTGTTCGTGTCCTCGCCGGCGAAGGTGGGCAAGGATGCGGCCGAACTGGCCGGCTTGGATCACACGCCGACGGGCGTGGTCGCCACGGACGATCTGGACTCGATCATCGCCGCCCGACCCGACTGCGCGGTCTACTGCGCAATGGGCGATACCCGTCCGGTCGAATCTCTCGACGACTGTGTGCGGCTGCTGACTGCGGGCATCGATGTGGTTGGTTCTGCGCCCGGAACGCTGCAGTATCCGTGGGGCGCAATGCCTCCGAAGGTGATCGCAAAGGTCGAGTCGGCCGCCGAAACGAACGGGTCGAGCATCTTCATCACCGGAGTCGACCCGGGGTTCGCGAACGATCTGATCCCGCTGGCCTTTGCCGGGACATGCCAGCACATCGAGCAGGTGCGATGCATGGAGATCGCCGACTACGCGACCTACGACGGCGCCACCGTGATGTTCGACGTCATGGGATTCGGCAAGCCAATGGATGAGACCCCCATGCTGTTTCTTCCCGGTGTCCTCGGATTGGCTTGGGGCACCACGATTCGCCAGCTCGCCGCGGGCCTCGGGGTCGAGGTCGACGAGATCGTCGAGCGATACGAGGACCTGCCCGCCCCCGATGATTTCGACATCGCGTCCGGACACATCGCGGCCGGGACACGCGCAGCAGTCCGCTTCGAGATCATCGGCATGGTTGCCGAGAAGCCCTTCATCGTCATCGAGCACGTCACCCGTCTCAGGGACGATGTGGGTGACGGTTGGGCACGTCCGTCCCAACCGGGCGGCTGCTACCGCGTCGAGATCGTCGGCGAGCCTTCATACCGGGTCGACATCTGTCCGACCAGTGAGCACGGAGATCACAACCACGCGGCAATCGTCGCCGCGGCAGGACGCATCGTGAACGCCATCCCCGCCGTCGTCGACGGCCCACCGGGAATCCGGACCACACTCGACCTGCCGCTGGTGACCGCGGCGGGCACCGTCACGTCCTGACGATCCACCCCTGTGTGGCCGAATGAGTCTCAGCGGGTGAGGATCAGTCCGGTCGCGGCCACGTAGCGACGGTAGACGTCACTCTCGCGGTCCACGACGTCGTGGTGATCCGCCGCGAGATCCCATCTGGGCAATTCACCCGTGAGCGTCCAGGCCGCCTGTCGTGCCGCACCGAGGGCCACATACTCTCCGGCCGCGGGAACCGTCACGGCCCGACCGAAGAGCCCGGGGGCGATCGACAGCACCGCCGCCGACCGTGCCCCTCCGCCGATCATCACGATCCGATCGATGCCGATCCCCTGCGCATCGATCAACTCGAGGCAGTACGAGAGCGAGCACAGGAGACCCTCCACAGATGCCCGCGCGACATTGGCGGGAGTCCAGTTGTCACCGGTGATGCCGACGACAGAGCCGGTGGCATCCGGAAGGTTGGGAGAGCGCTCGCCGGACAGGTACGGCACCATGACCAGGCCGCCCGCGCCCGGTTCCGCGCTCAGGGCGAGCTCACCGAACTCGTCGAGGTCGACCCCCAGCGTCGCCGCGGTGGCCGCGAGTACCGGAGCCCCGTTGAGCGTGCACACGAGTGGTAGTTGCCGGCCAGTTGCGTCGGCGAAGCCGGCGACGAGCCCTGACCCGTCGCGAGGTGGTGTGTCGGTGACCGCACTCACCACACCCGAAGTCCCCAGGGACACCACGCAATCACCAGGTCCGGCGGCCAGGCCGAGCGCTGCCGACGCGTTGTCGCCTGCGCCTGCCCCGAGCAGAGCGCCACCACGCGTGCGACCCGCCGAGGCGTTCGGTTCCAGCACCCGGGGCAGCACCGGCCGCCGGCCTCCGAAGGCGAGTTCGAGAAGTTCTGGCCGGTACGAGTTGTCGGCGGCTGCGAAGTATCCGGTGCCGGAGGCATCGCTTCGGTCCGTCACCAGCGTCTCGATCCCATCGGCTCCGCGCAGCCGCCAGGTCAACCAGTCGTGTGGCAGACAGACCGCGGCGGTCGCGTCTGCGACATCGGGTTCGTTGTCGGCGACCCACCGCAACTTGGCCGCGGTGATCGCGGCGACCGGGACCACGCCGACCCGCGCCGCCCACTCGTCGGCGCCGCCCAGCTCGTCGACAAGGGCTGCGGCACTCGACGCCGATCGGGTGTCGTTCCACAACAGCGCATCCCGGATCACCTCGCCGGCACCGTCGAGACAGATCAGGCCGTGTTGCTGTCCGGAGATCGACATCGCGTCGACGTCGTCGAGCCCACCGGCTGCGCGGACCGCATTCTCGAGCGCAGTCCACCAGTGCTCCGGGTTCACCTCGGTCCCCGCCGGGTGCGCCGCCTTGCCCACCCGGACGATCACGCCGGTCTCGGCATCGCACACCACGACCTTGCACGATTGGGTGGACGAATCGACCCCAGCAACCAGACTCATCCGAGCACTCCTTCCAGTGTCGCGCGCGCTCCCCGCACCCGAAGCGAATCAAGTGCTGCCAGATACGGATTCGTGAACACCTCCTCCTCGGAGAGGTCGCCGAACAGCCACTCGTCGGCGACGAAGGCGAGCGGCTCGCTTCGTGATCGGCGTGCACGGGTCACGAGCAGTTCGGACAGCGGATCGACCACCTCGATCGGATCACCCTGCTCGTCGGTGCCCTCGGCGTACCGGGTCCAACTGGCGACCACTGCAGCCGCCAGCGTGACGTCGCCACCGGCGGCGATTCGCTCTCGGATGACCGGTACCAGCCATTTGGGGATCCGGTCGGACGAGTCCTGACACAGCCGCGCAATCGTGTCGGCGATCGCCGGATTCGAGAACCGCGTGATCAGGGTCTCGGTGTAATCGTCGAGATCGACACCGGGGACCGCGCGCAGCGTCGGCCGCCCCTCCTCGGACATATAGCGACGCAGCAGAGTGGCGATCAGCGGGTCCGACGTCGCGTCGTGAACATATCGATAGCCGAGAAGGTATCCGAAGTAGCAGAGCGCCTGATGGCCCGCGTTGAGCAACCGGAGTTTCATCAGCTCGTAGGGCGTGACGTCGTCGACCACCTGCACACCGACATCTTCCAACCGCGGTCGCCCCATGGAGAAGTCGTCCTCGAGCACCCACTGGGTGAACGGTTCGGCGACCACCGGCCAGCGGTCATCGATCCCGGTCCGGGATCGCACCTCGGCGCGCAGGTCCGGCGGAGTGGCCGGAGTGATCCGGTCGACCATCGAGTTCGGGAACCGGGTGTGCTCTTCGATCCAGCAGGCCAGTTCTGCATCCTTGAGCCGCGCGAATGCGAGAAACGTCGATTTCGCCACATCACCATTTCCCTGGATGTTGTCGCAGGACATCACGGTGAACGACGGGACGCCCTGGGCACGCCGCCGCCGCAAGGCCTCGGTCACCAGGCCGAAAACTGTTCGCGGAACGGCATCATCGGCAAGATCGGCGACGATCTCGGGATTCTCTGTGTCGAACTCTCCGGTCGTCGGGGAGAAGTTGTAGCCCCCTTCGGTCACCGTCAGCGACACGATCTCGGTATCGGGCGATGCCAGGCGCTCGACGACGCGCTCCGGGTCGTCGGGCGCGTAGAGATAGTCGGCGATGGAGCCGATCACCGTCGTCTCGACACCACCCTCAGGGTGTTTGAGGGTCAAGCTGTACAGACCGTCCTGCGGAATCAGCGCATCGCGCATTGCTGCGTCCGCCGGCCGCACACCGACACCGCAGATGCCCCAGGCGAGCGCGTCGTCACCACCTGTGGCGAGCAAACGATCGAGATACATGGCCTGGTGCGCCCGATGGAATCCGCCGACCCCGAAATGCACGATGCCGGTACGCAACCGCGCCCGGTCGTACTGCGGGGTCGGAGTTCCGACGACGAACGGCAGCTGCGATTGGCTCAACTCAGATGCGTCGGTCACCTGTCACGTCCCTTCGTGGTGGTCCCGGTCCCCGACGACGATTCGCACCGAGGCATGCCCGGATGGATGATTGCCTTGATGCTGCCGGGAGTGCGATCGGCCTCGAGTGCGGCGCGTGCGTCGTCGAGACCGAACCTACCGGTGACCATCGCGTCGAGATCCAAACGTCCGGAGGTGATCAACGAGATCGCGGTCGGCCACGTGTTCGCGTACCGGAACACGCCGGTCAAGACGATCTCACGGTTCTGGATGACCGTCACAGGCAACGTCATCTCGTCGGCACCCATCCCGACCAGTACCGCCCGTCCGGCGGGCCGCAACGCGGCGATACCCGCCACCACTGCGGCCTCCACACCGCTGGCATCGATGAACGCGTCGACGGGGAGCACCGGAGACCCGGGCTCGATCATCTCGGTCGCCCCGAACCGGGCGGCACCGCTGCGCCGGGCCGGATCTGGCTCGCTCACGACGATTCTGGTGGCCCCCACCGCCCGAGAGACCTGCGCACACATCAGGCCGATGGGTCCCGCACCGGCGATCATCACCGAATCCCCCATTCCGAGAGCCGCTTTACGGACTGCCGCGATCCCGACCGACAGCGGTTCACAGAGCGCGGCAGCATCATCGCTGACGGTGTCGGGCACATCGTGGGCGAACGAAGCACCGATGGTGACGTACTCACAGAGCGCACCGTCGACCGGAGGCGTGGCGAAGAACCGCATGTGCGGACAGAGGTTGTAGAGACCGCGGCGCGACTCGGACGTCGTCGGATCCGGCGTCTGCGGCTCGATCGAGACCCGCCTGCCGATCCGCGACCCTGCGACTCCAGACCCCACCGCCACGATCTGTCCGGCCGCCTCGTGTCCGAGGATCAACGGCGCCTCGACCACATGGGTTCCGATGCGTCCGTGGCGCATGTAGTGAGCGTCGGACCCGCAGACTCCCACCGCACTGACCTGGATCAGGACTTCGCCGGGACCAGGACTCGGGACAGGGCGCTCCTCGACAGTCAGTCCGCCACCCGGGTGCAGAACACTCGCGCGCATCGTGCGGGCACCCAGATCACTCTCGACATCGGTTGTTGCGTACATCACAGAGGCGATGTTAGCGTACTGAGCATATTCCCGGCTAGTGAGCAGATGCTCACGAGCGACCGTGAGGTATATCCGATGACGGCTCCCGCGAAGACCACCCCCGACGCCGGCCACGACCTGCGGCTCCTGGTGCGCGCGGCGACCATGTATCACCTCGAAGGACTCACCCAGGCCGAGATCGCGTCTCGGTTGGGTGTCTCCCGCCCCACTGCCGGGCGGCTTGTCGCCCGCGCTCGAGCACAGGGCCTGGTGCAGGTCACGGTGACCGCGCCCGCGCATCTCAACGCGTCCATCCACACCGAGGTGGAGCGTCTCGTCGAGAACGCATTCGGTCTCGACGAGGTGCTCGTCATCGATGAACTCGCCGATGGCACCGCGACAGGCAACGCGGCGCTGGGCCGGGCCGGCGCTTCGGTCCTCGGTCGCCGCGTCCAGCCGACCGACGTCCTCGGCTTCACGTGGGGCCCCGAGCAGGTGGCCGTTGCCGACGCCATGCCGGCCAACTCCTCGTGCAGGCGGGTTGTCCAGATGGACGGTTCGATGACATCTGTCGAGTACCACACCGGCGTCGACCACGCACTGTCCCGCCTGTCCGACCGACTGCACGCACAGCCGATGCGACTTGTCGCACCTCTCTACGCCGACCCCGAGACCGTATCCGCCTTGCAGCGGGATTCGATTCTCTCACAGTCATTGTCGGCTGCCCGGTCGGCAGATGTGATGCTGTTCGGCGTCGGGTCGGTCTCCACTTCGACCACCCTTTTCGAAGGCGCGTTCATCGATGCGGTCGTGCTCGACGAGCTCGAGGAGCTCGGCGCGGTCGGTGAGATCGGCGGCCGCTTCTACGACGCCCACGGCACCGCGGTCGACTCCTCCCTGGCCGACCGGACCGTGTCGGTCCCGCTCGACTCCGTGCGTGCCTGCCCCACGTCCATCCTCGTCTCCGGTGGCGAACACCGCCGTGACTCCATCCTCGGCGCGCTCCGCGGCGGCTACGCCACGATTCTCGTCACCGACATCTCCACCGCCGAATGGCTTGTCGCCCAGAAGAAAGGTGATCACTGATGGCCGAAGAACCGAAGCCTGCCCGGCGCACCGGCAGGGTCGCGCGCCGCGGCAGAACGGTTGCGGTGTGTATCGCCGCCGCCCTGGCGATGGTGAGCACGGCATGCTCCGGGGCCGGCTCTCTCACCGACGGCGGCAGCGACGCGCTGACCATCGCGATGGTCTCCAATTCCCAGATGCAGGACGCCGTCAAGTTGTCCAGCCAGTTCGAACAGCAGAACCCGGGCGTCAAGCTCAAGTTCGTGACCCTGTCGGAGAACGAGGCGAGGGCCAAGATCACCGCCTCGGTGTCGACCGGCGGCGGAGAGTTCGATGTGGTGATGATCAGCAACTACGAGACGCCGATGTGGGCCGAGAACGGTTGGCTCGTCAATCTCACGCCGTACATGGACGCCGACCCCACGTATGCCGCGGACGACTTTGTTCCGACTCTCAAAACCGCTCTCTCGTACAAGGGTTCGATGTACTCCGCTCCGTTCTACGGCGAGTCGTCGTTCCTCATGTACAACAAGAAGATGTTCGCCGATGCAGGGGTGTCCCTGCCGGCGAAACCCACCTGGCCGCAGGTCGCCGATGCCGCAGCCAAGCTCACCACGAACGGTGTCTCCGGGATCTGCCTACGCGGCAAACCGGGTTGGGGTGAGCTCATGGCGCCGCTGAACACGGTCATCAACGCATTCGGCGGACGCTGGTACGACGAGGACTGGAACGCCCAGTTGACCAGTCCGGAAGTCGAGGCGGCAGTGAAGTTCTACGTCGACACCGTTCGGAAGTCCGGCGAGCCCGGAGCCGCTTCGTCAGGGTTCCAGGAGTGCGGCAATCTGCTGTCGCAGGGTCAGGCCGCGATGTGGTACGACGCCACGTCGGCGGTCTCCGTCCTCGAGAGTCCGGACACGTCGACGATCGCAGGCAACGTGGGGTACCTGCCGGCACCCTCGATGGCCAAGTCCGACAACGGCTGGCTCTACACCTGGTCGCTCGGCATACCGACGAGCAGTGAGAAACGCGACGACGCGTGGAAGTTCATCGACTGGATGACCAACCGCGCCTACATTCAGCATGTCGCCGACACCCTCGGCGCCAGTCACATCCCGCCCGGTAGCCGCATGTCGACCTACCAACTGCCCGCCTACCAGGCCATCTCAGAACCGTTCGCAGATGCGACGTTGTCGGCGATGACCACGGCGGATCAGCTCAAGCCGACCGTGAAACCGGTCCCCTATACAGGTATCCAATTCCTGTCGATACCGGAGTTCCAGGATCTCGGCACCCGTGTCAGCCAGCAGATCTCGGCGGCGATCGCCGGGCAGATCAGTGTCGACCAGGCACTCGAACAGAGTCAGAAGTACGCCGAGACGGTCGGCAAGACCTACCAGAAGGAGAGGTGAGACGTGGCCACCGCACTCGCCCAACCCGGGGCTGATCCACAACCACGGTCCGAACCGCCGACGACCTCACGGCGAGATCACATCTCACGCGCCGAGGGATGGCGCAGACGGGGACCGCTGCTGCCGGCACTGATCTTCATGATCGTGGTGACGCAGATCCCCTTCCTGTTCACTCTCTTCTATTCCACCCAGTCCTGGAACCTCGTCCGTCCGGGCTCACGGAGTTTCGTCGGGTTCGACAACTACACAGCTGTGTTCACCGACGCGCAGTTCTGGCGGGTCACCCTCAACACGATCCTGTTGATCGTGGGCACGGTGATCGTGTCGGTGATCCTGGGACTGATCTTTGCGTTGCTGTTGGATCGGAAGTTCCTGGGCCGCGGGATCGTTCGCACGCTGCTGATCACCCCGTTCCTGGTGACCCCGGTGGCCGCCGCGCTGCTCTGGAAGACCAGCCTGCTCTCCCCGACCAACGGTCTGGTCAACTGGGCATTGAGCCCGTTCGGCGTTCACACCGACTGGCTCAGCCAGTACCCGTTGATGAGTGTGATCGCCGAATTGGTCTGGCAGTGGACGCCGTTCATGATGCTGCTGATCCTCGCAGGACTGCAGTCGATGCCAAATGACATCACCGAGGCGGCGCGGGTCGATGGCGCGACGAGCCTTCGGTTGTTCCGTGAATTGACACTGCCCCATCTGCGACGGTTCATCGAACTCGGCGCGGTCCTCGGTGCCATCTACTTGGTGAACACCTTTGACGCGGTGTACATGATGACCTCCGGCGGTCCGGGGGTGTCCTCGGCGAACCTGCCGTTCTACATCTACCAACGGGCCTTCCTCGGCTTCGACATCGGCCAGGCGGCCGCAATGGGCGTGGTCACCGTCATCGGCACGATCGTCGTAGCCTCACTGGCCCTGCGCTTGATCTTCAAGAGCTTCACCGGGAACGAGGAGGCAGTCTGATGAGTACCACGACCGGGTCTCGCGCGTCGTCGAGCACCATCGATGGTGTGGAGATCTCCCGCCGGCGCAATCCGCGCGGCGTACTGCTCACCGTGTTCACCTGGATCCTCGCGCTGGGCTTCTTCTTTCCGGTGTTGTGGATGGTGTTGACGGCGTTCAAGAAAGAAAGCGACGCGGCAACCAACCCACCGACGTTCATCTTCACGCCGACCTTGCAACAGTTCAAGGAGGTGTTCGACGCCGGGATCGGCACACCTCTGCTGAATTCGTTGTTCGCGACCATCGTCTCGACGATTCTGGTGCTGGCGCTGGGTGTACCGGCAGCCTTCGCGCTGTCACTCCGTCCGGTACGCAATACCCAGGACGCCCTGTTCTTCTTCATCAGCACCAAGATGCTGCCGATCGTCGCCGCGATCATCCCGCTGTACGTGATCGTCGGCCGCATCGGCATGCTCGATAACATCTGGACACTGATCATCCTCTACACAGCGATGAACCTGCCCATCGCGGTGTGGATGATGCGGTCGTTCTTCCTCGAGGTCCCGGGCGAACTGTTGGAGGCCGCCAGCATCGACGGTGCCAGCCTGTGGACCTCGGTCCGCGAGGTGATCCTGCCACTGATCTCACCCGGCATCGCGGCGACCGCATTGATCTGCGTGATCTTCTCGTGGAACGAATTCTTCTTCGCCGTCAACATGACCGCCGTCAACGCCCAGACCATGCCGGTGTTCCTCACCGGCTTCATGTCCGGGCAAGGACTCTACTGGGCGCAACTGTCGGCCGCGTCGGTGCTGGCCGCCTTGCCGGTCGTGATCTGCGGCTGGATCGCCCAGAACAAACTCGTCCGCGGTCTGTCGTTCGGCGCCATCAAGTAGCCACCCCACTTCCCTCGAATCCAGGAGAACCATCATGGCTTCCATCACCTACGACGACGCATGCTGCGTCTACCCCGGCGCCGACAAACTCGCCGTCGACCGCCTCAACCTCGACATCAATGACGGCGAGTTCGTCGTCCTCGTCGGCCCCTCGGGCTCGGGCAAATCCACCGCCCTGCGCATGCTTGCCGGCCTCGAGGAGATCGACTCCGGCCAGATCCGCATCGGTGGCCACAACATGGTCGGCGTCGCCCCCAAAGACCGCGACATCGCCATGGTCTTCCAGAACTACGCCCTCTACCCCAACAAGACGGTCGGGGAGAACATGGGCTTCGCACTCAAGATGCGCGGCATCCCCACCGACGAACGCAAGAAGAAGGTCGCCGAGGCCGCCAAGCTCCTCGACCTCACCGACTACCTCGACCGCAAACCCGCCAAACTGTCAGGCGGGCAACGCCAGCGCGTCGCCATGGGCCGCGCGATCGTCCGCGAACCCCAGGTCTTCTGCATGGACGAACCGCTGTCGAACCTCGACGCGAAACTTCGGGTGCAGACCCGCACTCAGATCGCCGCCCTGCAACGACGTCTCGGCACCACCACCGTCTACGTCACCCACGACCAAGTCGAGGCCATGACCATGGGCGACCGCGTCGCCGTCCTCAAAGACGGTGCTCTCCAACAGTTCGCCACCCCTGCTGACCTCTACGACAAACCTGTCAATGCCTTCGTCGCCGGCTTCATCGGCTCTCCCGCCATGAACCTGTTCACCGCACCCGTCACCGATGGATCCATCTCGATCGCCGGTGCGACTGTCGATCTGGACGACGAGGCGAAGGGGTTGTTGCGCGGCTCCGGGCTGTCGACGGTGATCGTCGGTATCCGGCCCGAGCATCTGGCGATCGGCGGCGACCGCGGCATCGGCGCCGACGTAGCACTCCTCGAGGAATTGGGCAGCGAGAGTTATCTCTACGCGAAGGTCGACGATCCGTCGATCGCCACGCTCGACGGTGATCCAGTCACCCTCGTCGCCCGATCTCCGCACCGTGCGCCGGCCAAGCTCGGGGAGGCAGTTCGCCTCTTTCAGTCGGATCATGCCGTCCACCTCTTCGATCCGGAAACCGGAAATCGCCTGAGCTGAGGTACCTCACCGGCGCTGTCTGCGCTGATACTGTTACTGCTCCGACGATTGCAGGAGCACACCCGGTGACACTCGACAGCGAGAAGACGACCGACACCGACTCCGCGCTGGGCGATCCGGTCGAGCCGACGCAGGCCCGAGGTTGGTGGTATCGCCATCGCCAGCGCTACGCCTTCACCGGCATGGCGGTGGCCCTCGTCTTCGTCTGGTTGTCGATGACGCCGTCGCTTCTGCCGCGCGGCGCCCTGTTCCAGGGACTCGTGAGTGGGGCGTCGGCCGCACTGGGCTATTGCATCGGTGTGTTCTTCGCCTGGCTGGCGCGCTTCATGATCTCGCGTGACGAGCCGTGGCGCAGTGCGAGCCGTCGGTCGTGGCTCATCCTCGCGGGCGTCGCGATCGTCGGGACCGTGCTGATGCTCATCTGGTTCTCTCAGTGGCAGTCCGACATCCGCGACCTCATGGACGTCGGGCACCTGCCCTGGACGGCCTTTCCGGCCATCGCCGTCATCGCCGTGATCGTCTTCGTGCTGTTGATGTCACTCGGCCAGGCCTTTGCCTATGCCGTGCGCTGGTCGGTACGTCAGCTCAATCGCGTTGCTCCCCCTCGCATCTCGGCCGTGATCGGCGCAGGTCTGGTAGCGCTCCTCACGGTGTTCGTGCTCAACGGCGTCGTCGCCAAGTACTCGATGCAGTGGCTCAACGCGAGTTTCGCCGCGGCGAACGAGGAGACGAAAGCCGACAACTCCCCTCCGACGTCCGCACTGCGTTCCGGTGGCCCAGGCTCGCTTGTCACCTGGGACTCGCTCGGACGGGAGGGCCGGGTCTTTGTCTCCCGGGGTCCCGATGTGGGTGCGTTGACGCAGTTCAACGGTGCTCCCGCAACGGAACCCATCCGGGTGTACGCCGGTTTGGAGTCCGGGGACAGTATCCGTGAGAACGCGGAATTGGCAGCCGACGAACTGGTGCGCACCGGCGGATTGCAACGCGAGATCGTCGCGGTCGCCTCCACCACCGGCAGTGGTTGGGTGAACAAGGCGACCGTGGACTCGCTGGAGTACATGTACAACGGTGACATCGCGACCGTGAGCATGCAGTACTCGTATCTGCCGAGCTGGCTCTCCTTCCTCGTCGACAAGGAACGCGCGCGGCAAGCGGGCCGCGCGCTGTTCGAGGCAGTGTCCGAACGCGTCACCGCCATACCGGAGGCCGACCGACCCAAGCTCGTCGTGTTCGGTGAGAGCCTCGGATCGTTTGCGGGTGAGGCCGCGTTCGGCAGCATCCCGGCACTCGCGGCCCGCACCGACGGCGCGCTGTTCAGCGGCCCTACCTTCAACAACACACTCTGGAAGGACACGTCCGCCAATCGTGATGCGGGATCACCACAGTGGCAACCGATCTACGACAACGGCGCTCAGGTTCGTTTCATCGCCGATCAGCAGGATCTCGGCCACCCCGACGCGCCGTGGAATCCGTCACGCATCGTCTATCTCCAGCATGCGAGTGATCCCATCACGTGGTGGAATCCTGACCTGATCCTCAACGAACCGGACTGGCTGGCCGAGCCCCGTGGCCGCGACGTCCTGTCCTCGACGCGGTGGATACCGTTCGTGTCGTTCCTGCAGGTCTCGGCTGACATGGCCGTGGCCGTCAGCGTTCCCGACGGCCACGGGCACGATTACATGTCGGCCATCCCGTATGCGTGGGCGGCAATGCTGGAACCGCCGGGATGGACCGACGTCAAGACCAAGGCGTTGCTACCGCGCCTGAACCGCGACTGACGATGCGGCTGGTGCCGGCGACTTGTCAGATCAGGCCGGTGGCGTCGAACACCCAGCTCGTATCCGCCTTCGCGAGATCGTCCATCCACGTCGGCGGCGCCGAATTGATCAAGGTGGCGGCGTCCCAGTAGTCCTTCCACAAGGTCACCTTGCCGTCGACGACCCGGTGGACCGTGACGAACGGGAGCACCGCGACCTCGCCCGTGCCCCACTCCCATCGTTCGGAGTGCTCGTAGATCACGTCATCGCCGTCTGCGACCAGCACACCATCGTGGTTGGTGTACGCCACCAGCGGTTCGAACCCGACCTTGATCCGCTTGACGATGTCGTGCGGACCGCGGGCCGCCAGAGTGGGGCCGTACGGCATGTCCACATAGATGCAGTCGTCCGCCAAGAATGGCATCACCGCATCCCAATCCCGTTGCGCGAGAGCCGACCAGAGTCCGCGAACGATGGCTGCCGAGTCGCGCTCGGTGACGGTCTCAGCGGACATCGGCGAGTCCCGAATCGGTGGCGGGCACGGCGGGCAGCGACTCATCGGGTACGGCAGGCCCTTGGCGGCCATGTCGGAGGAACTGTCCGGTCCGGACGCTCCCGACGATGTCGGTGGGTACGCCGTTGTCGACCACCTTGCGTCCGCTGACGAAAACGGCGATGACAGTGTCGTCATTGCGGTTCACCATGCGGGAGAGGCCGCCGTATGCCTGCACCGGCGCCTCGGCATACTCGTCGAGCGACTCGTCGAGACGCTCCGGATCGATGATCATCAGATCCGCGCGGTCACCCGGGCGCAGATGACCCGCGTCTATGCCATACCAGTCCGCGAGTTCGCCGGTCATCCGGTGCACGGCGGCGGCGGTGTCGAGGAAGGGTTCGCCCGCCAGCTCCGCCGTGCGGACATGTCGCAACAACCGCAGGCCGAAGTTGTAGAAGGCCATGTTCCGTAGATGGGCGCCCGCATCCGAGAATCCCAGCTGGATGCCCGGCTCACGAGCCATCTGCTTCAGCACCTCGGGACGGTGGTTGGAGATCGTGGTCCGCCAGCGCAAGTCGGCGCCATGTTCGAGTACGAGGTCCAGGAATGCGTCCACCGGGTGAAGGCCGCCACGGTCCAGGCCGACCTGACCGAACGACTTACCGATCACCGATTCGTCCGGGCACCCGACGATCTGGGCGTCGAAGAAGTCCCGATGCCACACGCGCACCCCGTATTTGGATTCGTAGTCCTTGCGGAACCGCCTGCGATATTCCTCGTCACGCAGTAGCTCGTCGCGCGCGATCGCGTCCCTGAGGTGCAAGGCGGCGGCCCCCGAACCGAACTCCTCGAAGATGACCAGATCGATGCCGTCGGCGTACACCTCGAATGGGACCGGGAGGTGCTGCCAGCGGAAGTCACCGCCGAGACGGTTGACCAGTGCCGCGAGCGGACCCATGATCTTGATCGCGTACGGATTCGCCTTGATGTCGGCGGCCGAGAGCAGGCTCGTCTTGAGATGCGGACGACCGATGCCAAGGGACCTGAACGCCTGGGACCCGACATTCACCGGATTGGTGATATCAGGTCCCGCCTGCAGGATGCGACCGGACTTCCGTAGCAGCGCCTTCAACCTGCGGAGCTCGCGCGGTTTGGCATACGTCGACGGCAACGTACGCGATCGACAGGTCTCACCGTCGAGTTTGTCGAAGAGCAACTGCTGTGACGACATCCCGACGAACCCGACCTCGAGAGCGTCGGCGAGCCAGCGCTCCATCTGCGCCTGCTCGGACCCCGTCGGCCGTGTCGATTTCCGGGTGGCCCGGTCGAGGCCCATCACCGCCGATCGCATATCCGAATGACCGATGAAGGCTGCCACGTTCGGCCCGAGCGGACGGGACTCGAGTGCGTCGATGTACTCCTTCGGACCCGACCATGTCTTGTGCCGGTCGACCGTCTCGATCACGTGCTCACGGGGAATCGCCTCGACCCGACCGAACAGATCACCCGCATCGGTGCCGTCCACGTGGATGGTCGACAACGAGCAGGATCCGAGGAGCACGGTGGTGACGCCGTGCCGCAGCGACTCCGACAACGATGGCTCGGCCAACACCTCCACGTCGTAGTGCGTATGGATGTCGACCATCCCCGGCATCACCCACTTCCCTTCGGCGTCGATCACCTCAGGGCACCCGGATTCGTCGATCGGGTCCACGGACACGACGGCCACCTGGCCGTCCCGAATGCCGAGGGTACGGACCGCCGCGGGTGCACCGGTTCCGTCGAACCACAGGCCGTTGCGAATGATTGTGTCGTAGGTCACTCGACCATTAGAGACGTGTTCGCGAATCCATGTCAACGATCCAGTAGACATATTCGAGTTTTTGTACACCCGACCAACTCGCCCGCGACCGATCGCGGTACGCGGTGAGCAAGAACGGTCGGGCACGGCGACCGTCCGACGACGGATACTGATCACATGACAGAGACCGGTCGCGACCGGATACGCGAACTCCTCGATGCGGTACTCGACGACGAACACCACACGCTCGATGACATGGCGACGGGCGCCCACGCGTCGGCGTTCCATTTCAGTCGTCAGCTCGCGCGCCACACCGGCGAATCCCCGGTCGCACTCCGACGGCGCGTGATGCTCGAGCGCGCGGCATGGCAGTTGCAGCGCGGACAGTCGGTCACCGATACCGCGTTCGCGTCGGGGTATGAGTCGGTCGAGGGCTTCGCTCGTGCATTCACCCGGGCATACGGTCATCCGCCGAGCCGTTCCGGATCGCGCACCGAGCACGGCCACTGGCTGCCGTCACCGAACGGCATCCACTTCCACTCCCCGACCGTTCTCTACATCGACAACGGCGGGCCGTCCGAAGAGTCCGCCGGCAATGTGGTGGCATTGATGGTGCGCCACGATCTCGACGACATCGATGCGCTGCTGGCCGCCGCCAAGGACATCGATGATGCCCCCTATGCCGAGGTCCGGTTGCCCGGACACCGTGTCCTGTCCTGGGCCGGCCCGGACGAGACGATCGCCGACGTCCTCACGCACCTCGTCGCCGACAAGGCCCCCTGGATGGCAAGTATCGACGGAGCCGACGAACCGGGCCTCGACGGCCCCCACGACGTGCCTGCACTGATCGAGTTGCACGAGGAGATCGCGCCCCGATGGCTCGCATTGACCCGAGACATCGAGCGGCGTGCGGCGTGGGCCGACCGCATCGTCGACGCCATCTGCGAGCCTCCGGAATCCTTTCTCCTGTCACAGATCTGGTCACACGTCCTGACCTTCTCCGCGCATCGTCGCCAATTAGTCCGGTGGATGCTCGCCGACGCTGGAATCGATGTGCAACCGCTCGACCCCGACCCCATCATGTGGCATCGACATCGATCCGGAGGATTCGCATGAACCCCACCAGAGTTCGCTACTACACCGCAAGCACGCTCGACGGCTACCTCGCCGACGAGAACGACTCTCTCGATTGGCTTCTCACACAGCCGATCGACGAGGAGGGTGCAATGAACTACGGCGCCTTCATCGCTGACATCGGATGTCTCGTGATGGGCGCGACGACCTACCGATGGCTGCTCGACCACGAGATGGCCGAAGGGAACCCGTGGCCGTACGACATTCCGTGTTTCCTGTTCACTCACCGCGACCTCACCCCGATCTCGGAGTCGATCCGGATCGTCTCCGGTACACCGGAACACCATCATGATGCGCTGGTCGAGGCAGCGGTCGGCAAGGACATCTGGGTTGTCGGGGTGGTGATCTGGCAGGCCAGTTCGCCGAGGCCGGATTGCTCGACGAGGTGATCGTGTCCATCGCTCCGGTCACCCTCGGTGCCGGACGGCCGCTGTTCCCACGGCGATTCGACCTGGAGCTCCTCGAGGTCGACCGCAATCGTGCCTTCGTGTGCGCACGGTATGGCGTGGTGGGGCCACGGAAGCCGGCGGAGTGATGCGGCGTCCACTTTCCGACCGTCTGGCCGCCGTCGTCGACGCCCTCCCGCTCCGCCCGGGCATTCGAGTGCTCGAAGTAGGGTGCGGTCCCGGTGCCGCGGCACGCGAAGTGGCGCGTCGTGTCGGACCACTCGGCCATGTGCTGGCCATCGACAGATCAGAGCGCGCCATTCGCCGGGCGATCAGCGGGTCGACCGACCTGATCGCGTCGGGAGTCATAGAGTTCTGTTGTGCGGCAGTCGAAGAACTCAGGCTGCCGGATCAGACGCCACCGTTCGACCTCGCCTTCGCGATTCGGGTGGGCGCCTTCGACGGCCGTCATCCAGAGATCGCTGCGGCGGCACTGGTGCGGGTGCAGGATGTACTCGTCCCGAACGGTCAGCTGTGGGTCGACGTGCCGGACGGGACGGCGGCAGTGGTCTCGATACGTCCCTCGCCTGGCGGCTCGGGACTACTCGACCAGCGGGGATGCAGGCTCGGCCAGCGGTGACAGACAACTCGACCAGCGGGGATGCAGGCTCGGCCAGCGGTGTAGACGGCTCGCGCTCACGCGTCGCCGACACCCATCTGCCGGCTCGCGTCGAGACCGCGGGCCCATCGGGGCATGATGAAGATGCCCTCGGCCTCGGCGCACAGACCGTCGGCAGTCGAGATCGTCCCGCTGGCAAACGATTTGTGACCCTCGGTGCGGTCCAGGCGACCCTCGACGCGGAGGGATCCGAGCGGCGTCCCCTTCCGGTAGCGGATCGTCAAGGTCCCCGTCATGCCGGGCGCCCCAGCATTCACTGCCGCATTGCCGAGAACCTGATCGAGAATGAGTGCGATGACCCCACCGTGCACCAACCCGGGAGGGCCCTCGTACTGCGGTCCGAGGTGTAACTCCGACCAGACGTGGTCGGGCTCGGCGTGGAACTCGACGGGCGGTGCGATCGGATTGCGGATACCCTCCACCGCATTTCCCCAGTTCCGCAGCCGCCCATCGGAGTTGAAGCGCAAGCCGAACGACGCATCGATCCGGCGTCGCTCGAGGATCTCCGTGGCCGCATCGATGTGCCGACGCGCTTCGGCGAGATCGTCGTCGTCGACGTCCGTCACCACCGTCGCGGCGACCAGGGAGCGCACACTGTCGCCGATCTCCCTCGCCCGCTCGATCTGCCGCGTCAACTCCTCGGCCGGGATCTCCTCGGTGATGTACCCGCTCATCGTTCACCTCGCACTGTTCGACAGGGCCCGAAAACCCACGCTATCCCACCGGCGAAGCACCTCATGGTGTCGGTGACGACCATCGTGATCGAACGAGAACACGTTCTCGTTCTTGCTAGGCTTGCGCCATGGCACGGATCGGCGACTTCGCAGACGACGACATCATCGGGTGGCTCGGCCTCTCGCCGGCGCTCGGAGGTGCGCTCGGCTCCTATGCCGACGCGGTCTACAACAAGAGCCGGCTCGACCCGCGCACTCGCGAGCTGGCACGAATGGTGATCGCGGGTCACAACGAATGCGCCGTGTGCCGCAACACCCGCGCCGAGGCCAGCGGGCTCGACGAAGAGTTCTATCGTCATGTCGGCGAGTGGGCCACCTGGCCCGGGTACTCCGATGGTGAACGCGTCGCAGCGGACTTCGCCCATCGATTCGCGACCGATCACATAGGTCTGCGCGAAGACGAGCACTTCTGGGAACGGTGTTGCACCGTCCTGTCGGACGAACTGGTCGTCGATCTGGCGTTGTCGTGCGCGTTGTGGCTGGGTCAGGGACGCGCCCTCCGCGTTCTGGACGTGGGCCAGGCGTGCCGATTGTCGATCTGACCGCCACTGTGCCCGATCGCACCGCCCGGTAGCCTCACCACCATGAACGATCAACAGTGGAATGCGTTCGAGGTCTCGATCTCCGAGTTCGTCGCGGAGGTGACCTTGACAGGGCCGGGTAAGGGCAACGCGATGGGGCCTGATTTCTGGCGCGAACTCCCCGAGATCTGTGCGCAGCTCGATCGTGACGACGACGTGCGCGCGATCGTCCTGACCGGAGCGGGATCTCACTTCTCCTACGGTCTCGACCTTCCGGCGATGGCGGGCGACCTCGGAACGGTGCTCGCCGAAGGCGCCAAAGCGCGTCCGCGGACCGAGTTCCACGACATGGTGCGTCGCATGCAGGGCGCGATCTCGGCCGTGGCCGACTGCCGCAAGCCCGTCGTGGCGGCGGTGTCGGGCTGGTGCATCGGTGGCGGCGTCGACCTGATCAGTGCAGCCGACATCCGGTATGCGGCTGCCGACGCCAAGTTCAGCGTGCGCGAGGTCAAGGTGGCCATGGTCGCCGATGTCGGCAGCTTCGCACGCCTGCCCCAGATCATCGGCGACGGACATCTGCGTGAACTCGCGCTGACCGGCAAGGACATCGACGCCGATCACGCGTTGCGGATCGGACTGGTGAACGATGTCCTACCGGATCGCGACGGCGTGCTGGCCGCGGCGCGAGCGACCGCAGCCGAGATCGCCGCGAATCCGCCGTTGGTGGTGCAGGGCGTGAAGTCGGTGCTCGATCACAGCCGGCGCCCGGCCGTCGACGACAGCCTCCGGTACGTCGCGGCGTGGAACTCTGCCTTCCTGCCGAGCGACGACCTCACCGAAGCCATCAGCGCCGTGTTCGAGAAGCGGCCCCCGGAGTTCCGGGGCGCCTGAGCGCGGAGCCACCGTCCGCCGCGGGTCTCTCCCCGGCGGGCGGTCCCGCACCCGCATCAGACCAGAGCGACCGGCTCGAGCAGGAAGACCGGGATCTCACGCTCTGTTCGTGCGACGTAGAGGTCGAAGTTGGGCCAGACCTCGACCATCCTCGCCCACGCCTTGCCGCGTTCGTCGCCGTCGAGCTCGCGCCACGTCACCGTCTCGTACTGCCCATGATGGCCGACCTCGGCGGTGTCCGCGGAGCGCAGATTGAAGACCCACTGCGGCATACGTGGCCCCCCGAAATACGATCCGGCGATCAGCCAGCCGTTCTCGGTCGGCACCGCCAGCAGGCGGGTCGACCGCACCACCCCACTGCGTCTGCCGGCGACCCGCAGCGTGATGTTCGGCAGTCCACCGATGTCGAGCAAACCGTACTTCTGGCCGGTGATCCGTTGCACCGCACTGTCGACCACGACGATCTGCGGTAGCAGTCGTGGCATCCAACTGATGGAACCGATCTTGATCGCCAACGGCGTGAGGGCGCCCATGCCCCAAGTGTTGCATTCGACCGCCGCTGCTTCACCTCGGCGTGCCGCGCCACACCCATATCCACAGGCCGCGAGACCTGTGGATGGCCGATCTCACATCCGTGCCGGGCGGTGAATGATCGCGGCATGACACATGACAACTCTGCGCGACCCGACATCAGTACCGCCCACGATCCCATCTACACGGCCGTCGACCTCCACCGACGCTGGCGTCTGCTGATGGAGCCGCTCGGCTTCTCCGAAGTCCTGTTGTGGTTCACGTTCATCGACGCCGATCACCTCCAGGCGCCCGCACTGAACCAATTGCCGATTCCCACGAGTCCTGACCCGTTTCTCTCCGACATCCTGATGAGCCGTCTGGCGGAGACACTCGCAGAGATGCCGGATCTGTCCGTCGCCCTGCTGCTGTCCCGGCCGGGCAGCGACGGTGTGACCGATGACGACATGGCCTGGGCACGCGTACTGACCGACGACGCCGTCCGCCATGGCGTGACCCTGCACCCGATCCATCGTGCGAACGACGTGGAGCTGGTCCCGCTGACGGTAGCCACCGACTCGGCTGCCTGACGCGCAGTCGCCGGCCGTTGGAACGGGCCTGCAGGCCGGGTAGCTTGACCCGTGAGTGCCGGTGACCCGACACCGGCACAAAGCCACACGGAGATCGGACGGTCATGGCACGACGTATCCTGCTCGACGGTGGGCAGACCGGGACTCGCGTGCGGATCGTCGGTCAGACGTCGAGCACCGATCACGCCGCGGGACCAATCCGGACCGACCGGCCGGTGGTCCCGCAGATCGCCCGTGCGGCAAGCGAAATACTCGCTGCGGCAGGAAGTTCGGTGGACGAATTGGCGGCAGGCGTCTCAGGGCTCACCCCGGACGCGACGCGCCCGGAGGAGCTTCGAGACGCGGTGGCCGACCTCGGCATCGGTTCGGTCGCGCTGGCCCACGACTCGGTGTCGGCGTACCTCGCGGCCAACGGCCTGTCGCTCGGCGCCGTGACGGCGGTGGGCACCGGTGTCGTCACCCTCGGGGTCGGCCGGTCCGGCACCGCGCGTGTGGACGGCTGGGGCCACCTGGTCGGCGATGCCGGGAGCGCATATTGGATCGGACGGGCAGGTCTCGAGGCGGCCCTGCGCTCCTTCGACGGCCGAGGGCCCGAAACCCGACTCGAGTCGTCGGCGCGCGAACGGTTCGGACCGCTGCCCGAGCTCTACATGGCGTTGCAGGGAGACAGCGATCGGGTGCGTCGTACCGCCGGATTCGCCAAGGCGGTCGACGATGCGGCCCGCGCCGGTGACCAGGTCGCTCTCGCGATCAACGACCGGGCGGCCGCTGAGCTGGCCGCCTCGGTCTCGGCCGCACTGCGCCGCAGCGGGCACCGGCGCGACGAGCAGGCGCGGGTCAGCTGGATGGGTCAGGTGCTGACCCGCAACGAGCAGATCCGAACACGGTTCGTCGAACTGCTCGGCGGCGCAGTGCCGGGTGTCGCCGTCGAGGCGCCGCATGGCGAACCACTCGACGGCGTCGGGCTGCTGCTCGACCTACCGTCGGGACATCCGCTGACCGGCCAGGTGCACCGCGCGTAACGGGGTCCCGGCCGGTCCGCAGGTCTGAGCCCTCAGGACGCGGAACCGAGCGACTCGGTCAGTGTGCCTGCGAGCAACTTGGCGAACTCGGCCGGATCGCCGAGCTCACCTCCCTCGGCGATCACCGCCATTCCATAGATCAATTTCGCTGTCGCAGTGAGGGGCTCGTGGTCGTCGGAGGACCGGAAGGCGTCGTTCAAACCGGCGATCAGCGGATGACCCGCGTTGATCTCGAGGGCCCGCTTCGTCTTCGGTAGCTCCTGCCCCGACGCACGATAGAGCTTCTCCAGCTGCGGCGACATCGAGAACGTGTCGCCGACCAGGCATGCCGCCGACTCCGTGAGCCGGGACGAGATACGAGCCTCGTTGACATCCTCGGAGAGGGTCTCGGCGAGCCAGTCCAGCAGGCCCGAGAACTCCTCGGCCTGCTTTTCCTTGTCCGCCTTGGCTTTTTCGGTGTCGGCGTCGTCGGTCGACGCGGCATCGACATCGTCGAGGTCCACCGCACCCTTGGCGATCGAGGTGAAGGACTTGCCCTCGAACTCCAGACCGCTGGTCACCCACATCTCGTCCACCGGATCGGTCAGCAGGAGGACCTCGATCCCCTTCGCACGAAACGCCTCGATGTGCGGTGAGTTCTCGATCTGCTGGCGGGTCTCGCCCGTCATGTAATAGATGGTGTCCTGCCCACCGCGCAGCCGCGCGACATAGTCGGCCAGCGTGGTGAGATCCTCAGCGGAATCCGTCGACTCGAACGACGACGCCTTGAGGACGGCATCTCGATTGTCGAGGTCGTTGACCAGCCCCTCCTTCCACACCCGGCCGAAGTTCTGCCAGAACGTGCGGTAGTCATCCGGCCGCGAGCCGCGCATGTCGCTGACCGTCGAGATCACTCGCTTGGTGAGTCGGCGACGGATCGCCCTGATCTGGCGGTCCTGCTGCAGGATCTCTCGCGAGACGTTGAGCGACAGGTCGGACGCGTCGACCACGCCCTTCACGAAGCGGAGGTACTCCGGGATGAGCTCCTCGCAGTCGTCCATGATGAAGACGCGCTTGACGTAGAGCTGAACGCCCGAGGTCCGTTCCCGCATGAACAGGTCGAAGGGCGCCTGCGTCGGGATGAAGAGCAGCGCCTGGTACTCGAAGGTGCCCTCCGCCTTCAGCGTGATGACCTCGAGCGGCTCATCCCAGGCGTGACTGACGTGACGGTAGAACTCGTGGTACTCCTGCTCGGTCACCTCGTCGGAGGATTTGGCCCACAACGCCTTCTGCGAGTTGATGGTCTCGCTGACGATCTCGGTGGTCGGCTCGGCCTCGGTGTCGTCGTCACCATCGGTCTCCGGCGCGGGGACCGTCTTCTCCACGTCCATCCGGATCGGCCACGCGATGAAGTCCGAGTAGCGCTTGACGAGCTGACGCAACTTGGCCGGGTCGGTGTAGTCGTACAGATGATCGTCGGTGTCCACCGGCTTCAGCGCGAGGGTCACAGAGGTCCCCTGCGGTGCGTCGACCACCTCGTCGAGCGTGTACGTGCCGTCGCCTGTCGATTCCCATCGGGTCCCGGTGTCCTCGCCGGCGTGACGGGTGACCAGGGTGACCCGGTCGGCGACCATGAAGGTCGAGTAGAAACCGATGCCGAACTGTCCGATCAACTCCTCGGAGGCAGCCGCATCCTTGACCTCGGCCAGCTTGCGCCGGAGCTCGGCGGTGCCGGAGCGAGCGAGCGTGCCGATCAGTCCGATGACGTCGTCGCGCGACATGCCGATGCCGTTGTCGCGCACCGTGAGGGTGCGGGCTTCCCGATCGGCGTCCAACTGAATGTGCAGATCGGAGGTGTCCACCTCGAGGCTCTTGTCCTGGAGCGATTCCAATCGGACCTTGTCGAGCGCGTCGGATGCGTTGGAGATCAGTTCACGTAGGAAGCTGTCCTTGTTCGAGTAGACCGAATGGACCATGAGATCCAGCAGCTGCCGGGTCTCGGCCTGGAACTCGCGAACCTCTGTTTGACCACTCACGATTACCTCCGCGTCAGAGTCATTGTCGGAGCCGCATATTACCGATCAGCCGATTGGCTACTCTGAAGTGGGTCGGCCCACTCACCGGCCGTCCGCACACTGCCGGAAGTCCCGCAACAGGAAGACAGGTGCATGGCTCCTCCTCGTCTGTTGTTCGTGCACGCGCACCCCGACGACGAATCGCTGTGGACCGGCGGCGCCATCGCCCGCCACACTTCCCGAGGGGGCGACGCCGACCTGGTCGTGTGTACCTGGGCCGCGGGCACCGGACGGCACACGGAGTTGGTGGAGGCCGCCCGAACACTCGGACTTCCGCGCCCTCCGATCATGCTCGGTTATGCCGATGACCGCGTGCCCGACTCCGCACCGGATTCCGTGCGATTCTGTTCGGCACCCCTCGACGCCCAGGTACGGACGCTGGTGGAGCACATCCGGCGCCTACGCCCGGACGCCGTCGTCACCTACGACGCGATCGGCGTCTACGGCCACCCCGATCACGTGCACGCACACCGGCTCGCCACCGTGGCGGCCGACGCCGCCGCATCAGGCGGGCTGTACCGATCAGCGGGCGAAGCCTGGCGGGTGCGTTCCATGTACTTCGTGACGATCGCCCAGTGGATGGTCGACGACGTGCAGCACGATCTCTTCGCCGACCTGCCGCCGAAGTATCTGCCGGGCACCCCGGAGGACGATGTCGACCTGGTGCTCGACGTCTCGCAGTGGCGCGACCGCAAGGCGGATGCCATTTTCTGTCATCGAACCGAACTCGACCGCAGCCGGACGATGAAAGCCCTGATGAGCCTCCCGCCCGAGCGGCGCAGCCGCCTGCTGGGGACCGAGTGCTTCCTACGTCGTGACCTCGTCCCCGGTGGCGTCGACCTCGAGTGACCGCACCTGATCAGGTCGCTTCGGGCGCCTCCACGACCCGGATCGGTGACCGCAGCCCGCTGGCACGCTGCACACGACGCGCGACGGCGGCGGCCAGAATCTCCGGAGACCCGACGATACGGACCCGTCGTCGAGCGCGGGTGACAGCGGTGTAGAGCAACTCGCGGGTGAGCAGTTCGGACCCCTCCGGCGGCAGGATGACGGTCACACCGTCGAACTGGCTGCCCTGGCTCCGGTGGATCGTCATCGCATACATCGGCACCGCATCCGCGAGTTGAGTCGGATGCAATGCGAAGATCTGCGCGCCGCGCCGGAACACGACCTTCAGCGCATCGGTGTCCGGCTCCGGGGCAGCAAGGGTTCCCTCGGCACGGCCCGTCCGGACCACCACCCCACTGTCGCCGTTGAACGTGCCCGCCTGCCGGTCGGTCGCGGTGACCAGAATGGGCTGACCGGCCTCGCGTGATGTCGAGTCGAGCGACAGATGCGGTGGGTGGTCCGGGACGTCCGCCAGCCATTCGACGACCCGGTGCGACCATCCCTGGACGCCCCAGACACCCTCCCGGTGTGCACACAGCACCCGGTGCCCGTCGAGGGCGTCGAGCGCACCGTCCGCATCGGCCGCCATCGCGGCGGCGCGCAGGGCGGTTCCCCAGGCCACGACATCGGTACGCACCTCATCGAGGTCATCGGCTGCGACCAGGGTCACGTCCGCGAGGGACGGATCGCCGACCAGGTCGAGAACGGAGTCCGTATCTCCGCGGTTGATGGCCGCGGCCACCCTGGCTATGCCGCCCCCGAACCGGTGCCCCCGACGCAGCGTGACGACACCGCGTTCGACCCGGTCGCGGTCGGAGATCGTCGACATCACGTCCTCGTCGAGAACCCCGCGCGGAATCGGAGTGGGGGCCGCCGCGTCATCACGATCGACGAGATCGGCAAGGACCGCGCCCGCCTCGACCGACGCGAGCTGATGTGGATCGCCGACCAGGATCACCCGGGCGTCCGGGCGCACCGCGTCGAGCAGTTTGCTCATCGCAGTCATCGACAACATCGAGGTCTCGTCCACCACGACGACATCGTGTGGGAGCTTGTTGCCTCTGCCGAACCGTGGAGCCGATCCCGGACGCCAGCCCAGCAACGAGTGCACGGTCACCGCGTGCACCGATCGCGGCGCGGCCTCGTCGGCCGACACCGCCGCCTGCAATTGAGCCGCCGCTCGACCCGTCGGCGCGCAGAGCCCGATTCGGGCACTTCCCCCGGCGAGCCGATCCAACACCGCCAGGATCCTGGCGACCGTGTATGTCTTGCCTGTGCCCGGCCCACCCGCGACCACCAGTGTCCAACTGACGGCAGCCATCTGGGCCGCGATGCGCTGTAGATCCGCGTCGCCGGGATCCGCCGGGCCGAAGACCGCTTCCACAGCCGACGTCACGTCGGACACATCGACATCGGGGCGGGACGCACGGCGTTCGCCCAGCACCGAGCGGATCAGTTCCTCCTGGCGAAAGTACTTCCGCAAGTAGAGCAACGGACCGTCGTCTGAGGTGGCGAGGACCAGCGGCCGCAAGGGTCCGGTCTCGCCACCGCGAACCAGGACACAGTCCACCAACGCTCGTTCCAGCTCGTCGGGCGACGGCAGCACCTCGGCGACGGCAGCGTCGTCGGCGCCGATCTCCGGGACCCGTCCGATGGCCAGGCACGTCGACCCCTGTCGCACAGCCCGCACCGCCAACGCCGTCGCGATCTGCGCGGCGTCGCTCACGTGTCCACCACTCAGCAGCACGAGGCGTCGGGTGACATGGACGTCCGCGGCGTCGAGCACACCCCGGGAGTTCAGGAGTCCCAGCGTGCCATCTCCTGAGGCAACCGTCCGGGGATCGGACGTGGTGCGGACCGGCCGCGACCCCTCTGGGTCCCGTCCGCTCGTTCCGTCGGACTGCGTGATGGTCATGCCGTCCCCTTCGCGAGCAGGTCCGAGAGCTCCTCGACCAACCGGGCCGGGACCTTCCATTCGAAGACACCGCACCCGGGCGGGGTGTCGGGACCGACCATGCCCCGGACGAAGTGGTACTGCACGGGCCCGAGATGTTCTGCGGCGTCGTAGCCGCGCAGTCGCCACCGCAGATATCGATGAAGCGCAACCGAATACAGCAGAGCCTGAAGCGGATAATTGGCGCCCATCATCTCTGCGGCCATCGCATCGCGGTCGAAGTCTTCTGCGGCCAGGTCGCCGGGCCGCAATCTGTTGGTCTTGTAATCGACCACCACGAAGCGGTTGTCGGGGGTGCGCAGCACCGAATCGATGCTCCCGGTGAGGAAACCACGTATCCGTTGCGGTGGCATCTCCCGGAGCCGCGCACCGTAGTCGACGAGGGGGTCGTCGGCGGGGAGGTGACGGTCCATCAGATCGGCTATCGAGGCCATCGCGACGCCGGGCGGAGGCGTCGCCGTCGCCGATTCGGCCGTGAGGGGGAACTCGAAGTCCAGCTCGGCCAACCGGTCGACGGGGCGGACCTGCCAGAGATCGCCGAACCCCAATGGCGTGGTGAGCACGCCCACCAGCGCTGCCGTCAAGCGGTCGACATCGACGTCGACCATCCGAGCCTCGATCGCGGCGGTACAGAGTTCGCGCACGTGCGCGCTGATGTCGGCGGCATCGGTGTCGACGTATTCGAGTACCTCATGGACCAGGGTGCCGAACGCCGCACCGAACGGCATGCCGTTCATCAGAGATGCAGTGCCCTCGACCGGTTGTGCGGTGACCGCAGTGCCGTCCACCGCCTCCGCCGGTTCGTCGGCGATCAGACCGTCCGCCGCCTCGCTACCGGACGCCAGCGCCGGTTGATGGGCGTGATGACCGGCGGCGGCGACGATCGCCGAATACGAAGTGCGACGCCAACTCTGATCGATGGCACGGTCGAACAGGGCAACGGCCAATCCGCTCCGCGGACGCGCGGGTGGGCGCTGTGCCGCGGAGTCGGCGCCGTCGCGGCCCGCCACCTCCACCCGGATGAGGCCATCGGCACCACCGTAGCCGGTGAGTACACGACCACATGTGTCATCGTCAGGGACATCGAAGCTCTCCGGCACGGTCGCGGTATCCGGCTTGCGGCCGAACAGGAGCCGATGCAGTGCCGAGTTCTTCGTGAAGTACGCAGGCGCCCACCAGATCACCACTTGCGACTGCGCACGGGTGAGCGCGACGTACAGCAGGCGTAGCTCTTCACCCGCCGACTCGCTCTCGTGCCGTCGCCACCGCGCCTGATAGCCGGGCGCTTCCTTGCCGCCCACGTCGAGGATGCGGGCGCCCGAATCATCGTGGTAGGTGAAGGTCGCACGGTTGGAATTCCGTGTGCCGTCCCAGGCGAACGGCACGTACACGATCGGGAACTGCAATCCCTTGCTCCGGTGCACCGTCATGATCTGCACGGCCTCGGTGTCTCGGTCGAGCCGTCGGGTCTGGTCCTCGTGCCGCTGCCACCGGGTGGTGTCCGCGATCCGGTCGGCGAGCCATTCGATCAACGCGCTCACACCACACGAAGTCTCCATGACCTCGGCGTTGCACAGGGAAGCCACCTGGAGGAGGTCGGTCAATGCCCGTTCGCCGTCCTCGGCCGCGAGCACCCGCTCGGCAACCCCCATGCGATTCATCAGACGTTGTGACATCGCGGCGAATCCACCCTCGTCGAACACCCGGCCGAGCCCGTGCAGGGTCTCGGCCAATGCGGCGGTGTCGGATCCGTCGTCGGCGGACAGGTCCTCGGGGGCTCGGCCGACCAGTGGGCTGAGTGCGGCCAGCCGGACGAGGTCGGCGCGGGCCGGCTGTTCTATCGCCCGGATCACGGCGAGCCAGTGCCGCGCGGCCGCGGTGTGGAAGACGCTGGTACCGGACCCGATGACCGCTGCCACCCCATGATCCTGCAGATGGCGTTGCAGAGGCTCGATCGTCTTGTTCAGCGTGACGAGCACCGCGATATCGCCGGGTTCGACCGGGCGCACCACCCCGTCGACCTCGATGGCCGTGCCCGAGGCCAGCAACCCGGCGATATCCCGGGCGACATCGGCGATCACGCGGTCCCGCACGGCCCCGACCGCCGCGAACCCGCTGCGTCCGGTGACCGGGAATGCCTTGCGCGGGAACGCCCTCAGCCGGACCGGCGACATCCCGTCGATCCGGCTGCCGGAGCGGTCGGCACTCACCGGACGAACCACGATGTCGCGATGCCCCAGTTCCGCACCGCCGTACAAGCGCCCGAGGGCATCGACCAGATCACCGTCGGAACGGCGGTTCACATCGAGCGCACGAAGGGTGTCGGCCGAACCGACCGCCTGCAGATAACTCAGGACCTCGGCACCGCGGAATCCGTAGATCGACTGCTTGGGGTCACCCACCAGCACAAGCGTGCGATGACCGTGGAAACACCGCCGGACGATCTCCCACTGCTGCGGGTCGGTGTCCTGGAACTCGTCGACCAATACGGCCTCGAAAACCGACCGGATCCGTTCACACGCGGCCGGTCCCACCACCGGGTCGGTGACGATCCGGAACAGGATCATCTGGAGATCGTCGTAGGTGCGTAGACGCGACAACCGCTTGCGGTCTTCGATGATCTGCCGCACGCGGGCCGCGAACCGCACGCGTCGGGTCGCGACCGTCGCCTCGTCTCCGGTTGCACCGCCGAGGTCGTCGACCGTCGGAGCCAGGGCGGCGGCCGGCTGACGAACCGCGTCACGCGCGATCGACCTGGCGTCGGCGAGCGAGATCTCCGGGCGATCGGACCCCGCATACCCGCGGATGTAGGTATCGAGGGCGGCCTCGTCCACGAGATCGTCGACGTCCTCGACGATCTCGTGGACGAGTTCGCGTTCGCCGAGGAATCCCAAGGCGTCGAGCATCCGGTTGCAGAAGGTGTGTGTGGTCGCGATCGTCGATGCGTCGAAGTCCGACAGCGCCCGCACCAGACGCTCCCGACGCACGGTCACCTCGGCGTCGGTGCCGGCACCCAGATGACGAACGAGCGGATCGTCGGCCGTTCGACACCGCGTCGGATCTTGAAGCGCCCGAACGAGTTCGGCGACCCGCTCGCGCATCCGTTCGCGCAACTCCGCGGTTGCCGCACGGCTGAAGGTGACGAGCAGCAACTTGTCGATCGGCACGCCCTCGGCGATGAACCGCGCGCCCAAACCCACGATCGCAAAGGTCTTCCCGGTTCCGGCGCTCGCCTCCAGAACCGTGGTGCCGTCCGGCAACTCAGCCGTCACATCGAATGCGGTCGGTGCCGGCGTCATGTCATCGTCTCGTGATCCATGAGGGGCTCCCACACCCGCCGGGCGAGTCCGGCGAACACCGGATCCCCGACGTCGCCCGGCAGCGGTAGATCGCACCACCGGTGATCGCCCTGGAACACTTCGTCGGTCAGGACACCGAAGTCGACGGCCGCCGTGACGTCCCCGGTGTACGCCAACCGCAGGTACCGGTCCCGTCCGGCACCGAAATCGCCGTCGAAAGCCTTGCGGGCGGCCGGGAGCGCTCGGTCGACGCGGCCAGTTCGACGGTGGTGATCGGCGAAATCCGCGGCCGGGTCCAGCGGCAGCGGCAGCACCCGACGCAAACCCACATCCCGTATGGCGATCAGGTCGACGAGAACGGCAAGCGGGTCGTCGGGAACGGCGAACAACGACCGGGCGACGCCTCCCGACCGCCCGGTCCGGCGGGCCACCACCACGGCGGCCCGCATCGGAGATCCCGACTCGTCGCCGTGGTCCGCCGCGGCGAGGGCCAGGAGCCGTATCCAGGCTCCGAGCCGCTGCTTGGCCCGGAGTTTCGAATAGGTGGCGGTGACCGTGGTACCCGCGAAGATGTCGCCGACGGTGCCGTGGAGCCGGCGACCGTCCGGGAGGGGCACCACCACGTCGGTCGTCTGGGACTGGCCAGATCTGGCAGCGGAGGCGGCGTCGAAAACGGCCTCGACGTCCGCGGAGATGGCTTGCAACTCACGGGTCCCGAATGCGAACGGCGGCAACGTACCACGCCGGAGCTCAGCAGCCTGACAGTCTGCCAGATCGCTCCCGGCGAGCATCCGGGACAGGAACCGGTCGCCGATCCCCCAGCGGTCCAGGGCAGCCAGCTCGACGTCGAGTTGGTCGGCGTGGGGTCGTTCCTCGTCGGGAACCCGCACGCCGAGTCGTTGCCGGACGAATCCTTCGATCGGGTTGGTCAGGAAGCTGACGAGTGTGTCGAGGGCGATGTCGTCGGGTTCCGTCGTCTCCAGTCTGATGTCCGAGATCCGTCGCGCGGTCACCGGCGCGGCCCCCAGGGCACGCGCACCATCGAGGAGCGCTCGGTCGTAGGAGAACGGCCCGTCGACACCGGCGATCGCGCCCGGCACGAAATTGCGCTCGTCGAACCCGTGGAGCGTGTGCAGGCGGGTACAACCGGTCGCGTCGTCGGTGGCGGTACCGGTCGTGAGGGTGTGCACCGCGTCGACGAGCTCGCTCACCACGACGGCAGGCGGAACCCGTTGGCCGGAGACGGGATCGGCGCCCGTGTAGAAGAGCAGGAGGTTCTCCTGCGCGGCGCAGATGGCGTCCAGGAACAGCTGGCGGTCCTCGTCGCGCGGATTCCGCTCGCCCAGCAGGGGCGACCGACCAAGGATGTCGTCGCCGTCCGTGCGCTGCGCCCGCGGGAAAGCGTCGGCATCGACTCCCAGCAGCACGATCACGCGGTGCGGTACCGACCGCATCGGCACCATCGAGCAGACGGTGAGTTCACCGGTTCGGAAGTTGGAGCGGGTCGGCGTGGCGGCCACCAGCCCCGCCATCAGATCCCGGACATCGCCGAGACGCAGCGTCGTCGGCGTGTCATCCCGATCGGCACGCGGGTCGTCGAATGCGGCCGTGATCGATCGGATCGCCTGTGCGCGTTGCCATTCTTCGTCGAAGTCGGTCGCCACCAGGGCGTCGACGATGCCGATCAAGATGTCGACCCACCGCTGCGGGTGGTGGGTGCCGGCCAGATCGTGCAGCGTGGTCGACAGGCGGGTGACGAACTCCGCGAAACGCCCGGCGAGGTCGATCTCGGTGCTCTCCACACCCGCGAGCGGGAGGGCCGTGTCGAGCCACTCGCCGTCGGCCTCCTCGGCGACCGCACCGAGGAGAATGCGGTCGAGGCCGGCCTCGAACGTCCCCTGGCCGAAACCCGACAGCCCGAAGCGCGACCGCTGCGTGTCGTCGATCGCCCACCGGACATTGCTGCCCGTCAACCACTCCCGGACGATCTCGAGGTCGTCGTCTGACAACTCGAAACGCAGCCGGACCGGTGGTCGCCCGAGCAGGTCGAGGACGGCGCCCGCCGAGACACGCCCGGCGGCGAGTTCGACCACGGCAGCCACCACGTCGAGGACGGGATTCGTGTGTCGGAGACCACGATCGGCGAGCCTCACCCGCAACTCGAAGGCGGGGTGTCCCAGACCCGGCTGGCCGAAGGCACCGCGGATGAGAGGCGCGAAGTCCTCCACGTCCGGACACATGACGAGGACGTCACGGGGTTGCAGCGTCGGGTCGTCGGCGAAGAGATGGAGGAGCCGGTCCCGCAGGACCTCGACCTGACGTTCTGGTCCGTGGCAGGAATGTATCTCGACCGAATTGTCGAGGGGAACCACCCCGGCCTCGAGCCGGTCGTCACGGATCCCGGCCTGGAGCGCCGCCAGAACCGTGCCCTGCGCGGTGTCGGAAACCGGCCGATGGTGCAGGACATGATCGGCCGCCGGAGCCACCCGGCGCTGGAGTTCTTGGACGTCACGCGACAGGCTGGCGAGCAGTGGGTGCGCGAGGGCAGGCGGCCGGTGATCGGCACGTCGCGAGCTTGTCGACGGACCGGCCGCGTCGGCCACTGCCGCCCACAGAGCCGGGCCGGGGTGCGGGACGAACAGATGGACGTCGCGGTGGACGGCCAGTGCGCCGAGCACGTACAGCAGCGATTCGGCCACCCGGGTCGGCCCGAACACCGACAGCCGTTCCGGCAGCCCCGTCGCGTCCGCATCCTCGCGCACCACCGCGCAGACGTCGGTCAGCGATTCCGACGGATGCCGCTCCCCGATCTCGGCGCGGACCGCCCGCCAGAAGTCGGGCTGCCAGGCCAGGTCCGCGGGGAGCGCTGCTCCCATGCCGTCGGTGTCGTGGCCCACCGCCCAGGCACTCAGCATCGCCGGACGTTGTCGCCCGTAGTCGTCGAACAACTGCGCGATCTGCCGAGCTGTCGCAAACCGCCGGCCGCGGCGATGTTCATCGGCGCTGTCGCGGCCGTCCGCGCCGACATGCCGCGCGAGCACCGCGAGACGCGGATCGTCGATCATCTCGTCGAGTACCCGCAGCACCGGCCATGTCAGGGCCGCCGGACGCCAGCGTTCGCCCGCAATCGACCGACCCCTCTCGCGTGCCACCGGGGCCAGGCCGGCCCGGGCCAGCCCGTCGTCGATGACACGGTCGGTCAGTACCGCCGGCGACGAGAAGTCGATGTTCGCCGCCACGCCGTCGCCGTCGGGTCCCGATGTGCCCAGGCGCATTGCCAGACGCTGCTGCAGCCAGCGTTCCACCCCGGGCGCCGGCACCGACACGATCTCCGTGGCCATCGGATCCGCGAGCGGGGTACGCAACAGGTCGGCGAGGGCATCGGCGAGCGCATCGGTGCGTTCGGCGCGGTGCAGGTGGAACATGTGTCGCCCTCCAGCCTCCGGTCAGGTTCCGGTCAGGAGCGGACCGGCATCCCGGCGCCGACGACGAGTTGCCCTTCGAGGATCGACCGCACCGTGTCGGGCACCGGGGTCGGCCGACCGGTCTCGGGGTTCACCGAGACCATCGTCGTCTCGGCGACCGCGCACGTCGTCCCGGCCGGATCGACCAGCGTCAGCGACAGTGTGAACGAGGTGTTCCCGATGCGGCTCACACAGGAGCGGACGGTGACCGGGTCGAGCGAGTACTCGAGGACGGCGGTGTACACGATGTCCTGCCGTGCCACCAGGACCGAGAAGCCATCGGGTCGCTCGGGCAGCCATGTCGCGAACGACCGCACCCGGCACTCCTCGAAGATCCGGGCGAACTGCACATTGTTGATGTGATTGTTGATGTCCATGTCGCCGAAGCGCAGCTGGATGGGAACTTCGAGGTATTCGTCGGCCACGATCGCAAACCCTAACGCGTGCCTCCGACGGTGTGCCCGACGGACAGACGTTCGGGCGTCCGAACACGCCCGTGCACTGCGCCCACCGGGCGGCAGCGGGACCGTACACTCTCCGATGGGCAATGCAGGCGAGGGGGAGATCGTGATCCTGGAGACGGTTCGGCTACGGCTACGTCCGGTCGCGATGCACGACGTCGACTCACTGGTCGAGCTGGACAGCGATCCGGCGGTGATGCGCTTTGTCAGCGGAGGGATGCCCACGCCGCGCGAGGAGATCGAGGACTGGGTCTTGCCCCGCGCCCAGGCCGAGCACCGGGCCCACCGGACCGGCATCTGGACCGCCGTGGACCGCACCACATCGGCCTTCCAGGGCTGGTTCGCGCTCCGCACGCCCCGTCACAGCAATCGATCCGAGGTCGAGCTCAGCTACCGTCTCCGCCGCGACGCGTGGGGCCGGGGGCTGGCGACCGAAGCGGCCCACGCGCTGGTCACCATGTCGTTCCAGGAGATCGCCGCCGACCGCGTCTTCGCCAGCACGATGGCGATGAACACCGCGTCGCGGCGTGTGATGGAGAAGGTCGGCATGCGACTGTCGGCCATCCGCATGTCCGAGGACGGCGTGATGTTCCCGACGAGTGGCGGTGAGGTCGAGTACGAACTTCTGCGCAGTCACTGGGAAACACTCACGATGCGCTGGTCAGAGCCCGCCCTGCGGCCCTGGTCGCCGACCGTTCCCGCGGGGTGGACACACCGTCACGCCGGGGTCCCCGACCTGACGGCCTGACGACCTCCCCCGGCCGCGACGCGCCCCGGGGTCCTCATCGCGACCGGACTCCGAAGATTGACTACCGTTGTAGGTGCGCGGCAGCAGCCGACCTCCCAGCGACAGGAGATGTTCTCTGATGAGCAGCCCCACTCCGACCTCGGCGCGACCCCACGTGGTGATCGTCGGCTCCGGCTTCGGCGGACTCTTCGCGGCCCAGCGTCTGGCGAAGTCCGATGTCGACGTCACCCTCATCGCCCGGACCACCCATCACCTTTTCCAGCCGATGCTCTACCAGGTGGCCACCGGCATCGTGTCCGAAGGCGAGATCGCGCCGGCAACCCGCGTGATCCTGCGCAAACAGAAGAACAGCAAGGTGCTGCTCGGTGACGTCTTCGACATCGATCTCGAGGCGAAGACGGTGTCGTCCAGGCTGCTCGAGCGGATCACGGTCACCCCGTTCGACAGCATCATCATCGCGGCAGGCGCAGACCAGTCCTATTTCGGCAACGACCACTTCGCCGAGTACGCGCCGGGCATGAAGACGATCGACCACGCCCTCGAATTGCGCGGACGCATCCTCGGCGCGTTCGAGCAGGCCGAACTGTCCGACGATCCGGAGGAGCGCGCCCGCCTGCTGACCTTCGTCGTCGTGGGGGCCGGCCCGACCGGCGTCGAGCTCGCCGGCCAGATCTCCGAGATGAGCGACAAGACCCTGAAGGGCACCTTCCGCAACATCGACCCGACCGAGGCACGGGTGATCCTGCTCGACGCCGCGCCCGCCGTGTTGCCGCCCTTCGGCGAGAAGCTCGGCAAGAAGGCGGCTCGCCGTCTGGAGAGCATGGGCGTCGAGGTCCAGCTCAACGCCATGGTCGTCGATGTCGACTATGACGGCCTGGTCGTCAAGGACAAGGACGGCACCACCCGCCGGATCGAATCCCAGTGCAAGGTCTGGTCGGCCGGGGTGCAGGCGAGTCCACTCGGCAAGAAGCTCGCCGAGCAGTCCGGCGTCGAGCTCGACCGTGCGGGCCGGGTGAAGGTACTGCCGGATCTGTCCATCCCGGGATTTCCGTACGTGTTCGTGGTCGGCGACATGATGGCGGTCGACGGCGTTCCCGGTGTCGCGCAGGGAGCGATCCAGGGCGGGCGCTACGCGGCGGACGCCATCGTGGCAGGCCTGCGTGGTCAGACGCAGGACCAGCGCAAGCCGTTCAGCTATTACGACAAGGGTTCGATGGCCACGGTGTCGCGATTCAGCGCGGTCATGCAGGTGCCGATCCCGGGCACGAAGAAGACCTTCGAGACGGAGGGCTACTTCGCGTGGCTCGGCTGGCTCGCCCTTCACCTCGTCTATCTGGTGGGCTTCCGCAACCGGCTGAACACCCTCATCAACTGGTTCTTCGCGTTCAGCACGAGGGGCCGGGCGCAGCTCGCCGTCACCGAGCAGCAGGTCTACGCCCGTACCGCGCTGGGCGCCCTGTCCGAGCTGGAGAAGAAGTCGGTTCCGGAGGTCGAGGCGGAGTCCGCAGACGTGGCGGCCGCCCGTGCCGGTGCCGACGGCGATTCCGGCTCCGGGTCCGCCGCCGAGGCCAGCTGACCCCACACCGGACCGAGCCGCGCCTGCGCCGGGCGGTCAGAGGGCGATCGGAACCAGCTCGAGGTCGTCGCACAACGCCCGTGCCCGCGTGGTCGTCGGCGCCAGCGCGGTGGTGAGTGTCGCACCGTTCACGCCCGGCGGCCGGGCGAGTTCGAGCCGGGCCGCGTAGGCGTCGGTGGACACCTCGGCCGGTCGCATGTCGGGGTATCGGAACACGCTGCCGGCGGCCCGATGCCCGGTGGCCGCGGTTCCGCCCAGCATCAGTCGATGACGCAGTACCGGCGCACCACCGATGTCCACGCGCAACGAGCCCTCCCATCGGGCACGGGCCACGTGTTCGGGCAACTCGGTGGCGCGGCCGAGTTGCGCGTGCTCCGCGATGATCACGGTGGCGCCCGGCTGCGCCACGACGCTGGTGGAGCTGCGGTGATCGGCACCGCCGGCGATCACGATCGGCTCGGGATCGAGCAGTAGGCGCCCTCCGTCGGCGACGTCGACCGACCACTCCGACGTCGAATCGACACGGTCTGCCGACGGCAGCGCGATGGTCGCCGCGACGGTTCGCAGGTGCAGCACCGCACCCGCCTCCACCGTCACGCGGACCGTGATGGTGTCCCCGCCGAGCGGCGTCGCAGCGGTGCTGACGAGATGGGCCGACTCGGCCCCGGTCCGACGCAACGCGAGACCGCCCGACGCGCTCACCCGTGGTGAACGGCCACGCCGGGCCACGATCTCGATCTCGGTGTGCACCTGGAACTCAGCCAGCCACGGCGATCTCGGCGAGTTGCGCTCGCACCCACCCCAGGACGTCGGTCGCGGCCGGATCGTCGGTCAGTGAGATCATCGCGGTTGGTCGGCCCTCACGGACCCGCTCGGCGTCGGTTCGCATGACGTCGAGATCAGCGTGGACCTGTTCGGCCAGATCGGTCTTGTTGATCACCAGCAGATCGGAAAACGTCACGCCCGGACCGCCTTTACGTGGCACCTTGTCTCCCCCGGCGACGTCGATGACGAAGATCTGCACGTCGATGAGTCCGGTCGAGAACGTGGCCGTGAGGTTGTCGCCACCCGATTCCACCAGGATCAGATCCAGCGGCGGGTTGGCCGCGACGAGGTCGTCGATCGCGTCGAGGTTGGCAGTGATGTCGTCGCGAATCGCGGTATGCGGGCAGCCGCCGGTCTGCACCGCGGTGATCCGTTCGTCGGAGAGAACCGCGTTGCGCCGCAGGAAATCCGCGTCCTCGGTGGTGTAGATGTCATTCGTCAGCACGGCGACCGACAACTCGTCCCGCAACTGCCGGCACAACGCGGCGACGAGAGCCGTCTTGCCCGAGCCCACCGGCCCGCCCACGCCGATGCGCAACGCCTCTCCTGGTTCGCGGTGGCGGCGCGGCCGGGCGTGGTCGTGGCCGTGTGGTTCTCCGTCGATCAGATGCGGTGGCATGACGTCCTCTCGGTGGTTGTCGTCGTGTTGCAGAAGGTCTGGGTCGGGTGGTCGGAGACGGTGGCGCATCACCACCGTCCGCGTCACGACATGAACAGGGGCATATCGCGACGCTCATGGCGTTCGGCGAATACGTCGAGGGTCGGGTCGGAGAGGTCTGCGAGTCCGATCGCCGCCGCTGCCGCGACCCGCTCACATTCGGCGCCCAGATCGGCGATGATCACCGCGACGTCGGCGGGGTCGAGTGCCAGGAGTCGCTGGCCGGCGGTCGCCGACCCGCTCATCGTCGTGTACGCCAGGATCAACGCGGTGTGGAACCCGGACAATCGGGTCACCCTGCCGATGACCCCGCAGATCACCGGCAGATGGGTCTGGGGCGCATGCGCGGTCCAGTCCTCCTCCGGCCACATGCGCCGTGCCAGCCGTAGCATGCCCCTGCCCTGCGCCAACGAGGCCCGGCGCGCGGCCCCCGACGGTGTCCGGGCATCCGTTTCCCGTTCCGCCGCAGCCACTTCGAGCGTGCCGTCGGTCACGGCCGCGGTGATCGAGGCGGCCACGAGGCCACTCGTCGCGACGCGACGGTGCAGGAATCGCGCGAGACTCTCGGCGTCGACGACGACGCGATCGGCGACGGCCTGCTCGACGCCACCTGAGTGCACGTGGCCACCAACCGGAAGCCGGGAGTCGGCCAACGTGAGCATCATCGCCAGTTGCGAACGCGTTCCGGGGGTCTCGGGTTTCAATTCGTCGTCGCCGATCAGAACAGGAAGTATCGCTGCGCCATGGGCAGTTCGGCGACCGGCTCGGAATCCCACACCTCGCCGTCGACTCGCACGGTGAAGGTGTCGGGCTCCACCGAGATCGTCGGCATCGCCGAGTTGTTCGGCATGTCGGCCTTGCCGATACGCCGGGTGTCGCGGACTGCGACGAGCCTACGGTCGAGTCCGAGGGTCTCTTCGATCCCGGCGTCGAGCCCGCCCTGTGCGACGAAGCTCACCGAGGTGGCCGCGGCGGTCTTGGGCGCCGCGCCGAACATCGGCCGCGGCAACACCGGCTGCGGAGTCGGGATACTCGCGTTGGCGTCACCCATGGCGGCCCACGCAATCGCTCCTCCCTTGATCACCAGATCCGGGCGGACTCCGAAGAACGCCGGGTCCCACAGCACGAGGTCGGCGAGCTTTCCGGTCTCCACCGAGCCCAGCTCGTCGTCGAAGCCGTGGGCGATCGCCGGACAGATCGTGTATTTCGCGATGTATCTGCGTACGCGGTTGTTGTCGGCCGCATCGTCTCCCGGCAACGACCCTCGTTTCGACTTGAGCACGTGGGCGGTCTGCCAGGTACGCAGCACCACTTCGCCGATGCGGCCCATCGCCTGCGAATCCGATCCGATCATCGAAATCGCCCCGAGGTCGTGCAGGAGATCCTCGGCCGCGATCGTCGACGGCCGGATGCGGCTCTCGGCGAACGCGAGGTCCTCCGGCACGGTGGGGTTGAGATGATGGCAGACCATCAACATGTCCAGGTGCTCGTCGAGGGTGTTGACGGTGTGCGGTCGGGTCGGGTTGGTCGAACTGGGCAGTACGTTCGGATGCGCTGCGACAGTGATGATGTCGGGTGCGTGGCCGCCGCCCGCACCCTCTGTGTGGTAGGCGTGGATGCTGCGTCCGGCGATCGCTCCGATCGTCTGCTCGACGAATCCCGCCTCGTTCAGCGTGTCCGAATGCAGTGCGACCTGCACGCCGGTCTCGTCGGCGACCCGCAGGCAGGCGTCAATCGCGGCGGGGGTACTCCCCCAATCCTCGTGCAGCTTGAAACCCGATGCACCCGAACGGATCTGCTCATGCATGGCATCCGCGTTGACGGTATTGCCCTTACCCAGCAGGGCGATGTTCATCGGCCAGTGGTCGGTGGCCGCGAGGATCGACTTCAGGTGCCACGCACCTGGGGTCACGGTGGTGGCCTTGCTCCCCTCGGCCGGGCCGGTACCGCCGCCGACCAGGGTCGTGATGCCGTTGCCGAGTGCCTCGTCCATGATCTGCGGGCAGATGAAATGCACGTGGCAGTCGATCCCACCGGCCGTCAGGATCTTGCCGTTTCCGGCGATGATCTCGGTGGACGGCCCGATCACCAGGTCCGGGTGGACCCCGTCCATCGTGTCGGGGTTACCCGCCTTGCCCATCGCGGTGATCCGGCCGTCACGAATACCCAGATCGGCCTTGATGATCCCCCAATGGTCGACGATCACGACACCGGTGATCACGGTGTCGGGTGCCCCCTGCGCGCGGGTCGCCCGGCTCTGTCCCATCGATTCCCGGATCACCTTGCCGCCACCGAACACGGCCTCGTCGCCGGCTCGTCCCGGTCCGCCGGATCGGTCCTCGGTGACCTCGATCAGCAGGTTGGTGTCCGCCAAGCGGATCCGGTCGCCGGTGGTCGGTCCGAATAGTTGTGCGTAACGGTCGCGGCCGAGCGTCGCCATCAGCGCATCCCTTCGTGACGCCCGTCGGCGGTCTCCTGCGGTCCGAGACGCCCGGGCGCCTCCAGGGAGATGCCGTACACCTCGCGCGTTCCGCCGAGCGGCACGAGCGAGACCGTCATCTCGATCCCCGGTTCGAACCGCACGGCGGTCCCGGCCGGGATGTCGAGGCGACGGCCCCGGGCAGCGGACCGATCGAAGTCGAGCGCCGGATTGGCCTGCGGGAAGTGAACGTGACTCCCGACCTGCACGGGCCGGTCACCGGAGTTGACGACGACCAGGGACACGACGTCGGCACCCTCGTTCAGTTCGATGGTTCCGTCTGCGGCCATCACCTCGCCCGGCACGACAGAAGAGTGCATGTGCGACATCATGATCCTCTCGCGCGGCTAATCGATGGGGTCGTGCACGGTGACCAGCTTGGTCCCGTCGGGAAACGTCGCCTCGACCTGGACGTCGTGCAGCATCTCCGGGACACCGTCCATCACGTCGGCACGTCCGAGCACCTCGCGGCCCGACGTCATCAGTTCGGCGACCGAGCGGCCGTCCCGGGCACCCTCGAGCACGTGGTCGGTGATGATCGCGACGGCCTCGGGATGGTTGAGCCTCAGGCCACGGCCCTGCCGTCGACGTGCGAGCTCCGCGGCATACGAGATGAGCAACCGCTCCTGCTCATGTGGCGACAGTCGCAACGGACCGGATTCCCTCCTGGCGAAACGAATACAGCCGGGACAGCGCACGGTTGGTGCGTCGGCTGCGTGATGTCATCCTGCCACGCCCCGGATCGTGCGGCGCGGCGAGAGAGGCGGCGCCCCGTCAGGACGGCAACGCGCCACCGCTCTCCCGCAGGACGGTCAGCTGATCCGCCGTGCACGACGGTGCGATCTCGGTGATCTCGTCGGCCGTGAACGCCCCCGCGGCGACACCCCGATGCAGGACCGAGGCCAGCGACAGCGCCGTGGCCGGCTCGTCGATCACGTCACCGGACCGTCGGCCCAGATAGGCCCCGAGGCGTCTGGCCGCGGTGGGCATCGCGGAGCGGAAGAAGCCGATGACCGCCGCCCACCGGGTGACCAGATGTCCGGGGTGCATATCCCACCCCTGGTAGAAGCCTCGTTCCAGGGACCGCAGGACGAGAGCATGATGGCGCCGCAGCGCCGACCGGATCTGGTCGGGCGTGCCCACCGGGACCACCTGTGTGGAACCGTCACTGATCCACACCCCGGTCTGCGCGGCGGCGGCCTGCATCACCGCCTTGGCATGATCGGCAACCGGATGTGCCAACGACTGCTGCGCCGAGACGATGCCGCACGCAGCGCTGTAGTCGTAGGTCCCGTAATGCAGTCCGGTGAGTCGCGGCCTCCCGCGATGAATCGCCTCTGCCAGGGTCGCTCGGCCATCTGGCCCGAGCACCGCTTGCGGGATCTCGATCTGCAATTCGAACCGCAACTGCCCCTCGCCGAGACCGTGCGCACGTTCGAAGCCCTCGCACAGCAGGTTGACCGCGTCGACCTGCCGGACGTCACGCAGCTTGGGGATCGTGAAGACGAACCCGTCCGGGATGCCGCCGGCGCCGTCGAGCACGAGTTCCAGCGTGCGTAATCCGCGGTCGCGCTCTCGATCGCCGAGCCCCTTCGCGCGGACACCCGCACTACGGGGCGCATGGGGCCGCATCTGTGTCCACGCGGCGAGGATCTCGCCGGCTCGTCGGGCATCCGCGTCCTCGACGGAGTCGGGACGCCATCCGTAACCGTCCTCGAGGTCGATCCGGAGGTCTTCGATAGGATTGTCCTGCAGTCGTTTTCGCGCCAGATCCGCGACCACTGTGTCGCCGCCTGCCAAGTCGACGACGATGTCGCGCGTGCCCTCGGCGATCTCGCCGGCCCGCTCCCCCCACGACGCGGGCGTGTCGACGACGACATCTGCGGCACCGAGGTAGACGGTGTGGACCGGTTGAGCCACCAGACGGTCACCGGGAAACCACGAGGCCAGATCCTCGTCGACCGGGCGCAGGATCTCCTCGAGACGATGCCGCACGTCGGCCGGCAGCCGCTGATCGGTCATGCGCCCGCCGGGATGCCGGGAACCTCGACCCCTTCCGGGAGTTCGATGTTCTGTAGTCGCACCTGCGAGGTGGCCACGAGGCGACCCTGATCGTCGGTCATGGTCACCCGCCAGAGCTGTTGACGACGTCCACGGTGGATCGGCGACGACTCGACGGTGACCACCCCCGAACTCACCGACTTGATGAAGTCGGTGTTGTTGTTGACACCAACCGCGGTACCCCCGATGCCGGTGGCCTGCAGCCAGGTGAACGCGCTGACACTTGCCACGCTCTCGGCGACCGCGCAGTAGACACCGCCGTGCACGATCCCGAACGGCTGGTGATGCTTGTCGCCGAGTTCGAGCACGCCGACGACGCGGTCGCGCGCGACCTCCTCCAGACGAAGGCCCAGCGAGGTGTCGAAACCGCGGCCGAAGGTGTTCTTGATCAACTGTTCGTTCTCAGCGCTCATACCCAAGAGATTCGCACGAGACGACCGTGCGGGCGCGGGAAGGTCTCGTCCACGAGCCGCCGTCTGCCGTGACCGCACGGAGCACGATCCGGGCCCGAGGAACCGATAGGCCCCACGCTGCGTTGACAGCGTGGGGCCTATCGCGGCGTGGACCGGGGGTCTCTGCAGCCCTCAGGACTCTCGCTCGGTCCGACGTGAGACTCAATGTAGGGTAGCCTTACCAATGTTGTCAAGGGGTTGAGCGAAACGGGTGTGACCAGGCACGGACACACAGGTGACGTCCCAGTGGGCGGACAGGAGAAGCCGAAGTAAAATGAGAAGAATGAACGGACTGGGCGACCTCGAGCGCGCCGTCATGGACACCCTGTGGTCAAGCCCGACGCCGCAGACGGTTCGACAGGTACACGAGTCGCTCTCTCGTGATCGTTCGCTGGCGTATACCACCGTGATGACCGTGCTCCAGCGTCTCGCCAAGAAGAACCTGGTCACCCAGATCCGCGACGATCGTGCGCACAAGTACCAGCCGACGCACCCGCGGGAGGACCTGGTGGCGAGCCTCATGGTCGACGCACTGTCGGAGGCGGAAGCCCCCGGATCGCGACATGCGGCCCTCGTCTCCTTCGTCGGCCGGGTCGGGGCCGATGAGGCCGCGGCCCTGCGGCACGCGCTCGATGAACTCGAAGCTGTCCGAGGAACCGGGAAAACAGGATAGATTCGGCCACACGCCACAGCGACTCCACACAGCCCACGCAAGGACCGTTCCGATGACTGCGCTCTTCTTCGGCATCCTGACCCTGGTGCTCGTCGGCCCCGCCGCGGAGGCTCTGTCCCGCGCGTCCTGGCCGGTCAAGGCACCTCGGGCAGCGATGACGCTGTGGCAGGCCATCGCACTGGCCGGCGTGTTGTCCGCGTTCAGCTGCGGCCTCGCCATCGCCGCGAATCTGCTGACCCCGGGACCGGACGGCGCCCCGACGACGAACCCGTTCGACGAGATCGACCGACTCGGCCTGCCGTTGTGGCTGACCCTCGTGGGCGTCTTCGCCCTGACCCTGATGGTCGGCGCGCGACTGATGTACACCGTCATCCGGGTCGGCGTCCGCACACGTGCCCGGCGGTACGCCCATCGCCAGCTGATCGACATCCTGGATCGCTGCGATCGCAGCGACGCGTCCCATCCCCTGTTCGCCAGCGACGTCCGCATGATCGACGTCGAGCAGCCGCTCGCCTACTGCCTGCCCGGCCTGCGGCAGCGCGTGGTCGTCAGCGAAGGAGTCGTCGCGCGACTCTCCCGCGATGAGCTGACCGCAGTCCTGACCCATGAGCGTGCGCATCTGCGCGCACGCCACGACCTCGTGCTCGAGGCCTTCATCGCCGTACACGAGGCCTTCCCCGTGTCGTGCGGAGCAGCTCCGCGCTCGGGGCGGTGGAGCTGCTGGTGGAGGCGCTCGCCGACGACCAGGCTGTGCGTGCCACTGCCCCCACCACGCTCGGACGCGCACTCGTCGCGTGCGCCGACGCCGTGGCACCACGCGGCGCTATGGCGGTGGGCGGCCCCACGACCCTGGCCAGGATCCAGCGGCTCCGCGACGAACGGCCCACCCGACTGCTCGCGATGTCGGCCTACACCGCCGCCGCGGCGATCCTGGTTGTTCCGACACTGGCGGTGGCGATCCCATGGCTCACCGAACTGAGCCGACTGATCGCGACCGCGTGAGTCACACCACCCTCCCGCTCGTGGCGCGATCCCGGAGGCAATAGGCTTGAGGCCATGACAACTGCCGCTGAATCCAATCGGCCCGCCAGCCCCGATTCCTCCAACTCGGCCAAGGCACAGATCGGTGTCACCGGTCTGGCCGTCATGGGTTCCAACATCGCCCGCAACTTCGCCCACCACGGCTACACGGTCGCGCTGCACAACCGCAGCATCGCCAAGACCGATGCCCTGATCTCCGAACACGGCTCGGAGGGATCGTTCATCCGGACCGAGTCCATGGAGGAGTTCGTCGCCGCACTCGAGCGACCGCGCCGGGTCCTGATCATGGTGAAAGCCGGTGACCCCACCGACGCCGTCATCGAGGAGCTGGCCGGCCTCATGGAAGAGGGCGACATCATCATCGACGGCGGCAACTCCCTCTACACCGACACCATCCGCCGCGAGGCCGCGATGTCCGAGCGTGGACTCAACTTCGTCGGCGCCGGGATCTCCGGTGGTGAGGAGGGCGCGCTCAACGGCCCGTCGATCATGCCGGGCGGACCCGTCGAGTCCTACAAGTCCTTGGGGCCGATGCTCGAATCGATCTCGGCACAGGTCGACGGCGAACCGTGCTGCACCCACATCGGCCCCGACGGCAGCGGCCATTTCGTCAAGATGGTCCACAACGGCATCGAATACGCCGACATGCAGCTGATCGGCGAGGCCTACGACCTCATGCGCAAGGCGCTCGACATGCCGGTCTCCGACATCGCCGACGTCTTCCGCGAGTGGAACTCCGGTGACCTCGACAGCTACCTGGTGGAGATCACCGCAGAAGTGCTCTCGCAAAACGATGCAGAGACGGGCAAGCCCCTCGTCGACGTGATCGTCGATGCCGCCGGCCAGAAGGGCACCGGGCGCTGGACCGTCAAATCTGCTCTCGACCTGGGTATCCCGACCACCGGCATCGCCGAGGCCGTCTTCGCCCGCGCGCTGTCGAGTGCCACCGACCAGCGCAAGCAGGCTCACGGCCTCGAAGCGGGGACCCTGGCTGCGGCGCCGACCGATACCAAGACATTCATCGACGACATCAACAAGGCGCTCTATGCCTCCAAGGTCGTCGCCTACGCGCAGGGGTTCGACCAGATCGCCGCCGGCAGCGCCGAGTACGGCTGGGATGTCCACCCCGGTGACCTCGCGACCATCTGGCGCGGTGGGTGCATCATCCGCGCCAAGTTCCTCAACCGCATCCGCGACGCGTATGCCGAGAACCCGGAGCTGCCGAGCCTGCTGCTCGCGCCCTATTTCCGGAATGCGGTCGAGAATGCGGTGGACAGCTGGCGCCGGGTCGTCTCGACGGCGACCCTGATGGGCATCCCGGTGCCCGCGTTCGCCTCCTCGCTGTCGTACTACGACGCGTTGCGTGCCGAACGTCTGCCGGCTGCACTGACCCAGGGCCTGCGCGACTTCTTCGGTGCGCACACCTACCAGCGCGTCGACAAGCCCGGCACCTTCCACACACTGTGGAGCGGTGACCGGACCGAAGTGTCGGAATAGAATCGGCCGGGGGCGAAGGGAGTCCGCAACCAACCGTGCGATTTGTCGAGGGCCATCGGCCCACCCACGACCTGACCTACGACGATCTGTTCATCGTCCCGAACCGGTCTGATGTCGCTTCGCGATTCGACGTGGACATCTCGACCGTCGACGGGAGCGGCACGACGATCCCGATCGTGGTCGCCAACATGACGGCGGTCGCGGGCAAGAGGATGGCCGAGACCGTGGCCCGACGTGGCGGATTGGTGGTGTTGCCGCAGGATCTCCCGATCCCCGCGGTCGCCGAATCGATCGCGTACGTCAAGTCCCGGCACCTGGTCGCCGACACCCCCGTCACGCTGACCGCCGACGACTCGGTGTCCGATGCGCTCGCGCTGATCCCCAAACGGGCGCACGGCGCGGCGGTCGTCGTCGAGGACGGCCGACCCATCGGCGTCGTCACCGAAAAGCGTTGCCGCGACGTCGATCGCTTCGCCCGCGTGCGCGAGGTTCTCGATCCGGACATCGTCACGCTCCCGGTCGACACCGCGTCCCGTGACGTCTTCGATCGGCTCGACGACCAGCATCTCGGTCTTGCCGTTCTCGTCGACGACGAGGGCAGGCTCGCCGGTGTGCTGTCGCGGGTCGGCGCGCTCCGTCATGGCGTGTACCAGCCGAATGTCGATGCCGACGGCAGGCTGCGGATCGCAGCCGCCGTCGGTATCAACGGTGACGTGGTCGGCAAGGCCAAGGCGCTGGCGGCAGCGGGTGCGGATCTGCTCGTGATCGACACGGCGCACGGACACCAGGAGAAGATGCTCACCGCCCTGGAAGCCGTCGCCCAGTCGGACCCGGGCGTGCCGATCGCCGCCGGCAACGTCGTGTCGGCGCAGGGAGCCACCGATCTCATCGACGCCGGTGCGTCGATCATCAAGGTCGGCGTCGGACCGGGCGCGATGTGCACCACGAGGATGATGACCGGGGTGGGCCGTCCCCAGTTCTCCGCGGTCGCCGAATGTGCCGAGGTGGCCGGACGGCACGGCGCCCACGTGTGGGCCGACGGCGGGGTCCGCCACCCCCGCGACGTCGCACTGGCGCTCGCGGCGGGGGCCTCGAACGTGATGATCGGGTCATGGTTCGCCGGCACGTACGAGTCACCCGGCGACCTGCAGGAAGATTCGGTCGGGCCGTACAAGGTCAGTTTCGGCATGGCCTCCAAGCGGGCCGTCGCCGCCCGGTCGGCCAAGGACGGCGCCTATGATCGTGCGCGCAAGTCGCTGTTCGAGGAAGGCATCTCGAGCTCCAGGATTCGCCTCGACCCCGAGCATCCCAGCGTGGAGGACCTGATCGACCAGATCTGTTCGGGAGTGCGCAGCACCGCCACGTACACCGGCGCGCGGACCCTCGCCGAGCTACACGAAAAGGTGGTTCTCGGAATCCAGTCCGCCGCCGGATTCGCCGAGGGACGCCCGCTTCCCGGCGGGTGGTGAGGGTGGAGACAGCCCTCCTCGTCGCGGGCCTCGTCGGCTTCGTCGCACTCACCCTCGGCACGGCGTTGTTCGTCGCGGCGGAGTTCTCGCTCACGGCGCTCGAACGTTCCACCATCTCCGACGATGTCGCCACCAACGGAGATCGGCGATCTCGACTGGTCCAGCGCGCACACTCGACCTTGTCCTTCCAGTTGTCCGGTGCGCAACTCGGGATCACCATCACGACGTTGATCACCGGCTACATCGCCGAGCCGGTGTTGGCACGGATCTTCACCCCGGCCCTGACCGGGGTGGGTGTGAGTGACTCCGTGGCGTCCGGGATCTCGCTGGCCCTGGCGCTGATCATCGCCACCTCGCTGTCGATGGTGTTGGGCGAACTGATCCCGAAGAACCTGGCCATCGCCCGATCGCTCGCCGTCGCCCGCGCGACGTCGGGCCCGATGACCGTGTTCTCGGCAGCCTTTCGATGGGCCATCAACGGACTCAACGGTTCGGCCAACTGGATCGTGCGCCGCCTCGGCATCGAACCGGCCGAAGAACTGCGGTCGGCCCGATCCCCCCAGGAACTCGTGTCGCTGGTGCGTAATTCGGCCCGTCAGGGCTCGATCGACGAGGACACCGCGGCACTCGTCGACCGTTCGCTCAAGTTCGGTGAGCTCAGTGCCGAGGATCTGATGACCCCGCGGGTGACGGTCGACTGCCTCGACCGCGAGGACACCATCCGCGACCTGGTGATGGCGTCGTCGCGCACCGGACACTCTCGCTTTCCGGTCGTGATCGACGGTGACCTCGACGATCTGGTGGGCGTCGTGCACATCAAACAGGCCTTCACCGTCCCACCTGAACAGGCGGCCGAGACGACGGTCGCGTCCATCGCGCGGCCGGTTCCCCGCGTCCCGAACAGCCTCGACGGCGACGCACTGATGGAACGCATCCGCGCCGACGGCATGGAACTGTGCGTGGTGATCGACGAGTACGGCGGCACCGCCGGCATCGTCACGACCGAGGACCTGATCGAGGAGATCCTCGGCGACGTGACCGATGAGCACGACCACGAACGCGCCGACGTCGCCGTCGACGGCGACGGGTTCCTGTGCTCCGGGTTGCTCCGCATCGACGAGCTGACCGAAGCCACCGGATACCGGGCACCCGAAGGCTCCTACGACACCCTGGGCGGACTGGTGATGTTCTGCCTCGGACGGATACCCGAGGTCGGCGATGCGGTCGATCTACCCAGCCGGTCCATGACCCGCGACGACGACGAGGACGATGAAGTCGAGCCGCTGCCGGGTGCCGAGGTCACGTGGCGGGCGACCGTGACGCAGATGGACGGCCGCCGAATCGATGTCGTCTCGTTGCGCCCGGTCCACGACGACCTCGCCGCCGGCAGCGACGCAACCCATCGGGGCACGACGTGAACGACATCTGGGCGGTTCTCCTCACGCTGGTGCTGCTCGGCGGCAACGCGTTCTTCGTCGGCGCCGAGTTCTCGCTCATCTCCGCGCGCCGCGACCGCCTCGAAGCACTCGACGACAGCGGGAAGAAGCGCGCCCGGACGGTGATCCGGGCCGGTGAGCGGCTGTCGCTGATGTTGGCCGGTGCCCAACTGGGCATCACCATCTGTTCGATCCTCCTGGGCCGGGTCGGCGAGCCCGCGGTGGCGCATCTGATCGAGAAACCCCTTCACCTCGCTCACGTGCCCGAAGCCCTGCTCCACCCGATCTCGTTCGCCGTCGCTCTGTCGCTCGTGGTGGTCCTGCACATCCTCATCGGCGAGATGGTGCCCAAGAACATCGCGCTGGCCGGCCCGGAGAAGTCGGCGATGCTGCTCGTCCCCGCGCACCTCGCATTCATCCGGATGGTGCGCCCGCTGATCGCGTTCTACAACTGGCTGGCCAACTCGGCGCTGCGCCTGATGCGTGTGCAACCCAAGGACGAACTCGACTCGGCGGTCTCCACCGGCGAACTGGCGCAGATGCTCGGCGAGTCGAAGCAGGAGGGTCTCATCGACGCCGAGGAGCACGCGCGGCTGACCCGAGCGCTGCAATCGGTGAGCCGCACCGTGAGCGAGGTGATGATCCCCCTCGAACAGATGCACAGCGTCGGCGTCGAGGTCGACTCCGAGACCGGCGGCGCCGGGCCGACGCTCGGGCGGTGGAGCACGCGGTCAGCGACACCGGGTTCTCGCGTTTCCCGGTGCGCGGTCCCGACGGGACGTTCACCGGCTATCTCCACCTCAAGGACGTGCTCGACGAGATACTCGACGAGCGGATCGGTCCGGACACGATCATCGGCATCGACAAGATCCGTCCACTGCCGGTGATCGCATCGACCACCCCGCTGGACGAGGCGACCGCGGCGCTGCGACGCACCAGCGCCCACATCGGTGCGGTGGTCGACGACTCCGGCCGAACAGTCGGCATCGTGGCCCTCGCCGATCTCGTCGAGGAGTTCGTCGGCAACGTCCGTGACGAAACCCATCGGGTGTGACGCGGTGACGTCGACCGAGATCCAGCCCTCCACGGGCCCGCGGCTGACCTCGACGGAGTGGCGCGCCGTGCGCGACGACCATCGTGCCGAGGTCGACGAGCTCATCGGACCGTATCTACGGGCTCGCAAGAACGGTGTGAAACACCCCGTCATCGACTTCCTGTTCACCTACTACTCATCGCGTCCCGCCCACGTCACCAGATGGCACCCGGGTTTCGGCGTGCTCCTCGAGGACGCAGACGAGTTCGACGGGCTGCGCGGTTACCGTCGCGTCGGTGACACGGTGACCGTCGACCCGCGTTTTCTCCGTGACCGGGCAGGCGCCGTCGGGGCCACCGCGGCCCTCCTGCGCGCGACCGCCTCCCGTCCTGCACGCCTCGGCTGCTTCGGCCTGCACGAATGGGCGATGGTCTACCGCACCACCGAGACCCGTCACGACGCGCCACTGCGTCTCGGCCATGCGGGTACCGACGCCGTCGTGGAAGAGATGCCGCTGCGCTGTACGCATTTCGACGCATTCCGCTTCTTCACGCCGGCGGCACGGCCCCGCAACGAGGCCGAACTGTCCCGAGACCGGCAGGAGCGCGACGAGCAACCCGGATGTCTACACACGGCGATGGACCTCTACCGCGCGTGTTTCACGCTGGCACCGCTGATCGGCTCCGAGCACACGCTCGCATGCTTCGGACTGGCGCTACGCGCTCGCGAGCTCGACATGCGTGCAAGCCCGTACGACCTCACCGACCTCGGCTACGACCCCGTTCCGGTCGAGACCCCGGCCGGCCGCGCCCAGTACGTGCGTGAGCAGTCGGCCATCGCCGAGGAAGCCGCGGGGTTGCGCGCCGCGCTCATAGACCGCTGCAGCGACCTACTCGCACTTGCGGACCCATTGTGAGCTCCGTCAACTGACCGCTCATCGGTCTCGGACCTGCCCGGATACCCGGTGTCGCGGCAGATTACCGGCGAGTAGCATGAACGTGTCGATTTACCGCTGGAGAAAGGCTGTCATGTCTGACCGGATCAACGTCAACGGGCTGCAGGTCGCGTCTGTCCTGCACGACTTCATCAACAACGAGGCGTTGCCCGGCACCGGTGTAGACCCCGACGCCTTCTGGACAGGTGCTGCCACGGTGATCACCGACCTGGCGCCCCGCAACCGTGAACTCCTGGCGGTCCGGGACGAACTGCAGTCGAAGATCGATCAGTGGCATCGCGATCACCCCGCGACGGCGGGCGAGCTGGACTTCGACGCCTACAAGTCGTTCCTCACCGAGATCGGTTACCTCGTCGATCAGCCCGCCGATTTCCAGATCGGTACCGAGAACGTCGACCGAGAGATCGCCGAAACCGCCGGCCCACAGCTGGTGGTCCCGATCCTCAACGCGCGCTTCGCACTCAACGCATCCAACGCCCGCTGGGGTTCGCTGTACGACGCTCTGTACGGCACCGACGCCATCCCCGAGACCGATGGCGCCGAGAAAGGGTCGTCGTACAACAAGGTCCGCGGCGACAAGGTCATCGCGTATGCGAAGGACTTCCTGGACAAGGCGGTCCCACTCGAGCAGTGCAGCTACACCGACGTGACGAAGTTCGCGGTCGTCGACGCCGCTGTGCAGGTCACCCTCGCCGACGGCAAGACCTCCTCCCTGGCGGATCCGTCGGCGTTCGCGGGCTACCGCGGCGAGCCCGGCGCCCCGACGTCGATCCTGTTGCGCAACAACGGTCTCTACCTCGACATCGAGATCGATCCGTCGTCGCCGATCGGGCAGACCGACCCGGCTGGCGTCAAGGACGTCGTGGTCGAGTCCGCGATCACCACCATCATGGACTTCGAGGACTCGGTCGCCGCCGTCGACGCCGACGACAAGGTGCTCGGTTACCGGAACTGGTTGGGACTCAACAAGGGTGACCTCGCCGAAGAGGTCGCGAAGGGCGGCACCACCTTCACCCGGGTGCTCAACGGAAACCGTGATTACCATGCCCCCGACGGTTCGACATTCGACCTGCACGGCCGCTCTCTGCTCTTTGTCCGCAACGTCGGACACCTCATGACCAACAGCGCCATCCTCGACGCCGACGGCAACGAGGTCCCCGAAGGCATCCTCGACGGACTGTTCACCTCGCTGATCGGCATCCACGGCATGAGCGGCGCCGGGAGCGAAGCGAACGGGCCGAAGGGTTCGGTGGCGCAAGGGCACCAGAACTCCCGCACCGGATCGATCTACATCGTGAAGCCCAAGATGCACGGTCCCGACGAGGTCGCGTTCACCGTCGAGCTGTTCGACCGTGTCGAAAAGGTGCTCGGTCTCCCGGAGAACACCCTCAAGGTCGGCATCATGGATGAGGAACGCCGCACCACGGTGAACCTCAAGGCCTGCATCAAGGCCGCCCAGGACCGGGTCGTGTTCATCAACACCGGGTTCCTCGATCGCACCGGCGACGAGATCCACACCTCGATGGAGGCCGGGGCGATGATCCGCAAGGGTGAGATGAAGCAGCAGACCTGGATCAAGGCCTACGAGGACTTCAACGTCGACACCGGATTGCACGCCGGACTGCAGCACAAGGCACAGATCGGCAAGGGCATGTGGGCCATGCCCGATCTGATGCACGACATGCTGGAGCAGAAGATCGGCCATCCGAAGGCCGGCGCCACCACCGCATGGGTGCCGTCGCCCACCGCCGCGACATTGCACGCGCTGCACTACCACCTCGTCGACGTCTTCGAGCGCCAGGACGAGATCGCCAAGCGGGATCCCGCGTCGGTCGACGACATCCTGACGATCCCGCTCGCGCCGACCACCGACTGGTCGGAGGACGAGAAGAAGGAAGAACTGGACAACAACTGCCAGTCCATCCTCGGCTATGTGGTCCGCTGGATCGATCAGGGCGTCGGCTGCTCCAAGGTGCCCGACATCCACGACATCGCATTGATGGAAGACCGTGCGACCCTTCGGATCTCGAGCCAACTGCTGGCCAACTGGCTGCACCACGGCATCGTGACCGAAGCCGACATCGTGGCCTCGCTCGAGCGGATGGCCCCGGTGGTCGACCGGCAGAACGCCGGGGATGCCACATATCGCCCCCTGGCACCCGACTTCGGGTCCAACATCGCCTTCCAGGCGGCCAAGGAACTGATCCTCGACGGTGCGAAGCAGCCGAGTGGCTACACCGAGCCGATCCTGCATCGCAAGCGGCGCGAGTTCAAGGCCGCAAACGCCTGACCGGCAGGCTGCCGAGCGTCCGCGCAGCCCCCGCCATGGTGTCAGCACTGCGATCTCCGCTATCGTCGTCCGTTGTCACCCCGGTCAAACCTGACCGGGGTCGGCGTCGGCCCGACGAGCGGAAGGCAGGGGGGCTTGGCACACCATCGAAGTACTGACGGTCGCGCGGGGGTACGCGGTCGCGGTGTCAGTCGTGGCCTCGTCGGTTCCCTGCTGTCCATCATCCTGGTCGCCGCTCTCGTCCTGCTCTGGACTCAGCTCGGCGATCGGATCGACCGACAGGGCGATCAGGCCGCGGCGAACTGCGTCGAGGGCACGACGAAGGTCCCGGTGATCGTCGATCCGGACATCGCCGGCCCGTTGAAATCACTCGCGCAGGACTATGCCAAGACGCGGCCGGTGGTCCGGGACCACTGCGTGAGCATCGAGGTCCGGCCGGCCGATGCCAAGGTCACCCTCGACGGCCTGGCCGGCACCTGGGACCCGGCGGCACTGGGCGCCTATCCGGCCGCGTGGGTACCACAATCGTCGATCTGGACCGCCGACCTGTCGGCCGCCAAACCCGACGCGATCGACGGCAAACCCGCATCGCTGGTGACCTCTCCCGTCGTCCTCGCCACGGCACCCGCACTGGCCAAGGCCCTCGACGGCGAACTCGACTGGCGGCAATTGCCCACCCTGCAGAAGCGAAGCGGAAGTCTGGGCGACTACGGCCTGGGCAGTTGGGGATCGATACGCCTCGCGATGCCCACCGGCGCGCAGTCCGATGCCACCGCACTGTCGGCGCAGGCCGTCGCCATGCAGGTGACGCGGACGACCGGGGCGCTCACCGAGCAGGATGCGAGCTCCCCGCGCGTGGCGTCGAGTGTCGATGCGATGCTGACGGGTGCGCCGCAGTCACCGGACGGCACCGCCGCCGGCGCGGCCAGGGCGATCGCCGACGCCGACGACCCCGCGAACTCCGAGATCCACGCGGTCCCGATCACCGAGCAGGCGCTGTTCCAGCTGACCCGCGCGGACTCCTCGGCACGACTGTCCGAAGTGGTGCCGGGTGGGCCGACCCCCATCGCCGACTATCCGATCGTCCGCATGGCAGGTTCCCAGGTTGCGCCGGAGCAGACCGATGCGGTGTCCGAGTTCTTCGAGTTCGTCAGCAAGCCGGACCAGCTCGGCAAACTCACCGCACTCGGATTCCGTGGCGACGCCCCGATGCCGGAGCCGAACGCGACGGTGACGTTTCCGATCACCGACAATCCCATGCCGACCCCGAGAACGCCGCCACCGTCACCATCAATCGTCTGGTCTACGGTCCCGACAGCGGGCCCGGGGCCGGCGGGAACTGAATCAGCTCCGGGGCGACTCCCCGGTCTCAGCTGCTGAACGCCTCGATCGGCGGGCAGCTGCACATGAGATTCCGGTCGCCGAAGGCGTTGTCGATCCGCCGCACGGCGGGCCATACCTTCGCCCGCGCGCCGGCCGACGGAAGTCCCAGCGGGTAGACCGCGAGTTCCCGCGAGTACGGGTGATCCCACTCCCCGACCAACGCCTCGGCGGTGTGCGGGGCGCCCCGCAGCGGATTGTCGTCGACAGGCCATTCTCCGGAGCCCACCAGGTCGATCTCACCGCGGATGGCGATCATCGCCTCACAGAACGCGTCGAGTTCGTCGAGATTCTCGCTCTCAGTGGGTTCCACCATCAATGTCCCGGCGACCGGGAAGCTCATCGTCGGTGCGTGGAAACCGTAGTCGGCCAGGCGCTTCGCCACGTCATCGACCGTCACGCCGGTGGCCTTGGTGAGCGGACGCAGGTCGAGGATGCACTCGTGCGCGACGAAGCCGCCGTCGATGCCACCCGTCGACCCGGTCGCCTCGCCGGTGTAGAGCACCGGGAAGTGATCGCCGAGCCGCCGTGCGATGTAGTTCGCGGAGGCGATGGCGGTGAGCGTCGCGCGACGCAGCCCGTCGGCACCCATCATCGCGATGTAGGCATAGGTGATGGGCAGGATCGACGCCGAGCCATACGGCGCCGCGGAGATCGTGCCGTCTGCGGGCAGGTCGTCGGCCAGCGGATGCCCCGGCAGGAACGGCGCGAGATGCTCGCGGACCGCAACCGGTCCGACGCCCGGGCCGCCACCGCCATGCGGGATACAGAAGGTCTTGTGCAGGTTCAGGTGACTCACGTCGCCGCCGAAGCGCCCGGGGCGCGCCACCCCCACCAGGGCGTTCAGATTCGCGCCGTCGACGTAGACCTGCCCGCCCGCATCATGGACCGCTGCGCAGATGTCCTCGATGTCGTGTTCGAAGACGCCGTGCGTGGAGGGATAGGTGATCATGATCGCCGCCAGGGCGTCGCGGTGCGTGTCGATCTTGGCCCGAAGGTCGTCGACGTCGACATCACCGTTCTCCCGGCATGCCACCACCACCACGCGCAGCCCCGCCATCACCGCGGACGCGGCGTTGGTGCCGTGGGCACTCGACGGGATCAGACAGACCGTGCGCGCGGCGTCGCCACGACTGCGGTGATAGCGGCGGATCGCGAGCAGACCCGCGTACTCCCCCTGGGAACCGGCGTTCGGTTGCACACTGACCCGGTCATAGCCGGTGATGGCGACCAGCCAGTCCTCGAGCGTCGTGATGAGTTCACGGATCCCCAGGGTGTCCGACGCGGGAGCGAACGGGTGCAGTCTCGCGAAACCGGGCCAGGTGATGGGCTCCATCTCGGCGGTCGCATTGAGTTTCATGGTGCACGACCCCAACGGGATCATGCTGCGGTCGAGGGCGATGTCCTTGTCCGACAACCCTCGTAGATAGCGCAGCATCGCGGTCTCGGTGCGATACCGGTTGAACGCGGGATGTGTCAGGTAGTCGCTCCGGCGGTTCTCGATCGGCTGCGAGAACCCCTTGGGGCTGACCCCGTCGGCACTGAATGCGCGCAGGACCGCTGCGAGGTCGGCGTCCGATGTGGTCTCGTCACAAGCGATGCCGACAGTATCGGCATCTATCCGTCGCAGGTTGATGTTGCCGTCGCGCTTGGCGTTGGCGATCACCGTGTCGGACTGACCGGGCGCCCGCACCACGACGGTGTCGAAGAACGACGCGTGCTCGACCGCGATTCCCGCCGCGGTCAGGCTGTCGGCCAGGAAGGTCGCGGCGGCATGCACTCGGCGTGCAATCGCCCGCAGTCCCTCGGCACCGTGATACGACGCGTACATGGCGGCCACCACGGCAAGAAGCACCTGCGCCGTGCAGATGTTGCTGGTCGCCTTTTCGCGGCGGATGTGCTGCTCACGCGTCTGCAGTGCGAGGCGGTACGCGAGGTTGCCGTCGGCGTCCTTGGAGACACCGACGAGCCGGCCGGGCAGCTGGCGTGCGTGCGCCGCGTGCACCGACAGATAACCTGCGTGCGGGCCGCCGAAACCCATCGGCACGCCGAATCGCTGCGTGGTTCCGAAACACACGTCGGCACCCTGTTCGCCCGGCGGCGTGATGAGGGTCAGCGCGAGCAGATCCGCGCCCACCGAGAACAGGGCGCCCCGCTCATGAGCGGCCGCGATGACCGGCGCCATGTCGATGATGCGGCCGGAGGCACCGGGCACCTGGGCGACGACACCGAAGAACTCACCCTCCGGCAGTCCACAACCCGGCAGATCCGGGTGCAACGATGCCTCTACGACCTCGATACCGAGAGGCTCGGCCCGCGTGTCGAGCACGGCACGGGTCTGCGGGAAGAGGTCCGCGTCCACCACCAGCCTCGGCGACCGCGATTTGCCTGCCCTCCGCATCAACGTCATCGCCTCGGCCGCCGCCGTCGCCTCGTCGAGCATCGAGGCGCCCGCGACCTCCATCGCGGTCAGGTCGGCCACCATCGTCTGGAAGTTCAGGAGCGCCTCCAGCCGTCCCTGGCTGATCTCGGGCTGATACGGCGTGTACGCCGTGTACCAGGCAGGGTTCTCCAGCACGTTCCGAAGGATGACGGGCGGCGTGTACGTGTCGTGATAACCCAATCCGATCATCGAACGCGCGACAACGTTGCGCGCGGCGAGCTCACCGAGCCGTTCCGCGACACCATGTTCGTCGAGGGCCTCGGGCAGCGTGTCCAGCCCGTTGGCGGAGGGATCGTCGGCGATCACCGCAGGAACCACCTGGCGGGCGAGCTCATCGAGCGAAGAGACACCGATCTCGGCGAGCAGACGACTCGTCTCGTCGGCGTCCGGGCCGATGTGACGGTCGACGAAAGCGGCCAGATGGGCAGTGGGATCTGCGGGCATGACAGGTCAACCTCTCGGCGGTCTGCGGCCCTCCCCCTCTGTCATATCCGGAATCCGCAGCACGGATGCCAGACGCCTGAGAGATTCGGACGTCCCGGCGCACCGGAACGACCTTTCACCGTGGGCGGGCCCGGGTCTCCCCGGGTCACTTTCCAGAGACGCCGTCAACACCACGGTCCTGGGTGCCTGAGAGTTTGACGAGGAGGTGTTGCTCCTTCGGCGGCCACCCCAACCCGATCGGTGGCGCTCTCCCGTGACGTCGCGACGCCCAGCCAGTATACGTTGCCGTGCTGTCCTCGCAGCTCGGCCGGGCCGCCCGGGCCGTGGTTCAGCCGGTTCGACGGGTCCGATTCTTACGACGCGCCGCCAACTCGTCTTCGGGAGCGGTCTCGGTCACGCCGCCATCGGCTCGCTCACCCGGGAAATCGGCGATGGTGCCGGTCAATTCGCGCATCGCCCCGCTCACCGCGATACCGAAGACGCCCTGTCCGCCCTGCAGCAGGTCGACGACCTCTTCGGCAGAGGTGCATTCGTAGACGGTCGTCCCATCGGAGAAGAGAGTGATACGCGCGAGATCCTCGACGCCCCGCTTGCGGAGATGGTCGACGGCCACGCGGATGTTCTGCAGGGAGATCCCGGTGTCGAGAAGACGCTTGACGATCTTCAGGACCAGGATGTCCTTGAACGAGTACAACCGCTGACTACCCGAACCGGCGGCGCCTCTGATCGACGGCACCACCAGTGAGGTCCGTGCCCAGTAGTCCAGCTGCCGGTAGGTGATGCCGGCGATCTGGCACGCGCTCGGCACCCGATAGCCGACCAACTCGTCGGGCACGGTGTCGTTCGGGAAAAGGCCCGGGGCGATGTCTTCCAGGCTGCCCTGGGTCGCCGGGGAGGTGCGGGCGTTCTCCGCGGCACCATCCGGTGCCGCATCCGTCGGTGACGTCACTCCGTCGTCGAACGGCTTATCGCCCACTGCAGACTCCCTCGTAACGTCTGGACCGACTCGACAGGCTCCGAACCTCGAAGAGCGGCCTCGAGGACTGCTTCAACAGTACGCGCCTGACAGACGATCGTTCTCCGTCCCCGCCGAAAACGGGCAACGTGTGAACGGTAGGTCGGGCACGAGCCGCAAATCAACGCGACGCGCGGTAGAACCTCGACCTCAACTTGAGATCGAGCAAACGGTGACCCCGCAGTGTCCGTTCTGTGACCAAGAGGGAGTCACGTGCCGCCGCTTGCCTTGAAATCATCCGGCGAGACGTTGTCGAGGAATTCCTTGAACTTCTCCACCTCGTCTTCTTTCGCATCGCCCGGTTCGCCGTCGGAGCCGGTCTCGTCCGGGATCAGCAAACCGGCCTCGGTCAGCACCTCCTCGTCGGCGACGATCGGCACACCGGCCCGCATCGCCACCGCGATCGAATCCGATGGACGCGCCGAGACCCGGAGGTCATCCTCGAAGACCATCTCCGCGTAGAAGGTGCCTTCTTGCATGTCCACGATTCGAACCTCTTTCAAGGTCCGGCCGAACTCGGTGATCAGGTTGACGATCAGATCGTGCGTCAGCGGCCTCGGCGGTTCGATACCCTTCTGCTGCAAGGCAATCGAGGCCGCTTCGCTCTGCCCGATCCAGATCGGCAGATAGCGTTCGCCCTCGACCTCGCGCAGCAGTAGGACCGGCTGGCTCTGTGGCGGCTCGACCCGAATGCCCACGACTCGCATTTCGCCCATCTAGCACCCGCTTCCTCGTGATCGCCAGGACAATGCTCGACGGCCCCGTTCGCCGCGGCCCCGGGCCGTATGTCGATGTCAACGACGCTACACCGCGACGCGCCGACGCGACGGCACTCGCCGGCCGATCAGTCCAGGACGCCTCTGACGGCAGCCTTGACCAACTGCGTGTGCAGGGTCACCGACAGCGCCGCGATCTCCCGAGCAAGTTCTTCGGCCCGATCCCGAGCACCCGTGCCCTTGCCCTTGGCGATCGGATTCGCGATCTGCGCAACCAATCCCGCCTCGCGGTCCGCGGAGACCTTGAAGGCCCGCAGATGACGCGTCTCCACGCCGTAGTTCGCCAGCGCGGCAGCCGCCTCGACCAGACGCACCGCATCCTCGTCGAAGAACCCCGCAGGACCCGCGGTGAGCAGCCCGTTGCGCAGCAACTCCGTCACGAAGGCGGAGTCGACACCGGTGCGCTCGATCAGGGTCTCCCGCGAGACCCGCCCGCCGCGCGAGCCGAAATCGGTCGCAGGTGCGACCGCATTGCGGGCGGCCGACAACAGCCTGGTGCCCCCGGCACCCGCGCCACCGTCACCACGATCGATCGCCTCGAGCTGTTCCTTGATCACCTTGAGCGGCAGATACCGGTCACGCTGGGCCGTCAGGACAAACCTGAGCCGCTCACAGTCGTCGGTACTGAACCGGCGATAGCCCGAGGGTGCCCGCTCAGGCGTGATCAGCCCCTCGGATTCCAGGAAACGGATCTTCGAGATCGTGACATCCGGGAAATCATCACGCAGCAGCGCCAGGACAGAGCCGATCGACATCGACCCTTCTCCGTGTCGACCCGCCGACGACGCGGTCATGGGGTCAGGCGCCCGCTTGGCCGTCGCGCGGACCGCTGAGGAAGACCAGTCGGAACTTGCCGATCTGCACCTCGTCCCCATTGCTGAGCTGCGCGGTGTCGACGGGTTCCCGGTTCACGTAGGTGCCGTTCAGGCTGCCCACGTCCACGACCTGGAATTCGTTGTCGCCAAGGCGGAACTCCGCGTGCCGGCGACTGACCGTCACGTCGTCGAGGAAGATGTCGCTGTCCGGATGCCGACCGGCCGACGTGGTCGCCTGGTCGAGCAGGAATCGCGAACCCGCATTGGGGCCACGCTTGACGACAAGCAACGCCGTGCCGGGCGAGAGCCTCTCCACCCCGGTATCGGCAGGTTCACTCGAGGCGGTCGTTCCGGAATCGAGTTCGGAGATGAACTCCTCCCGGAAAACCGAGGTGGTTTCCACCGGTGCCTCAAGATCCTTGTCGTTTTCGCTCACCACTTCTCCTTCGTCTGTCTCGGTGCCCGTAGGCGTCGTCGCGCCCACACCTACCAGCCCCGAACGGCCACGCGAACCGCGTGACCGGGCTTTCGATGTCGATGCATCTTGTTCTGCCTTCGAACGTCCGGCTCGCCGCGATCATCGGCACTCGAACCGGTTCTGCTGCAGTAAACCGTACCGTGTTGCGGCCGCCACACGGGCGGTCGAGTCGACCAGGACAACGCTGATGATAGTCCCAGCAGGCAGATCCGCCGGCCGCTCACGGTCCGTGTTGTCGGCTCGGTAACCCGAACCGACCACGATCAGCTGTCGGTGACGGCGCGGTAACCGTCTGCGTCCAGGGTCTCCGCCAGTGCCGCGTCGAGGGCGGCCTCGTCGGGCAGCGTGATCTCGACGAGCCAGCCCGAACCGTACGGATCGGAGTTCACCAGCTCGGGAGCGGACTCCAGTTCGGCGTTGACGGCTGACACCGTTCCGTCGAGCGGCCCATAGATGTCCGAGACGCTCTTGGTGGACTCCACTTCGGCGAAGGACTCTCCTTTCTCGACGGCGTCGTCGGCCGCGGGCAACTGGACGAACACGACGTCGCCGAGCGCATCCTGCGCGAAGTCGGTGATCCCCACCCGCACGCTCGTGGGGCCGGTCCGCTCCACCCATTCGTGTTCGGCCGTGTAGCGCAGGGCCGGCGGCACATTGGTCTCGGTCACTGTCGCACCTTTCTTGTCGGAGGCGACGAAAAACATCGAACTACTTCAAACGGAGGACACTAGGTCATCGCGCGCCGCGGTGTGGGCCAGGCTGCTGGATTGCGGCCGATGCGTCCGTCACCTCGTCCTGGGCATCCGGCGGACGACCAGCACCGTCTGATAGGCGTACAGCAGGAAAGACCACAGATAGAGCCCGACGCCCCAGACCATGAATGCCCAGCCGATCGGGTAGCAGATCGTCCCGACGACCGAGTCCAACTGCCCGGCGAGCAGCCACGGGAACGCACTCATCAACGCGAAGGTGGCCGCCTTTCCGATATAGAGCACCGGCAAGGCGACGAGGCCGCGTGATCTCAGCAGCGGCGCCGTCGCGAACAACGCGACGTCACGAGCGATGACGATCCCGATCAGCCACCACGGCAGGAACTCGCGGAGGCCGAACGCGATGGGAATGATCACGATGTACAGCCGGTCCGCTGCGGGATCGAGGAGCGCGCCGATCCGCGAGGACTGGTTGAGCCATCGGGCGAGTTTGCCGTCGGCCCAGTCCGAGAATCCGGAGAACATCAAGACGGCGAACGCCCAACCATCTGCCTTCTGGAACAGCAGCAACCACACGAACACCGGGATCAGCGCCAGTCGCAGCACGCTGAGCGCGTTGGGTACCGTCATCACCCGATCCGACCCGTCGCTCCGCTGGTCCGACGGTTCCACCGGATCGGGCTCGTCCGGCGCCTCCGAACGTTCGGCGGAGATCACCGGAAGATGCCGATGATGCCCTGGAGGGCTTTCGCTCCGCCCGACGAGAACAGGTTGTCGTGCACCATGTACGTCCACGTGGTGGTCGAACGATGCAGGTCCGCGGTACCGAGATCGACGCCCTCGTCGGTGATGGTCGCCTCCCGGAACGTCGTGCGCGCGTTCTCGACGGCCTCCCGCGGCAAGGTCGAGAAGGCGTCGAGGATCAGCTTGTGGAACTCGTCGAGCGGGCTCTCCTTACCCAGCGAGCGCAGATGGATGCTCGCGCGGACATCGGACACGAAGGCCAGGTGATCGGCCCATGCACGGTCCAGATGGAAGAGCATGATCTCGCGGGCCACCTGCGCAAGGACCTCTTTCCGCACGGGTTCGGTGACCGGTGCGGGCGTCCTCACGCCTTCGGTTGCCGACGCCGACGCAGCATCGGCGTCGGTCGAGTCGGCGGTTTCCGAGTCGGTCTCATCCGATTCGGCCGCGGCATCGGACGTCGCCGGCACAGCCGTCCCGGTCAGCTCCGCATACCGCGCGGGTTCTTCGGCGGCCAGTTCGTCGAGTGCCACGTCGCTGGTCAGGAGTTCCATCCGACGCTTGACGACGATGTCGCGCTGCTGGTTGACCAACGTGTTGTACCGCCACGTGTTGGCATGCAGCTCCAACATCACACCCTCGGCGATGCGCTGGGCCTGCTCGATCAGGTCGATGCCCTTGGCACCCATCGAGCCGTCCTCGGCCTGCGACACCGGATCACGTTTGAACGCGAGGTTCTTGGTCACCACCGGATCTTCGAGGCTGGAGAAGAAGACCGATCGGCCCGGATCTCCCTGGCGCCCCGCGCGGCCCGAAGCTGGTTGTCGAGTCGTTCGGTGTCGTGGCGCCCGGTGCCGACGACACACAGGCCGCCGAGCGCCACGATGTCGTCTCTCGCCGACTCGTCGTCGGCAGACCCGCCGAGCCGGATGTCGGTGCCGCGCCCGGCCATCTGCGTCGAGACCGTCACCGCGTCACGGGCGCCCGCCTCGGCGATGATCTTCGCCTCCTCCGCGTCGTTCTTGGCGTTCAGCACCACCGACGAGACGCCCGCCTTGTCGAGGAAGTACGCGAGCTCTTCGGATTCCGCGACGTCATGGGTGCCGACGAGGATCGGCTGTCCGGTCTCGTGGACCTCTTTGATGTACTCGACGATCGCCTCGACCTTGTTGGCCTTGGTGTCGTAGACACGGTCGGCCTCGTCGATGCGGATGTTCGGCGTGTTGGGCGGGATCTGCGACACCAGCAGGTCGTAGAACTGACGGAACTGCTCACCCGCGGCGAGCGCGGTGCCGGTCATCCCGCAGACCCTCGGATAGCGACCGATGAGCGCCTGAACGGTCATCGTGTCGATCACCTCGCCTGAATCCGTCTGGCTGAGTCCCTCTTTGATCTCCACCGCGGCCTGGACTCCGTCCGGCCAGCGCTGCAACTGCGCCACCCGTCCGCGCGAGGCGTTGATCAGGTGTACCCCGCCGTCGCGGACGATGTAGTGGATGTCGCGCTCGAGCAGGTACTGCGCGTGCATGGCGACGTTGACGTGGACGAGCGTGGTACCGACGTGGTCTTGGTCGTAGAGATTGATGCCGCCGAGTTCTTCCTCGACGAACGCCGCGCCGTCGTCGGTGAGGGTGACGTTGCGGCCCTCGGTGTCGATCTCATAATGCTTGTTCTTCATCCGGGCGACGACGTCGTGGATCGCCCGATCGGGGACCTGGGTCTCGGTGGAACCCGCAAGTACCAACGGCACCAATGCCTCGTCGACCAGAACCGAGTCGGCCTCGTCGATGATCGCGACGTCCGGTGTCGGCGAGACGAGATCGTCCTGCGACAGCGCCAGCTGATCGCGGAGCACGTCGAAGCCGACCTCGTTGACCGACCCATAGGTGACATCTGCGGCATACGCGGCCTTGCGTTCGGCGCGGTCCGAATTCTCCGACACCGACTTCGCGACGATGCCGAAGGCGGCGAACAACGGCCCCATCCACTCGGCGTCACGGGTGGCGAGGTAATCGTTGACCGAGATCACGTGGACGTGGTGTCCCTGCAGGACATGCCCGATCGCACCGATCGCACCTGCCAGGGTCTTGCCCTCACCGGTCGCCATCTCGACGATGTCGCCCTCGAGCAGACGCAGGGCACCCTGTAGCTGGACGTCGAACGGACGCATACCGAGCGTCCGGTCCGCGGCCTCTCGGACGAGCGCCAGGAATCGCGCACGATCGTCAGGGTTGGCGCCGATGTCGAGTTTCTCCGCCTCACCGGCGAACGCGTCGTCGTCGAGTCCATCAGCCCATGAGGTGTGTTTGTCCGCATCCTTGATCAACGCGACGGACTTCGACTGATTGCGTGACGACTGGGAGCCCAGAAGTCGCCACATGCTGTTCGTCAGCTTTCCCACCGAAACACTTCTCCTGACTCGCGCCTGTCGGGCATGCATGTGCACTGGTCGCGGCACCGTTCTCGCGGCACGGACGTCAGACTCCGGTCCTGCCTGAATCGACCACGATGCCCCGAGGTCGCCGTCCACGGTACGCGTCGCCGATCCTGCCACCGCGGCGAACCACCTGCGCTGTGCGCCCCTCTACCCCTACCCGAGACGTGTTCCACCCGTTGCGTCGCTCGGCTAGGTTTGGAACAAGGATCCCGTCCCAGGAGCAGTGGCCATGAATCCGATCGATCATCCCACCGAACGACGTGAGCCGAAGGCCGGAAAATGCGGTTCGGCGCGACCTCACCCCTCGGGTGCCCGGCCGACTCTGGTGGCGGTGCTCGCCACCGTGCTGCTGGCGGCCATGGTCTCGTTCCTCGGGATCGGTTCTGCGGTGGCAGCGCCTGCGCCCGCGCCGATGCCCCGCCCGCTCCCCGACACGCTGCCCGGCACGCTCGTCGGCAAGACGTATACGTCTGTGGCGGTGGTCGGCGGAGCCATCCCGGGTGGCGGACCGATGACCGTCCATTTCGAACGACCTGACCGGATCGCGCTGGGCGCCGGTTGCAACAGGCACCTCGGAACCGCGACCATCACCAGCGACCACGTGCGGATCAGCACACTCGTGTCGACGAGGATGGCCTGCACCGGGCCACGCGCGGGTGCCGATCGGTGGTTGACCACCTTCGCCTCGGTGCCCCTCACCTGGCGAGCCGTCGGTCCGGTGCTTGCCCTCACGAGCCCCCGGCAGACAGTTGTGCTCGTCGAACAGTCCGCCCTGCCACGGTGACCTCCCCGTCAGACGGGTCAGCTGCCCACGCCACCGACACGAAGGTAGCCATGCCATCGACCGCTCCAGCTGTGGTGACCGTGACCGGCGCCGCGGGACATATCGGTTACGCCGCCCTGTTCCGGATCGCCGCGGGCGCCATGCTCGGCCACCGGCAGCCGGTCCGGCTCCGTCTGCTCGAACTGCCCGCGTCGGTTCCGGCCGCGGTCGGTACCGCCATGGAACTCGACGATGGCGCCTTCGACCTGCTGACGTCGGTTGACATCTTCGACGATGCACGGGCCGCCTTCGACGGCGCTGATCACGCGTTGCTCATCGGCGCCCGGCCGCGCGGTAAAGGCATGGAACGTGCCGACCTCCTCCATGCCAACGCCGCGATCTTCGCCGAGCAGGGTGCGATTCTGAACGATGTTGCCGCCGAGGATCTCCGGGTTCTCGTCGTGGGAAATCCGGCCAACACGAACGCGGCCATCGCCGCTGCGCACGCCCCGGACATCCCCTCCGAGAGGTTCACCGCCCTCACCCGTCTCGACCACAACCGGGCACTGGCCCAGCTGTCGCATCACACCCGGTGCCCGGTCCGCGAGATCAGCCGGGTCTCGGTGTGGGGCAATCACTCGGCAACGCAGTATCCCGACATCTTCCATGCTCGCGTCGGTGATCGCAGCGGCGCCGAGATCGCCGACGATCGCACCTGGCTGGTCGAGGATTTCATCCCCACCGTTGCCAGACGTGGCACCGCGATCATCGAGACCCGGGGCGCCTCGTCGGCGGCGTCGGCCGCCAACGCCGCCATCGACCATGTCCACGACTGGGTGTTCGGGACGCCCGAGGGCGACTGGACGTCGGCAGCGCTCCCCTCGCCCGGCGTGTACGGCGTGCCATCGGGACTCGTCTGTTCGTTCCCCGTCAGATCCGTCGACGGCCGCTGGCAGATCGTCGACGGGCTCGACATCAACGAATTCTCGCGAACCCGCATCGACACATCGGTCGCCGAACTCGCCGACGAGATCGCCGCGGTCGGCGATCTCCTGCCCGCCTGAGTCCGACCGGCGTTGCGCCGGACAGCTCGTCCGTGGGGCGGTTGGTCTGCGGCACAACGACCACCGGACCACGGTTAAGCTCCTTCCATGGCGAAGAAGGCGAAAGACCGTGAACGTCCCCCAAAGATCTCCGGCGAGGTCTACGACGCCGAACTCTTCCGCCTGCAGACCGAACTGGTCAAGCTCCAGGAATGGGTTCGCAGCAGCGGTACCCGCGTCGTCGTGATCTTCGAGGGGCGCGACGCCGCGGGTAAGGGCGGCACCATCAAGCGGATCACCGAGTATCTCAGTCCCCGGGTGACCCGGGTGGCCGCGCTGCCGGCACCCACCGATCGCGAACGCGGCCAGTGGTACTACCAGCGGTATGTTGCGCATCTCCCGGCGCCGGGTGAGATCGTGTTGTTCGATCGTTCCTGGTACAACCGGGCCGGGGTGGAGAAGGTGATGGGATTCTGCACGCCTGCCGAACACACCAGATTCCTGCGCCAGACGCCGATCTTCGAGCAGATGTTGATCGACGACGGAATCCTCTTGCGCAAGTACTGGTTCTCGGTCTCCGACGACGAACAGCTCAAGCGATTCCGTTCCCGTCTGAACGACCCTGTCCGCCAATGGAAACTCAGTCCGATGGACCTCGAGGCAGTCTACCGCTGGGAGGATTACTCCCGGGCCAAGGACGAGATGATGGTCCACACCGACACCGCCATCAGCCCGTGGTACGTCGTCGAATCCGACGTCAAGAAGCACGCGCGTCTCAACATGATCTCGCATCTCCTGTCCACCATCGACTACGAGGACGTTCCGCGACCCACGGTCGAGCTCCCGAAGAAGGCCATCGACTCCGGCAATTACCGGCGTCCGCCCAGATCGCTGTCGAAATACGTGCCCGACCATGTCGCGACACTGATGGGCGGCGATCACTGAGGCACACAGATTCCGCCGCTGCGGCAGGTGGGTAACATTCCCCGGGTGCAGCTGCCCGGTCTTCCCTCGGCCCTCCGCGCCCGCTTCCACATCGGAGCCGACGACGAGAACGGTGCGGACGAGATCATCTATCTCGTCGCACCGTCCGGCCATCCCAACTACGGCGACGAGTTGATCGCACTCGCGTGGCTGGAGAACCTGGCCCGGACACGCCCGAATGCCGTGGTCGTGCTCGACTGTCACAGTCCGGGACAGACCTCTCTGCTGCTGCGGGGCGTCCATCCCGGGGCGGTCTTCGTCGACACGCTGTGGCAGTTGACGGCATACGCCTCCGACGTCACGCGGACCGAGGGACCCGATCCCGCGACTCCCTGGTCATGGGTGGCCAAGGCTGCCACCACATTCGGCCCCGCTCCCCGACTGGCCGAAGGTGTCGACATGTTCCGCCGGGCCTCGTCGGTCCATCTGCTCGGCGGAGGATACCTCAATAAGGTCTGGCCACAGCATGTCTCGTTACTCGCCGCCATCGCCGAACTCAGCCGGGTCACCGGCGCCCCGGCCCATGCTACCGGCCAGGGGCTCATCCCCCTGCTCGACGAGCCGGCATGGTCGGTGCTGACGGATTCGGCCAGGGAGTTCACGGTGTTCGACGTCCGCGACGAGGCATCGGCAGAAGCTCTGGCCGGTATCGCGTCCCGACGCCACACCGGCGACGATGCTTGGCTTGCGGTCGGCGAAGACGTCGGGATCGACGATGTCTCCCACGGGGATGACCCCCCGCGCTCACCTCGCCGGGCCGACGGCGTCACGCTGTGTCTGCAAGCCGATCTCACCGACGATTTCGTGGCGTTCGGGTCCACCGGCGTCGACGCGCTGACCCGCTTCGTCCGTGCCACCCTCGATTCGTGGCAGGTCCCTGCCGAGGCGATCACCGTGGTCGAGGGGATACCCGGTGGCGATCTGGAGGTCGCCACACGACTCGGCGACCGACTCGACGGCGCCACCACAGTGCCGTTCATCGATGTGTGGCGCAGAGGATTGACGGTCGGTCGGGGTGACGCATGGATCAGCACCAGATTCCACCCCCACCTGGTCGCGGCAGCGGCAGGCGACCCAGGTGTCGCGCTGGTCATCCGCCCGGACTACTACGCGACAAAGCACGAATCGCTGGCCGCCGCGGGCTCGCGCTGGACCGTGGTCACCGACGCGGAGACGATTCCCGACCGGCCGACGGCGGGCGGCTTCCCACCGGACGCGCGAGATCGGGCGGTCGCGTTGAAAAAAGCTCTGGCGCAGAGGATCTATCCGCACCGGGGTCGCCGGTCGGGAGATCTTCGCACTCGTCGGTAGTATGGTCCGACAATGTGGATCGGTTTTGCGGAGTTCGATTACCTCCTCGGTGATGTGCACTCACTGAAGCACAAGCGGTCGATCGTGCGACCCATCGTCGCCGAGATCCGCAGGCGATTCTCGGTGTCCGCGTCCGAGGTCGGACACCTCGACGCCCACCGTCGTGCGGTGATCGGGGTGGCCGTGGTGGCACCCGACCGTATGCACGTGATGGACGTCCTCGACGAGATCGAACGATGTGCCGCGAGTCGACCCGAGGTGGAGTTGCTGTCGGTGCGACGACGTGTCATCGCATCCACCGACGTCTGAGCGCCCGCACGTCAGTCGAACACACCGGCCGCCCGTGCGGCACGCGCATATGCCTGCGCCAGCGATGCGACGTTCTCGTGAGCGTTCAAACCGCTCGGGTTGGGTACCACCCACACCGCCGCCCCGTCCCACGTCTCGCCTTGCGGTCCCGCGACTGCACGCGGCACGCCGAACGCCGACCTGTATGCGGTGATCCCCGCGACGGCGACGACCGAGGGGGCCACCCTTCGCACCGTGGTACGTAGGCGCCGACCGCCGGCCCGCAGCTCGTCCGCAGACAGTTCGGCCGCGGTCGCCGTGGCACGATCCACCACGTTGGTGATCCCGATACCTCTGCGGCACAGCAGGTCTTGGTCGTCGTCGGACATCCCCGCCGACGCGTCGATCAGTCGGTCCACGATGCCGGCCCGATAGAGGGCCGGATAGAACCGGTTGCCGGGTCGTGCGAAATGTGCCCCGACCGCCGCCGTCCACAGTCCTGGATTGATACCGACGAACAGCATCCGGCAGTTCGTGCCGATCAGGTCGGGGACCGTCACTCCTCGACAGGCGAGCAACTCCTCGCGGGTGAATCCCATGCGTTCCGACTCCCCGACGATCAGAGGTCGGTCGCCGACCGGCCACCGGACCCGTGACAGCGTCTGCCGTCCCGGTCGGCGAGGGCCATTCGGCCGGAGCCGGCCATCCGCCGCTCGACGATCCAGGCCGGCTCGGACGATGGGGTGACCCACGGGATCGGGTCGATCGTGTCGACGATGATCATTTCCATGCAGACGGCCACTGCACCAGGCTAGTCCGGCTACCCGTCGATCAGGGACGGCATGCGCTCATCCGGTTTACACTCTCGCTGATGGCCCGGCTCACGTATTCGGTACTGGGCGGCCTCGGCGCGCAGATCGATTCCGAGACCGTCGAACTCGGCACGCGCAAGCAGCGCGCCGTGCTCGCGCAGCTGATCCTCGCCGACGGCCCGGTCAGCACCGATCGCCTCATCGACGGCCTCTGGGGGCGGCGCCCCCCGACCGCGCGGAAGTCTCGGTACAGGCCTACGTCTCCGGACTGCGCAAGGTGCTGGAGCCGAGCCGGAAACCCCGCACACCCTCGACGGTCCTGGTGACCCGCGGCCACGGATACGCCCTGGTGGCACAGGGCGACGACGTCGACATGCGGTACCTCGTCGGCCGGATCGCGCACGCGCACAGTCTCCACCGCCGGGCCGATTCCGCGGCGGCCGCCGAGACCCTGCGGGACGCACTCGCCCGGTACCGTCCCCTGCTGCCGGAATTCGAGGGACTGGCATTCCGGGACGAGGCGGCCGCCGACCTCGAACGTACGATCGCCGAGGCACAGGAATTCTCCTACGAGGTCCGTCTCGCACTCGGGGAGCACCGATCCCTGGTGACCGAACTCGAACAGGCGGTCCGACGCTCACCCCTCGACGAAGGTCTGTGGGTGTTGCTGGCCACCGCGCGATATCGGCTCGGCCGGCAGTCGGACGCCCTGGCCGCCCTAGCCGACGCGCGCCGCATCCTTGCCGACGAGGTCGGTGTGGACCCCGGTCCCCGGCTACGGGAGCTCGAACGCGACATCCTCGACCACGCGCCGGCACTGGACCCACCAGGAGATCCGGTCACACCGATACGGCCTGCGGCTCCGCTTCCGGCGCGAGAGCGCGGCACCGACCCCGTCGAGTCCCTGATCGGACGCACCGACGAACTGGCCGTACTCCATCGCGCCGTACTCGCTTCGCTGCACGGCCCGGGCGGGATCGTCGTGGTGGAGGGCGAACCGGGTGCCGGCAAGACGGCGCTGCTCGAGGCCGCTGCCCGACGGGCGATCGCGGCCGCCGACCTCACGGTGCTCTCGGGTCGCTGCATCGAGGACGCAGCGGCACCGTCGATGTGGCCATGGGTCCAGGTGCTCGGAGCCGTCCTCCCCGAACTCGACCGCGACCGCCGGGCGGAACTGCTCGACAGCGATCTCGGCCGAATGGTCACCCAGGGCGAGACGGTGATACCCCCGCCACGCGAAATGCCCGACGCGACAGCCAGATTCCGCTTCTACGATCAAGCCGCGGACCTGCTCGAGGGCGTTGCGCGGTCGCACCTGTTGATCATCGTCCTCGACGACCTCCAGTGGGCCGACGGAGCGTCGCTCGAACTCCTCACCCACATGGCCACCCGACGCGCGCCCGGCGTTACCTTCTTCGCATCGGTGCGCACGTCACCGAGGCGCAACGCGGTCACCAACTCGCTCGCCACGCTCGCGCGGCTCCCCGAACACCGCCGACTCGAGGTCGGGCCACTGTCCGCCGACGAGATCTCCGAGATGGTGCGCCGAGAGACCCGGGAATGGCCTGCCGCCGGCACCGTCGCCTCGATCGCGACGCGGACGGGCGGCAACGCCTTCTTCGTGCGTGAGCTGTCCCGGATTCTGGCCGATCGCGGCAGCATCGGCGACGGCGCGGTACCCGCGGGGGTTCGCGACGTCGTGCGGGAACGGATGCGGCCGCTGCCCGAGTCCACCACCACGATCCTCGATGCGGCCGCCGTGATCGGCCGTCGGGTGGACATCGCGGTTCTCGCCGCGGCCACGGACCGGACCGTGGACATGGCCCTGGACGCGCTCGATCCCGCCGTGGTCGCCGGCGTGGTCGACGTCGACCCTGCCGATCCGTTCGTCGTCACATTCGACCATGACCTGGTCCGCGAGACGATCCTCCACGACATCCCGGCGACCAGGGCCTATCGGCTGCACCTGTCGGTGGCCGACCACCTCGAGACGAGCGGGCAGACTGCCCGCCTGGCAAATCATCTGTGGGCGGCCGGCCCCCTCGCCGATCGGGTCCGGACCGCCCGTGCCATCCTCTCCGCCGCCCGAATCGCCTTGCGCAGCTTCAGCTTCGAAACCGCTGAACGGCAGTTGGCCGACGCCGCAGGTCTCGCTCGGGCGGCCGGTGACCAGCATCTGGAACTCGACGCCGTCACCGCCCTGCTCGCCACCCATGTCGCCCGCAACGGCTACTTCGCCGCGGATGCCGAGCTCCTCCGCCGCGCCCGCGAGCTCGGTGAGGCCTCGCGGGACGCGGCAATGCTCGCACATCTCGATTACGCACGATTCGCCGCGCAGTCGCAGCTCGCCGACACCCGGAAGGCCAGGCTCGTCGCGGACGACCTCCGGACACGGGCGCAGCGGTCCGATGATCCGGTCGTCCGCCACCTCGGTATGCAGGCCGCGGGGATCGACCTGTTCGACCGGGGGCACATCGGTGAATCGTTTCGGGTACTCGAGAACTTTCGCACCGATCGACTCGCGTGTCGATGGACTGCAGAGCGATCAGATGATGATCGCTCGTGGCTTCCGTGCGCTGGCCACCACACTGCATGTCGATCCCCACGCCGGACGCCTCGTTTTCGACGAGATCGAGACGGTTCCCGACGAACCGACCACGTATCTGGGGACCGCCATCTTCGCCATGACTGCTGCCGCCCTCGCCGGCGACATCGACTGGGCACGCGACGCGGGTGAGCGACTCGCCTCCGCTCCCGTCCACAGCGCGCTCGAGTATCTACGCAGTGGCGGTGAACGGCTGTATTGGTGGGCTCGCGTCCTCGGCGGAGACCCCGGCGCGATCGATCGCATCGACGAGCTCCCGCCGACGCCGCACACGCGACGGACGGGATCGGGGATGTGGTTCGCCCTCCATGCCGAGGCACTCGTCGCGGCGAGCCGTCTCGACGACGTCCCGGCACTGCTCGAGCACGCCGAGACCTTCGCCCAGACCACCGGGCAGCGGTATCCCGACGCACATCGACTCCTCGTGTGTGCCGAGTATCAGCACGCCGCCGACCACCCGGCCCCCGCGGTCCAGGACACCCTCAGGGAGGCGCGTCGGGTCGCCGCGACACAGGAGGCGACGACTCTGATCACCCGCATCGACGCGTTCGCCACCGACCACGGCTATCTCCCCGCACGTCGCTGACCTGGCACGTAACTCGCCGGGCGGCGGCCGTACGCGGAAATCCAAGCCGGTTCCAAGTGGCCTTCAAGCACCACCGGCGAGAGTTCTTCACATCCGGTACGCCGGACCCGACCACGCCGGTATTGCCGGCACACAGTGAGGAACCATCCATGACCATCCAGACAACCGTCTCTTCCCGGACCGACGATTCGGATCTGACCATTCGCCCCCGCGCCTCGGTGATCGCCGACCTCGCCGACCGGATCTCCGGTGCCGTCCACGGGCCCGGCGACCCGGCCTACGATGCAGCCAGGAGCGGCTTCAATCTGCTGGCGGACCACCGGCCCGCGGTGATTGCCGTGCCGGTCAACCGTTTCGACGTCGCCGAGGCCGTGCGGTTCGCGGCCGCAGAAGGACTTCGGGTCGCCATCCAGGCCACCGGCCACGGTCCGGGAGCGTCGGCCGACGGTGCGTTGCTGATCAACACCTCCGAGATGACCGAGGTCAGCATCGATCCCATCGGGAGGACGGCCACGGTCAGCGCCGGCGCCAAATGGGCTCCCGTCCTCGAACAGGCACAGCGCCACGGTCTGGCCCCGTTGCTCGGATCGACCACCGATGTCGGAGTGGTCGGTTACACACTCGGCGGCGGCTTCGGGTGGCTCGGACGCAAGTACGGACTGGCCTCCGACACCGTGCGATCATTCGATCTCGTGACGCCGGACGGGAATCCGCTCCGGGTCAGTGCCACCAGTCATCCAGACATCTTCTGGGCACTCAAGGGCGGCGGCGCCGGCAGCATCGGAGTGGTCACGGATGTGGTGATCGATCTGTATCCGGTCACCACGGTCTACGCCGGAAATCTGCTCTACCCCGCCGCGGACGCCCCGCAGATCATGCGCAGATTCGCGCAGTGGGCACCGGAACAGGCCGAGGACCTGACGTCGGCCGTCACCCTGATGAACTTCCCGCCCCTCGACATCGTGCCGGAACCGTTCCGCGGCAAGAGTTTCACCATGATTCGCGGATGCTGGGCAGGTGATCCGGCAATCGGCAAAGCCGTCATCGACGAATGGCGGGACTGGAAGACACCCGAGGTCGACATGTGGGACGAGATGCCGTTCGCCGCCGCGGACGCGATCAGCATGGATCCGACCGATCCGGTGCCCGCGATGGTGACCACCGAGTGGCTCGACGACCTGAGCGATGAGGCCGCCGACATCCTGACATCCCATGTGCATCCCGGGCAGGGTGCCGTTCCGCTCATCCTGTTCGCCGAGATCCGTCACGCAGGCGGCGCGGTGGCGCGCGGGGCGGCGGCATCGCCGAATGACCGCGGCCGCAACGGGACCTTCTTGCTGGAGATCGCCTCGATCGTGCCCGACCCGCAACTCGCACTTGCCGTCGAATCCGCCTTACGCCTGACCCGGGAGGCGTTGGCTCCGTTCGTGACCGGCGCGGCATACGTGAACTTCCTGGAGGGCGCGGAGAAGTCGGAACGTTCGGCGACCGCCTTCAGCGACGGGAACCGCCGCCGGCTGGCCGCGATCAAGGCGGCGCTCGACCCGGAGAACCGTTTCTGCCACGGTGTCGCCCTCGTCTGACGACCCTCCGTGTGGCTTGATGGTGATATGACGTCAATGCCTGCTCCGATTCCCGTGATCGTCGTCGATGCGGCGAATGTCGTCGGATCGGTCCCCGACGGGTGGTGGCGGGACCGGCGCGGAGCGACCGAACGGCTCCGCGACCGGCTGGCGGGGATCGGAGCCACCGGGATCGTCGACGTCGAGGGCCCGGTCGAGGTGGTGATGATCGTCGAAGGCCAGGCCCGGCAGGTGACGTCGTCGCCGACGGTCACCACGATCTCGGCAGCCGGCTCAGGTGACGACCGCATCGTCGAGTTCGTCGCCGACCACGCCGACCGGCGCCGGATCGTGGTGACGGCCGATCGGGAACTGCGTCGGCGGGTACAGTCGCTCGGCGCCGAAACCGTCGGACCGTCCGCACTCGCGTCCGGAGGAGCCCGCTAGGAAGCCGATCTCGTATCTCGCGCCGGGCCGTCAGCGGCTCGGAATCGCCTCAGGCGGTGCAACCCGGTCACCCGCATCCTGCCGGTGATCCTGACCTTTCCCGTCGAGCTGACCTTTCCCGTCACCCTGATCTTGCCCATGCGTCGCCGTCCCATCCGCCATCGGCCGGCCGGCATCGACCTCCGAGACCGACCGCTGCCGCCGAGAGTACGCACATCTCGACCCGGCCTACACCGAGAATCGCTCGGGTAGCATCGGGATCGAGGGGGCGCAGACGGGGGCCGACGGAGAGGACGACGATGGCTCGCTTCGCACTTCCGACTCTGAATGATCTGCATGCGTTGGGAACTGAACACGAGAACGCGATCAGTATCTACGCGCAGACCTCCCCGGCGCCGGATGAGCGGGAGACGAGTTATCTCAACGCGAAGAGCGCGTTCGACCGTGCGATCAGACATCTGCGCGACACCGGTATCCGGCACGGCACCGAACAGGCCCTGCGCGACCGATGGGAAACGGTGCGTACCGATGAAGCGTGGGCCCATCTGTCCCGATCACTGGCCGTCTTCGTGGCCGACGATCTGACCGAGATCTTCGTGCTGCCCAATCAGCTGGAGAACCAGCTGCAAGTGGGCACGTACTTCGACGTCGGGCAATTGGTCCGGCCCGTCACCACGCCCCAGTCGGCATATGCCCTCACGCTCTCCACCAACGGCTGGAACCTATGGGAGGCGACCCCGACGAGCGTGGCGACCGAGATGACAGTCGCGGCCGGTCACGGAGCTGACGCCGCCGACGCGACAAATCGCGCGACGATTCGCGACCGCGCGCATGTTCGGCGGCTGGTCGGCGACGAGGGAAAGAAAGCGCTCCTGGAGACCTATGCGAAACGCGTGGCCGAAGCCGTGCGCGACGAATTGGGCGCTGTCGACCGCAACGCCGAACGTCCTCTTTTCCTCTTCGCAACCGACCCCCTGCTGGATCTCTACCAGATCGCCGACCACACACGGCGCATCATCCCGGTCCACGGCAGTCCCGACGAGTTGCGCGCCGACGAGATCGACGGGGCGATCCGACGACAGCTCTCGACGATCAACTCCGAGTACAACAACGCGGTGGTGAACCGGATCGCCGACGGCACCGCCCGTGGGCTGGTGGCGACCGATCTGGCCGAGATCAGCCGTGCGACAACGGCCGGGGCGGTGGCGACGCTGGTCTACGACTTCACCGTCGATGTGACGGGCACGATCGACGACGCCACCGGTGACATCACACGCACCGACGGCGGCTACGACCTGCTGTCGCGTCTCGCCGTATCCGTCCTGGATCACGGCGGGCAGGCCATCGCCGTCCGCAGCGACGAGATCGACGCGAACATCTGGAACGGGGTTGCGGTGGCAGGTCTTCGGTTCCCGTTGTCGTGACATCGGTCTCGTCCGAGCGTCGATCGGCCATCTGAGAGGACTCGTTCATGGCAGCAACCGTGGCTGACAACATCATCGAATCGCTGAAGACATCGGGGATCAGCCGCGTCTACGGCATCCCGGGAGATTCACTCAACGGCTTCACCGACGCCCTGCGTCGCGACGGCACGATCGCCTGGAAGCATGTCCGCCACGAGGAGGGTGCGGCCTTCGCGGCGGCGGCCGAGGCCGCGTTGACCGGCGAGCTGGCGGTATGTGCGGGCAGTTGCGGCCCCGGCAATCTCCATCTCATCAACGGGCTGTTCGACGCACACCGCAGCCGGGTGCCGGTGCTCGCGATCGCGGCACACATCCCCGCGCCGGAGATCGGTAGCACGTACTTTCAGGAAACCCATCCCGAGCGTCTGTTCGTCGAGTGCAGCGCGTTCTGCGAGATGGTCAGCACCCCGGAGCAGCTGCCGCGCCTGCTCGACGTCGCACTGCGGACGGCCGTCGAGACCAGCGACGTCGCCGTGCTGGTGATCCCTGGTGAGATCTTCCTGTCCAAGGGCGCGAATCGCCGGACAGGAGCACCGATCCGTCGCGCCGACCGCGTCGTGACGCCGACCGACGACGGATTATCTGCTGCCGCAGACATTCTCAACAGGGCCGAAGCCGTCACCATCCTCGCCGGAGCCGGCGTCGCCGGTGCGCACGACGAGGTGGTGGAGCTGGCAGGTGCGCTGCAGGCGCCGATTGTCCACGCGCTGCGGGGCAAGGAGTTCATCGAATACGACAATCCGTACGACGTCGGTATGACGGGCCTGCTGGGGTTCTCTTCGGGTTACCGGGCCATCGAGAAGTGCGATGCGCTGCTGATGCTGGGCACCGATTTCCCATACCAGCAGTTCTATCCGTCGAAGGCCACCGTCATCCAGGTCGACATCCGCGGTGAACAGATCGGCCGGCGTACGCCGGTCGACCTCGGGCTGGTGGGCAGCGTCGCCGACACCGTCCCCCGGCTGGCACCGTTGATCGACCGAGACCGCAGCTCGGACCACCTCCGTTCCGCGCGTCGGCATTATGTGAAAGCTCGCGAAGGACTCGACGAGCTCGCCGACAACGACCGCAATCGGCGGCCGATCCATCCGCAGTATCTGGCCCGTCTGATCAGTGACCTGGCGAGCGACGACGCAGTGTTCATCCCCGACGTCGGATCGCCGGTGGTGTGGGCGGCCAGATACCTGAGGATGAACGGTCGGCGTCGACTCATCGGCTCCTTCTCTCATGGGAGCATGGCCAACGCGGTGTCGCAGGCGGTCGGCGCGCAGTGCGCCTGTCCGGGGCGGCAGGTGATCGCGTTGGCCGGCGACGGCGGGCTCGCGATGCTGTTCGGCGAGCTGCTCACCATCACACAAAACTCGTTGCCCGTGAAGATCGTGGTCTTCGACAACTCATCGCTCAACTTCGTCGAGGTGGAGATGAAGGCCGCCGGTTTCGTGAACTACGCGACACAGCTGGACAACCCGGACTTCGCCGAAGTCGCCTCCTCGGTGGGCATCTTCGGGCGGCGGGTGGAGCAGCCGGACGACCTCACGAGCGCGATCCGCGCATTCCTCGAACACGATGGTCCGGCCCTGCTGGATGTCGTCACCGCCCGGCAGGAACTGTCGATACCGCCGACGGTCACGGCCGCGCAGGCCAAGGGGTTCACCCTCTACGCGTTGCGCACCGTGATGTCCGGTCGCGGAGATGAACTCGTCGATCTGGCGGAGACCAACGTGTTCCGACGTCTGTTCGACTGACCACCGGCGGTCACGAGTTTCAGCGGTACGTCTGCACGAGCGGGCAGGTGAACGGATCACGCTCACCGAGGCCTGCCTGATTGAGATAGCGGACCACGATCGCGTAGGAAGCCACGAGTGATGTCTCCGTGTAGGTCACTCCGAGACGTGCACAGTGGGCCCGGACCAGTGGCTGCACCTTCACCAGGTTCGGCCGGGGCATGCTGGGGAAGAGATGGTGCTCGATCTGGTAGTTGAGGCCACCCATCATGAAATCCGTGAAGCGGCCACCCCGGATGTTGCGCGACATCAGTACCTGACGACGGAGGAAGTCCACCCGCATGTCCTTGGGCACCAACGGCATTCCCTTGTGGTTGGGCGCAAACGAGCCGCCGAGCAACAGTCCGAACAACGCCAGGTGGACGACGATGAACGCTGCCGCGATCGGCAACGGCATCAGCACCAACGGCAGGATCATCCCGAACAGCAACCGGCCCACGATCAAAGCGAGTTCCAAGACCCGATGCGCCACCGGCGCGCGCCCGAGGAGACCCTGAATGCTCGAGATGTGCAGGGCGACACCCTCGAGCGTCACCAACGGAAAGAAGAGCCAGCCCTGGTGGCGGGTGAACCAGCCGTAGAAACCATTTCGCTGGTCCGCATCGGCGGGAACAAAGGCGAGCGGCCAGGGTTCTATGTCGGGGTCGACGCCGATCTGATTGGGCGCCTTGTGATGTCGGTTGTGTTTGGCTCGCCACCAGTGCAGCGACAGACCGGCGAAGGCGCCCGCGACGATCCTAGCGGTCCACTCGTTGGCAGAGGCCGACGCGAACATCTGCCGGTGGGCGCCGTCATGGCCGAGGAAGCCGAACTGCGTACTGATCACCGCCAGCGCCGCCGCCAGTGCGAGCTGCCACCACGAATCCCCTAGCATCACCACACCCACCCACACCGCGACAAACGCGGCGATGGTGGCGGCGATCCGAACCACGTAATAGGTGCGACGCCGTTCGAGGAGTCCGGTGTCGCGAACCTCGGCCACGAGGTCCGAGTAGGAACTGACGAATCGGTTGCGGGGCAGGGTGGAACTGTTCGAGTTCGACACGAATGCGCCTCGTTGCTTTCTGCTCGGAGCCTTGGCGCCACGGAGGGTCGGTCCGTGAAGGGGCGCGCTACGGGACCACGACCAGCTAGAAGCAATGCATCACGTCGGCACCCCCAAGTGTGCCAGACAATCGGACCTCACGTCGTCGGCGAACTCGACGCCACCGGCCCAGCCCACGGCGTTGCGCGGCTCAGTCCGAGCGGGAGAACTCCGACGCTCGCGCCACCTGCTCGCGGGTGAGCGTGACCCCGGTGTACCGCTCGAACTGGCGCGCGGCCTGAAGTGCGATCACCTCGGCACCGCTGATGACGCGCTTGCCCGCGTCCCGCGCCGTTCGGATCAATGGCGTGTCCGCCGGAAATGCGACCACATCGAACACCACGTCGGCGGCCGCTATCTGCTCCCGGTCGAACGACAGCGAGTGCTCATCGGCACCATGCATTCCCAGCGGCGTCACATTCACCAGCACAGACGTGCCCGAGGCGGGTTCATCCGCCGTGTATGCGTAGCCGTATCTGTTCGCGAGCGCCGCACCAGCGGTCGCATTGCGGGCGATCACCGTGAGATCGTCGAAGCCCGCCCCGCGAAACGCTGCCACCACAGCCCTGGCCATGCCGCCGGAACCGCGGACCGCGACCGTGGCGTCGGAGTCGAGAGCGTGTTCGTCGACGAGCGTCGCCACCGCCTCGTAGTCGGTGTTCGACGCCGTGAGTCTGCCGCCGTCGTTGACGATGGTGTTGACCGATTCGATGGCCGCCGCGGATTCCTCCATGACGTCGACCAGGGGGATGACAGCCTCCTTGAAGGGCATCGACACCGAGCAGCCACGGATGCCGAGCGCCCGGACGCCCCGGATGGCGCCCTCGATGTCGTCGGTGGTGAACGCCTTGTAGATGAAGTCGAGACCCAGTTCGTCATAGAGGTAGTTGTGGAATCGCGTCCCGATGTTCGACGGGCGGCCGGCAAGTGAGATGCACACCGACATGTCCTTGTTCAGGATGGGCATGAAGCCCACAGTAATCCGGCGTTATGCTCTCACCCATGCCCGAGATGCGCAGTCGGCACCTGTCGGTCGTCATGCCGGTGTCGGCGAGCGAGGTCTATGCGTTTGCCGCCGACCCGGAGAACCTTCCCCACTGGGCAGCCGGCCTGGCCTCCGGAGTCCGCCGCAACGGCGACGAACTGGTCGTCGCATCACCGATGGGTGAGGTCGTCGTGCGGTTTGCCCCGCCGAATCAGTACGGAATCCTCGACCACGAGGTCACCCTCCCGGACGGCACCGTGGTCGCCAATCCGCTGCGGATCATCGACCATCCCGACGGTTCCGAGGCGGTGTTCACGATTCGGCAGCGTGATCTCACCGATGCCCAGTTCGAGAACGACTGTGCCGCCGTCGAACGGGATCTCGCCGCCCTCCGTGCGGCCGTCACCGACAGAGTGTGATCTCCGGGTCGGTTCGCGAGGCGATATTCGATCGTGACCAGCTCGTGCCTCGCTTTTGAGTCACATACGCCACAATTGCCTCATTGGTCACAACTGTGACCCAGTGCCAGTTCTGGAGGTAAAAGTGCGGCGACGCGTCACGCAAGGCTTTCGGATTGCGCTCGTCGGCGCCCTGGCCGCCTCTGCCTCGGTGCTGGCGATGACACACGGCGCCGGTCCCGCGGACGCCGCACCGTGTGGGAACGGCGGATTCGGCTCCAGCCTCCTCGACACCGGCTCTCTCGGTTCGAGCGGTTCCCTGGGGTCGAGCGGTTCCCTGGGATCGAGTGGGTCCAGCGGGTCTTCGGGGAGTTCGGACATCCCCAACATCGGCCCGCAGGGACCGCTGGTCCCATTCGTCGGGGCCAACACCCGCACGATCGGATGGGTCACCGGCCCCCTCAGCAGCAATCGGACCTTCAGTCGCTTCGGCATCAGTGGCACCGATCTCGGCATCAGTTGGGACAACGGGCGCGGCCAGACGCTGATGGCATTCGGTGACACCTTCGGCAACTGCAACGCCTCCGGCCAGCAGTGGCGTCACAACGTGCTCCTGCGTACCGATGACAACCGCCTGACCGACGGAATCCGCGTCCCCGACGGGGTCGCGGGCGATGTGACCTCAGGATCTGTCATCGCACCCGGTCAACCGAATTTCGCGCAGCAACTCATTCCGGCGTTGGGCGTGGGCAACGTCGAGGTCACCACCATCCCCACCGCCGCGATCGCATTGCCGCGCGCAGGCGGGTTCCGCCAGTACATCAACTACATGTCGGTGCGCTCCTGGGGAACTGCGGGCAACTGGGTCACGAACTTCTCCGCGGTCGCCTACTCAGACGACAACGGGCAGACCTGGACCACCGATCAGAGCACCATCCTGGTCAATGCACCGGTCTCGCTCGCGTTACCCGGGAACCTCGCACCCGTGGAGTACAACAACGGCAAGTTCCAGCAGGGCGCCTACGTCCGAGGCAGGCCGGACTCGACCGATGAGAACGGGTACGTCTATCAGTTCGGCACGCCCAACGGCAGGTTCGGTGCCGCCTTCCTCGCCAGGTTCGCACCGGCCGACATCCTCTCCCTCGACCGCTACCAGTATTGGGCCGGTCCCGAACGCAAGTGGGTGGACGACATCGCCCAGATCCCCGACGACGGGTCGGCGATCGTGGTGCCGGCGCCTGTGACCGAACTGTCGGTGGCCTGGAGTCCCTACCTCGACAAGTACGTGATGCTCGACGGCGACAACGCGATTCGCCTCCGCACAGCCGACCACCCCGAGGGCCCGTGGAGTGCGCCGCGCACCCTCGTCCCATCAGGCGCCGTCGTTTTGTACGGCCCGATGATGCTGCCCGACTCCCCGCATTACAGGGCACTTCGCCGGATCTGTACTTCAACGCATCGCGATGGAGTGACTACAACGTGATGCTGCTGAAGACGAATCTCAGCCGGGTGTCAGGCGCGCGCCCCTGACACCCGGGCGGTTCGTCAGCGACCGAATCCTGCGTCCCGCAGCGCCTGCGCCATGGATCCGCTCGGTTGGGCTCGTTGTCCACGGCCGGAATTGTCACGGCGACCGTTCTTCTGCGCCCGGTTTCCGCGCTGACCGGCCTCTTGTCCGCGGTTCGGCTTCCGCTCGCCTCCCCCGACTTGGCCTGCTGGGCGCGACCGCTTCCTCCGCGGGGCTCATCGTCGAGCCGCAGGCTCAGGCCGATGCGCTGCCGATCCACGTCGACCTCGATGACCTTGACCCGCACCACTTGTCCGGAGCGGACCACCTCGTGCGGATCCGACACGAACCGGTCCGACATCGCCGAGACGTGGACGAGTCCGTCCTGGTGGACACCGACGTCGACGAAGGCCCCGAATGCCGCGACGTTGGTGACGACGCCTTCGAGCACCATCCCCGGTTCGAGGTGCGCGACCTTCTCCACACCTGCGGCGAAGGTCGCGGTGGCGAATGCGGGTCGCGGATCACGACCCGGCTTCTCGAGTTCCGCGAGAATGTCCGTCACGGTCGGGATGCCGAAGCGCTCGTCGGCGAAATCGTCCGGACGCAGACCCCGCAACGCACGCTCGTCGCCGATCAGTTCGGCGATCGCGAGGCCCGAGCGATCGAGGATGCGCCGGACCACGGGATACGCCTCCGGATGGACACCGGATGAATCCAACGGATCGTCACCGTCGCGGATCCGGAGGAACCCGGCACACTGTTCGAATGCCTTGGGGCCCAGGCGCGGTACATCCAGCAATCCCGCACGACTGCGGAACGGACCGATGTTGTCGCGGTGCGCCACGATGGCCGCGGCCAGCGTCGGGGTGACACCCGATACCCGGGACAGCAACGGCACCGAAGCTGTGTTCAGGTCGACGCCCACCGCATTCACCGCATCTTCCACCACGGCGTCGAGGCTGCGCGCCAGGGTGCCCGGTGTGACGTCGTGCTGATACTGGCCCACCCCGATGGACTTCGGATCGATCTTCACCAACTCGGCCAGCGGATCCTGCAGACGACGTGCGATGGACACGGCGCCACGCAGTGACACGTCGAGTTGAGGTAGCTCGTGCGACGCATACTCCGACGCCGAGTAGACCGACGCACCTGCCTCGCTGACGATCGCCTTGGCCGGGGCCCGCGCACCGGCTTTTCGGATGTCGTCGATGACTTCGATTGCCAGCGCGTCTGTTTCGCGCGACGCGGTGCCGTTGCCGATCGCCACGAGCTCGACATCGTGCCGCGCGATCAGAGCGGCGAGAGCGGCTTTGGACTGATCCCATTGTTTCTGCGGCTGATGTGGGTAGATGGCGCAGGTGTCGAGCACCTTGCCTGTGCCGTCGACCACGGCGACCTTGACCCCGGTGCGGAAGCCGGGATCAAGACCGAGTGTCGGCCGCGTGCCCGCCGGGGCGGCCAGCAGCAGATCTTTCAGGTTGGTGGCGAAGACCGTGACGGCGTCGGCCTCGGCGCGCTGCCGCAACCTGACCCGTGCCTCGATCGACGCCGACACCATCAGCTTGGTGCGCCACGCCCATCGGGCGGTGGCCACCAGCCACGGGGTCGCCGGACCGGGATCAGATGCGTCGATCCCCAGCGTGGCTGCCACCATGGCCTCGTAGGCGCCGTCCTCACCACCGTCGAGGGCCAGCGTCAACGCATCTTCTTTCTCGCCCCGCAAGACAGCCAGCACGCGGTGCGAAGGCATCGATTCCAGCGGCTCGGCGAAGTCGAAGTAGTCCCGGAACTTCTGAGCGGCAGGCGAAGTCGCAGCCGACTCGGAGCGTGCCGAAGTACGCACCGAACCGTCGGACCAGAACCGCTCACGGACCGCGCCGACGAGTTCGGCGTCTTCGGATACGCGCTCCACCAAGATCTGACGCGCGCCGTCGAGCGCAGCTGCCGGATCCGCGACACCGTCTGTCACGAACTCCGCTGCCACTTCCTCTGGGTTGATCGAAGGATCGGCCAGGAGTCGATCGGCGAGGGGTTCGAGTCCTGCCTCGCGCGCGATCTGTGCCTTCGTCCGGCGCTTCGGCTTGTAGGGCAGATAGATGTCCTCCACGCGGGCCTTGGTCTCGGCGCTGCGCAGCGCCGATCGGAGGTCGTCGGTCAGCTTGCCCTGTTCATCGATCGACGCGAGGACGGCGTCTCGTCGCTCGTCGAGTTCTCGCAGGTAGCGGAGTCGTTCGTCGAGCGTCCGCAACTGGGCGTCGTCGAGGCTACCGGTGACCTCCTTGCGATAGCGGGCGATGAACGGGACCGTCGAGCCGTCGTCGAGCAGCCGCACAGCGGCGGCGACCTGGCCCTCCCCGACCGACAATTCCTCGGCGAGGCGTGTGTTCACGGACTTCACAGCTGAGCTCGGATTCACTCGCAGGACCCTACCGAAGTCTCCGGACAAGAATCCGCGGGCGCCTCCGGCGTGGCCGCAGAATTCCGGAGATGAGCCACTACGCGCGGCCACGGGTGCCGTTCGGGCGATGATCGGATATGTCGCCGCGGGTCCGGCCTCCGACGGTGCAGCGTTGACCGATCGGCTCGGTCTGACATCCCGCCGATCCGCCGCAGGCTCAGCTGAGAGCGATCGCTCCTCCGGTCGGACGAGATGACGTCGATGAACCACCACCGATGTCGCGTCCGATCCAGACGCCCTCGGTGAGCTGCCGGTACTCGTGGATGCTGATCGGCATCCCGGCGAAGTCACGGGAGAAGTCCGCTGTCCACACCGGCTTACGGTCCAGGCGTGACAGGCCTGAGGTGAGCGGACCGCCGGCGTCTCGTCCCCAGATGTAGTCCTTGTAGGCCCAGGGGGCGCCGCCGGGCCCATCCGTGAACGTGAGCGTGTCGCCGAGTTTGTTCTGCAGGGTGGTCATCGTGCGGGCGGCGCCGTAGGGCAGGAGCCGTCCGCCGACCTGGAACGCGGGCAACAGCGCGATCGCCTTACGGCCTGACGGGGCGTCGCCGACCGGGGCCTTGGCGAACAGGTCGAGTATCTGCCGGCTTGTGCACCGATGCTGCAGAGACTCGACAGTGGCCTGCGGATCGTCGTCGTCGACAACGCACTTCCCATCGGGTGCGGACAGCCTGGGAGTCAACGGGTTCGACGGAGCAGCAGTGGCGGGAGCGGCAGCGAAGGCGGAGCCGAGCAGGCCGGCCAGCACGGCCGCGGCCACGACTCCCCGAAGTCGGGTCATGATCACCCCTGCAGTGAACCCGGGTGCGGACGGGATCGCAAACCGGCCATCGGGCCACCACGAGCCCCCAGGTGACGACACTTCTGTCACTCGGGTGACACCGGAAACCCCACACCGGATCTGTTCTCTTGCAACACTGGAGATGTCAACGAGCCGACGACCACAGGACTGCTGATGACGAATGGACGCGCGTCGACACCCACGCCGGCGGCCGGAGAGCTCGATCAACGCAAGATCTGGTCGATCTTCGGCGGGCTCATGCTCGCGATGCTGCTCGCGGCCCTGGATCAGACAATCGTCTCGACCGCACTTCCGACGATCGTCAACGATCTGGGCGGCGCCGAACACCTGACCTGGGTCGTCACGGCATACATGCTGGCGACCACCGCGACGACCCCTCTGTGGGGCAAGCTCGGCGACCTCTACGGCCGACGCTATCTCTTCATCGGGTGCGTCGTGCTCTTCCTCATCGGCTCCGCGCTGTGCGGTACCGCGACGTCCATGGGTGAACTGATCGGCTACCGCGCGCTGCAGGGCGTCGGGGCCGGCGGGCTCATGGTGTTGGCGCAGGCGATCATCGGCGACGTCGTCCCGCCCCGAGAGCGTGGGCGGTATCAAGGCTTCTTCGGCGCCGTGTTCGGCCTGGCCAGCGTCGCAGGTCCGCTGCTCGGCGGCTTCTTCGTCGACAACCTCAGCTGGCGGTGGGTGTTCTACATCAACCTTCCCATCGGCATCGTGGCGCTGATCGCGGTGATCCTCGTCCTGCCATCCACGTCGGCGAATGCGAAGGCCAAGATCGATTACCTGGGAATCTTCCTGCTCGCCCTCATCGCGACCTGCATCGTGCTCGCCACGAGCTTCGGCTCGCTCTGGGGTTGGAGCTCCCCCAAGATCCTCGGTCTCGTCGTCGTGGCGGTCGTCTCGGTCGGCGCTTTCGTCGTCGTCGAGAAGCGCGCTCCGGAACCGGTACTCCCTGTCCGGCTGCTCACCAACCGGGTGTTCGTGATCGCGTCGTCGATCGGGTTCGTGGTCGGTTTCGCGATGTTCGGTGCGATCACCTTCCTCCCGCTGTTCCTGCAGTCGGTGCAGGGCGCGACAGCCACATCGTCGGGGCTACGGATGATCCCGATGATGGCAGGCCTGTTGATCACGTCGATCGCCAGCGGGCAGCTGATCAGCCGCAACGGTCGCTACAAGATCTACCCGATCGTCGGGTGTGCGATCTTCACCGTTGCCCTCTACCTGTTGTCGACCATGGATCGGTCCACGTCCGAACTGCTCACCAGTGTCTATCTGTTCATCCTCGGGGTCGGACTCGGCCTGGTGATGCAGGTTCTGGTGTTGGCCGTGCAGAACGCGGTCGAGTACCGCGACCTCGGAACGGGCACCAGTGGTGCCACCTTCTTCCGCACCATCGGGGCCTCGGTCGGCGTCGCCGTCTTCGGGGCGGTGTTCAACAGCCAACTCGACTCACATCTGACCAGTGGTACCCCACCCGGGGCGTCGGGACGGTGTTCGGCCGAGGTGCTGGAAACATCGACGCTCACGCTGCCGTCGTGTCCGCCTGCCGTGCAGTCGTGGTTCCTGGACGGGTTCACCGATGCCTTCCAGATCGTCTTCCTCGTCGCGGTACCGATCGGCATCCTCGCCTTTGCCCTCTCGTGGTTGTTGCCCGAGGTGGAGCTGCGGACCGTCACGCGCACACCCGAACCCAGCGAGTCGTTCGGCATGCCGTCGGCGCGAACATCTCTGGAGGAACTCCGGCTGCAGGTGTGGCGCACACTGGCACGCGAGGATCGGCTCCGGATCTGGGAGCTCGTCGTGGAGACCGCCGGGAGTCCGTTGTCGCGCGGCGAAGCGTGGATGGTCAGCCGGGTTGCCGAGGAGACCTCCCGCGATTTCTCGGCGATGGTCGAGGCCTCGGACACCCCCCTTCCCCTCGTGAAGCAGACCGCCGAGGACCTGGCGAAGCGCGGCATGGTGACGATCGACCACGAGACGGTGACGATCACACCTGCCGGAACCGCCGAGGCGGATCGACTTCTCGAGGCCCAGCGGGAACGGCTACGTACCTTCGTGGCGGATTATCCGGGCAGCGACGAGGCGGACGTCAACGAGATGCTCGACGAGATCGCCACCCAGGTGCATGATGAAGCGCCGGAGAAGGGTCTGACCGCCCAGGCCGGACACTGACCAAGAAGCCGGTACACAGGCCCCCCACAGACGGCCTGACGCGGCGCAACGCTCACCAGAAACAAGAAGTCCCGGAAACCCTTTGGGTTTCCGGGACCATCAAGTCGGGCTGACAGGATTTGAACCTGCGACCACTTGACCCCCAGTCAAGTGCGCTACCAAACTGCGCCACAGCCCGTTGCCCCGCGAAACGGGGCGTTGATGAGCGTAGCCGACGAGCGTCGGTTCGATCCAATCGCCTGGTCAGGCGCGTCGGACCGATTGCCGCCGGCCGAGTGCTCAGTTCGCGGGCGACCGCTTTTTGTACCAGATCCAGCCGCCGGTCACGATGAGCGCACCGACGATGGAACCGATGATGCCGCTCGCACGGAAGTCGAGGCCGTCACCGGAGAGCAGGCTGATCAGCAGTCCACCGATGAACGAGCCGACCACACCGGCGACGATCGCGAGACCCCAGTCGATACTCCACATGTTCTTGCCGCCGATGATCAGCTGAGCAAGTGCGCCGATGACCATTCCGAACACGATGATTCCCAAGATGAGCACGAGTGGAAGTATGGCATGACTCGTCGGTGAGGCCACACATGGTCACCCGCGTGCCGCGGGACCGTCGTGGTCCCTGTCAACGCTTGCGGCGCTGCTCCCGCTTGTCGCGAACGCGAACGTTCACCCGCACCGGCGACCCGTCGAAGTTGAACTCCTCACGCAGGCGCCGCTCCAGGAACCGGCGGTATCCGGCCTCCAGGAACCCAGTCGTGAACAGGACGAATGTCGGCGGCCGCGTGGCCGCCTGGGTGGCGAACATGACGCGCGGCTGCCGGCCCCGCGCAACGGGGGCGGAGTGGCGGCGATGACCTCTTTCAGCCAGTTGTTGAGGCGGCCGGTGCCGACCCGCTTGTCCCACGACTCGAGCGCTCCCTCGATCGCGGGCACCAGCTTCTGAACCGAACGGCCGGTGCTCGCGGAGATGTTGACGCGGCGCGCCCAGGGCACCCGGGCGAGTTCGCGGTCGATCTCCTTGTCGAGCTGGTAGCGCCGGTCCTCGTCGACGAGATCCCACTTGTTGAAGGCGATGACCAGGGCACGACCACTCTCGATGATCATCGAGAGCACCCGGAGGTCCTGTTCGGTGATCGGTTCGGAGGAATCGATGAGCAGGATCGCGACCTCGGCGGCGTCGAGCGCGGCGCGCGTGCGCAACGATGCGTAGTACTCGTGGCCGCTGGCCGTCCGTACCTTGCGCCGCAGACCGGCCGTATCCACGAACTGCCACGTGGTGCCGTCGATCTCGATCAGTTCGTCGACCGGGTCGACGGTCGTCCCGGCGACGTTGTCGACCACCGACCGATGCGTGCCGGCGAGCTTGTTCAGCAGAGAGCTCTTCCCGACGTTGGGTTTGCCCACGAGTGCGACGCGACGCGGGCCGCCGAGTGCCGGCGCCTCACGAGGGGTCTCCGGGAGCACCTCGAGGATGACGTCGAGGAGATCTCCGGCGCCGCGACCGTGCGCGGCCGAGACCGGGTACGGCTCCCCGAGTCCCAGGGACCACAGCGTGGCCGTCTCGGCCTCGGCCCGCTCGCTGTCGACCTTGTTGGCGGCCAGGATGACCGGCGTCTTGGAACGACGCAGCACCCGCGCGACGGCCTCGTCGGTGGTGGTCGCCCCCACGGTCGCGTCCACCACGAGGACGATCGCGTCGGCGGTGCGCATGGCCTGTTCCGCCTGCGCGGCCACCGCCTGCTGCAAGCCTTTCGCGTCGGGTTCCCAGCCGCCGGTGTCCACCACCGTGAACCGTCGGCCCGACCAGCTCGCGCCATACGAGACGCGGTCGCGGGTGACCCCGGGGATGTCCTCGACCACTGCCTCGCGACGCCCGAGAATGCGGTTGACGAGCGTCGACTTCCCCACGTTCGGACGACCCACGATGGCCAGCACGGGCATCGGGGTGGCGTCGACGGGCTCCCCGTCGAGGTCGAAATCGGCGAGCTGCCAATCGGCTTCGTCCGACCATGTGCCGTCACCCGGCAAGGCCAGTTCATCGCCTGCGCTGATGTTCTGCTCACTCACGACTGCACTCCGATCCGGTCGCGGACCAGGGCGCCGAGTGCGTCGACGACCTGGTCGCGGGTCAGGTCACTGGTGTCGACGATCACCGCGTCGTCGGCGGGCCGCAACGGCGACACCGCGCGGGTGGAGTCGAGGTGGTCACGACGGTTGACGCCGGCCAGCACCTCGGCGAGGTCACTGGGGCGTCCGGCCGCAAGGTTCTGCTGGTGCCGCCGGGCCGCTCGCGCCTCGGGCGTGGCGGTGAGGAAGACCTTGAGGTCGGCGTCCGGGAACACGACGGTCCCGATGTCGCGTCCTTCCACGACGACGAAGGACCCCTGGGCCGCACGGCGTTGGACCGCAACGAGTTTGGTGCGTACCGCCGGTACCGCAGAGACCGCCGACACCGCATCGGTCACCACATCGGTGCGAATCGCGGCCGTCACGTCGGCGCCGTCGAGAAGAGTGGTCGAACCGTCCGCGAGGACGTCCAGACCGATGTCGGCACTGCCGACCACCTCACCGATCGCCTCCGGATCGTCAAGCGCGACACCGGCATTCAGCACAGCGAGAGTTGCAGCCCGATACATCGCACCGGTGTCGAGAAAGTGGGCGCCGACGCGGTCGGCGAGAATTCGCGACACCGTCGACTTGCCGGTGCCGGCAGGACCATCGATGGCGATCACGTGTGTGCCCACGGCATCGTCGTGACTCACAATCCCACCGCCTTGTACAACGCGCCGATCTCGTTCTTCCCGAGCACGCGTAGGCTCCCCGGCCGCTGCTCACCGAGCGCGACCGCGCCGATGTTGGTCCGAACCAGGCTGGTGACCGGGAATCCGACCTCTTCCATCATGCGACGGACGATCCGGTTCCGGCCCTCGTGCAACGTGATGCGCACCAGCGACTGACCCTCGTGTACACCCACCACGGTGAAGCCGTCGACCGCCACCGGGCCGTCCTCGAGCTCGATCCCGTCCTTGAGGGTGCGCCCGAGCGACCGGGGCACCTCCCCGCGGAGTTCGGCCATGTAGGTCTTGGGGACCTCGAACGACGGATGCATGAGCCGGTGGGCGAGCTCGCCGTCGTTGGTCAGCAGCAGCAGGCCTTCGGTGTCGGCGTCGAGCCTGCCCACATGGAAGAGTCGCTGCCCGGCCATCACGCGTTCGGCGACGATGTCGCCGATGCAGGGCCGGCCCTGGTCGTCGGCCATGGTCGACTGCCAACCCTTGGGCTTGTTGAGGGCGAGGTACTGGCGGGTCTCGTCGATGACGACTCGCGCACCATCCACCCGGATCACCGCGGTGTCCGGATTGATCCGCATCCCCTGCTCGGTGACGATCTCTCCGTCGACGTCGACGCGACCGGCAGCGATGAGTTCCTCGGCCCCACGGCGCGATGCCACCCCGGCCGAGGCGAGCACCTTCTGCAACCGCACACCGTCGGCGACGTAGGTGGCGCCCGTTTCTCCCGAATCGTGCGTCGGCGTCTGGTGGCGGGCTGGTTTCGCGTTGTTCAGACGCACCTTGCCCGACGTCACATCTGGCTTCGACGAGCCCTTGCGGTGGGTCTTCTTCGTCGACCGGCCATCGCTCACGGCACTCGCGCCACCGTGCCCTTTGCCGCCCGTCTTGGGTGAGTTCTTGCCTGTTTTCTGGGCGCGCGTGGTCTTCTTGCGCGGGCCCGGTGTGCCGTCTCGGCTAGCGGATGCCATGTCATCAGTCCTGGTCGTCGGGGTTTCGGACGGGCGTCGGAGAGTCCTCCGCGTCCGTTCCGGGTAATTCGTTCTCTATCGAGTCTGACCGGTGACCACCGAGTTTGGCGAATCGTGGGTCCGCCGAGATCTCCTCGTCGAGGTCGTCGATCACGTCGACGTCGGGCAACAGCGGCGCAAGATCGGGCAATTCGGTCAGCGATGCCAGGCCGAGCCGCTCCAGGAACAACTCGGTGGTCGCATAGGTGATGGCCGAGGTCTGGGGGTCGGTGCCGACCTCGTTGATCAGGCCGCGGGCCACCAGGGTGCGGATCACGCCGTCGACGTTGACGCCGCGGATGGCGCTCACCCGCGCGCGCGTGACCGGCTGCCGGTAAGCGATCACCGCGAGGGTTTCGAGCGCGGCACGCGTCAGCTTCGACCGCGCGCCGTCGAGCAACAGGCGCTCGACGTACGGCGCGAACTCCGCACGCGTGTATAACCGCCAACCGTCGCCCGCGTAGCGCAGATCGATACCGCTGCCGGACTCGGTGAGTTCCTCAGCCATGCGCGTGAGCATCGTCCGTACCCGCGCCCGATCCTGATCGACCGCGGTGGCCAGTTCGTCCGTGGTCGCCGGGGTGTCGACCACCAGCAGCACCGCCTCCAGAGCCGACCGTAGCCGGTCGTCGTCGAGGACGATCTCCTCCTCGACCTCGGGTGCGGTCCGCCCGGCATCGAGAGCTGTCGGGGCATCCGGGGATTCCGCGGGTTCCGCCGCGAGATCCGGCTCGTCGGTCATCCGTAGTCCTCCGCCCTGTCGATGTTGACGTCGTCGACGTCACGGTCTCCGGTCCAGTTCACCCGCAACTCCCCCAACGCCTCGGGTTGTTCGAATGTGACCGCCTGCTCGCGGAAGAGTTCCAGCAGTCCGAGGAAACGGCCGATGACTTCGAGACCGGAATCGCAGTCGGCCACCAGCTCGCCGAAGCTCAGCCAGTCGCCCGGCCGCGTGGCGAGCATCTCGGCCAGGCGTCGGGCCTGTTCGGGGACCGACACCTGCGAGGAGTGGAGGTGGTCCAAGCCGACGGTCGGGGTCGGGCGCGGTGTCATCGCCGTCGCGGCGACCTGTGCGAATCCCCGGGCGTCGACTCCGAGCGTCACTTCGGGCAGCAGATCCTCGAATTGCTGTTCCAGCGACACGGCTCGCGGATACCGCTGCAGGGCGGCCGCTTCCAGCTCACCGAACAGCGCTGCGACCTGCTTGTAGGCGCGGTACTGCAGCAGTCGCGCAAACAACAGATCTCTGGCTTCGAGCAATGCCAGGTCGTCCGGATCGTCGATCTCGCCCGACGGCAAGAGGCGCGCGGCCTTGAGGTCGAGCAGCGTCGCCGCGACGACGAGGAACTCGGTGGTCTGCTCCAAGCCCATCTCGGGACCGAGGTCACGTGTGTAGGCGATGAAGTCGTCGGTCACCTCATGCAGCGCGACCTCGGTGACGTCGAGGCGATGCTGACTGATGAGGTTCAGCAGCAGGTCGAACGGCCCCTCGAAGTTCCGCAAGCGGACCTGGAAACCGGTCGGCTTCTCCTCCGGCGCTTCCGGAACCTCCGCCACCGGGATGTCGGACGCCGGGCTGTCGGACACCGTGTCGCCGTCGGTCATGCGTGATGGGAGTTGCGCGCGATGACCTCGCGCGCCAAGGCCCGATAGGCCTTGGCCCCCGCCGACTTCGGGGCCCACGAGGTGATCGGTTCACCCGCGACACTCGTTTCGGGGAACCGCACCGTCCGGCTGATCACGGTGTCGTAGACGGCGTCGCCGAACACTTCGACCACACGCGCCATGACCTCGCGCGAATGCAGCGTCCGCGCGTCGAACATGGTGACCAGGATGCCACCGAGATTCAGACGCGGGTTCAGACGGTCTCGGACCTTGTCGATGGTGTCGGTGAGCAGCGCGAGCCCGCGCAGACTGAAGTACTCGCATTCCATCGGGATGACGACCGTGTCCGAGCAGGCCAACGCGTTGACGGTGAGCAGCCCGAGGGACGGCTGACAGTCGATCAAGACGAAGTCGTACCGATCGAGCACCGGGTGCAGCGCGCGGGCCAGTGACTGCTCGCGACCCACCTCGGTAACCAGCTGTATCTCGGCGGCAGACAGATCGATGTTGCTGGGCAGCAGATCGAGACCGTCGACACGGGTACGCATCAGGACGTCGTCGGTGGCGGCCTGCGGCGGCACCAACAGGTTGTAGACGGTCTGGTCCAGATCGTGATGGGGAACGCCCAGCCCCGCCGACAACGCGCCCTGCGGGTCCAGGTCCACGAGCAGCACCCGCCGACCGTATTCCGCCAGGGCGGCACCGAGATTGATCGTCGACGTGGTCTTGCCCACGCCGCCCTTCTGGTTGCACACGGCCACCACGGTGGCCGGCCCGTGCCGGTCGAGCGCGACCGGTTCCGGGATGTCGCGATACGGCCGACCGGTCGGACCTATCTCGGTTTCGTGTTCGGTGTCCTCGTCGGTGTCGTGTGACGGCGCGACGGAGATCCGGTATTGGTCATCGGCAGCGGACCGCGGGGCCCCCGGGGTGCTCACGTGTCCGCCGCTCCCTTCTCTCGTCTCGACCTCGAACAGGACCCAGCCTAGTGGGTCACCTGGCCGATTCGGCGGAGCATCGCCGACAACCGACCCGGGACCGTTTCCGTGGGCGCTCACCGCGCCCGTGGATGGGCCGTGGCGTAGACCTCACGCATGGTGTTCACGGTCACCAGGGTGTACACCTGCGTGGTGGTCACCGATGCGTGGCCGAGGAGTTCCTGTACCACCCGGACGTCGGCACCACCGTCGAGCAGGTGCGTGGCAAAGCTGTGTCGCAGGGTGTGCGGCGACACCGCCTTGTCCAGCCCGGCTCGTGCAGCGGCGTCGGCCAATACCTGCCACGCGCTCTGCCGCGACAGTCGCCCGCCCCGCGCGTTGAGGAACAGCGCCGGATTCGCGCGACTCACGAGAGCAGGGCGACCGCGCACCAGGTATGCCTCGAGTGCGTCCATCGCCGGACCCCCGACCGGGACGACACGTTCCTTGCCGCCCTTGCCGCACAGTCGGACCGCCCGCGTCGTCGCGTCGACGTCGTCCACGTCGAGCGCGGTCGCCTCGGAGATCCGCGCACCACAGCTGTACAGCAGCTCGAGCAGGGCGCGGTCGCGCAGTGCCCGGGGATGATCGGCCGCGCCCGCCGACTCGAGGATCGCGAGGACCTCGTCGACGGGCAATGACTTCGGGAGACGTCTCGCCGGGCGCGGCGGCCGGACCGCGTGGGCCACATCCTCCGCGACCACACCTTCGGCCGCCGCGAACTTGTGAAAGCCCCGCACCGCCACGAGGGTCCGCGCGATCGAACTGTCGGCCAGGGGTGCCGACCCGGAGTCGGGATCTCCGCGTCGGAGTTGGACGAGGAACTCCCGCACGTCGTTCTCGGTCACCTCGGGGAGTGCACCTATCCCGCGTGATTCCAGGTAGCCCGCATATCGACCGAGGTCCCGACGGTAAGAGCTGACGGTGTTGGCAGCGGCGCCACGCTCGACGGTGAGGTGATCGAGGTAGCGGGTCACCTGCTCCGCCGCACTGTCGGCCGACACCACGGGACCGGTCACCGGCGGTTCCGACGCTCGCGCAGCGCCGTGGGTTCGTCGGTCCACGGGGCAGTCACCGACCTCAGCGAGGTCCCTCGCGCGTCGGCAGCGGCCACCGCGAGGATGCCCGCCACGCTGGTCGCGTTGACGATCTCTCCGGCCAGGGTCAGCGAGACGGCGTCCTCGAGCGCCACCCACTCCACCGACATGTCGGCCTCTTCGTCGTGCCGCTCGGCCGCGTCGAGTCGGTCGAGGCCCTCCGCGAGATAGAGCCGCAGTGCCTCGTCGGTGAAACCGGGCGACAGGTCGAGATCGACCAGAACCGCCCAGTTCTCGGCGGCGAGATCGACCTCCTCGGCGAGTTCGCGCTGTGCTGCCTCGAGCGGGGTCTCGCCGGGGCCGGCGTCGAGCAGGCCCGCCGGCAGCTCGAGCAGCCTCCGGCCGATCGGATGCCGATACTGCCGCACCATGGCAATCCGGCCCTGATCGTCACGTGCAACCACGGCGACCGCACCGAAATGCTCCACGACCTCGCGTTCGGCGACACGTCCGCCAGGCATCTCGACCTCGTCGACCCGTAGCGTGAGGATCGCGCCGTCGTAGACGGTGCGGGTCCCCGTGACGCTGAACGCATGCTGCGCGTCGGCCTCGTCGTCGCTCGGCCGCACGTCAGGGTCCGGCCCGCTCAAGCGCCGCGTTCCTCGGCGCCGTCCACGGGCTCGACCTCTGCCGCAGCAGGGCGGTCATAATCCCCGATGTCCACCGGAAGTCGTTCTGCCGCTTTATATTTCAATGCAGCATCGATGAACGATCGGAACAGCGGATGCGGGCGGGTCGGCCGGCTCTTCAGCTCCGGATGTGCCTGCGTGGCGACCAGGAACGGGTGCACCGACTGCGGATACTCGACGAATTCGACCAGGTGACCGTCGGGCGACGTCCCGGAGAAGACCAGCCCGGAGGCGGCGATCTTGTCCCGGTAGCCGTTGTTGACCTCGAAGCGGTGCCGGTGCCGCTCGGAGACATCGGTCGTCCCGTAGGCCGCCGCGACGACGCTGTCGGGTTTGAGGGTGGCGGGGTATGCACCGAGGCGCATGGTTCCGCCGAGATCTGCCTCGCCGGCCACCGCGTCGGCCTGGTCGGCCATCGTCGAGATGACCGGATAGGGCGTGTCCGGATCGAACTCGGTCGAACTCGCGTCGTCGAGACCGGCGGCACGCGCCGCCTCGATCACCACGCACTGGAGCCCGAGGCACAGTCCCAGTAGAGGGATCCCCCGTTTACGGGCGTAGGCGATCGCGCCGACCTTGCCCTCGATACCGCGAATTCCGAATCCGCCGGGGATCAGCACGGCGTGGACGTCGCCGAGTGCTGCCTGCGCGCCTTCGAGAGTGCCGCAGTCGTCCGACGGCACCCATTTGATCTCGGTGCGGGCCTTCCATGCGAAGCCGCCGGCGCGGATCGCCTCGGTCACCGACAGATACGCGTCGGGGAGGTCGACGTACTTCCCGACCAGAGCGACCGTCACCGTCTCACGCGGGTCGTGGACGCGCTTGAGGAGTTCACCCCATTCCGTCCAGTCCACGTCGCGGAACGGCAGCCCCAGTTTACGGACCACGTAGGCATCGAGCTGCTCGCGGTGCAGGACCTTCGGGATGTCGTAGATCGACGGGGCGTCGGGCGTGGAAATGACGCCTTCGAGCTCGACGTCACACATGAGGGCGATCTTCTTCTTGAGGCCCTCGGGAACCTCCCGATCGCATCGGAGGATGAGGGCGTCGGGCTGGATGCCGACGTTGCGCAGCGCGGCCACCGAGTGCTGGGTCGGCTTGGTCTTCAGCTCGCCGGATGGGGCGAGATACGGAACCAGCGAGACATGCAGGAAGAACACGTTGTCTCGGCCAACGTCGTGGCGGATCTGACGGGCTGCTTCGATGAAGGGCTGCGATTCGATGTCACCGACGGTGCCGCCGATCTCGGTGATCACCACGTCGGGTACCGCGCCGTCTTCTCCTGGCTCACGCATCGCGAGGACACGTGCCTTGAGTTCGTCGGTGATGTGCGGGATCACCTGAACCGTCTCGCCCAGGTACTCACCGCGGCGTTCCTTGGCGATCACCGTCGAATAGACCTGTCCGGTGGTCACATTGGCGGACTGCGAGAGGTTGCGATCCAGGAAGCGCTCGTAATGTCCGACGTCGAGATCGGTCTCGGCGCCGTCCTCGGTGACGAACACCTCTCCGTGCTGGAAGGGGTTCATGGTGCCGGGGTCGACATTGAGATAGGGATCGAGCTTCTGCATCGTGACGCGGAGGCCACGAGAGGTCAGAAGTTGTCCCAGGCTCGATGCGGTCAGTCCCTTGCCAAGGGACGACGCAACACCGCCCGTCACAAAGATGTGTTTGGTGTCGTGCACGTGGCGAAGTGGTCGCAATGCGTCTCCCGTCGGCCGATCCAGGCCAAAAAACCCTGTTTACCTACGGGACTCCAGGGTAACACCTCTGCGCCGGTTCGACGGACGCCACTCCGTGGGGCCCGAACCGCGTCAGGCGGCCGGACCGGACTCGGCACCCACCGTGATCGCCTTGGCACCCGGCCCGGTGCCGTAGGCCCCTGTTCGCCCGTCCGCCTCGTCGGCCAGGGCCAACACGGTGGTGATCCGGCCGGTCTGCTGATCGACGTTGTCGATCGTCGAGACCGCGTTGCCGAGGCCGGGGTCAGAACGCACCACCGCGATCGGTGAGCCACCGGTTGCGGACCCGGTTCGTCCGACCAGTGCACCACCCTGACCGCGCGCCGACATCGAGCCGGCCAGTCGTGCGGTCAGCTGCCCCTGCGCGCCGGCGTCGCTACCCAGTGGATCACCGGTGACCACCACGAGAAGGTCGGCGGGTGAGACCCCGCCGTCGGCGTAGTTGATGAATCCGCCCTCGCGCAGCGCCTGCAGGCCGAGCCGGGTGTCCGCGCCCGACGCCGAGGATTGACCGTCCCGGTGCAGCGTCAGCGCACCGAGCAGGTCGCCCACTCGGCCCCCCGAGTCGGTGAGCTCGGTGCGGAGTGTGGCGCCCGGTGGGATCGTCTGATCGACGATCGTGCGTACCTGCTCCGCATTCTGGTCGCGCACCAGCGAATCGGTCAGCGCGATCTGGCCCGACACCCGGCCGCCGGCCGAAGCGATGGATTCCTTCACGGCGTCCACGTCCGTGTCCGCCGCCGTCGGGGCACTGACGACCAGCACCGATTGCCCCTTCAGGGCCCCGGCAATCAGCCGCGGTCCCATCGCGGCGTCAAAACTGTTGGCCGCGTTGACCTGTTCGTTGAGTTGGTCGCGCTCCTTCTCGAGGTCACCGATGCGATCACGCGAGGTGCCGGTGGCCGAGTTCACCCGGTCCCCGATGAAGCCGGACCCGAGGAACAGACCGACAGCGAGCGCCAGGAAGACCGCGACAAGCGAGATCGCGTGCTGCCTAAGGGAGATCATGAATCACCTGTTCCAAACGTCTCGCGCCCACTCGACAGCATTGTGGTACTGCGCGACGGCCCAATCGCTCACCTCGGGCCCCATGTTCGACAGCATGATCGCTGCGATGACCGCGATCAGCGCGGCGAGGACCACACAGGCGATCGCGGCGCCCGAGACCCGGCTCCGATACAGCGTTGCGACGGCCTTGGCGTCCACCAGTTTCGGGCCCACCTTGAGGCGGGTGAGGAAGGTCGACGGATTGCTCTCGCGACGCGAGCGATCGAAGAAATCATCGAGGGTACCGCCGTAGCCGACCGTCACGATGAGGTCCGCACCGTGGTAGTCGGCGAGCAGCAGCGCGAGGTCGGCCGCAGCTCCGGCCGCGGGGAAGGTCGTCGCGCCTACCCGAGGTCCTGGATCCGTGCGAGACCCTGGGCGTGGCCGTCCGTGTCCGCCGGAAGCACCAGCTGTGCACCGCATTTGAGAGTCGCCGCCTTCATGTCGTCGGGGTCGCCGACGATCACCGCGGGCTTGTAGCCGGCTTTCATCAACGTGTCCGCGCCGGCACCGACGCCGATGAGGACCGGCGAGTACTCCTTGATGAAGGGTTTCAGGGCTCGGAGGTCCGCGCCGCGATCCGCCCCGTCCGCGACGATCACCACGTGCCGAGCCGCCAGGTCGGCGTCGATCTCAGGCACCCCGACCCCGTCGATCAGCAGCGGGGACTCGCTCCGGATGAACTCGATCGTGTTGCCGGAGAAGGCTTCCAGATGGTCGACCAGCCCGGTCTTCGCCTCGATCATCAAGTCCGCGATATCGCGTTCCTCGAGTTGCTGCCCCAACGCGAGACGTCGTTCTCCGACATATAGACGATCGTTGTCGACGCGCAGCTTCGCGCCGTCCTTGACCCGCTTGAAGACTTCGTCGCCGACATCGTCGAGCAGGACGATGCCCGACGCGACGAGCACTTCGGGACCGAGGTTGGGGTACCGGCCGGAGATCGACCTGGACGCGTTGACCACCGCGACGACGTTGGCCTGCACCAGCGCGTCCGCGGTCATCCTGTCCAGGTCGACCTCGTCGAGGATGGCGATGTCGCCTGGGCCCACTCGATCGAGCAACCGGCGAGTGTTCTTGTCGATCCTGGCTATTCCGGAGACACCAGGGAGTTCATCGGTCGTACGGGCAAGCAGGGCAGGCATCTTCATGACGCCCATGATCACCATGACGTCGCGACGGCACGGGGAGGCGCGCCGTAACAACTGCAACTTTTGTCACACGAGTAACAGCAATCGATCGAGTTCTAGGCAGTGTCCCGAGCGGTCTTCTCGCCTTCCGCGGTGGCCAGGAGTTCCTCTGCATGCGCTCGCCCGGTATCCGAATCGCCCAGTCCGGCAAGCATCCGCGCGAGCTCCGCGACGCGTTCGTCCCGGTCGAGCGTGCGGACCGAGCTCGTGTGCTGGCGGCGGCCACGCCCGCCTCCCGAGTTCTTGCCGATCACCAGATGGTTGTCGGCAAACGCGGCCACCTGCGGCAGATGGGTCACGACGATCACCTGATGTGCCCGTGCCAGTCCGGCCAGACGCCGCCCGATCTCGACCGCGGCACGTCCGCCCACACCGGCGTCGACCTCATCGAAGACCATGATCGACCCGCTGGTCGGCTCGGCGAGGACCACCTCGAGCGCCAGCATCACCCGCGACAGTTCACCGCCCGAGGCCGACCGCGCGATCGGCAGCGGAGTCGCGCCCTTGTGCGCCAGCAACGCGAACTCCACCCGATCCGCGCCGGCGCTGCCCGCATGTGCCCGCTGTCCGTCGAGCTCGATCGCCAGCCGATCGTCGTCGGCGGCCGAGTCGACAGAGACGTCCACCGCGAGCATGGTGTCACCCATCGCCAGTCCACCGAGTTCCGCCGACACCTTCGACGACATGGACTTCGCCGCTGCCTTGCGGCGACGGTGAAGGGTTGCGGCGGCGTCGGACACCTTCTGCTCGGCTGCCGCAGCGGCGTTCTCGAGTTCGGTGATGGACTGCTGCGGGTCGTCGATCTCGGCCAGTCGACTCTCGGCCGTGGTCCGCCAGGCGATGACCCCGTCGATGTCGGGTGCGTACTTGCGCACCAGCGCCTTCAGCTCGGCCTGTCGGGTGAGTAGCTTGTCGAGTTCGTCGGCGTCCGCCGGGAGATCTGCCAAAAACGAGGTCAGCTCCTCTCCGACATCGGTGATCACGGTCAGTGCCTCGGAGACCCGCGGCAACAGATCGCGCAGCGACTCATCGGCTGCCGTCTCGAGGATGGTGCGCACCTGCCCGAGTCCCTCGATCACGGACCCGGAGTCACCGGCGACGATCTCGCGCGACTCGGCCCCGGCGGCACGGATGGTCTCCAGATCGGAGAGTCGTCGGATCGTCGCCGCCAACTCGACGTCCTCGCCGGGCTGCGGGTCGACCGCCGCGATCTCATCGACACCGAAGCGCAGACGATCGGCTTCTTGGGCCAGTTCCCGATGGTTGGTCCGACGCGCGTCGAGTTCGTCGAGCACCTCGATCCAGGACTCCCGGGCCGCACGGTAGGTGTCGGTCGCACCTGCGACCGTGGCCCCGGCAAAGGTGTCGAGTGCGGCGCGCTGGTGTTCGGGTTTCAGCAACCGGAGCTGGTCGTTCTGTCCGTGAATGGCCAACAGCTGGTTGGTCAGGCGGCCCATCACACCAACCGGTACCGATCGGCCGCCGAGATGCGCCCGGGACCGCCCGTCGGCGTTGACCGAGCGCACGGCGATCACCGTGCCGTCCTCGTCGACGTCGGCGCCGGACGCCTCCAGGATCTCCTCGACCACCGGGTCGGCGCCCGGCCCCGAGCTCGAGGAATCCCCGTCGACCAATCGGAAGCGTCCCTCGACGGTCGCCTTGCTGTCACCCGAGCGAACCCGCGTGGCATCTGCCCGGGCACCGGAGAGCAGATGCAGGCTCGTGACGATCATCGTCTTTCCCGCGCCGGTCTCACCGGTCAGCACGGTGAATCCGGGGTGAAATCGAGCAGAGGCCCGCTCGATGACCCCAAGGCTTTCGATCGACAGTTCTTCCAGCACGTCTAGGTCTGCCTCCCCCGCCAGCCCGTCACCGGTAGATCGAATTTCGTCACCAATCTGTCGGTGAAGGGATCCGAGTCGATACGTACCCACAGCACCGATCGGTCACTACGAACCACTTCCATACGCGCCCCGGCCGGGACGTCGATACGTCTTCGCCCGTCACACAATGCCACGGCCGACCGCCCACCCTTGTCGATCTCGACCGCGATCCGTGACCGCGGGCTGGTGACCAGCGGGCGCGCGAAAAGTGCATGTGCGTTGCTCGGCACCACCAGCATGGCCTCCAGATCGGGCCACATCACCGGCCCGCCGGCGGAGAACGCGTAGGCGGTGGAACCCGTCGGTGTGGAGACCAGGACGCCGTCGGCGCCGAATGCCGACACCGGACGGCCGTCGACCTCGGTGATGAGCTCGAGCACACCGTTGTTCGTCTTGTTCAGGATGGCGACCTCGTTGAGCGCCCAGCTTCGCACCGGCGGTGTCCCGGGCTGTGCCGGATCGATCACCGTGACGTCGAGGGTCATCCGCGGCTCGACGCGGTAGTCCCGATCGATCAGCTGGCGCATGACCTCGTCGATGCGGTTGGCCTCTGCTTCGGCGAGGAATCCGATACGGCCCAGGTTGATGCCGAGGACGGGGACCTGCGCCGGGTAGGCGAGTTCGGCGGCCCGCAGGAACGTGCCGTCGCCACCGAGGACGATCACCACCTCGCATCCCTCCGCCGAGGCCGGCACCGCCGACGTCACCTCGACGGCGGCCCCGATTCGACGGAGATGATCAGGGTCGACCGGGTGGCTCTCGGGCGCGCTCTGTTCGATGGCCACGTCGATCACGTCGACCGGCTGTTCACGCGCCTTGGTGTCGTGATCGACCACCCGCAGTCTCACCCCGGCCGCTGCGCAATGGCGCGCAATGGCGTCCATCGTCTGCGTGACGACTTCCCGCCCGGTGTGGGCGACCACCAAAAATTCTCGATGACCCGCCCCGTCGGCGGCCGCGTCGATGGCCACAATGGTCCCTTCGTATGTCAGCGAGGCCCGTTCTCGACGGCCCGGGTGATCATCTCGATGAGCTCCGGATCGTCGGACGTCCCCGGGACGGGAGCGGCACTCTCGGCCGCACCACCCGTCGGGTCCGTTCGGTCTCCGAGCCTATCCGGCGGCGACGGCTCCCCGCCGGGCTGGGCGCTCTCGGCACCATCGCGGTCGAGTGGTGGCGGGCCATCGACCTTGTGCAACCACAAGAAGTACTCGACGTTGCCCGAGGGCCCCGGCAACGGACTCGCCACCACGCCTCGCGTCTCGAGGCCGAACTGCCGCGCACGCCGGGCCACGGCCGTCACCGCATCGATCCGCTGAGCTGGATCACGGACCACTCCGCCCGAACCGACACGATCCTTGCCCACCTCGAACTGGGGCTTCACCATCGGCAGGAGGTCGCCGCCGATTCTGGTGCAGGCGGACAACGCCGACAGCACCAGCGACAACGATATGAAGGACAGATCCGCGACCACGAGATCGACAGGGCCGCCGATCTGCTCGGGGGTGAGGCGCCGCACATTCGTCCGATCGTGCACGGTGACCCGCGGATCGTTCTGAAGCCGCCAGACCAGCTGGCCGTAGCCGACGTCGACGGCGACCACCTGCGCCACCTCACGGCGCAGCAGCACGTCGGTGAATCCGCCCGTCGATGCGCCGGCGTCGAGGCATCGTCGCCCGCCGATCACCAGCCCCTGGGGCTCGAACTCGTCCAGAGCGCCGAGCAGCTTGTGGGCGCCGCGCGACGCCCAGTCGTCGGACACACTCTCCAGCAGGACGATCGGGGTGTCGCGGCCCACGTTGGTGGCGGGTTTCACCGCCACCACGCCATTGACCTTGACCAGGCCGTCGGCGATCAGCGACCGTGCGTGTTCGCGCGACCGGGCAAGGCCCCGACGGACCAGTTCGGCGTCGAGGCGCGCTCGAGGGGCCACCCGTCAGCAGCCCGTCATCGAGGATCGACGTCTTCCAACGCGGTGGTCAACGCCTCGTGTGCACTCTCGAGCAATTCGGTTTGCCGGGCCAAGGCATCCAGGTCGAAAGTGTCGCCGGCGGCCTGCCGCACCGAATCCACTTCGGAGAGCAGTCTCGAGACCGTGTCGGTGACCGTACCGGGATCGACGCCCTCGGCAGGTTCGGCGTCGCCGGGAACCGGCGACGCTTGCCCGCCCGACGACCGCGGCATCAGATGCGGTCCCGGCCGCGGAGGGCCGGGGACCGGCCCGGTGGACGTCGAGGCGCCGGGCCGGGAACCGTTCGGTTCGTGTTCGTCGCGTACTGGCTCGCCCGGTTCGGTCATGGTGGAACCAACGCTAGCGCACTCGACCGACGCCGACGGACTCCAGGACATCGCGAGCTTCGGTGTCGGAACTGGTCACCGACAACTCTGACGGGTCGAGGGCACCTTCGTCGATCGCGAACCAGACCGCTGCGGCGAGAGCCGGGATGAGGCTTTCGGGCTGCGCAGTGCTGACCCGACGCACCGTCGCAGTCGGGCCATCGAGTTCGACCTGCCAGCCTTCGTGGTCGCCGGCGCGTACCGCGTCCGCATCGTGGTAGAGACCGGTGAGGTCCGAGATCACGTAGGTGGGTCGTTGTTCCGGCGGGGCGACCAGCAGATCCGTCACCGAACTCACCCCTGTCAGAACGAGCACGCTGTCGACACCCACCGAATGCGCGCCCTCGATGTCGGTATCGAGGCGGTCGCCGACCACCAGCGGTCGTGAGGCACGACTACGAGCAATGGCGTCCGCCATCAGCGGCGCGGCCGGTTTGCCCGCGACCAACGGTTGCTGACCGGTGGCATGGGCCACCGCCGCCACCATCGATCCGTTTCCGACCAGTTTTCCGCGTTCCGACGGCAACGTCGCGTCAGTGTTGCAGGCGATCCACAACGCGCCGGCGTTGATCGCCAGTGCGGCCTCGGAGAGTTGAGCCCAGCCGGTGTCGGGTGAGTGTCCCTGGATGACCGCTGCAGGACGGTCATCGGCGCTGCGCGTGACGCCGATTCCCACTTCCCGAACCTCCTGCGCAAGCCCGTCCGTTCCGACCACCAACGCGCGAGAACCCGGTTCGAGATGCTCCGAGAGCAGCCGCGCGGCGGACTGCGCACTGGTGACGACTTGTTCCTCCGTGGCCACAAAGCCGAGGTCGATGAGGTGGGAAACCACCTCCGACGGTCGTCTGCTCGCGTTGTTCGTCACGAAGTACCGTGCTGTCCCGATACTTTCGAGCGTCTCCCGAGCACCGGGCAGAGCCCGCTGACCCGCGAAGACCGTCCCGTCGAGGTCGAGCAGCAACGCGTCATAGCGCGACGCAAGCGAGATGTCGTGGGTGGTGGACTCAACTGCGTCCCCATCCGCGGGAGTTGACACGACGGCCGTCTCCGGCACCTGGTCGGAGACCGGTCCCGGCACCACCGAATCACGACTCGACGGAAAGTCGTCGGGTACGACTCGCTCGGCACTCGGGGAAACCACGTGTCCGTGGTCGACGGCAGCGGACTCCGAGATGACGTCCCCCGCGTCCCGGACCGCGGAGTCAACGGGCGCGTCGACAAGTCCCTCACCGGGCAGGGCCGCGTCGTCGGCGGATACCGGATCGTCGTCGGCGACGTCGTCGGACGTCAGCTCCACGAGACGCAGCTCAGCATCCGTGACGTCGTCGACATCGGCGGACGCCGCATTCATGAACCACGTGATCGACTCGTCGGTGCGGCCGGCAGCATGCAGAGCGGACGCGTACGCGTAATAGAGCCGAGCAGGACCGGTGCCGGATCGGCCGGGCGACAGATCCTCGGATTGCAGGGTGACGACGGCCTTCCCTGCCTCACCGAGGTCGATGCGCGCGCCGGATTCGACGATCCGCATCTCGGTGGCCTCTTCGCCGGTGAGCGCGCGGCCGTCTTCGCTGCGGGCGATCTCCACCGCACGTGCGGGGCGACCGAGGCCGCGCTCGGCGTCGGCGATGAGCGGGAGCAGTGCAGTGTTGCCCGTTATCCGGCGAGCGGCACGCAGTTCGGACAGCGCTTCCTGCCACTCTCCTGCGTTGTACGCGGCGATACCCATGGTCTCTCTGACGAGTCCCACACGGCCGGCCCGTCGCCGCGCCGCCCGGGCGTGTTCGAGCGCGAGCACCGGATCCTCGTCCAGCAGCCGGGTCACCATCACCAGATGACGAGCCACATTCTCGGCGTTCGCCTTGTCGAGGGTCAGCAGATCCCGACGTACCTCGGTGTCGAGGTCAGACGCTGCCACGTCGACCGGTAGCGCCGGTTCGTCGGGCCGGCCGGCCGAACCGGTACCCCTCGTGGGCCGATGGGGGCGCCCTGGTCCCGCATCGCGTCGGCGGGGGCGGTCACGATCACTCATAGCAGCCAATCTATGCCTCGAAGCCAGAAGTTCGGAATCGAATGGTCCTCACGCGCCGATCCAGAAACAGGATAACGACGTCTTACGGTAGACATGGCAACGGCCCCGTATTCAATTCTTTCGAATGAATACGGGGCCGTTACTCGAGTTGTGTTCGGCGGTGTCCTACTCTCCCACACTGATTAGGGTGCAGTACCATTGGCGCTGGAGGGCTTAGCTTCCGGGTTCGGAATGGGACCGGGCGTTTCCCCTCCGCTATGGCCGCCGTAACTTTATGAAACCCACACACAACACTGCTCGGGTTTGTTTAACCACATTTTGTTGTGTGTTGTTTCAGAAGTGTCATAGTGGATGCGAACTCAATTCAAGATGAATGAGTGTTGTTAGTAAGTCCTCGGCCGATTAGTACCAGTCACCTGCATACATTGCTGTACTTCCAGTTCTGGCCTATCAACCCCATGGTCTGTGGGGGGCCTTACCCCTCTAAGGGGGTGAGAAACCTCATCTTGGAACAGGCTTCCCGCTTAGATGCTTTCAGCGGTTATCCCTTCCGAACGTAGCTAACCAGCGGTGCCCTTGGTAGGACAACTGGCACACCAGAGGTTCGTCCGTCCCGGTCCTCTCGTACTAGGGACAGGTTTCCTCAAGTTTCTGACGCGCGCGGCGGATAGAGACCGAACTGTCTCACGACGTTCTAAACCCAGCTCGCGTGCCGCTTTAATGGGCGAACAGCCCAACCCTTGGGACCTACTCCAGCCCCAGGATGCGACGAGCCGACATCGAGGTGCCAAACCATCCCGTCGATATGGACTCTTGGGGAAGATCAGCCTGTTATCCCCGGGGTACCTTTTATCCGTTGAGCGACACCGCTTCCACTTGCCGGTGCCGGATCACTAGTCCCGACTTTCGTCCCTGCTCGACATGTACGTCTCACAGTCAAGCTCCCTTGTGCACTTACACTCAACACCTGATTGCCAACCAGGCTGAGGGAACCTTTGGGCGCCTCCGTTACATTTTGGGAGGCAACCGCCCCAGTTAAACTACCCACCAGGCACTGTCCCTGAACCCGATCAGGGTCCGAGGTTAGAAGTCCAATACGATCAGAGTGGTATTTCAACAACGACTCCACCCACACTAGCGTGCGGGTTTCACAGTCTCCCACCTATCCTACACAAACCGAACCGAACACCAATACCAAGCTATAGTGAAGGTCCCGGGGTCTTTTCGTCCTGCCGCGCGTAACGAGCATCTTTACTCGTACTGCAATTTCGCCGAGTCTGTGGTTGAGACAGCAGAGAAGTCGTTACGCCATTCGTGCAGGTCGGAACTTACCCGACAAGGAATTTCGCTACCTTAGGATGGTTATAGTTACCACCGCCGTTTACTGGGGCTTAAATTCTCAGCTTCGCACCCCGAAGGGCACTAACCGGTCCTCTTAACCTTCCAGCACCGGGCAGGCGTCAGTCCGTATACATCGTCTTACGACTTCGCACGGACCTGTGTTTTTAGTAAACAGTCGCTTCTCTCTGGTCTCTGCGACCACACCCAGCTCACAGAGTAAATCTGATCACCAGACATGGTCCCCCTTCTCCCGAAGTTACGGGGGCATTTTGCCGAGTTCCTTAACCACAGTTCTCTCGATCGCCTTAGTATTCTCTACCTGACCACCTGTGTTGGTTTGGGGTACGGGCCGTGTACCAACTCGCTAGAGGCTTTTCTCGGCAGCATAGGATCATGGAATTCGCCTCAACGGCTACGCATCACCTCTCAGACACATGCTGTGCGGATTTACCTACACAACGTCCTACAGGCTTACACCAGTATTACCACTGACTGGCCCCACTACCTTCCTGCGTCACCCCATCGCTTGCCTACTACCAGCCAAGGTCCCATGCAGCCGGCTCACGTTTCCCGAAGGAAATCGATCACCATTTGGATGGTTAGTACAGCTGATTCAGCATGGACGCGGATACACGGGTACGGGAATATCAACCCGTTGTCCATCGACTACGCCTGTCGGCCTCGCCTTAGGTCCCGACTCACCCTGGGCGGATTAGCCTGGCCCAGGAACCCTTGGTCATCCGGCGGCAGAGTTTCTCACTCTGCTTTCGCTACTCATGCCTGCATTCTCACTCCCACACCCTCCACACCTAGCTCACGCCGGTGCTTCCAGGGATGCAGGACGCTCCCCTACCCACCCCACCCACTACACAACCCTCCGTAGAAGATTGCGGATGTCATGGTGGAGTGCCGCGGCTTCGGCGGTGTACTTGAGCCCCGCTACATTGTCGGCGCAGGATCACTTGACCAGTGAGCTATTACGCACTCTTTCAAGGGTGGCTGCTTCTAAGCCAACCTCCTGGTTGTCTCTGCGATCCCACATCCTTTTCCACTTAGTACACGCTTAGGGGCCTTAGCCGGCGATCTGGGCTGTTTCCCTCTCGACTACGAACCTTATCGCCCGCAGTCTCACTGCCACACTCTCACTTACCGGCATTCGGAGTTTGGCTGACGTCAGTAACCTGATAGGGCCCATCGGCCATCCAGTAGCTCTACCTCCGGTAAGAAACATGCAACGCTGCACCTAAATGCATTTCGGGGAGAACCAGCTATCACGGAGTTTGATTGGCCTTTCACCCCTACCCACAGCTCATCCCCTCAGTTTTCAACCTAAGTGGGTTCGGGCCTCCACGACGTCTTACCGACGCTTCACCCTGGCCATGGGTAGATCACTCCGCTTCGGGTCTAGACCCGGCGACTCCACGCCCTATTCAGACTCGCTTTCGCTACGGCTACCCCACACGGGTTAACCTTGCCACCGAGCACTAACTCGCAGGCTCATTCTTCAAAAGGCACGCCATCACCCACCCACCGAAATGGCGCAGGCTTTGACGGATTGTAAGCGTCCGGTTTCAGGTACTATTTCACTCCCCTCCCGGGGTACTTTTCACCTTTCCCTCACGGTACTTGTCCGCTATCGGTCACCAGGAAGTATTCAGGCTTACCGGGTGGTCCCGGCAGATTCACAGCAGATTCCACGAGCCCGCTGCTACTTGGGCATCCATCAAGCAAGACCACATGTTTTCAGCTACCGGACTCTCACCGTCTACGGCAGACCATTCCAGGCCACTTCACCTAACACGCAGTTTTATCACTCACCCCCAGCACGGCAGCACTGAGAAGATGAACCCCACAACCCCACACACACAACCCCTGCCAGGTATCACATGCGCATGGTTTAGCCTCCTCCGCTTTCGCTCGCCACTACTCACGGAATCACAATTGTTTTCTCTTCCTATGGGTACTGAGATGTTTCACTTCCCCACGTTCCCTCCACACCCGCTATACATTCACAGGTGGGTAACACGACATCACTCGTGCTGGGTTTCCCCATTCGGACACCCTCGGATCACAGCTCGTTTGACAACTCCCCGAGGACTATCGCGGCCTACCACGTCCTTCATCGGCTCCTGGTGCCAAGGCATCCACCGAACGCCCTTAAACACTTACAACAACACCTACAAACCACCCCCACACCACCAACCCACCCCACAAGGGCAGACCAGCCAGCGAGGATCGAATGTAGACATCACCTCAAAAATCTCACATTCAACCACAAACACCGAAGTGTTCATGACAAATAAAGATGCTCGCATCCACTATGCACTTCTCAAACAACACACACCCACACCCGGCCACCCCTCCAGCCCCCACCACAGGAACCATCAACAGAACAACCCGCAACATGAGCAGAGACAACACCATGTGTTCCCTCAGAACCCCGATAGTGTGCTGATAACACGCCGACCTCACGACCGACGACCACCCAACAACCAACCACAACGGCCGGCCACCAAGCTGTCTGATGTTTCACCCTCGAACACACACACGCCGCAGAACAGACGCCCACGAAACATGTGATGTTGTGTGCTCCTTAGAAAGGAGGTGATCCAGCCGCACCTTCCGGTACGGCTACCTTGTTACGACTTCGTCCCAATCGCCGATCCCACCTTCGACGGCTCCCTCCACAAGGGTTAGGCCACCGGCTTCGGGTGTTACCGACTTTCATGACGTGACGGGCGGTGTGTACAAGGCCCGGGAACGTATTCACCGCAGCGTTGCTGATCTGCGATTACTAGCGACTCCGACTTCATGGGGTCGAGTTGCAGACCCCAATCCGAACTGAGACTGGCTTTAAGGGATTCGCTCCACCTCACGGTCTCGCAGCCCTCTGTACCAGCCATTGTAGCATGTGTGAAGCCCTGGACATAAGGGGCATGATGACTTGACGTCATCCCCACCTTCCTCCGAGTTGACCCCGGCAGTCTCCTGCAAGTCCCCGGCATAACCCGCTGGCAATACAGGACAAGGGTTGCGCTCGTTGCGGGACTTAACCCAACATCTCACGACACGAGCTGACGACAGCCATGCACCACCTGTACACCAACCACAAGGGAACGACTATCTCTAGCCGCGTCTGGTGTATGTCAAACCCAGGTAAGGTTCTTCGCGTTGCATCGAATTAATCCACATGCTCCGCCGCTTGTGCGGGCCCCCGTCAATTCCTTTGAGTTTTAGCCTTGCGGCCGTACTCCCCAGGCGGGGTACTTAATGCGTTAGCTACGGCACGGATCCCGTGAAAAGGAACCCACACCTAGTACCCACCGTTTACGGCGTGGACTACCAGGGTATCTAATCCTGTTCGCTACCCACGCTTTCGCTCCTCAGCGTCAGTTACTACCCAGAGACCCGCCTTCGCCACCGGTGTTCCTCCTGATATCTGCGCATTTCACCGCTACACCAGGAATTCCAGTCTCCCCTGTAGTACTCAAGTCTGCCCGTATCGCCTGCACGCCTACAATTGAGTTGCAGAATTTCACAGACGACGCGACAAACCGCCTACGAGCTCTTTACGCCCAGTAATTCCGGACAACGCTCGCACCCTACGTATTACCGCGGCTGCTGGCACGTAGTTGGCCGGTGCTTCTTCTCCAGGTACCGTCACTCACGCTTCGTCCCTGGTGAAAGAGGTTTACAACCCGAAGGCCGTCATCCCTCACGCGGCGTCGCTGCATCAGGCTTCCGCCCATTGTGCAATATTCCCCACTGCTGCCTCCCGTAGGAGTCTGGGCCGTGTCTCAGTCCCAGTGTGGCCGATCACCCTCTCAGGTCGGCTACCCGTCGTCGCCTTGGTAGGCCATTACCCCACCAACAAGCTGATAGGCCGCGGGCCCATCCCCAACCGCAAAAGCTTTCCACCAGAAGTCATGCAACAACTGGTCATATCCGGTATTAGACCCAGTTTCCCAGGCTTATCCCAAAGTTGGGGGCAGATCACCCACGTGTTACTCACCCGTTCGCCACTCGAGTACCCCCGAAGGGGCCTTTCCGTTCGACTTGCATGTGTTAAGCACGCCGCCAGCGTTCGTCCTGAGCCAGGATCAAACTCTCCATGAAAACCTATCGAAAAACCGGAAACCGGCAATTCAACACAATCTCAGCCAGAGAGACAAAAACCTGACCAAACAAAAACTAGCAACACCCACCCCACAGGGCAGATGCCACAAAAAAAATACATCTCATATCCACAAACATGGACACACGATGCCAAACAAATGGCATCAGACAATTCATCAACACACTATCGAGTTCTCAAAGAACACACACCCACCAGACGCATCCGTTTCCAGATCCGGCTCCGATGAGCCTCCCCAGAGCGCAGCGAACCGCACTCTATGTCCTTGGGAGTGGCCCCGCACAGGTGGCCCGAACCAGTGGCTCGGGCACTTCAGTTTCCCCGGTCCTTGCTGGCCCCGGGGGTCTTGCTCTCTGCGGTGCATCGATTAAGTTACACAGGCGAGAACACAGCGTCAAATCGCCTGGTCAGAGCGATATTCTTGCGCCGGCAAAGCTCTTCTTCCCGCGACGGATGACCAGCCAGGCCCCGTGGAGCAGATCCGAGGGCTCCGGACGCCACTGCGGATCGGTGATCTTCTCGTTGTTCACGTAGGCACCGCCCTCTGCAATGGCACGACGCGCAGCCTTGTTGCTCTCCGACAGTGCGGTGTCGACGAGCAGTTCCACGAGGGTCGGCTGTGTGCCGGCGTAATCGGCCACCTTCGTCTCCCCGACCGCGGCGGCGAGGGTGCCTTCGTCGAGGCCGCCCAGCTCGGCGCGACCGAACAGGGCCTGACTGGCCAGTTCGGCGGCCTCGGTGTGCTGCGCACCGTGGATCAACGTGGTCATCTCGGCGGCCAGTCGCTTCTGCGCCTTCCGCAGGTGCGGGGTCTCCTCGGTGGCACGCTCGAGTTCGGCGATCTCGTCGCGTCCCAGGAAGGTGAACCACTTCAGGTACCGCACGACGTCGGCGTCCGCGGTGTTCACGAAGTACTGGTACCAGGCATAAGGGCTGGTCAGTTCAGGATCCAGCCAGAGACTGCCGCCACCGGTCGACTTGCCGAACTTCTTGCCGTCCGACGACGTGACCAGGGGAACGGTCATCGCGTGCAGACTGGTGCCGTCGACACGTCGGGCCAGGTCGACGCCGCCGACGATGTTCCCCCACTGGTCGGAACCACCGATCTGCAGAGTGCAGCCATGGCGTCGGTGCAACTCGAGGAAGTCGTTCGACTGCAGCAACAGGTAGCTGAACTCGGTGTAACTGATGCCGTCGGCCTCCAGCCGGCGGCGCACTGTCTCCCTGGCCAGCATGACGTTTACCGAAAAATGCTTGCCGACGTCGCGCAGGAACTCGATGGCCGACAGTTCGGCCGTCCAGTCCATGTTGTTGACCGTGAGTGCACCGTTCGGGGAGTCGTCGATCCGCACGAAACGGCGGAGCTGCGCATCGATCCGACCGGCCCACTCCGCGACGGTGTTCGCCGTGTTCATCGTTCGTTCGCCCACGTCACGTGGGTCGCCGATCAACCCGGTCGCACCACCCGCGAGCACGATCGGTCGATGTCCGGCCTGCTGGAATCGGCTCAACGTCAGCAGCGGTACGAGGTGTCCGGCGTGCAGACTCGACGCCGTGGGGTCGAATCCCGCATACAGCGTGAGAGGACCGCGGGCCAGTTCCGCGCGGAGCTCATCGAGGTCGGTTGACTGGGCGATCAGCCCACGCCACTCGAGTTCTTCGAGAATGTCGGTGGTCGGGCGGTCAGACGTCTCGGTGGTCACCCTTCGATCTTGTCATCCAGGGTCGAGATGGTGTCGCCCACCTGCGGGGAGAGCTACTCGGGGCGCGGCTCCGACGCGGTGAACGCGGTGTGTTCTGCTTCGTCGACTTCGCGGGCCTCGTCGGCCAGCATCACCGGGATGCCATCGGAATCGATCCGGTAGGCCACCCTCAATCGCGGGTTGTAGAGCTCGTCACCGGCATCGAGCAACGGCCCATGATCTTGCGGGCACACCAGCCGCTCACGCGTGATCGGGTCGATGGCTTCCGCACGTGAGGTCACGTCTGCTCCCACTTTCTCTGTCTCCTGCCGGACCCGAAGGGTTCGACCTGCCACTCTAGCCTCTTCACATGCTGGCTGCGGGCCGGTCCCAGAAGGTCGGGCAACGCCGCAGGATCACGCCCAATTGGCTTCTTCTGCAACGTTTCTGGTGTACCGCCGATAACGACCGTCGGTGTCGCGGTACCAGACCCGCGCACCGGGCCGGGGCAAGCCCATACTCTCCAGCCGGGCGGCGAGCGGCCGACACGAATCGGATACCGCGATCTCGTCGACCACCCAGATCAGATGGGGGCGTTGCTCGGCCGGCAGACCGCCGAGACCGATGCGCAGAGCCGAGACGGTCAGGGATTCGGGCTTGTCCCCGCGACGACGCGTGGTGACCGCAGCGACCGCGATCTCGCGACCCGGTTCGCCGATGCCGTACACGACAACCTGGTCGACACCGCGGACCTGCGACAACGCGAACTCGATGGGCGGAATGTAGATCGGTCCCGCGGCGCTCCGGATAACCGATTCGACCGATCCGAAGAACCAGAGATCGCCGTTGGCATCCCGCTGGAACAGATGACCCGACACCTCCCAGCGGTCGCGCTCGGCGAACACATCACGCAGCACCGTCGACGACGTCTCGAACCGCTGACGCGCCTTGGCCATCAACAACCCGACCTCGCCGACTGCGGCCTTCTCGACAAACCCGGACTCGTCGATCACGAGCCGTCCGCTGGTGACGTCGAACGCCGCGACCTCGACGGGATTCGTCTCCGGGAGCGCCTGCCCCATGGATCCCACCTTGTCCCCGGACACGTTTGCCAAGATGGCGGACCCGTCGGCGGTCGCGAAGAACTCGAGCACCCGCGCTCGGGGAAACATTCGAGTACCTCCGCCCAGAGACCCGACGGCATACCCGACCCCATGAACAGGCGGATCGGGTTGTACTGGTTGATCTGGAAACCCTCCGACCGGACCACCTGTCGCAGCATCGACCACGTGTACGAAACGACGGTGACACCGTAGCGATGCACTTCGGCCGCAAACGTCTCGGCGTCGACCCGGTCCGACAGCGCGATACGGGACCTGCCGACGACGGTGGCGCCCAGCGTTGTCAGCAGGCCGGATGCGTGGTGAAGCGGCGGCAGGCAGTAGACGGTGTCTCGGTCGGTCAGTCCTGCGGCCGAGGCGGCACCGAAGGCCGACATCGCGAAACGGTGATTGGTGACCGGCCACGGGGCAAGCTTGCCGCCCGCGCGGGTGAAAAGGATGAACGCGAGATCGCCGGCCAACCCGGGATCGCGTCGATACCAGGTCGGTATCGCCACGTCGTCAGGATTGATCTGCTCCATGTCGATGATTGTCCGGCCGTCGGCGGAGTTGATCGCACGCGCGTCGGCACTGCCGCCACCGAGCACCAGCACGCGATCGGTGTGCTTGGCCGCGGCGTCGAGGTGAGTCGGGTCGGTGATCACGATCGAGCATTCGCTGAGGCGGAGCATCTCGGAGATGTCGCCGTCGGCGGCCAGCAGAACCGCGACCGCGCCCAGTCGCGACAGTGCCGCGACCACGACGAGGGCACTCGGTCGAGTGTCCATGAGCACGCCGACGTGCACACCTGGCCGGACACCGCAGTCGATCAGGCCGGCGACCACGTTGTCGATGCGCGTGTTGACCTGGGCGTGAGTCAGGACGCGATTCTCGAACAGGAACAACTCGCTCGCAGCCGAACGCTTGCAGTTCTCCGACATCAACTTGCCCAGCGATATCCGCGTGCCCGACTGGATCTGTCCCAGCCGCAACAGCCGGGGAACGGTGCGGACCGATTCCTGCGCCACCGCCCGTGAGGTCCGCTGCAGGGAGTTCGCGAATGCCATCAACTCGCGGGAGACGCCCGCGCCCGCGTCGGTGACCGAACCGAGTCCATGGGTGATCCGGGACGAGATGCTGACCCCGGTGCCGTTCGGGTCGAAGTTCTCGGACATCTCCTCGACCAGCGGCGGACGATCACCCTTGCCGGACTGCCACAACACCCACTCCGATGTGGTCGGCCAGGTGTGCCCCCCGGCTTTGCTGCCGACCACCAGCCCGAAATGCCCTACCGGGACGCGAGATTCGTACACATCGGCCACCGGCGCGGCACGGGCGATCCCCCGAACGGCGAGCGGTTGGCCGATGTCGTCGGCCTCGCCGATGAAAGCCAGTATCGGACAAGTGATCTCGGTCAATGTGACGAGGTCACCGTTGATCACGAAGCCACCGGACATCATCCGGTTGTGCACCACGAACTGGCGCAGGAGCTCGGCGACGGCCGGGCCGGACCAGGCCACCCATCCCTCCGCCTCGATGAACCGCCGCTGGTCTTCGCGCGGCAGCAGCGCGTCCCTGTCATGGAGTTTGCGCAGAAAGTCCACCCGACTGCGTGCGGTCTTCACCGGGTCGACGAGTTGGAAGCCCGCACGCGCCATCCACCCCGGCACCCACAATCGGTTGAACACCTTGTCGGCGAGCAATTCCGCACCCGGAACCACGAGGTTTGCCGGGAGTCCGAGAGGAAGCGCGGCCAGCACGTCGACCGGGCTGCCGAAGGTGATCAGGCTCGCGATTCCGGCGGACCGCCGGTAGGCGGCGGTCTGATAGGCGAACATCCCGCCCTGCGAATAACCGGCGAGATGGACATCTCGTCCGGTTCCCTCGATGATCAGATCGATCGCCCTGCTGACCGCCACCACGTGATCGGCCAGGTTGCGCTCCATCCCGCCTTCTTCGGAATCGGGCGACCCGAAATCGATGACCCAGGGGGTTATCCCGTTTCGATGCAGGATGGACACCGCGCCGTTCAGGTCGGTGACGTCATAGACGTTCGCCGACACCATCATCGGCGGGACGAGAACGATCTGTGGACCATCCATGGGGGTACCCGGGAAGTAGCGGCGCAGCCGGAACATCTTCTCGGTCTCCACCACGGCATACGGCGCAGGCTCGGTACCGGTGTCGAAACCGCCGAATCGCAGCACCTCGAGGCCGTTCTGGGCGGTCGCGAGGACCCGGTCGACCGCCGCCCCGATCTCGGGCAACGCAGGCAGACCCACCATCGCGACATCCCTCCCATCCGTCGAGTGATACAAGATCAGGTGATGCGTGTCACTGTACCGACGTCCCCGCGCGCGGTGTCATGAGCGCGCCGGTGCGCCGCCGGAACTCAGTCCGACCAGCGGTCCCGCTGTCTGCGCACCTGTGCCTGTAGGTCAGAGAGCTGACGGTCGACGGCGACCGACGCGGTCCCGCCGTGCGCACTGCGCGACTCGATCGACCCTCGCACCGTCAGCACGTCGCGCACCTCGGGGCGCAGGTCCGGGCTGATCGATGCCAGCGTCTCGTCGTCGAGTTCGGCGAGCCCCACGCCGCGCTCTTCGGCCGCACGCACGCTCGCGCCTGCCACCTCATGCGCCACCCGAAATGGAACTCCTTGACGGACAAGCCATTCCGCGATATCTGTGGCAAGCGTGAACCCGGCCGGCGCCAGTTCCGCCATGCGGTCCTCATGGAACTCGAGTGTGGCGATGAGTCCGGTGATCGCGGGCAACAGCAATTCCAGTTGCGCCACCGAGTCGAAGACCGGCTCCTTGTCCTCCTGCAGATCGCGGTTGTACGCGAGCGGTTGCGCTTTGAGAGTCGCCATCAACCCCGTCAGGTTGCCGATCAGACGCCCCGACTTGCCGCGCATCAGTTCGGCGACATCGGGGTTCTTCTTCTGCGGCATGATCGAACTCCCTGTCGACCAGGCGTCGGCCAGGGTCACGTAGCCGTACTCCGGCGTGCTCCAGAGGATGATCTCCTCGGAGAGGCGCGAGAGGTCGACGCCGATCATGGCAAGGACAAATGCTCCTTCGGCCGCGAAATCGCGTGCCGACGTCGCATCTATCGAGTTCTCGGCCGGACGGTCGAATCCCAGATCGGCGGCGATCGCGGCCGGATCCAAACCCAGCGACGATCCGGCAAGCGCGCCGGAGCCGTACGGCGACACCGCCGTACGACGATCGGCGTCGGCGAGGCGGTCGACATCGCGCATCAGCGGGTGCGCATGCGCGAGGAGGTGATGGGCGAGCAGCACCGGCTGTGCGGCCTGCAGGTGCGTCTTGCCCGGCATCACCGCGTCCGGATGCGCCTGCGCCTGCCCGATGAGCGCATCGACGACATCGAGGAGTCCCGCGGCCACGCGACCCATGGCCGCGCGCAACCACATCCGGAACAGGGTGGCGACCTGATCGTTGCGCGACCGTCCGGCCCGGAGCCGCCCCCCGAGTTCCGGTCCCACGCGCTCGATCAGACCGCGTTCGAGTGCACCGTGGACATCTTCGTCGGAGTCGGCAGGACCGAACGAACCGTCCGCCACATCCGCGGACAGCTGCGACAGACCGTCGAGCATGGCCACGAGATCGTCGTCGGTGAGCAACCCCGCACGATTGAGCACCCGAGCATGCGCCTTCGACGCCTCGACGTCGAAAGGTGCCAGGGCCCAGTCAAAATGCGTCGATTTGCTCAGCGCGGCCATGGCCTCGGCCGGACCGCCGGCAAAACGTCCGCCCCAGAGCGATCCCTCGTTGGTGCCGCCGGAGGCGGGCCGATCAGCGCCGTTGCTCACAGATCGAGATCCCGCTTCGCCGCGATCTTCGACGACAGCCCGTGCAGCTCGACGAATCCGCGCGCGGCGGACTGATCGAAACTGTCGCCCTCGTCGTAGGTCGCGAGGTTGAAGTCATAGAGCGACTCCGGACTGCGGCGGCCGGTGACCGCGATGTGCCCGCCGTGCAGGACCAGGCGGATGTCGCCGGTCACGTGGTCCTGGGTCGACTCGACGAACGCCTCGAGCGAGCGCCGCAGCGGCGAGAACCACAATCCGTCGTAGACCTGCTCGGCCCACTTCTGGTCGGTGAGCCGCTTGTACCGGCCGAGTTCACGTTCGAGTGTCACGTGCTCGAGTTCCTCGTGTGCGCGGATGAGCACCATCGCGCCGGGGGCCTCGTAGACCTCGCGGCTCTTGATGCCGACCAGCCGGTCCTCGACGACGTCGAGCCGGCCGACGCCCTGCGCACCGGCGCGCCGGTTCAGTTCCACGATCGCCTCGAGGACGCTCACCGGTCGGCCGTCGATGGCGATCGGGCGTCCCTTGTCGAAGGAGATGATGACCTCGTCGGGCGACTGCCAGTTGATCGTCGGATCCTCGGTGTAGCTGTAGACGTCCTTGGTCGGCGCGTTCCACAGATCCTCGAGGAACCCCGTCTCCACGGCGCGGCCCCACACATTCTGATCGATGGAGAACGGCGACTTCTTGGTGACGTTGATCGGGATGTCGTTCTCCTCGGCGAACCTGATCGCCTTCTCTCGCGTCCACGCGTAATCGCGGACCGGCGCCAGAACCTCGAGATCTGGTGCGAGCGAGGCGAAACCGACCTCGAACCGCACCTGGTCGTTGCCCTTACCGGTGCAGCCGTGCGCGACGACGGTGCCGCCGTGGTCGCGAGCGGCGGTCACCAGATGTTTGGCGATCAACGGCCGCGAGATCGCCGACACCAGCGGATACCGGTCCATGTAGAGCGCGTTGGAGGTGATCGCGGGGAGGCAGTACTCGTCCGCGAACTCGTCGCGGGCGTCGACCACCACGGCCTCCACCGCCCCGCAGTCCAGCGCTCGCTGGCGCACCACGTCCATGTCCTCGCCGCCTTGGCCGAGGTCGAGGGCGACGGCAACCACCTCCTTGCCGGTCTCCTTGCCGATCCAGCTGATCGCAACCGAGGTGTCCAGTCCGCCCGAGTACGCGAGTACGACGCGTTCCGCCATGATTCTCTCCTGTAGTTCCTGCGCACCCGCGGCGCATTCGCGTGCCGACTGCGGTGCCTTGTGATTGATTGTGTCTGAAAGGCCGAGCTGTGGGGCCACGTGGTGTTACACGAGGCCCTCGATTCGTCGGGACAACTCGGCGCCGTCGATCGGTTCACGCGCGACCACGAAGATGGTGTCGTCGCCTGCGATGGTGCCGACCACGTCCGGGAGACTGGCCCGATCCATGGCGCTGGCCAGGTAGTGGGCCGCGCCCGGCGGCGTCCGCAGGACGGCCAGGTTGCCACTGCTGTCGGTCGAGACCAGCAGTTCCGAGAGCAGTCGCGAGAGACGGTCGGTGCCGCCGAACACACCGCGGACGGGCGAACCGTCTTCGGGCACCACGTACACACCGGCCCCGCCGTCTGCCGCTCGTAGCTTCACCGCACCGAGTTCGTCGAGGTCGCGCGACAACGTCGCCTGTGTCGCGTCGATCCCCGCGTCGGCGAGAAGGTGCTGCAACCCCGACTGGCTGCGCACCTGATGAGTCGACAGGATGTCGATGATGCGCGCGTGCCGGCCCGCCTTGGTGGCGGCGAGCCTTGTCTCGCCTTCCCCGGAGGCCGGTGGGGTGGATCTACCGGTGGCGGTCATTGCTGCTCCAACAACCAGATGAGCAGTGCCTTCTGCGCGTGCAGGCGGTTCTCGGCTTCGTCGAGAACCACACTGGCGGGGCCGTCGAGCACGTCGTCGGTGATTTCCTCGCCGCGGTGCGCGGGCAGGCAATGCAGCACGATGGCCGCCGGGTCCGCGTGCCCGAGCAACCCGTCGTTGATCTGATACGGGACGAACGGCGCGTGCCGATCCTTGCCGTCGCTCTCCTGCCCCATCGAGGTCCACGTGTCGGTGACCAGGACATCGGCGCCGGTCACCGCCTCGACCGGGTCGGTCACGATCCGCACCGATCCGCCGGTGAGTGCCGCGCGCCGTGTCGCCGCCGCGACGACGCCGGCGTCCGGTTCGAAGCCGGCGGGGGCACTGATGGTGACATGCATGCCCGCTGTGACACCGCCGAGCGCGAGTGAATGTGCCATGTTGTTCGCACCGTCGCCGAGGTAGGTCATCGACAACCCCGCCGTCGTCCCCTTGTGTTCGATGATCGTCTGCAGATCTGCGAGCACCTGGCACGGGTGGAAGGTGTCGGACAAGGCGTTCACGACCGGGATGGTTGCCGAGGACGTCATCGCCTCGAGACGATCCTGACCGAAGGTTCGCCAGACCACTGCGTCGACGAACCGCGACAGCACGCGACCGGTGTCCTCGATGGTCTCGTCGCGGCCGAGCTGTGTGGTGGTGCCGTCGACGACGACCGCGTGCCCGCCCATCTGTGCGATACCCATCTCGAAGGAGAACCTCGTGCGGGTCGAGTTCTTGTCGAAGATGACCCCGACGCCGCGCGGGCCCTCGAGCGGACGGCGTGTGAACGGCTCGGCCTTGACCTCGGCCGCGAGCGCCAACACCTGGGCCTGCTCGTCGGGCGTGAGATCGTCGTCGCGTAAGAAATGACGGGTCATGCGGTCTTCCCCTGCGAATCGTCGGACGGTTGAGACTGTTCGGCGGCCTTGTCGAGGATCGCCGGCAGCGCGGCGACGAAGGCGGCGCCCTGTTCCTCGGTGAGGATCAACGGGGGCGCCAGCCGCAGCACGTCGGGGCCCGGCGCATTGATGAGGAACCCCGCCGCTCGTGCTGCGAGTTCTGTCTTGGCCGCGATGGGACGGTTCAGCACCACGCCGAGCAAGAGGCCGGACCCACGCACGTGCGACACCTCGGGATGTCCGAGGTCCTCGATCCCGGACGCAATCGACTTGCCCAGGGACGCAACGTGGTCGACGAGTCCCTCCTCATCGATCACACGCAGCACGGCCAGAGCCGCCGCGGTGCAGGTCGGATTGCCACCGAATGTGGTGCCGTGCTGACCGGGTTCGAAGAGATCGGCCGCCGGACCCGAAGCGATGCATGCACCGATCGGCAGACCGCCGCCGAGCCCCTTCGCCAAGGTCATCACATCGGGCACGACCCCGGCTGCCTGGTGCGCGAAAAACGAGCCGGTACGGGCGATCCCGGTCTGGACCTCGTCGAAGATCAGCAATGCGCCGCGGTCGGAGGTGATCCGCCGGGCCGCCGCCAGGTATCCGTTCGGCGGCACGACGACACCGCTCTCGCCGAGGATCGGCTCCAGGATGACCGCCGCGGTGTTCTCGGTCACCGCGGCCTCGAGCTCGTCGACGTCGCCGTACGGGACGAAGCGCACACCCGGCGGCATCGGCTCGAAGGGCGCCCGTTTGGCGGGCTGGCCCGTCATCGCGAGCGCACCCATGGTCCGTCCGTGAAACGCGCGCTCGGTGGCGACGATCTCCGGACGTCCGGTACGGCGGGCGAGTTTGAAGGCGGCCTCGTTCGCCTCGGTACCCGAGTTGCAGAAGAACACCCGGCCGGGGTGACCGAACTTGTCCAGCAGTTGCTCGGCGAGTTCGACTGCGGGCGCGCTGATGTAGAGGTTGGAAACATGCCCCAGCGTCTGGAGCTGGGTGGTCACCGCGTCGACGATCGCCGGATGCGCGTGCCCCAGCGAGTTCACCGCGATGCCGCCCAGGAGGTCGAGATATTCCTTGCCGTCCGCGTCGCGGACGACGGCCCCCGACCCACTGGTCAACGCGATCGCCGGCGTGCCGTAATTGTTCATCAATGCGGCCGACCACCGCTGTTGCAATGGCTCGGTCATGATGCGTCCCCTGGGTTGTCGGAGTCGGCGACGACAGTCGTCCCGGTAGAGCTCTCGGTCAGTAGTTGGGCGAGCACCGAATGCGGCACCCGCCCGTCGATCACATGGGCTTGGCGCACACTGCCGTTCACGGCTCGCAGACACGCCTCCATCTTCGGAACCATGCCCGCGTCGAGCGATCCGAGCAGGGCATCGACCTCCGACGTGCTGATCTTCTCGACCAGCGAGGTGCGATCCGGCCAGTCGGTGTAGAGACCTTCCACGTCGGTGAGCATCACCAGGCGCGACGCACCCAGGGCATCGGCGAGTGCACCCGCGGCCGTGTCGGCGTTGATGTTGTGCACCACCCCGTCGCGGTCAGGGGCGATGGTCGAGACCACCGGGATGCGTCCGGCCGCCACCAGGTCGACCACCGCAGAGGTGTTCACCGACGTGATGTCGCCCACCAGGCCGATGTCCGTGGCCACGCCATCGACGAGAACCGTTCTGCGAGAAGCGGTGAAGAGATGTGCGTCCTCGCCGGTGATACCCACCGCGTAGGGCCCGTGGGCATTGATCAGGCCGACCAGTTCCCGCCCGACCTGCCCGAACAGCACCATTCGTGCCACGTCCATCACCTCTGGGGTGGTGACGCGGAACCCGCTCCGGAACTCGCCTTCGAGGCCGAGTCGCTTCAGCATCGCGGAGATCTGCGGACCTCCACCGTGCACGACCACCGGGTGGATCCCGCACGCGCGCAGGAACACCATGTCCGTGGCGAAGGCGCGCTTGAGTTCGTCGTCGATCATCGCGTTGCCGCCGTACTTGACCACCACCGTCGCACCGTGCAGCGACTGCAGCGCCGGAAGTGATTCGGCCAGCACCATTGCCTTGTCGATGGCACTCAGGGACCCGTCTCCCCCGCTGACCGACATCACGACGAGTACGCCGAGTTCTCTTCGACGTACCCGTGCGAGAGATCCGTCGTGCGGATACCGGCAGTGGCCTCGCCGAGCCCGAGATCGATCTGGACGGCGATGTCGGCGCCGGAGAGATCGACGTCACGCGCGCCAGGTGCGCCGCAGCCGTTGACACACACCGAGTTTCCGTTGAACGAGACGGTGATCCGGTCCGGATCGATGGTGACCGGCGCGATACCGACAGCGGCGAGTACACGGCCCCAGTTGGGATCCGAGCCGAAGAGAGCGGTCTTGACGAGCGAATCACGCGCCACGGTCCGGGCGACGGTCACGGCGTCGTCCTCGGTGACCGCGCCACTCACGGTGATCATCACCCTCTTGGTGACGCCCTCGGCGTCGGCCATCAACTGGGCGGCGAGATCGTCACACACGGCGAACACCGCTGCATCGAGGTCATCCTGGTCGACCGGTATCTGGCTGGCTCCCGAGCTCATCAGGAGGACGGTGTCGTTTGTCGAACTCGATCCGTCCACGTCGAGGCGGTCAAGGGTGCGGGCGGTGGCCTTACGCAGCGCCGCGTCGAGCTGCGCCGAGGTGGCCTTGGCGTCGGTGGTCAGGACCACGAGCATCGTCGCCAGAGATGGCGCGAGCATGCCTGCACCCTTGGCCATCGCACCGATGTTCCATCCCTGGGATGGTGTAGTGCAACCTGTTTCGGCACCGTGTCGGTGGTCATGATCGCGTGCGCGGCGTCGGTGCCCCCGGTGAGGCCACCACCCATCTCGTGCACGATCTCGGTCACGCCGGTGAGCACCTTGTCCATGGGCAGCCGATCACCGATTAACCCGGTCGAGCAGACTGCGACCTCGACCGCGCCGGTTTCGGTGCCCCAGTTGCTCAGCGCCTCGGCGACCGCCTCGGCAGTGGCGTGCGTGTCCTGGAAGCCCTCCGGTCCGGTGCACGCGTTGGCGCCACCCGAGTTCAGGATCACCGCGCGCAGGCGGCCGGTGGAGAGGACCTGCCGGCTCCACAGCACTGGCGCGGCCTTGACCTGATTTCGGGTGAAGACGCCTGCGGCCGCGTAGTCGGGTCCCTCGTTGAAGACGAGCGCGAGATCTGCAGCGCCCGATGCCTTGATACCTGCGGCGATTCCCGCGGCGCGGAACCCTAACGGCGCGGTCACGCCCTGATCGCGGACCAATCGCGGCGCGTCCAGCGGCGCACCCGGGGTGATCCGATCGTCGGCCGACGCACTTGATTCCGGTGATGTCGTCACGGTGCCACCCCCACGGTGCTCAAGCCCTCGGCCTCGTCCCAGCCGAGCGCGAGGTTCATCGATTGCACGGCAGCTCCGCCGGTGCCCTTGGTCAGATTGTCGATCGCCGCGACCGCGACCATCGTGCCGGCACGTTCGTCGACGGTCACCGCGATCTGAACGGCGTTGCTGCCGATGACCGATCCGGTGGTCGGGAGCACTCCTTCCGGGAGCACGTGGATGAAGGTCTCGTCGCCGTATGCCTTCTCGTACACAGCCCGGATCTCGTCCGCCGTAGCACTCGTACGCGCCGTGCACGTGGCGAGGATCCCACGCGCCATCGGCACGAGGACGGGCGTGAAGGAGACGGAGACGGGAAGGTCTGCGGCTGCCGACAGCGCCTGAGCGATCTCCGGCGTGTGACGATGCGCGCCACCGATCCCGTACGCGCGCGCCGAACCGATCACCTCGGACGCCAACAGATCGACCCGGGGCGAGCGGCCTGCACCGGACGCTCCGCTCACCGCGACGACGGTCACCTGCGGTTCCACGAGGCCTGCGGCAACCGCGGGCCGCAGGGCGAGGACCGACACCGTCGGGTAGCAACCGGGAACCGCGATCCGGCTCGCATCCCGGAGGGTCTCCCGATTGCCCGGCAACTCGGGAAGACCGTACGGCCAGGTCCCGGCGTGCTCACTGCCGTAATAGTCGAGCCAGTCCTGCGCGTTCTCCAGCCGATGATCTGCGCCGCAGTCGATGATCAGTGTGGTCGGCGGCAGGGCGTCGGCGATCTCGCCGGACCTGCCGTGCGGCAGACCGAGAAAGACCACGTCGTGGCCCGCGAGGACCTCGGCGGTGGTCTCGTCGAGTTCCCGATCCGCGAGAGGCAGAAGATGCGGATGCAGCGATCCGAGGGTGCTGCCTGCATTGCCGCCCGCGGTCAACGCACCGATCTCCAGGTCTCCCGATCGAAGGCGCGGATGTCCGCACAGGAGTCGAAGTATCTCTCCGCCCGCGTAGCCGCTCGCACCGGCGACTGCCACCTTGATCGTCATGCGATCATTATGCATGTCCATGCAAATAGATTCACAGCCGGGTATGGCCCGCGCTCGTCGCCCCTCAGCTCACCGCACATCGTCCGGACGCCGTCGTCAACGCAGTCGTGCGCCCACCTGCTCACCCGCGTGCGCGACGGCGGCGAGCTTCGCCTCGTTGGCCTCCTCCTCGGTGAGTGTCCGGTCGGACGCTCGGAACCGCAGAGCGAAGGTGAGCGACTTGCTGCCGTCACCCACCTGATCGCCGGTGAACACGTCGAAGAGGTCGATGGCCTCGAGCAGGTCGCCCGCACCGGCTCGCAGCGCAGCCGCCACGTCTGCGGATGCGACCGTGTCCCCGACCACGACCGCGACGTCCTGCAGAACCGCCGGGAACGGCGACACACGCGGCGCCGGGAGGCGATCGACGAGTGGCAGCGCATCGACATCGATCTCGACCGCGCACAAGCGTTTGGGCAGACCTGCCCGTTCGAGAACCGCCGGATGCAACTCTCCGGCGTACCCGACAGTCTCACCGTCGACACTGAGGCGGGCGCAACGGCCGGGATGCCACGGCCGTTCGTCGGCTGCCGACAACACCATCTCGACACCAGCTGCCCGACCGATGGTCCTGGCCGCCTCGAAGGCATCGACGTGGTCGGCGGCGCGCCCCGGCCCCCATGGGCCCGCGGGGTCACGGAGCCCGGTCAGGACAACTGCGACATGTAGTGGCTGATCCGGCAGCGACGCATCGAGCGCCGCGATCTGTTCGTCAGTGGGGCGCGTGGTGACGTCGAGCGTATCCACCGCCGCGACGTGATCGCCCGCCATCACCACCTGGCCGATGGTGAACAACGACAGATCCCGCTGTCCCCTGGCGATGTTGCGGGCAGTCATCTCGAGCAAACCGGGAAGCAGGGTGGTGTTGAGTTCCGGGCGATCGGACTCGAGCGGGTTGAGCACCTTGACGGTGCGCCTGCGCTCGTCGTCGGCGGGCAGATCCCAGATGTCGAAGACCCCGGCAGGCATGAACGGGTACGGCAGCACCTCGACGTACCCGTCGAGCGCAAGCGTCCGGCCGATGCCGCGACGCCGACGCTGCGCCGCACTCAGGCCGGTGCCTGCCGGCGCACGCGGCACCACCGCCGGGATGTCCTCGAGACCTTCGAGGCGCAACACCTCCTCGACGAGGTCGGCTCGTTCGCGCAGATCGGGACGCCACGACGGTGGGGCCACCGACAGCGGATCCGTACCCGCGACCGTGCAGCCGACCTCCGCCAGACGCGCCGCGGTGGTCCCGGCGGGATATGCGATCCCGGCTGTGCGATCTGGCTCGTCGGCGGCGATCGTGATCGAGGGCATGGGATTCGTGACGACCCTCGCCTCGCTCAGCGGCGACGCGATTGTGCCACCGGCGATCTCGACGATCAGTCGCGCCGCCCGGTCCGACGCCACCGAGGTGACCTCCGGGTCCACGGTGCGCTCGAATCGTTTACTGGCCTCCGAGGTCAGCTTGTGCCGTTTACCGGTACGGAACACACGCACTGGATCAAAGGTCGCCGCCTCGAGCAGGACGGTCGTCGTGGAGGCGGTGACCTCGGTGGACGCTCCACCCATCACGCCGGCCAGCGCAACTGGACCGTTGTCGTCGGCGATCACCACGTCCTCGGGATCGAGGACCCGAACCACATCGTCGAGAGTGGTCAGCTTCTCCCCCGCCTGCGCGGGGCGCACGGTGACGGCCCCCGCGAGTTTCTCGGCGTCGAAGGCATGCAACGGTTGCCCGAGCTCGATCATCACGTAGTTGGTGATGTCGACGATCGCGGAGATCGGACGGATTCCGGCGACCAGCAGTCGCTTCTGCATCCACCACGGCGAGGTGGCGGTGGCGTCGACACCGGCGATCACCCGCGCGGTGTACCGAGTCGCCGACGACTCCTCGTCGATCGCCACCGGCCATGCATCGCCTTCGGCAGTCGCCAGCGCCTCGGCACCGACTCCCGGGTCGACGAACGGCACGCCGAAACTGCCGGCGAGTTCGCGGCCGAGTCCACGTACCGAGAATGCATAGCCGCGGTCGGGGGTGACGTTGATGTCGATGGCGGTGTCGTCGAGTCCGAGCACCTCCCGCGCGTCGGCGCCCGGCTCGCCCGTGCCCGGCGCCAGCACCAGGATGCCACTGTGGTCGCTGCCGATCCCCAGCTCGGACACCGAGCAGATCATGCCGTCGGAGACACGGCCGTAGGTCTTGCGCGAGGCGATCTCGAAGGGCCCCGGCAACACGGCGCCGGGCAGCGCAGCCACTATGAGGTCACCGACGGCGAAATTGCGTGCACCACAGACGATGCCGCGTGGCTGTTCCTCGCCCACCTCGACCGTGCAGAACCGGATCGGTTTCTTGAACTCCGTGAGCTCCTCGATGGTCTCCACCCGGCCGATCACCAGCGGGCCCGTGGTCGCCGGAAAGGTCTCGACATCCTCGATCTCGAAACCGACGCGGACGAATCCCTGGTCGATCTCTGCGGCCGTCGCCGACCACTGGGGGTCTCCCCGGCGGAGCACCTCGGTGAACCAGGACTGTGGGGCACGCACGTCAACCAACTACTTTCATCGCTCGGGCTTGTCGCGGGTATGGAGTTGCCGGTGGTCGGGATCGGTGGCGATCGATCAGACCGCCGGGCCGAACGGGACGGTGAATCGGACGTCCCCTTCGACCATGTCACGCATGTCGGAGATGTCGTTGCGGAACTGCAGGGTTCGTTCGAGACCCATCCCGAATGCGAACCCCGAATAGACATCGGGATCGATTCCGCTGGCGCGCAACACATTCGGATTGACCATGCCGCAACCGCCCCATTCCACCCAGCCGGCGCCGCCCTTCTTGGCGGGGAACCAGACGTCGACCTCGGCCGACGGCTCGGTGAACGGGAAGTAGCTGGGCCGCATCCGGGTGGTGGTCTCCGGACCGAACAGGGCCCGCGCAAAGACCTCGAGGGTGCCACGCAGATTCGCCAGGGTGAGGTCCTTGTCAACGGCCAGCCCCTCGATCTGGTGGAAGACCGGGGTGTGGGTGGCGTCGAGTTCGTCGGTGCGGAACGTCCGTCCGGGACACGCGACGTAGATCGGGACGTCGCGGCTCAGCATCGACCGGACCTGAACCGGGGAGGTGTGCGTTCGCAGCACCTGCCGCGAGCCCTCGGGAGCGATGTAGAAGGTGTCCTGCATCGAACGCGCCGGATGGTCGGGCAAAAAGTTCAGCGCATCGAAGTTGTGGTGCTCGGTCTCGACCTCCGGGCCCTCCGCGACCTCCCAGCCCATCCCGATGAAGACGTCGGCGACCTGTTCGGCGATCACCGTGATCGGGTGCCGTGCGCCGACACGTCGTCGGCCGCTGGGCAACGTGACGTCGACGGCTTCGGCAACCAGGACGGCAGCGTCCCGTTCGGCCTGCAGGGTCGTCGTCCGGACGTCGAAGGCCGCGGTGACCCGTCCGCGGACCTCGTTGACGGTCTTGCCCGCAGCCGAACGCTCCTCCTTCGGGAGCGACCCCAGAGCCCGTCGGGCGAGTGCGATCGGCGAACGGTCGCCGAGGTGCGCGGTCTTGGCGTGTGCGAGGTCGTCGAGGTCTGCGGCGGCCTCGAACGCGGCGACGGCCGCCGCGGCGGCGGCGTCGAGTTCGTGCGGTTCCGGAAACCGCATCTCTGGGGCGTCGTCGGCAGGGCTGGCCACGGTCGGCGATCTCCTCGGTCTCGAAAAAGTCGGAAGTCGGGTGACCACGGTCCACCCGCACACCCGAGCCACCAGCCTAGACGACCGGTCGATCGTGCTGAGGCGCAGGTGGGCGCTGCTATCGCGTCCCTCGCTGCGTGGTGCCCGAGGTCAGTGTCACCGGGCGTCGCGGGCCGGGCCCGACGCTCGGACACGCGCGCTCGCGTACAGGCAGATGGCTGCTGCCGCCGCCAGATTCAAACTCTCGGCTCGGCCATGGATCGGTATCGACACCCGGTGATCTGCACGTCTGGCCACGGCGTCGTCAAGGCCATGGGCCTCATTGCCGAAGAGCCATGCACAGCGTGCGCCGAGTACCGCGTCGGCGTCGTCGAGGGACAGTTCGCCGTCGGCCGCGGTCGCCAGCACGCTGATGCCGGCAGCACCGATCGATGTCAGGCCCGCCTCGACGTCCCGCTCGCGCACGATCGGCACGTGGAACACACTCCCGGCCGAGGACCGCACGCATTTCCCGTTGTGCGGATCCACCGAGTCGCCGAGTACGACCACCGCGTCGGCGCCCATCGCATCGGCGCATCGCACCAAGGTGCCGAGGTTCCCCGGCTCGCGCGGCTCCACCGCGACGGCCAGCAGGCCCGGCGACGCGTCGAGCACCGCCGACAGCGGCCGATCGAGCAGCGGGCAGATCGCGAACACACCCGGAGCGGTGGTGGCCTCCGTCAGTTTGGCGACCGCCCGCTCGGAGAGGACCTCTACCGAGAGGCCGTTCGCGAGCGCGGAGTCGACGAGGACGGCGAATCGATCGACGTCGCCTTCGCGCACCAGTATTCGCTCGGCCCGTCCGGTGGCGAGCGCCGATTCGACAGAGTTCGCACCCTCGACGAGGAATCGACCCTCCGCGCGACGCACCGAGGCGCGATGCAGTTTTGCATACGCCACGACCCGTGATGATCGTTCGGAGAGAACTTCCATCACGGGTCGTGGGATGTCGTGGGACGCGCCGGTGTCAGGCAGCGGGTGCGTTCACGTCGGCCGGCAGCGACTTGCGCGCGACCTCGACGAGACCGGTGAAGGCCTCCGGGTCGGCGACGGCGATGTCGGCGAGCACCTTGCGGTCCACCTCGACACCAGCGGCCTTGAGGCCCTGGATGAAGCGGTTGTAGGTGATGTCGTTGGCGCGGGCCGCCGCGTTGATACGCGCGATCCACAGCTTGCGGAACTCACCCTTGCGGGCGCGACGGTCCCGGTAGGCGTAAGTCATCGAGTGGAGCTGCTGCTCCTTCGCCTTGCGGTACAGGCGCGAACGCTGTCCGCGGTAACCCTTGGAAGCCTCCAGGGTCGAACGACGCTTCTTCTGGGCGTTCACAGCCCTTTTCACGCGTGCCATGTGTCAATCCTCTTCGTTCGTCAGGTGTCGGTGTGTGCCGTCACCGGGCGTGGCCCGGAGTCGGTCAGCGGTTCAGCAGTCGCTTGATGCGCGGGGTGTCGTTCTCGCTCACCACGGCGATGCCGTCGAGACGGCGGGTGCGACGCGACGACTTGTGCTCCAACAGGTGGCGACGGTTGGCCTTCTGGCGAACGATCTTGCCGCTGCCGGTCACCTTGAAACGCTTTGCGGTGCCCTTGTGGGTCTTGCTCTTCGGCATGTTCTTCCTTCATTCGGGCGAGCGAGATCGCACCCGTGATGACACGGGCGCGGAATCTCGCGCGCTGTGGTCAGTTCCCTCGGTCGGGCTCGACACCCGACCGGCGACTACTGGCTGGCGTTGTCGTCGCCTGCGGCCGCAGGTTTCCGCCCGCGCTCGCGGGTCTCCTGCGCCTTCTGGCGGGTCTTCGCACCCTTGTGCGGCGCCAACACCATGGTCATGTTGCGCCCGTCCTGCTTGGCCGAGGTCTCGATGAACCCGTAGTCGGCGACATCGTTTCCGAGGCGCTGCAGCAGGCGGAAGCCCAGTTCGGGGCGCGACTGCTCGCGGCCGCGGAACATGATGGTGACCTTGACCTTCGACCCGGCTTCGAGGAAGCGGACGACGTGCCCCTTCTTGGTCTCGTAGTCGTGGTCGTCGATCTTCGGGCGGAGCTTCTGCTCCTTGACGACGGTCATCTGCTGGTTACGACGCGATTCGCGCTGCTTCTGGGCCGCTTCGTACTTGAACTTCCCGTAGTCCATGATCTTGCACACGGGTGGCCGGGCGTCGGGTGCGACCTCGACCAGGTCCAGGTCGGCCTCGATGGCCAAGCGAAGCGCATCTTCAACACGCACGATGCCCACCTGCTCCGAGTTCGGTCCGACGAGTCGGACCTCAGGGACGCGGATGCGCTCGTTGATGCGGGTCTCAGTGCTGATGGGGCCTCCTTGATCAGTTCTTCTCTGGTAACCGCGGCCCAGGATCACTGGGCTGCACAAGCAGGCGGCTCTCCAGCAGAAGAGCCCCGGGATGCTGATCGCATCCGCAGGGCTCCGTTACCGACCGATTCTCCGACGCATTTGTCGGACCGACAGGTCTGCGCTGCTCAGGGCGGCGAGACGTCGGCGTGAACCGGACCGTACAACTGCGGTGAAACCGCGTCGTGACGGTGGGAGCGGAACTCCACTTGCGACCCCGGCGCAAACCGGGGCGGTCGTGCTATGGGAGTCTAACAGCCATGACCGAGAACTCCTATTCGTCACCTGCACAGATGCCCGGTGAGGGCGACGCTGACAGTGACAGTGGCGAGGGGATCGCCGGTCTGGATCAGACCGATATCGACAACGTCCGGGACCTGGCCGATATTCCGGCGATCGAAGTGGTCACCAAGGCGATCGTGCTGCTGATGAGCGCTGCCGCGGAGAAATTGGGGCTCGCCGAAGGTGCCGACGAGGACTCCGTCGATCTCGATGAGGCGCGGAGGCTGATCACCTCGCTGGCGGGTCTCGTGCAGGCCTCCACCGAGTATCTGGGCATCCACGCGGCCCCGATCCGGGACGGCCTGAAGGGTCTGCAGCTGGCGTTCCGCGAGGCGAGCGCGCATCCCGACGAGCCCGGTGAAGGCCCCGGCGAGAAGTACACCGGTCCCGTCCGCGCTCCGCGCAGATAGACCTTCCCACCCCGCGCACGACGTAGGCTGGTGGGGTGAATCCGGACAAGCGCGACGAGCCCCGACCCGACGTCGTCGACGCCGAGGTGGTCCTGCCCGAAACGGCACAGCCCACGTCGGTTCCACCGTCGCCGGGATTCGGCACGACGCTCCCCGACCCGGGTTACGACGAGTCGGGCGTGCCGACCTTCGATTTCGTCCGCGACAAGATCGAGCACCGGATCGCCACGGCGATCGGCTCCGAGGAGCTCGCCGAGGCCTCCCCCGAGGGGCAGCAGGTCGACGAGATGATGCGCAAACGCGACGAGGCCGCCAAGAAGAAGCTCGACGAGATCCGCAAGTCGATGGGCCAATGATGTTTTCGTAGCTTCAATCCGCGGCTGCCGCGGATTGAAGCTACGGATTCGGAGGTCAGCCCGCCGACGCCACCGTCTCGTCGAGTTCGAGGATGTCGGCGAGGAACTTGCCGGTGTGGCTCTCCGGGACCGCCGCGATGTCCTCCGGCGTTCCCTCGGCCACCACCATGCCGCCGCCGGTACCGCCCTCGGGCCCCATGTCGATGACCCAGTCTGCAGTCTTGATGACGTCGAGGTTGTGCTCGATGACGATCACGGTGTTGCCCTTGTCGACCAGTCCGCTGATCACACCCAGCAACTTCTTGATGTCCTCGAAATGCAGACCGGTGGTCGGCTCGTCGAGGATGTAGGCCGTCCGGCCGGTCGATCGCTTCTGGAGTTCCGCGGCCAGCTTCACTCGCTGAGCCTCACCGCCGGACAGTGTCGGCGCGGGCTGACCGAGACGCACGTACCCGAGCCCCACGTCGACGAGCGTCTTCAGGTACCGATGGATGGAGGTGACGGGTTCGAAGAACTCGGAGGCCTCCTCGATCGGCATGTCGAGGACCTCGGAGATGGTCTTTCCCTTGTAATGCACCTCGAGCGTCTCCCGGTTGTAGCGCGCGCCGTGACACACCTCGCAGGGCACATAGACGTCCGGGAGGAAGTTCATCTCGATCTTGATGGTGCCCTCGCCCGTACAGGCCTCGCAGCGCCCGCCCTTCACGTTGAACGAGAAGCGGCCCGGTTGATAACCACGCACCTTTGCCTCGGTGGTCGCGGCGAACAACGTCCGGATCTTGTCGAAGACGCCGGTATAGGTGGCCGGATTCGAGCGCGGGGTGCGGCCGATCGGTGACTGATCGACCTGGACGAGCTTGTCGAGATGATCGAGACCCTTCACCCGGGTATGCCGACCGGGCACCTGGCGCGCGCCGTTGAGTTTGTTGGCGAGCACGGTCGCGAGGATGTCGTTGACAAGAGTCGACTTCCCCGAGCCCGAGACACCGGTGATCGCGGTGAGGACGCCGAGCGGGAAGGGTACGTCGATGCCGCGCAGGTTGTGTTCACGCGCACCGACGACGGTGAGTTGCTTCCGCCGGGAGATCGGTCGTCGGATCGCCGGCACCGGCAACGTGTCGCGCCCCGACAAGTAGGCGCCCGTCAGCGACCGGCGGTTGCGCAGCAGGTCCTTGTAGCTTCCGCTGTGCACCACTTCGCCACCGTGCTCACCTGCCCGCGGACCGATGTCGACGATCCAGTCCGCAGAGCGGATGGTGTCCTCGTCGTGTTCGACGACGATCAGCGTGTTGCCGAGATCCCTGAGCCGCGTGAGGGTCTCGATGAGACGACGATTGTCCCGCTGATGTAGTCCGATGGACGGCTCGTCGAGAACGTAGAGCACGCCTGCAAGTCCGGAGCCGATCTGGGTGGCCAGCCGGATACGCTGCGCCTCGCCGCCCGACAGCGAGCCGGCGGCCCGCGACAGCGACAGGTACTCGAGCCCGACGTCGAGCAGGAACGTGATGCGCGCCTGGACCTCTTTGAGAACGCGTCCGGCGATGGCCTGCTGACGCGCGTCGAGTTCCAGGCCGTTGAGATAGTCGGCGCACTCCGACACCGACAGCGCGCACACCTCGGCGATGGACTTGGGTCCGAAGGTCGGATGATCGAGGGTGACCGAGAGGATCTCCGGCCTCAGACGCGCACCCTGGCACGCCGGGCACGGCACGTCGCGCATGTACCCCTCGTACCGCTCCTTCATCTGTTCGGACTCGGTCTGATCCATGCGCCGGGCCAGGAACGACAACACACCTTCGAATTCGGTGTAGTACGAACGGGTTCGCCCGTACCGATTTCGGAACTTCACATGGACCTGGTGGTCGCTGCCGTTCAGGATGGCGTTGCGCGCCTTGGCCGGCAGCTTCCGCCACGGGGTGTCAACATCGAACCCCATCTGATCGGCGAGGCCACCCATCAGCCGCAGGAAATAGTCGGCATTGTGCCCACCCGACCACGGGGCGATGGCCCCGTCCGACAGCGAGAGGTCGGGGTCGGGGACCACCAGTTCCTCGTCGACTTCTTTGCGGATGCCGAGGCCGTCACACTCCGGGCAGGCGCCGTACGGCGAGTTGAACGAGAACGACCGCGGTTCGAGATCGTCGATCGCGATCGGGTGCCCGTTCGGGCACGCCATGCGCTCGGAGAATCGGCGTTCCCGGTGCGGGTCCGATTCGTCGAGGTCGACGAAGTCGAGGACCACTATGCCGTCCGCGAGGCGCAGAGCGGTCTCGATGGAATCGGTGAGACGCTGCTTCGCACTGGTCTTGACGGCGAGACGGTCGACGACGACCTCGATGTCGTGCTTCTCCTGCTTTTTGAGCTTCGGCGGATCGGTCAACTGATGCACGGTGCCGTCGACCCGCGCACGGGAGAAGCCCTGGGTCTGCAGTTCGGCGAAGAGGTCGACGAACTCGCCCTTGCGGGTGCGGACGACGGGGGCGAGCACCTGGAAACGCACGCCCTGATCCATCTCGAGGACCTGGTCGACGATCTGCTGTGGTGTCTGCTTGGCGATCAGGGCACCGCACTCGGGGCAGTGGGCACGTCCCGCACGGGCGTAGAGCAGACGGAGGTAGTCGTAGACCTCGGTGATCGTGCCGACCGTGGACCGCGGGTTGCGGTTGGTCGACTTCTGGTCGATGGAGACGGCCGGTGACAATCCTTCGATGAAATCGACGTCCGGCTTGTCCATCTGCCCGAGGAACTGGCGCGCATACGCTGACAGCGATTCGACGTAGCGTCGCTGTCCCTCGGCGAAGATGGTGTCGAACGCCAATGAGGACTTGCCCGACCCGGAGAGCCCCGTGAACACGATGAGGCTGTCCCGAGGGAGATCCACGTCGATCCCGCGCAGGTTGTGTTCGCGGGCGCCGCGGACGATGAGACGGTCAACCACTTGCAGTCCTCATTCATTGCTGACCGGCAGGCGCCGGTGTGCTGGTGTGTGAGCTGGCAGGACGCGATCCGGATCTGCCCAGACCGCTCCGCGCACAGCTTATGGGCGACCACCGACAGGATCGGCGAGCTCGGCTGGCCTCCCCCTGGCTGGAGAGCTCCACGCCTGCCGCCTCCGATGGTCACCTCGGCCGATGTTCCACGATACCCTCGTCGGCCGACCGACCGCTGGTTCGCCGAGCCCGGGTGAGCGGCGCACGATCCGGGGCTAACCTGACGGCCATGAGCCCCCAGGATGTATCCCTCAGCGACAGTTACACCGGCGATCTCTCGGAGTCACCTCGGCCTCAGCGGCGAACCCTCGGCTCGGCGACGATCGTCAAGATGTCTGTCGGTCCGATGGACAACAACGTCTACGTGATCACCTCCGCACAGACCGGCGACCAGCTGATCATCGACGCCGCGAACGACGCCGACCGGATCCTCGAGGTGGTCAGGTCCCTGCCCGGTACCCCGAAACTGATCTTCACCACACATCAGCATTTCGATCACTGGCAGGCGCTGACCGAGGTGGCAGGCGAACTGGGCGTGCCGACGGCGGCGGGCCGTCTCGATGCCGGCGAGCTGCCCGTCACCCCGGACCGGTTGATCGATGACGGCGACACCATCGAGGTGGGCGACCTCACCTTCGACGCCATCCATCTGGCCGGCCACACCCCCGGCTCGATCGCGCTCGCCTACACCGACGGCGACGGGGTTCACCTCTTCACCGGCGATTGCCTCTTCCCCGGTGGCGTCGGCAAGACCTGGGAGCCCGGTCATTTCGACACGCTGATCGACGACGTGTCGACCAAGATCTTCGATCGCTATCCGGATTCGACGGTGGTCTATCCAGGGCACGGCAAGGACACCACGCTGGGCGCCGAGCGTCCTTCGCTACCCGAATGGCGCGAGCGCGGCTGGTGATCGCGCGGGACGACGACGCCGATTCTCGTCGCGCGTACCTGCGGGCGCTGTCCGCGACCGGTAGCCTCGATGAGGTTCACCACTCAAGTCGTGGGGGGTCGAACATCCGAGTTCTGTCACGAGGAGGCCGTCAATGTTGATCCGCCGAATTGCCCGACCCATGCTGGCCACTGCCTTCGTTGCCTCCGGCATCGATGCCCTGCGCAATCCTGCGCCCAAGGCCGAGATGTCGCGGGATCTCGTCGACAAGTCGGTCGAGGCCCTCCCGAACAGCGTCACCGACAACGTCCCGACCGAGCCGGAGGTCTTGGTGCGGGTCAACGGCGCGATCCAGGTCGGCGGAGGAATCCTGCTGGCGACGGGCAAGTTCCCGCGTTTCGCCGCCCTCGGTCTCGCGGGTTCGCTGGTCCCCACCACGCTGGCGGGCCACCCTTTCTGGGAAGAGACCGACCCGGCGGCCCGGGCTCGGCAGCGCACCCAGTTCTACAAGAACGTGAGCTTGCTCGGCGGGCTGCTGATCGCGGCCGTCGACACCGAGGGCAAGCCCTCGCTGGCGTGGCGTGGTCGCCGCAAGGCAGGCGAGGCGGGCCAGGCGATCACCGCCGCCTTGCCGATCGGAGTGGCCGCATCGGAATCGACCTGGGACACGATCCGCGAACGCTCCGCAGAAGGCGCCCACGTGTTGGGTGAGCGTTCCGCCGACGCCGCCGAGGTCATCAAGAATCGCGCCCCCGGGATCGCCGAAGCCGCGCGCGACCGTTCCATCGAGGCCGCCGAGGTCATCAAACACCGTGCGCCCGAGATCGCCGAGGCCGCGCGTGACCGTTCCGTCGAGGCCGCGGAGCTGATCCGGCACCGCGGACCGGAATTGGCCGGTGCGGCCCAGAAGCGATCCGCAGATCTGGCTGAGGCCGCCCAGAAGCGTTCCGAGAAGGTGACCAAGGCCGCCCAGAAGCGATCCGACAAGGCAACCAAAGCTGCCCAGAAGCGATCCGACAAGGCAACCAAGGCCGCCGAGAAGCGCGTGACCAAGGCCGCCGACCGCATCAAGGATCGTGCACCCGAGATCGCCGACCAGGCGGCGGCACTCGCCGGCAGTGCGAAGGACAAGGCGTACGACGGTGCCGAGGAGGGCCGGCGTCGCTGGCGAGAGGCCCGCTCATAGACGCTCTTCCCGACCCCCACGGCCCGGGCAGGCCGGAAACCGACGACAGGACGGTTTTCCCCGCCCATGCATACCCATGGGCGACACCCGACGGCGTCGACGATGACCACGTGCGCGAGGACTCCCTCGCCGGCCGGACACTCGTCGTCGCCGTCGGGTCCAACGCGTCGGCCGCGGTACTGCGCGCGAAGCTCGCGTCGGTCGTCCGCGACACCGAGCCACCGATGGTCCGGGTGACGGTGTCCCATCTGGCCGCCGGACACTCCGCTCACGTCTCCGCACGCGGATACATCCCCGCGGCGCCCTACCTTTCCCCCGGGGCGCGACTTCGTACCGTCGGCGCCTGGCTCACCGACGACGAGACCGCAGTCCTCGACCACACCGAACCGAATTACGATCGCATGATGCTCTCCACCGCCGACCACCCGGTCGTTGCCACAACCGTTGTCCCCCAGACATTCTCGCTGTACGTGTCGCGGCACGGCATTCTTCGGGATGCACACACGGCCATCACCGTCCCGCTGGGCTCGCAACGGTCCGCCATCCGATGGCTCGGCGAGCGACTGCCGGATCCGGCGCTACGCGGCGCGGCGGAAACCGTGTGCCGGCGGCTGGCGGAGCCGCCCACCGCCGCGCGGCTCACCGCGTCGATCCGATCGGCGGACCTGGCAGGCGACGCACAACTGGCGTCGACCACATCTCACGAAGGCGTGGCACGACGGTGAGCTCGACAGACACGGAAAAATCGGAGTCCGACGTGGACTCGCGGATCAGCGAGGAACAGTCACATCTCGATCAGGTCTACGGACGGCTCGATCGCATGCGCGCCAACACGCAACGTCGACTGTCGTCGACGTTGCGCGAGAAGGGTGGCACTCCACAGGCGCGCTCCGAACGCGAATCCTATGAACGCATGTACACCGACGATCTCGCCAAGTTCGATGCCGCCGAACACAATCTGTACTTCGGTCGGCTCGATCTCGACGACGGCGAGGTCCGTCGGATCGGCCGTATCGGCGTGCTCGACGACGACGACGCCGACACCACACTGCTGCTCGACTGGCGTGCGCCGCTGTCTCGGCCGTTCTATCTGGCCACGCCCGCGGCTCCCGAGGACGTCGATCGTCGCAGGCATGTCCGGACCCGCAGCAGGCGGGTGCGCGCCGTCAACGACGAGTACCTGGCTCTCGGTGACGCCTCTCCCGACGACGTCGGGCACGGGGACGTGGTCAACGAGACCGCGTTGGTCGCCGCGCTGAACGCGGCCCGCACGGGCGAGATGACCGACATCGTCGAGACGATTCAGCGCGAGCAGGATCTGATCATCCGATCCGCCCACCGCGGGGTCACGGTCATCCAAGGCGGGCCCGGTACCGGGAAGACCGCCGTGGCGCTGCACCGGGCGGCGTACCTGCTGTACACCCACCGGGACATCCTGTCGCGCAGCGGCATTCTGATCATCGGCCCCAACGACGACTTCCTCACCTACATCGGCCAGGTTCTCCCTCGCTCGGTGAGTCTGGTGTGCTCCTGTCCACCATCGGCGATCTCTACCCCGGCGTACACGCCGCGGCGACCGAGAGCCGGCAGGCCGCCGCCGTCAAGGGCGATCTACGCATGGTCGATCTGCTGAAGCGCGCCGTGCGTGCCCGACAGTCGTTGCCGTCCAAGCCGGTTCCCGTGGACTTCGACACCTATCACGTGATGATCGATTCGACGTTGATCAAGGCGGCCCGAGCAAAGGCACGGAGTTCTCGCCGCGCACACAATCTCGCCCAGCCGGTCTTCTTGCGCACTGCTCTGGACGGCCTGGCCCAGGCGCACGCCCGCGCGATCGGCTCGAGTCTGCTCGACGGTTCCCAGCTGCTCAGCGGCGCCGACATCGCCGACATCCGCGACGAGATGAGTCAGGATCCCGAAATTCGTCGCGCGGTCCTGCAATACTGGCCGAAGTTGACGCCGCAGGCCATGCTGCGCGATCTGCTTGCCGATCCCACTGCGGTACGCAAGGCCTCCCCCGGCTGGTCCGATGAGGATCGCACCGCGCTGCTGCGCCCCGCCGGCCGCCCACACGCCGACAGCGCCGACCTGACTCCGGCCGACGTCCCGCTGCTCGACGAACTCGCGGAGTTGATCGGTTACGGCACCGACGATGCCGAGCGCGTGGAACGTGAACGCTGGCGTCGTCAACTCGCCGACGCGCAGGACGCGCTGGACATCCTCACCGGGTCGGCACCGCAGGATCTCGAGGACGAACTCGATCCGGAGATCCTGATGGCGTACGACCTCATCGACGCCGAGCAGCTGGCGGCCCGCCAGACCGAGACGCAGCGGCTGACCACCGCCGAACGCGCGCACGGTGACCGGAACTGGGCCTTCGGCCATGTCATCGTCGACGAGGCGCAGGAGTTGTCGGCCATGGCCTGGCGAATGGTGATGCGCCGCATACCGAACCGCTGGATGACGATCATCGGTGACACCGCACAGACCGGCGACCTGGCCGGTACACGCTCCTGGGGCGATGTGCTGACCCCCTACGTCGCCGACCGGTGGCACCTACGTGAACTGACCGTCAACTATCGGACGCCTGGCGAGATCATGACCTACGCGACACGCATGCTCGCGCAGATCAGTCCGATGCAGTCCCCGCCGACGTCGTTGCGGAGCAACGGGATAGAGCCGGTCGCGATTCGCACCGACATCGCCAAACTGGCACAGGTCGCGGTGGAGGTGGCGGGCAAACCCGAGCTCAGCGGCGTCACCGCGGTGATCGTGCCCGCCCGTCTCCGTGACGACGTGATCGCCGAGTCGAGCGACATCGATTCACCACCACGTGTTCTCACGGTCGGCGCATGCAAAGGCCTCGAGTTCGACAACATCGTGGTCGTCGAGCCCGCGGCGATCGTCACGGACTCTCCCCGTGGGTACTCGGATCTGTATGTCGCACTGACCCGGGCGACGCAGCGACTGACCGTGGTCCACTCCGAGGACCTGCCTGCCGAACTCGCCGACCTGCCGAGAGCGAGCAGCTAGGACGAGGAGTCCGCGCTCCCGGTGAGCCACGACACCGCGTCGTCGATACCGATCACATCCGCGTATTTGGCCTGCAGATCCAGCAGATTGGCATCGTGTAACGAGGCCTCCCGATCGCCACACGCATCCGCCACGATCAGCGGGCGGAATCCGTGCTGGAGCGCATCCGTCGCGCTTGCGCGAACGCATCCGCTGGTCGACAGCCCGCAGATGTACAGCGTGTCGATTCCCTGGGCCGTGAGCGTGGAGGCCAGCGACGTACCGAAGAACGCGCTCGCATACTGCTTCGTGACCACGGTGTCGTCGGGTCGCGGCCGACATGCCGGCACGAAGTCCGCGAGCGCGGACCCCTCCTCGAACACTTTGAGCGACGGGATCTTTCGGCGGAACAGGCCCCCGTCGGCACCGCCGGGCAGATAGCTCACCCGGGTGAAGACGACTGGGACACCCGCGCGACGACCGGTGTCGATGAGCACCGCGGCGGTTT